>NZ_DASQVQ010000021.1:0-41625 GCF_035640695.1 Mycobacterium sp.
AAGCCGGGGTCAATTCGCGGCCATCGTACTGGGTTGGACGGTGCAAGCGCCTTATCGTTGATGCTGTGACCGTTGATGCCGTGACCCAGATTGCCGATCGCGCCGCGGAGTCCTCGCCGTGGTCGCCACGGGAGACCGAGCTGCTTGAGGTGACGCTTCGGCTGCTGCAGGAACGCGGCTACGACCGGTTGACGCTGGACGCGGTGGCGGCTACCGCGCGGGCCAGCAAGGCTACGGTGTATCGGCGCTGGCCATCCAAAGCGGAATTGGTGTTGGCCGCGTTCATCGATGGCATCCGCCAGGTCGCCGTGCCGCCCGATACCGGCACGCTGCGGGGCGATTTGCTGCGACTGGGGGAGGTGATCTGCCAGCAGGCCCGCCAGCATGCCAGCACGATGCGTGCGGTGCTTGTCGAGGTGTCACGCAACCGCGCACTCAGCGACGCCATGCAGCACGGGTTCATTGAGCAGCGCAAAGCCTTGATCCACCACATTCTGCAGCAGGCCGTCGACCGCGGCGAGATCGACGCCGCGGCGATCAGCGACGAACTCTGGGACGTGCTGCCCGGTTACCTCGTGTTCCGGTCCATCATCCCCGGTCGGCTCCCCACCCAGCACACCGTGCAAGCCCTTGTCGACGACGTCATCATCCCCAGCCTCACCCGACCCACCGGGTAGGGGACGTGGGAGACCGTTATTCGTCTTCCCAAAGGAGCAATTGACGAACCGCCGGGCGTGGTCCGTACGGCCGCAGCATCTCACTGGCGGGGCGGGGACGTACCCGTTGCGGCCACCAGAACCAGCGCCCGAGGAGTGTCGCGATGGATGGGGTCATGAACGATCGCACGACCAGCGTGTCGAACAGCAGGCCGAGGGCGATGGTGGTTCCGATCTGACCCAGAACCTGCAGATCGGAGGTCACGAACGAAGCCATGGTGAAGGCGAACACCAGGCCGGCGGCGGTCACCACCGCGCCTGTGCCGGCCATGGCGCGGATCACGCCCGTCTTCAACCCGGCGGGAATCTCCTCTTTGAATCGGGAGATCAGCAGCAGGTTGTAGTCCGATCCCACCGCCAGCAGCAGGATCACGGTCAGCGCCAGCACGACCCAGTACAGCTGGATTCCCAGGATGTCCTGCCAGACCAGCACCGACAGGCCGAATGAGGCACCCAACGAAAGCGCCACCGTGCCGACGATGACCAGCGCGGCTACCAGGCTTCTGGTGATGATCAACATGATGAGCAAAATCAGGCTGAGGGCGGCGATTGCAACGATCATCAAGTCGTACTTGGAGCTGTCCTGGATGTCCTTGTAGGTCGCCGCGGTGCCGCCGAGGTAGAGGTTGGCGCCCGCCAGCGGCGTTCCCTTGACGGCCTCCTCCGCCGCACGCTTGATCGCGTCGATGTGCGAGATGCCTGCAGGCGAGGCGGGATCGGCGTCGTGGGTGATGGTCATGCGGGCGGCGGTGCCGTCGGGCGACATGAACAATTTCAGGCCGCGCTGGAATTCGGAGTTGGAAAACGCCTCCGGCGGCAGGTAGAAGGAGTCGTCGGTTTTGCTGGCGTCGAACGCCTGTCCCAGGGCGGTCGCGTTTTGCAACGCTTCCGCCGTCTGATTGTCGATCCCCGACGTGGTGGCGTAGTTCGTCATCGTGAGGTCACGATTGACTTGCTGGGTGTCGATTTGGGGCGGGATCAACGCCAGCAGTTTCGGCTCGATCGCATTTATTTTGTCCAAAGATGCCGTGATGTTGCCGAGCTGATCGGTGAGCGCGTCGACGCCGTCGAGTGCATCGAATAGCGATCGCAGCGCCCAGCAGATCGGGATGTCGTAACAGTGCGGTTCCCAATAGAAATAATTTCGCAGCGGCCTGAAGAAGTCGTCGAAATTGGCGATTTTGTCGCGCAGGTCCTGCACCGTGGCGACCGTGTCGTGAAACCTTGCGGTCTCGTCGGCGGTAGCGGCGTTGAGTACCTGCTGCGCGGAATACTGCTCGTGCAAAATGCCGATCGTTTTGTCAATCTCGGCGACCTGTTTGAGCAAGTCCTTCGCGCGGGCTTGCTGGTATGGCAGGTTCTCGATCTGGCCGAAGTTTCCCGCACTGATCTGAAACGGTATCGAGGTGTGGTCGAGCGGTGTGCCCAACGGTCTGGTAATGGATTGCACCTGGGCGATACCGGGGACGTGGAAGACGGCCTTGGCCACTCTCTCCAAGAGGATCATGTCCGCCGGATTGCGCAGATCATGATCGGCCTCGACCATCAGCAGTTCAGGATTCAGCCGCGCCTTCGAAAAATGGCGCTCGGCGGCCGCGTAACCGACGTTGGACGGGGCACTGCCAGGCATATAGGGGCCGGCGTCGTAACTGGTCTTGTACCCGGGCAGGGTGAGCAGACCGACCAGGGCCACGGCGATCGTCACCACCAGGATGGGTCCGGGCCAGCGCACGATGGCCGTGCCGATCCGTCGCCATCCAAAAGTCCTCGCCCTGTGCTTGGGCTCGAATAGACCGGCAAGACTACCCAGGGCCAGCACGGCGGGGGCCAGGGTGAGCGCGGCCGCCAGCGCCACAAGAATGCCTAGCGCTGCCGGAATGCCAAGGGTCTGAAAATACGCAGTCCTGGTAAACATTAGGCAGGCAACCGCGCCCGCAACGGTCACCCCGGATCCCAAGACAACGTGGGCAGTCCCGTGAAACATGGTGTAAAAGGCCGACTCGCGATCCTGGCCGACGCGACGCTCCTCTTGATAACGGCCCAGAACAAATATCGCGTAGTCCGTTCCGGCGGCGATCACCAGCAGCGTGAGCAGGTTCGTCGAGTACGTCGATAGCCCAATGAACCCGGAGTTTGCCAGCAAGGAGACGACTCCGCGGGCCGCGGCCAACTCGACGATGACCGTGAGAAGCACCAGAATCATGGTGACCAGCGAGCGGTACACAATTAGCAACATCACCGCAATCACCACGATCGTGACAAAGGTGACCTTCGCGGTACCTTTGCTGCCCACTTCGAATTGATCGGCTACTTGGGCCGCCGCGCCGGTGACATAAGCCTTGACCCCGGGCGGCGCCGGCGTGTGGTCCACGATGTTGCGGGCCGCGTCGACGGACTCCAGAGACAACGACTCGCCTTGATTACCAGCGAGAAACACCTGAACGTAGGCCGCCTTGCCGTCGGTGCTCTGCGAGCCCGCCGCCGTCAGCGGGTCCCCCCAGAAATCGTCGATGTGCTGTACATGCTTGGTGTCCTGGGAAAGCTCCTTGACGATGGTGTCGTAAAACCGGTGCGCATCGGCACCGAGCGGCTTGTCGCCTTCCAGCACAATCATCGCCGCACTGTCCGAATCGAACTCGTGGAACACTTTTCCGATTCGTTTGATCGCCTTCAACGACGGCGCGTCCGGGGAGCTCAGCGCCACGTTGTGTTCTTTACCGACAGTCTCCAATTGCGGAACGAAAACGTTCGTCATCGCGGCGACCGCCAGCCAGAACAGCACGATCGGGACCGAAAGCCAGCGGATCGTCCGCGCGATGGTGTGCGGCAACGACCGGTTTAAATTGTGATGGTTGGTCATCCGGACTTGTCCAGGCAGTAGGCGTAGGCGTTCATTGTGTTGACCGTTCTCTCGTCTTTGACCTCGCCGTCAATGCTGATCCGGCAGCCGATGGAATCGCTGTTGCCTTGAGCCACAACGTTGATGAAGACCGCGGCGTCGGTCGTCGTGGCGTCGTAGGACCATGGCAGGGGCACGTCGTCAACGTGCTGTGGCTGCACGTTGACATCGAGATAATTGATCGTCGCCACGGAGCCCGGCGGGCCGAAAACCTCAACGACCACGTGCTTAGGGTTGAAAGGAACGATCGCATTCGAAAAGGCGCTGGCAGTCGAAGTGCTGTAGTGAGAGCCGAAGATGCCATGCAGGCGATACACGCAAAACCCCGCGACCCCGACGACCGCCACGGCGATCAGCAACATCCACCATCGTTTGACGAGGATGCCAACCGAAAACTTCCGCACCCGTTAGCCTTTCGATAAGCGGTGACACGATCACCCGGGCGAGGTTGACTCTACTGAGCGTCGAGTGGCGAACCGAGACTACAAAACTACATCGGTACGGTACGGTTTCGGGCCCCTTCTATACAAGATGCCACGGCATGGTTGCCCTGCTACCTGCTCTTCCGGCGCATCATTGCCGGCCGGTCGCCCACCAGATCCAGAACCGCGTCAATTGTGATACGTCCTGCGCAGTGCCGCTCGGCAGTGCATGCGTTGTCATTGTCATTGGGGTCATTGGGCAGCCGGACGCGGACGGCCTGACAAGATACGGATGGTCTTTAGGAGTCGACGATGACAGAGGCGTTTGTGCTCGGCGGTGTCCGCACACCGTTCGCCCGTTATGGGGGTTCCCTGGCCCACATCCGGGCCGATGATCTGCTCGGGATGACCATGAAGGGCGCGTGTGAACGCGTCGACGTCGCTCTTGATCAGGTCGAGGACATCGTCGCCGGCTGCGTCAACCCGGCCCATGAAGGCATGGGGGATGTCGCCCGCTGGGCAGCGCTGGCCGCGGGGTTTCCCGACAGCGTGGCCGGCTCCACAATCAACCGATTCTGCGCCTCGTCGCTCAGCGCGACCATCCATCTGGCCCACGCGATCAAGGCCGGTGATCTGGGCGTTGGGATCGCCTGCGGTGTCGAATCGATGTCACGCTCGGGGTGGGCCTACATGAAGGGTGACGCACCGTTCGCCCCGCGCGGGCCGGTGCTGCTGCTCGACACCATGTGGGCCGGGGCCGGCGGTCCGCCCAACCCTGCACTGTTGGCCCGCAACGCCTACATCAGCATGATCGAGACCGCACAGAACGTGGCCGACCGCTACGCGTTGTCCCGCGAGGAGATCGACGCGTTTGCGCTGCGCTCACAGCGGCACGCCAAGGCGGCCCGCGATTCGGGGCGGCTGGCCAAAGAAATCATGCCGGTGCCGATCGCGGCGACGAAAAAGACACCGGCGCGCACATTCGAACATGACGAGTTCATCCGTGCGGACACCACCGCCGAGCAGCTGGCGGCGCTGCCGGTCCAACCGGGCACCACGCAGATGACCGCGGCCAACTCCACACCGCTGACCGATGGGGCCAGCGCGATCGTGATGGCCTCGGCACAGCGCGCTTCCGAGCTTGGTGTCCAGCCGTTGGCCCGTGTGGTGTCGTCTGCGGTGTACGCCCTTGATCCGCTGATCATGGGTCTGGCACCGGCGTGGGCGGTGCCGCTGGCGCTCAAGCGCGCCGGCTTGGCCCCGGAGCAGATCGACGTGTGGGAAATCCACGAGGCGTTCAGTGCCCAGGCGCTTGGCGTGCTTCGTGAATTGCCCAATCAGCTCGGAGGTTTCACGGTCCCCGACGACAAACTCACCCCCAATGGCGGCGCCGTGGCAATCGGGCATCCCTTCGGCGCCACGGGCACACGCTACGTATTGACCCTGGCGACCGAGCTGGCCGAGCGCAAAGCCCGCTACGGCGTGATCGGTGTGTGCGTCGGCTCGGGCCAAGGCGTGGCCATCGTCCTGGAAAACCCGAACGCCAACACGTAATCCGCGCGCCCCCACAAGTTCTATTTGCAAGGAGCACCAATGATTCCCGAGTCCATGAATCGCGATCGGGACTATCCCCAAATGGCGGCAGACCGGGGCCGTATCGAGCCGGCACCCCGCCGAGTCCGCGGATATTTCGACAGCACACTCGTCTTCGACACGATCCGCGCTCGCTACGTCTGGGAGGTGCCCTACTACCCGCAGTACTACATCCCGGTATCTGACGTACGCCTGGAGCATCTCGTGGACGACGACCATCCACAACGACAGCAGTTTGGCCCTTCTCGGCTCCATTCGTTGACCAGCGACCGGTGCACACGCAAGGCCGCGGCGCGTGTCTACGACACCGACGGCCCGGTCGCAGGCTACGTGCGATTCGAATGGGACGCGCTTGTGTGGTTCGAAGAAGACGAACAGATCATCGGCCACCCACGCAACCCCTATGTCAGAGTCGACGCGCTGCGCTCGCATCGCCACGTCAAGGTCGAGATCGACGGTGTCGTACTTGCCGAGACCGGCAGTCCCGTCCTGCTTTTCGAAACCGGGCTGCCAACCCGGTACTACATCGATCGCACCGATGTCTCGTTTGAATGTCTCGGCACCAGCAGCACCCAGTCCGTCTGCCCCTATAAGGGGATCACGTCGCGGTACTGGTCCGCGCGAATCGGCGACACGGTTCATCCGGACATCGCCTGGACCTACGAGTACCCCGCGTACCAGGTCGCACCGGTCGCCGGCCTTATCGCGTTCTACAACGAAAAGCTCGACATCTTCCTCGACGGTCAGCGATTGCCCCGGCCCCCGACTCACTTCGTCTAACGATACGAGTCCGACTGCTTTGATTGCGGCACGCAGACCGGCGCGCCTGGCCATGTCGCTCACCATACATAGCGAGTTTACCTCCGATGATTCCCACTTCCGAGCCCCGGCATGTACTATATATGGCGACCGACATAGTAGCCGGCCAAGAGGAGGCAGGGACACGTTATGACCAAACCCATCCGCGTCGGTGTGCAGTTGTGGCCCGGCGGAACGCCCGACTATCGATCTTGGCGCCAGGCCGTCATCGCGGCCGAAGACCTCGGTGCCGACGCCATCTTCGGATACGACCACTTTCACAAACCTCGGTTCGATTTCGGCACGGACGGTATGCCCCACCTGGCGCCCGACCAGCCCGATGTGAACAACTTCGAAGGCTGGACAGCACTGGCGTCGTGGGCCGAGATCACCACACGTGCCCAGATCGGCCTGCTGGTCACCGGTTTGGGCTATCGCAACCCGGACCTACTGGCTGACATGGCGCGCACCGTCGACCACATCAGCGGCGGCAGACTGGTCCTGGGCGTGGGCTCCGGGTGGTATGAAAAGGACTACACCACGTACGGATACGACTACGGCACGGTCAAGACCCGTGCGGACCTATTCGAACACAACCTAACCCGCGTCGAACGCCGGCTGACTCAGCTGGTGCCGCCGCCGATGCGCCACATTCCGATCCTGATCGGCGGCATGGGAGTCAAAAGGACACTGCCGCTCGTCGCCCGCCATGCCGACATCGTGCACACGTTCGTCGCCGACCTTGCCGAGTTCCGCCGCCGAAACGGCATCCTAAAGGAGCTGGCTGCAGCTGCGGGACGCGATGAATCGCTGATCGAGCGTTCCGTCGCCTGGACGGGTCGGGACAACGCCGACGCATTCGCAGCAGAGGGCGTGACTCTCTTCATCACGGAGATCCACCCGACCGACGACGGCTACGACTTCACCGAATTCAAAGACATGATTACCTGGCGAGATCAAAACGGCTGACTCGAGTCCCGCACCCGCAACGGAATCCCAGTAATGCCTCTCGTCCGCATTGACCTGTCGCAGTCCATCGCGCCGCAGCGGCGTCTGCTCATCGGTGACATCGTCTACCAAACCATGGTTGACGTACTCAACGTCCCCGCCCGGCTGAATGCCGAGGCGAACGTCCGGCCCGAGGATGTGTTCATCGTGCTGACTGAGGTGGCCAAGGAGAATTGGTCCTTCGGCAACGGTGAGGCCCAGTACGCCAGCGACAGCCGCCGGTAGTCGCTACGTCGTCTCCGCGGTCGTCTCCGCGGTGAGGTCATACCGTGGTCGTGTGCGGTGGATCGTCGACGGCATGAACTTGATCGGGACTCGTCCCGACGGTTGGTGGCAGGACCGCCACCGCGCGATGGTCACGCTGGTGAACCGGCTCGAACGCTGGGCGTCGGCCGAGGGCGATGACGTGACAGTGGTGTTTGAGCGGCCGCCGTCGCCCCCGATCCGCTCATCGGTGGTCGAGGTCGCGCATGCGCCGAAGGCCGGCGTGAACTCGGCCGACGATGAAATCGTCCGGCTGGTGCGGGCGGACGCCCGGCCGCAGGAAGTTCTAGTCGTGACGTCGGACCGCACGTTGACCAATCGTGTCCGCGACGCGGGCGCATTCGTCTACCCGGCTGAGCGCTTCCGCGATCTCGTCGACCCGCGCAGCTGACCCGTTGACCTGGCGAATGATCACAAGGTGCATCTATGCCTACCCACAGCGCTGTCTCAGCTAGTCGCAGCACACTCGGCGAGGTCGGAAGGAGCGTGCGGTGGTCGCAGGCTTGCTTGGAATCGTTCTCCTGCTGTTCGAACTCGTGCTAATCGCCCGGGTAATCGTCGACTGGGTCGGCGTCCTATCCCCGGTGGGCGCCCGCAGCAGCGGCATGGACACGGCACGCCGGGTCACGCACGGCATCACCGAGCCTGTGATCCGCCCGGTGCGGCGGGTGCTGAAGCCCGTACGGTTGGGCTCCATCTCCCTCGATCTGGCATTCACCGCCGTGTTTGTGGCGGTGATCGTCCTGCGGACCGTCGTGGTGCCGTTGATTCCGTTCTGAGGGCCGGCGTCAGGCGCAGTCCTGCGGGTCGCGACCGCGGGATTGCGGAACATTAACGGTTCGCTCAGCGCTGACTTAGGTGTGAGTTGGCGTTGAGTTATCAGTGGGCGAACCGATGAGCTACGACTACTTCACCCCGGCGAGGCTGCATGCATTCGTGGCGGTCGCCGACGAAGGTGGCCTGTCGGCAGCCGCTCGTCGGCTGCACGTGAGTCAGCCGACGCTGTCCCACACCATTCATACCCTTGAGCATCAATTGGGGGTGCAGCTGTTCGTGCGCACCCGCACGGGGGTGCGCCTGACGCCGGCAGGGCGGGCGCTGCTCGAGGAGGCTCAGGCGATCCTGGGCCGCCACGATCAGCTGCTCCGCGCCATGGCCGAATACGCCCACGGCGCACACGGCGTCTTGAGGTTGGGCATCCCGCTGCAGCTCGCCCCAGACCTGATGCGGGCTGTAGCCGAGTTCGCCACGACCGATTCTGAAACCCGAGTGGAGCCGCGCCACCTGCCCATGGCGGAACAGCTCGCGGCACTGCGCGGGGGTCAGCTCGACCTGAGTTTCATGCGCGAACGCCCGGACGGCGCGGAGTTCGACACCATGCTGGTCGCGTGCGAGAACCTCGGCGTGCTTCTAGCGCGGGACCTCGCGGCACGCCTGGCCGGCCCGGACGGAATCCGGCTCGACGACCTGACTGGCATGGACTGGGTCGACTTCCCGCGCTCCACCAGTCCTGCGTGGCATGACGAGCTGGCCGCGATCCTGCGCACACACGGGATCAACTCGAGCGCCTCACCTGGTCGTGGCGACGACTTTGCCGTGCTCTCAGTGCTTTTCACTGCGGTAAGTTCGGGGCACGCCTTCGCTCTAGCGCCATCGTTGTGCGCGAACCCCGTCCGGGACACCGTCGTTTGGACGCCCCTTCTCGGCCGTCCGGTGGTAAGGCGCACCTGGGCCGTCTGGCCCGCGAATTCGCGCCGGCGTGACGTCGCCCAGCTTATTACCGCACTCGAGCGGGTCGACACCTGCTGAGCCGCGGAAATACTCGCCCAGCTGCCGAATGCCGTTGGCGCCTAACGGCTGCGGGCGCCGCCGAGGTATCGCACCGGACTCTGCGTCACCCTTGTGCGCGGTCAGTTATTGGTCGGCGGGCACGACACGTCGATGTAGACCGTGGTGAACCCCGACGCGCCGCCGGTACCTCGGGGAAGCCCGTGGACATCGTTGACCACGCATGCCGAGAGCGGGGCGGACACTGTACCGTTGAGCTGCACGCTATAACCCTGCGACTGCAAGGAACCCATGACGTCGGCGGCCGAGCCGCTCCCGCTGGGAGCCGCTGTGGCAGCACCCGCCAATCCGACGGCGATGGCCGTTAGCGCGCCGGCCGACGCGACAGTGATCGCGATCTTGTTCATGGTCGAACTCCTCTTCGTCGAGTGAAACTTGGTCCCGCGCCTGCCTCCTCGAAGAAGGGCGGTCACTCTGTGGAACACCGGCGATCTCGCCGGTAGTCGCGACCGGCTATGGCGTTTCCCTATGACAGGCATCGGTGTCGTCTATGCCGCAATGCCGAACCGGCCGTCTCGAATGCGGGATCTCCATACACTGACCGGGTGGCTCGCGAGGATCCCGATCGGCTCTCCGTAGACGACGCCCATATCTTGGCGCTCGAGTCGGCGACCATCACCGGCCACACGTTGCAGCTGGCCGTTCTCGAGCCGGGCACGGGTCCGCTCGACGTCGACGCACTGCGAACATCAGTGGCGAAGCGACTTCCGGCCGAACGGCGTGCGACGCAGCGGGTCGACACATCTGGCTTGGCACCGCGCTGGGTGGCGGCAACCGAGTTCGACATCTGCGAACATGTCCGCCGCCTGACCGCACCGGATTGCGTTTCGCAGGCCGACCTGTGGCGGGCCGTGAGTGCGCTGATGTCCCAGCATCTCGACCGCCAGCGGCCACTGTGGACATTCGACGTGATCGGCCCGCTCGGTGACGGCCGTGAAGCGATCGCGGTACGTATCCATCACGCGATGGCCGACGGGATCGCCGGGGTCCGGTTCCTCGACGCCGTGCTCTGGGACCCGCACCTCGATCCGCCCGGAGACACACCGGGGCTTCGGTCCGCGGCGGAGTGCGCACGACTCACCGAAGCGTGGCGCATGCCGGGCGCTGTACTTCGTGAACTCGGCCACCCCGGCCAGCGCTCACCATTCGACCGCCCGGTCACCATTGCCCGCGAATTAGCGTTCACGGTCGCCCGGCTGGCGGAGATGAAGGCGATCGGCGCCTCGCGCGCCACCCGCGCCACGGTGAATGACGTGCTGCTCGCGATCGTGGCCGGCGGCCTGCGAGCGTGGCTGGGTGTCAGCGCGGGGGCGAGGCCGCACCTCCATGCTCAGGTCCCGGTCAGCCTCCACCACCGCGAGGAGGCAGCGGGCGATCTCGGCAACCGCGACTCGTTCCTCAATGTCGATCTGCCACTGGGGGAGCCGGACCCGCTCGCGCGACTGGACCTGATCAGCGCTGAGACCGGCGAGCGCAAACAGCTTGGCGACGCCGAAGAGCTGTATCACTTGTTCCACGCTCTCGGGCGCATGAAGTACATCGGTAGTGCCGCGCAGCGACTCGCCGGAAGTGCACGCGAATTCAGCGTCTCGATCTCGAACGTCCCCGGTCCGTCCAGCCTGATCAGTGTCGCAGGGCGCAGAGTCGAGCACCTCTTTTCCTCCTCGGAGCCCGCTGTCCACCACGCGCTGCGCATCTCGGCGATTTCGTGCGCCGGGGACGTCGGGATCGGACTGTGCACCGACCCGAACGCGCTGCCCGACGTCGCGCGGCTGGCCGCGGCGATCGACACCGCATATGCCGAGTTACGCAGCGCCGCAATCGGATGACGAGGTGTCGAAAGCGCTGCCCGATGATGCGACGCCGTTGTTGTCGGACGCGATATCACGACCGCCGTCTGCCGTTATCGTTGACGGCGTGCGCATCGCCATCGTCGTACTCGGCGTGTTGGTCGCGCTGGCCGGTTTACTCTTCGCGCTGCAGGGATTCGGCGCGGTGTCCGGCAGCCCGATGACCAACACCACCACATGGTCCATACTCGGTCCGATCATCGCGCTGGTCGGCCTCGCCATCGCCTTCGCCGGCTGGCGCGCACGCAAGCCCAGATAGCGGCCGCCTGCTGTCGCTCATAGGCGGGCACGAACGACTATGCTCCCCGCGAGGCCACACCAGACCCGGCCCCCCTGTGTGAACGCTGTCCACATACTGTGAACCTCACCTGCATTCGCGAACGACATCCAGATTTAACACAGGATCATTTGACTGCAACCCCCCGAAGAAATACTGCCCGCGACGCGACCGAGTCTGTACCACGTCGAATGAGGGGTGCCCCGCATGAACCCTTACCCTGACTGGCTCAACCCAGGTGACAACGCGTGGCAGTTGGTGGCCGCGACACTAGTCGGTTTGATGAGCGTCCCGGGCATCGCCGTGCTGTACGGCGGGCTCGTGCAAAAGAAGTGGGCCGTCAACACGATGCTGATGGCGTTCACCGGCTTCTCGCTCGTGTTGGTGGTGTGGGTGTTGTGGGGCTTCAAGATGGGTTTCGGCGAGCCGCTCAAGCTCGGGCCCGGAATTCTTCAGGCCGCGGTGGGTCAACCGCGCACCATCCTGGGCAATGGCAGCCAGCATCAGGCCGTCATCCCGCTTCTCGACGGGCTGATGCCGAAGTTCCGGTTCTCCGAGACGACATTGGCGTACTTCCAATTCGTGTTTGCGGCCATCACGCCACTGCTGTTCCTCGGCAGCGTGGTCGGCCGGATCAACTTCAAGGTGTGGCTGCTCTTTGTTCCGTTGTGGTCGACATTCGCCTACTCCGTCAACGCTTTCCTGCTGTGGGGCGGGGGCTGGTGGGCCAGCAAGGGCGCCCTGGACTTCAGCGGTGGCTACGTGATTCATCTCGCCGCGGGAACCACCGGTTTCGTCGCGGCCGCAGTGATAGGTCCGCGGCTCGCGCGCGATCGGGAACGGGCGGTGCCGAACAACTTGCCGATGGCCGCCGTCGGCGCTGGCATCTTGTGGTTGGGCTGGAATGGATTCAATGGCGGCGACCCGTACTTCTCCGGCGCCGACGCGTCCATGGCGGTGATCAACACCAACCTGGCCACCGCGGTCGCGTTGCTGACGTGGGTGCTGTGGGACACCTTCCTCAGTCGCCAACGCAAGCCCACCTTCCTGGGCGCGGTCAACGGCATGATCACCGGACTGGTCGCGATCACCCCGGCGGCCGGCTACGTCACCAGCTTCGGCGCCATGATCATCGGCGTTGTCGCATCGAGCCTGGTGTGGCTCTCGTGGAATTACCTTGGCCGAACACGGCTCTTCCAGAAGGTGGACGACACCCTCGGTGTATTCCACACCCATGGCGTCGCCGGGCTGGCCGGCGGATTACTGGTCGGTGTGCTGGCCGACCCGCACATCCTCGTCTACCTCGGAAATGGCGCCGACGTTGCCGACGTCACGACTTCGGGCTGGCTGTGGGGTCACCATCCCAAGCAGCTGTTGATCCAGCTCGGCGCCGCGGTGACGGTGATCGTCTGGGATGCGCTCGTCACCTTCGTGATCCTGCGGGTGCTCGGGCTGTTCATGAAACTGCGCGCACCCGATCAGGACCTGGAGATTGGCGACGTCGCGATGCACGACGAAGAGGCATACCCCGACGAGACGCTGGTCACCGGGCGTCCCGGTCAAACTGTTATCCCCGACACCGCCGCCGGGGCCGTGACCACCAAGCAGGCCGCCGCCTCGGAGGTTGAGACGTGAAACTCGTCACCGCGATCATCAAGCCGTTCACCATCTCCGACGTTCGCGCCGCGGTCGACGAAGCCGGCGTGCACGGGCTGACGTTCACCGAGGTGCAGGGATACGGCCGCCAGAAGGGCCATACCGAGGTGTACCGAGGCGCGGAGTACCAGGTCGACTTCATCCCCAAGGCTCGCGTCGATGTCGTGGTCGACGACGATCACGTCGATGTGGTGGTCGCGGCCATATGCAAGGCCGCCCGCACCGGCAAGATCGGCGACGGCAAGGTCTGGGTGTCACCCGTCGAGCAGTTGATCAGGGTGCGGACTGGGGAGCGCGACTCCGAGGCGCTTTGAGCAGCAAGGTAATGCAGAGCTAAGGGACGATCCCCGCGATCCGGCACTGCGCCTGAACCGCTTTGGCGTGGGCGTCGGTCTGCGCATAGACGGTGCGACACCAGTCGCGCGCGGCCGCACCACACGCGTGCTCGAGTCCGCCGCCCATCGAGCTGGCGATGGACACGTTCACGCAGCCGCCACCCGATTGGTCATACACCGTGGAGTGACTCGTCACTGCCCAGGCCGTCGCGCCGGCGGCAATAACCGCCGCCACAACGCCCATCACCGTCAGAATCACACGACGTTCCCGCGGCGTGAGCGGATCGGTGGGCGGGGTCTTGCCCCTGTTGACCGTCATCATGTCTCTCCCGGTCGATCACAATCATCGGTCGACCGATGCGCTTCCCTTCGCCGGCAGCCGAAACCTCATGTCGATCGTCGTCCCCTCCGGAGTGCCGTCCAACACGCCCTGGTCGCTGAGGGCTTTGATCAACGGCAGACCCCGTCCGCGGGTTCCAGGGTCGGCAGCCGGCGCCTTCCAGAATCCGGAATCGACAACGCGGATCCGGATTTCGGTGCCGCGATTTTCGGCCTCGACGCGTATCTTCCCAGGTTCCCGGCGCCGGTAGGCGTGCTCGACACTGTTGGTGCATGCCTCGTTGACCGCCAACACGATGTCTGCGGTGACCGGATCCGAGACAGCGGCTTCCCGTAGCCACGCAGCGAGCCGGTGCCGGACGTCGATCAACCGGTCCGGCGTCGCGTCGTGCTCTATTCGAAGCGCGGCGTGCTGTGGGCGGCACACCACGATCGCGACGTCGTCGTCGTATCCCCCTTCTGGAGCCAGCTCGCTCACCACCACGTCCGCGACCGCATCAAGCGGCAAACCGCTTGTCCCCAAGAGAATCTCGGCGGCGCGTGCGATCCCTTCATCGATCGATGAATCGCGTCGCTCGACCAGGCCGTCCGTGAACAGCATCAGCGTCGAGCCGAACGGAAGCACATGTGAGGCCTGCGGTCGTGGGTGGTCCCGGTGCACGGCCAACGGCACCGAGCGCGCGGCGTCCAATAACTTGGTCCCCCACTGCGGGGTGGCAAGCACCGCCGGCGGATGACCCGCACTGCTGTATTGGACGACTCGGGTTTCGGTGTCGATGATGGCCAAGAACACTGTCGTGCAGAGGGCATCGGGAATAAGCGCCGCCGTCGAGTCGAGTTGATCGAGCGCCACGGCGGGTTCGGCACCGGTCAGCAAAAGTGCTCGCGCCGAGCTACGCAACTGGCCCATCACCGCGGCGGCCGACAGCCCCCGTCCCACGCAATCGCCGACGATCACGCAGATCCGGTTGTCACCGACCGGCAACACGTCGTACCAGTCACCGCCGATCTCCAGCGGCGGGACAGCCGGCTCGTAGCGAACCGTGAACCCCGGCGGGCATGCCGCCGGCGGCAGCATCGCGCGCTGCAGCGTCAGCGATGTCTCGCGCGCAGTTTCGAATTGGCGTACATGCTGCATTGCCAGGCTGAGGTGCCCGACCACCGCGTTGACCAATAGGCGGTCCTCGGTGCTGACGCGACGTGGCATGCGATGCTCCAACCACAAGCCGACGTCTCCCGTACCGGAAAGCACCGCCATCATGCCGCACGACTTGCCGGGATCGCCCACCATATCGACCGGCTCGACCGTCAGCGGCAATCGGTGGCGCGCGGCCTCGAATTCCCTGCGCAGCCACGGATCAAGGTCGCGCCAGGTCGATGCCGAGGGTGAACCGGCCACCTCGATCGTGGGTTCGCCACCGTCGCCCTGCGGCCACACGACGGCCACCACCCGTTGCACGTCGATCGCCGTTCGGCTCTCGTCCAACGTGATCGAAAGCACCTCGCCGACACCCTTGGCAACACCGACCGCCGTCGCGAGGCGCATGACCGCGCTTTCACGCTGAGCAGCGGCGCGCGCCGCGGTGATGTCGCGGATCGTTCCGACGTAGGCGTCGCGTTGGGCGCCGCCCGCAGTGACGGCGTTGACGCTCATCGCCACCCACACGATATGCCCGTCACGATGCCGAATCGGGGCTTGGGCCTCCAGATGGCCCTCGCTGACGAGCCGCGACAATCGCTCAGTGGCCGCCTCGTTGTCGACGGCCCACGGGTGGTGCCACCGATACGGCAAGTCCTCCGGCCCGTAGCCGGTGATCTCGGCGAAGGCGTCGTTGATCTCGACAACCGCGCCGTCGTGATCGGCCACGAAAAAGCCCTCTTGCAGCGAATTCACCAACGCCGTGTGGAACTCGTCGCGACTGGCCAAATCGTCGGCGCGGGCGCGTTGTTGCTGGTAGCGCCTTGTGCCATCGAGGAACCCACGGGTCACCACGTCGAGCGCCGCCAGCGTCTGCAGCAGGAATTGCAGTGCGGCCGCTGTGTCGGGCGCGGTGTTCTTCGCCAGTTCCTCGGTCAGTCGGAAGTGGTTCTCGACGATATCGAGCATGCTGATCTGTTCCCGCAACGCACGGCGTCCCAGCTCGTGAGCGATGGCCAGAGCGGCCTCGCCCGGCGCGTCCAGGTAGTCACGCAACGCGGCGGCGTACTCGACATGGAAGTCGTCGAAGGCAGTCATGGCGCGAGCCCCCGGTGTCGGGCCGCCATGATCAGCGCGTCGTCGGTTTCACGGCTGTGGTGTGCCAGCACATGCTCGGCGATTGTCGTCGCCGACGCCGCGAAGTCGATGTCCTCCAGATGGTCTTCGGCGATGCCGTCGCTGGCGATCACCAGCAGGTCACCAGGGCCGATCGGAACACGCTCCGCGAGCAGCTTTTCGGGTAGCCGGTAGCCGACGATGCCGCCGGTAAGGCGTGCCGCCGACCGTATCTCCATGCCCTTGGCGCTCTTGGCGACGACATGGGCGGTGACATTGCCGATGCCGATCCAGGCCAGCTCGCCGACGTCGAAGTTGATGCGTGCCAATGTCATTGCGGCGCCACGGGTATCGGTCAACGCCCGGTGGCACGACCGAATGAGGATGTCTAGCGGCTCGGCGCAGTCGCGCGACACGACCCGCGCCGCGCACTCCGCCGCCTCCGCGGCAGGCGCGCCGTGGCCGAGCCCGTCGACAACGCCGAACAGCGCGCCGGCGTCACCCACCCGCAGCGCGACCGGCTGGTCGCCGCAGACGGGTTCACCCGGCAACGGACGGCGCACCGCCGCCCACTCGATCGGCCCCACCCGCCCATGCCTATGCATGGCGAGGTATCCATTTCCACATCTCGACGACCGTTCCCCGGCCGGGCTTGGAGTCGATGACCAATCCGTCCATCAGCCGGCGCGCGCCGGGCAACCCGAGACCGAGCCCCCGGGCGGTGGAATAGCCGTCCTCGAGCGCGCGCTCGATGTCGGCGATGCCGGGGCCGTCGTCTTCGGCCCGCACCACCAACGCCTTGCGGCCGTCGCGCTGGCTCACCGTGACCCGGATCGCCCCGTAACCTGCGTAGCTGGTGATATTGCGCGCCACCTCGGAGATCGCGGTGGCAATCATCGTGACGTCGGTCAGCGAGAATCCGAGATCACGGGCTAGTTCGTGTCCCGCCTGCCGTGCCGCGACGATGTCGTCGGAGTTGCCCACATCCACCACGACATCCACCACGACGTCACCCGACACCGTCGCGTCCGATCGCCTGCTTACGGTCTTCGGTGCGCCGATTCAGCAGCGACAGGCCCTCTTCCAGGTCCAGCGCGGTTTGCATGTCGTCGAACGCCAGCCCCAACTGCACCATCGCGAACGCCACTTCGGGCTGTAAGCCCACGATCACGGTGTCCGCGCCGCGCAGCCTTGTCATGTGGGCGATGGTGCGCAGCGAGCGGGCGGCGAACGAATCCATCACGTCGATGGCCGTGACGTCCACAATGATGCCGTTCGCCCGGAACCGGCTGACGCGGTCCATCAGGTCGGTGCGCAACCGTTCGGTGTCCGAGTCGGTCAGCGCGGCCTGCACGGTCGCGATGAGGATCGAGCCCTGTTTCAGGATCGGTACTGGCATCAGATGCTCGCGACCGGGGGTTACCCGTTCTGCTCGCCGGTGCGGGTGACTTCGTAACCGAGAAGCCGCTCGGCCTCCTCGATGCCACCCTGCAAATCGCCGACGGCATTCATCTTCGACAGATCCAGGCCGATGTTGACCAGAGTCAGGGCAATCTCCGAGGACAGGCCGGTGATGATCACGCTGGCGCCCATCAGACCCGACGCGTCGACGGTCTGCACGAGGTGGTTGGCCACCGTGGAGTCGATCGTCGGCACACCGGTGATGTCGATGACGACGACCTTAGCGCGGTTGGCTCGGATCGCCCGCAGCAGCTGCTCGGTCACCTGGCGGGCGCGCTGGCTGTCGAGGATGCCGATGATCGGCAGGATCAGCAGCTGCTCACGCACCTGCAGCACCGGCGTGGACAGCTCGCGGATGGCCTCCTGTTGCTGGCGGATGATCCGT
Organism: Mycobacterium sp.; assembly: GCF_035640695.1. Lineage (GTDB taxonomy): Bacteria > Actinomycetota > Actinomycetes > Mycobacteriales > Mycobacteriaceae > Mycobacterium. The sequence continues at coordinate 18,106 of NZ_DASQVQ010000021.1, forward strand.
TCGCGTTCCTGCACGAACGACACCGCCACCGTGTTGGCGATCCGGTTGGCCGCCGGCTCGTAGGCGTCGAGCACGCGGTTGAGCAACTCGAAGTCGGTCTGGTACTTCTCGAACAACGATCGCGCCAGCACGTCGCGCAGCAACAGCACGATGCCGACCACCTCGTCGGTTTCCACGCCCCGGGGGATGATGCGTTCGGACAAGTTGCTTGCATAGGCCTGCAGCGCTTCCACGCTGCCCGTCTCGAGCACTTCGACGTAGTTGTCGTACACCGCGGTCGCCTCGGAGAACACTTCTTCCGACGACATCGAGGTCAGCAATTCGGCCTCGGTGATGCGCCGCGCCCATTCCTCGCGCAACGCGGTGCGATTCTGGCGCAAGTGCTGAACCAGCTGTGGCAGCAGGGCTTCGCTGGATACCGCGGAAGTCTGCGTGGCCGCGTTGCTGGGGATGGCGAAGTCTGTCGACGTCTCGGACATGTAACCTCCCGGCTTCCGCTCACATTGAGAAGAGCATGTGACTCCCCGGGCCGACATTAGCTTGAGCGACGCCGCGGCAACGCTGAAGTTTTAATCTCTCGTCACGTGGCAGGTTAGGCTCAGCGCATGTCTGTCGAGAGCAGTGGCCCCTCAGAGAGCGGAAGGCCCGTGTCAGCTCCCGACGCGATCACCACATCGGTTGCGCATCGTGACGGGATTGCCGTGGTCACCGTGGGAGGCGAAATCGATCTGGCGACCGCCGCCACCCTGGAAACGGCGATCGCCAACGTGCTCGAAGGCAACCCTTCCGCCCTCGTCATCGAGCTGTCGGCGGTGACGTTCATGGCCTCGGCGGGGCTGCAGCTGTTGGTGGCGACCCATGAGAAAGTCAGCAGATCGGCTGGCTTCGCGGTGGTGGCGAACGGTCCGGCCACCAGCAGGCCGATACAACTCACCGGGCTCGACGAGATTTTCGCGCTGTATCCGACCCTTGACGACGCTATGACCGCGTTGCGGAACGAACGGGGCACGCAAACCTAAGCCACGACCCGGGGGATCTCGGCGGTGATGCGGTCCATTACCGCGGTATAGCGATCGGCTTCGCGGTGCCTGCCCGGTTTGCCGCTGCTCACGAGTCCAGCCGCGAGCCCGCGCTCGGGGTCGGCCCACACCGCGATGTTGACCAGTCCGGTGTGGCCGAACGCGGCCGGTGCATCGCGCCCGAACGGACCGAACCGCTTCGATCCCAACATGTACCCGGTACCCCAGCGAAGCGGCGCAAGTCCGGTCGCGAGATCGGGTCGCAGACGTCGGCATTCGGTAGCCGCGGCGCGCAGGGTTTCGGGGCGCATCACGCGCACGCCGTCGAGTTCGCCGCCGCGACGCAGCATTTCGGCGAAGCGGGACAATTCATGGGCGGTCGAGACGGTGCTTGACGAGGGCACCACGCCGGTAAGGAAGAGCGGTGTGTTCGAAAACGGGATGATTTCGTGCATCGTCCCGCCGACCGCTGTGCGGAAGGCCGCCGCGATCGGGGCGGGCAGCGGCTTGCCCGTGGCGTGGCTCGGCGCAACCAGCCCGACGTCCTGCGGCGCCACCCCGTAATTCGTCCAGCGGAAGCCGAGTGGGTCGAGGATCTCGGCGGCGAGAATGTCGCGAATGTTCGTGCCGGTCGCGGCCGAAACGATCTCCCGGACCAGCGGGCCCCACGTCAGCGCGTGATAGATGTGGATCAGGCCCGGCCGGTAGAGCGGCTTCAATTCGCCGAGCTTTTGGCGGGCGTACTCGCTGTCGTTCATGCGGGTGATGTCCGGTCGCGGCCCGGTGGGGAAGGGCACGCCGGCGCTGTGGGTCATCACGTGCCGGATCGTCGTGCGGTCCTTGCCGTGACTGGTGTAGCTGGGCAGGTAGTCGCAGACGCGATCGTCGAGCGAGAAGTATCCGCGTTCGGCGAGCATGTGGACCACGGTCGTGGTGATCGCCTTGGCGGCCGAGTACACGCAGAACGGCGTGTCCGTCGTGACCGGGACCCTTTCGGCGTCCGGCGGGTCGGTGGGCCCGTTACCCCAGCCGTGTCCGATCGCGCGGTTGAGGACGACCCTCCCGTTGTGTCGCAGGCACAACTGGATCGCGGGGTGCATGCCCGCGGCGTACCAGTGCCGGGCGGCCCGCCAGATCCGCTCAACGGCCATCGGGTCGATCGCGGAGTGGTCTTCTTCGCCCACTGCCGTCACGGCGTCGAGGTCGGCCGGCACGCGGATTCTGCCGTCTGTGGTCACGCCTGCTTCCTATGCAGCGTCGCGGCCAGGTGGTGTTGCAAGGGTTGGCCGACCGCACCCAGCCGAAGCGTGTAGGTCAGTTCGTCGCCGTCGACGCGGACCGAACGGCTCAGCGCGGTGACCTCTTTGGCTGATGCGGTGAGCCCGATCGTCGTCGCGGTCAATTCCATCTCGACCGCGGTCCCGCTCACCGACAGGATTCCCTCCTCGATCTCTGCGATGCCGGTCGGATGCGCCAGCACCAATTCGACCCGGCCCGGCGACGCCACCCGGACGTACCCGGTCTCGGCGTGCAGCGGACGGCCGTCGTCGCGGGCCTTCGTCCGTTGGCCATAGGTAAGGAACGCCTTGCCGACATGACCAAAGGTGACTTCCTCGCTATAGCCGAACGGCTGAATGGTCGGGTACTCGCCGGCGCCCTGACCTGCCCATGTGCCGAGCAGGGGAGCGAGGACGGCGATGTCGGGATGGAGGTCGACCACGTCCGTCAGGGTACGGCTACCCGCGTCGGATGGGTCGATCACACTCGTTAGGTTGACGTGCAGCCACCGCGTCAGAGAACCTGGGGAGTCCTATGCTGACGCCCGCTCGGCCACCATCGGTCCTCGTGTTCGATGTGAATGAAACACTCATTGACATCGAAGCGTTGACACCGCTTTTTGCGCAGATCTTCGGTGACCCGCGCGCGATGCGCGAATGGTTCGGCCAACTGATCATGTACTCGATGACCGCGGCGATGTCCCATCGCTACGTCGACTTCTTCGCACTCGGGCAGGCAGTGATGCGGATGCTCTCAGACATCCACGGTGTCCACCTGACCGACGACGACCTCCGCCGGGTCAAGGAGGGCATGCTGACAATGCCGGCGCACCCAGATGCCGCGGGGGCGCTCAACAGCCTGCGCGACAACGGCTTTCGGCTTGTCACCCTAACCAACACACCGCCCGTCCCGCAGGGCCAGAGCCCCCTGGAACACGCCGGGCTGAGCGGCCTCTTCGAGCACCAGTTCAGTGTCGACACCTGCGGCACCTACAAGCCTGACCCGGCGGTCTACCGATATGTGTGTCAACAACTCACGGTCGAGCCCTCGGCGTGCATGATGGTGGCCGCCCATACTTGGGACACCATCGGCGCGCAAAGCGCCGGCTTCAGCGCCGCTTTGATCACCCGATCCGGCAACGCGCCACTACCGGCCGACGGATTGCCGCAACCGAACCTGGTCGTAGGCGATCTGCACCAGCTCGCCCAACAACTGGGCCGACTCATCGAGTAGGGAAATCCGAGATTCCCTCCGCCGGACCTAGCGGGCACCAGCGAGTCCGGCGTCGACCAGCAAACGTGATAGCCCAACTTCCTCACATCGCGCGGCGACCTGCGGCAGCAAGTCGTTGGCTTGGTTCAGCCGGCCTGTCGCAGACAGCATCTCCACCAACAGCAGCCTCACCTGCAGCGCCGCCAGCGGTCTGCGTTGGCCGTCGATGGCCGCGGCGAGATCAGCGGCGCGTCGGCACGCCTGCTCCCGCTCGTCGGGGGAATCACGCACCGACAGCATGCGGACGGCAGAGTCCTCGTCGAGTTCGGCTGTGATTGTGGCGATGCCGTCGCCGTGTGGGACGGCACGGGTCGAGAGCAATCGCGCGGCAACCTCCGGATCAATTGCGATGCCCAGCCGAATCCGCTGATTTGTGATGGCGGCGGCGAGCCGCGGCAGCCGCAACCGCTCGGCCACCGCCATGCCGGCCGCAAGGCGTTCGGCCGCCGCGGCACTATCTCCCTGCGCTGCTTTGATTCTGGCGCCCATCACGTATTTCGCGGCCAGATAATCCACTCCGCCACCGTCGGATCCAAGCCGATAGCTCTCCTCCAGCAGACGGGTGGCCTCGCTCACCTCGCCGGTTTCGTAAAGCAGCCGGCCGAGAAGCGCACCGGCTAACAGCGCGGCATGCGAGTGCTGTCCGACCGTGACAGCGATCTCGTATGCTTCTCGGAAGTTCTTCAAGGCAGCCGGGATGTCGAGTTGATATCGGGCGGCCATGCCCCGGTAGCAGTGCGCGTAGACGCTGGCGAACGGCCCCATCATTTCGTGGTAAGGCACGGCCCAGTCGAGCAGTCGGTGCGCGGCGTCGAAGTCGAAGCGGTAGATCGCCGCGAACGCCGCGATATTTCCGGCCACTCCGGGCACCCGGGGATGTAGGGAGTCCGGTCGTGACATGGCTTCGCCGACCAACGCATCGATGCTGGCCGGCCGGTCGGCGAATGCTTCGGCAACACCTCGCAGAACGTCCGCTTCTGCTCGCAGATCCGCCCGCGTCGCGTCCGGCAAATCCGCGCGGTTCAGCGCGGCCTCGAACCGATTCAGCGCGGCGCCGGCCGGCGCTAAACGTTGAAGCAGGATATTGGCCCAGGCGATGACCAGTTGCAGCCGAGCCCGCGAGATCACCAGCCGCGGCGGCAACTTTTCGACAATCCCGAGCAGGGTCGTCATCTTTGCCTGTTCGAGCAGGTTTGTCTCGTCCTTTTCGATGAGGTCGACCGCCCGGGCGGGATCGCCCGAATACAGCGCATGGTCGACAGCCTCCTTGAGGTAGCCGTGGTCAGCAAACCACGCCGCCGCCGCGCCGTGCAGTTGTTCGACCTGCTCGGGCCGGTCACGATCGAGTCGGCGGCGCAAAAACTCGGCGAACATCTGGTGGTAGCGGAACCAACCAGGGTCATCGTCGATCCGCTGCAGGAACAGACCGCGATGCTCGATGTCGTCGAGCATCGCATGCCCGCGAGCCGAGCCGGTCAGCGCCGACGCCAGGCCGCCGCAGGTCCGCTCGGTGATCGACGTAACCAACAGGAACTCTCGGATGCCGGGGTCAAGTGTGTCGAGGACACTCTCGGCGAGGAACTCGCCGATAACATCGGTTGCCCCGGACAGCCGGCTAACCAGACTGTGCGCGTCGCCGCCGCCGCGCAACGACAGCGTCGCCAGCTGCAGCCCGGCGGCCCACCCGTCGGTCGAAGCGGTCAACGCCTTCACGTCGCTGATCGGCAACCGCAAGCCGCCGATATCGTTCAGCAAGGACTGGGCTTCTTGGACGTCGAAACGCAACAAAGGGCCGTCTATTTCGACTAACTCGTCACGGATCCGCAACTTACTGACCGGTAGCCCGGCGCGCGACCAGCTGGTCACAATGATCTGCAGGTGATGGCACCCGTGCTCGAGCAGAAAACCCAGAGCAGCAATGGTCCGGTCATCCGACACTCGGTGCCAGTCATCGATAACCACCGCTATCCGGTCGTCCTTCTCGTGGATGTCGTCGATCAGCGACGTCAATACATAGCGGCCGGCGTCGTCGCCGTGCTCTTCGAGCACCTGTCCCAACGACTCGGCCAGTGCCGGGCGGACCCGCCGGATCGACTCGAGCAGGTGCGCGAGGAACCACACCGGGTTGTTGTCGTCGTCGTCGATCGTCAGCCAGGCGACCGCGACACCGTCGCGCGAAAGTCGCTCTCGCCACTGCGCCGCCAGCGTGCTCTTGCCGAATCCCGAGGGCGCGTGGATGAGGATCACGCGTCTGTCGGCGCCCGCGTGAAGCACGTCGGTAAGTCGGCGACGGGTAACCAGCGATCGGGTGGGTACGGGCGGACGGTACTTCGTCGCGGGTGTCGGAGGCGTCGGTGTCGCATGCCGGCGAATCGACGCTGGCCCGGCCGGCTTTCGGCGCTCCACGCCCAGCTCGACGGGACGTGCCATGTCGTCGACCGTGACGCTGTTGTTGCGCTGAACCTCGCGCAGCTCTTCGCCGAATTCCTCCGCGGTTGCCGGCCGGTCACCCGGAGCCCGTGCCATCGCACGTTCGATCACCGTCGACACGTCGTCCGGCAGGCCGCGCGCGCGTAGGTCCGGGATCGGTTGTGCAGTGATCCGCAAGAACTGAGCGACCACCTGCTCGCCGCTGCGGCGCTCGAACGCGGCGTGGCCGGTGAGTGCACAGAAGAGCGTCGCCCCAAGCGAATACACATCCGATGCCGGGGTCGGCGAGGCACCCTCGAGCACTTCCGGTGCGGTGAAAGCCGGCGAACCGGTAATCACCCCCGTCGCGGTCTCGAAGCCCCCAGCGATTCGAGCGATGCCGAAGTCGGTGAGCTGTGGTTCGCCGTAATCGCTCAACAAGATGTTCCCCGGCTTGACGTCACGGTGCAGTGTGCCCACGCTGTGGGCGGCCTGCAGCGCACCGGCCACCTTCACCCCGATGCTGAGCGCCTCATGCCAGTCCAGCGGCCCGTGCCGGCGGATCACCGACTCCAGTGAATCTTTTGCGTGATAGGGCATGACGATGAATGGCCGGCCCTGTGCCGTCGTGCCGACCTGCAGAATGTTGACGATGTGCGGGTGCCCCGACAACCGGCCCATCGCACGCTGCTCGCGCAGGAAGCGGTCGACATTGTCCGGATCAAGGCCAGAGGTCAATACCTTGACGGCAACGGTGCGGTCCAACAGCGGCTGAACGCACCGGTAAACCACGCCAAAGCCGCCGCGGCCGGCCTCCTCGACGTCGTCGAACCCCAGGTCACGCAATTCGGCGGCGATGTCGGGAACTAGATCCTGCCGCGTCGCATGCGGATCCGCGTCGGCCATCGACGATCACTATCCTCAGCCCGGAGGCCATTGACCTCCATTGATCGACCAGTAACGACACAATATCGCTGCTCGTGGCGACCGGCGGTATTCCGGCCAAGTTGGCGGATCAGCACGCTCGTGCCGTCCACCAGGGTCCACCCGCGGTGGGTGAAGTCAGCGAATCGATCACCGTTGACCAAGCTCACTGAGCGCAATTCCGGCAGCGTTGGCGCCACACATTCCGTGAGCGCCCGGGCCGGGCGGCGTGGCCGCCGAGCAGATGAACATGCCGGGGACCCCGATCTTGTACGGCGACAGCGTGATTCGCGGTCCGAACGTCAGCTGGCGGAGGTCCTTCGACCCGGTCATGATGTCACCGCCCACGTAACTTGGGTTGTAGCAGGCCATTTGGGCGGTAGTGCGGACACGCTGGCCGACGATGCGCTCCCGGAAGCCCGGCGCGAACCGCTCGATCTGGGCGATGATCGCGGCGGTGGCGTCACCCGAATACCCGTTTGGCACGTGTGCGTATGTCCACACCGGATTGATGTTGCCCGCCGAGCGTTGCGGGTCGGCCAGGTATTGCTGCCCGACCAGCACGAATGGCCGCTCCGGCATGCGTCCGGCATGGATGTCGCGTTCCGTGGCGGCGAGTTCGGCGAAGGTCCCCACCACATGAACCGTCCCGGCGTGACGCGCAGCCGAATTGGTCCAGGGGACGGCGCCGTCAACCGCGAAGTCGACTTTGAACGCGCCCGGACCCCGGCGAAACCGCCGGTAGGCGGTGGCAACCCGGGGCGGAAGGCGATCGGCGAGAACGCCGGCGACGGCTTCGGGCGCCAGATCGAACATTGTCACGTCGGCCGAAGGTAGTTGAGAGGCCGTCTCAATTCGCGTGCCTGTTTCGATCTTGCCGCCCAGGTCGACGAGCAGCGACGCGAGCGCGTTGGTGATCGCCTGCGAACCACCGGCTGCGACGGCCCAGCCGTGACGATGGCCCGCGGCGATGATGCCCACCCCTATCGCCGATGCCATGGGATAGTGCAATGGCCGGAATGCGTGTGCCGCAACGCCTCCGAACAACGCGCGGGCTTCCGGGGTGCGAAACCACCTGGCAAGGGTTGACGCCGGCAGCACCGTCGGCGCACCGAATCGGGCCAGCACGAGCGGGTGGCGCGGGACCCGCAGCAGCGGTCGCATGATGTCCTCGGAGAGGACGTCGAACCGCTCCGACGGCCAGCCGAATAGCCTGCACCACCGGGAGCCGTCGACGCCCAGCCCGTTGGCCGTGGCGTCCACCGAGCGGCACAGCACTCCGGCGCTGCCGCCGTCCAGCGGGTGGACGCAATCGATTTCCGGACGGCGCCATTCGAGACCATACCGGTCCAGCCCGAGCCGGCGCAGAAACTGCGAGCCCACAGCCATCGGGTGGATCGCCGAGCAGTGGTCGTGCAGCAGGCCGGGAACGATTTCCTCGCTGGTGCGGGTGCCGCCGCCGATTTCATCGGCGGCTTCCAGCACCGTGACCGCGACACCGGCCCCGGCCAGCCTGACCGCGGCGGCCAGGCCGTTCGGCCCGGCCCCCACGACGATCGCGGTACTCATGCGCGATCCGCCTTCGGCTTCTCGCTGGTACTCACGCGCGATCCGCCTCAGAGATCGCTTGCGAGTTGGTCATTTCGCCCCGGCCAGCGACCAGGTCACCTCGGTGGGAATCGGCCCGTTGGGCAGCCATGGCTGTTCCTTGACGGCGTCGCACACCTTCCAGGTGCCCCGCTCGATCACGCCGAGCGCCGCGTCGATCACCTTGTAGTGCTGGACCTCGCTGCCCCAACCCTGCGACTCCACCCACGCGACCACGAGCTCACCCGGCTCGAAAGCCGCCTCCCTCTGCATCGCGGCGATCATGTCTTCGTTGTGCAAGTGTCCGTCGCCGAAGTTGAAACCGACCAATGAGTTGCACACGAACTCACCCTCCCGCACGGAGCGGGTGTCGATGTCGGGCAGGTTTTTCAGCAGCACCGAGAACAGGCCGCGGCCTTGGCTGTGCATCGTGCGCCAGGCAGCCGTCTGCTGCATGGTGATCTCGGCCCACTTTGGCTCGTAACCGAAATCGACGAACTGGTCGACCTGATTCTTGGCGGTCCGCGTGACCTGGTTGAGTTTCGCCTCCCCGCCCGGCGCGAACGCCCACACCGCCGACGCCCAATTGCCGGCGTACTGGCGCATCGAGGGCAAGAACGACACCTTGTCAGGCCGGAAGTTGCCCAGGACCGGGTAGAACAGCAGGGCGGCCGCGACCACAAGTGCCAGCCACGGCGGTGACATGTCGGTGACGCCATAGCCCCGCCAGGACGGAAAGCCGAGGAACAAACAGATCGTGGCGTACGCGAACAGCACGTTCCACTCCAGCGGAACCGCCAACGGGAACGTCGAGATGATGAACAGGTGGAACGCCACCATGATCACCGCGGCGAGCACGGTCAGCCACGGCCACGGCGACAACAACAGCGCCAACGGGGCGATGATCTCCACGGTCGTGCCGGCGATGTGAGCCATCACGTCGGCCACCCGCGATGGGCGGAGATCCCGCGGGAAGTCGCGGTAGTGCGCGCGCTTGAGCCATTTGAACGGAACAGAGGGGCTGTTGCTCACCATCGGCGGCACCACGTTGGCGAAGTGCTTGCCGAACTTCGACACCCCGGCGCCGACCCACACCACCACGATCAGCAGCTTCAGCGCGATGATCATGTTGACGAACGGGAACACCGCGAAGATGATCAGGGCCGGCAGATACTGCTCTCCACGGGCGGCCAGGAAGATGATCTTGTCTCGCAACCCGATCAGCACCAGCAGCGCAATCGGCGCGACGAGCAGCCTCGGATCCACCAGCCCCGACGTGTTGTCCGGCATCGCTCGCGACAGCGAATCGCTGTGCACCCCGGGCGAAAACAGCGGGATCGCGACGCTGATCAGAAGCGCGAAGTAGATAACGACATCGACGAGCGTGCGCCGGTCCCCGGACGTGAATGGTATCCAGCGCCACGGCCTCAGCCGGATCGTTCCGGGTCGCGCCCAAAACAGGATGCCGCCGGTCATCGGTTTGATCTTGCCGGCCAGCGGGCCCCAGGATCCGGCCACGCCGATCGTCTCCAAGAGCACCGTCCACAGGATGGCCTTCTGGTAGACGATCGGCTGGTTCCACCACTCGGAGACGCGCCAAAACGCTGGCAGGTGCGACGTGAGCGTGGCCACCAGAACGCCGCCCAAGGCGTAGAACAGCACCAGCTTGGCGATGTAGAGCGTGTGCACCATTCGCGGCGAACCGAATCCGTTCTCGGCCCAGTTCAGCGCGAGGATTCGCATCCGCTCCATGAGCGGCTTCTGCAGGAAGGCATCCGGGTCCACTTCGGGCAGATGTGGTTTGGTGAAGCCCATTTCAGCTCTCCTTTGTCGAGTCGGTTTGGTTCAGTGCGTGCCGGAGCACAGTTGGCGCAACTCGGGTTTGACGATCTTGCCGACGGCATTCTTGGGAAGGTCGTCGAGAATCGTGATCTCAACCGGGAGCTTGTATTTCGATAGCGAGTCACGTAGGTGCGCATCTATCGCGTCGGTGCTGAGCTCGGCGCCGGAGTGCAGCGAGACGAACAGCACCGGCTCTTCTCCATAGACGGTGTTGGCGCGCCCGACCACGGCTGCCTCGGCGATCTGCGGGAGTTCTTGCGCAACGGCTTCGATCTCCTTGGGGTAGATGTTCTCCCCACCGCGGATGATCATGTCCTTCGCACGGTCGACCAGCACGAGGTAGCCGTCCTCGTCGAATCGTCCGATGTCGCCGGTATGCAGCCAGCCGTCGACGAGCGTCTTGGCAGTTTCCTCGGGTTTGTGCAGGTACCCGCGCATGACGTTGGGGCCCTTTATCACGACCTCGCCGGCCGCTCCGCCGGGTACGGGCCGGCCGTTTGCATCAACGAGCCGAATCGTTTGACCTGGTAGCGGTAGTCCGACCGTGCCCGCCTTGCGTTCGCCGGAAAGCGGGTTCAACGTGCTGGCGCACGAGCCTTCAGACAGTCCGTAGCCCTCGATGATCGGAATGCCGTAACGCGACTCGAACCGTTCCAGCAAGGAAACGCTGGCCGGCGCCGCCCCACAGATGGCGAACCGAACCGATGACGCGTCGGGTTTCACACTGTCGGGTAGGCCGCACAGCATCGTAAAAATCGTCGGTACCCCGGAAAAGTATGTCGCGCGGGTTCGCTCGATCCGTTCGAAGAACGTATCTGTGTTGAACCGTCCGGCAACGCTCGTCCGGCCCCCGGCCAGCAGCGGCGAGAGGGTCCCGACCACGATTCCGTTGACGTGAAACAGCGGCAGGATCAACAGGCTGTGGTCGGTACGCGTAAGTTCGAGCGCGTCGATCACCGCGTGGCACATCGCATCGAGGTTGGCGTGGTCGAGCATCACGCCCTTGGGCCGGCCCGTGGTGCCGCTGGTGTAGACCAGAAGCGCCAGCAAATCGTCCTCGACCTGCGGTACGTTGACCCCGACAGTGGGCTCCGGGCTGTCCAATTCGTGGGTCGCCACCACCGACACTCCCGCGTAGAACCCGGGGGAGGTGTCGACGATCAGCACCTTGGCGCCCGCATCGGAGAGCTGATAGCGCACTTCCGCCGGGCGCAGCGTCGGGTTGACCGGCGTGATCGTGGCGCCCACCCGCCACGCCGCGAACATCGAAACGACAAAGCTGGCGGTGTTGGGCAGCATGATCGCGACGACATCGCCGGCCGTTACGCTGCGGCCACGCAAGCACGCGGCGGCGCGGCGCACGGCACCCAGAAACTGGGCGTTGTTGAGGTCGGCGTGGTCATCGGCGACCGCCGGCCCCTCCGGATCTTCGGCTGCGCGGAGGTCGGGCAAGGCCGCCAGGTTCATGGGCCTGCACTCCTTTGGTTGCGGTGGGTGAGTGGCGACAACGGTAGGGCTCGGTCGTGCGCTGGTGCAGTCGCCGATCGACGAAATGCGTCGAGGTTGTTGTCGCCCGGAAACAACGCTTTGACCACCGTGAATCGCCTGCTAGTGGCGATCGCAGGGGCTAGCGTCGTGGACATGGCGAAAGCGAGTCTCGAAAGAGACGTCGATATAAGGCGCAGTGTCGCGGAGACGGCCGCCCGGCTGCACGCTCGCCTGGCGGAGGTGTCGTCCTCCATGCGCCGTGTCCTTGAGGATCAGATTCCCGAGTTGCACGGCGATGCCCGGCTCATGGAGCTGCTCGGGGCGAGCGTGGAGGGCAACGTCGACAACGTGCTGGAAGCGCTGCGCTACGACATCGCCGTGGAGCGTGTCGAGGCGCCAACCGCCGCGCTGGAGTACGCCCGACGATTGGCGCAACACGGCGTCCCCGTCAACGCGCTGGTACGCGCCTATCGGTTGGGCCAGCGCCACATGAACGAAATCGTGTTCGCTGAGGTGCGCGCGAGCGACGTCCCGGAATGGGCGCGCTACACCATTCTGGAGGCGATCACCACCATGCTGTTCGAGTACATCGACTCGGTTTCGCAGCAGGTCGTCGCCGTGTACGAAGACGAACGCGAACGATGGCTGGAAAACCAGAACAGTCTTCGCGCGGTGCGGGTTCGCGAGCTTCTGGAAGCTCGCAAGTCGGTCGACGTAGATGCCGCAATGACATCGATCCGCTATCCGCTGCAATGGCACCACCTCGCGCTTGTCATGTGGTATCCGGATGTGGGCACCGAAGGTGATGAGCTTGCCCGGCTGCAACGGTTCCTGCGCGAACTTGGCCAAGCAACGGGCGCCGGCGCGGCCCCGCTTTTCGTTGCCGCCGACCGGACATGCGGATGGGGTTGGCTGCCCTATCGTGGCGCGGCCGCAGGCGCTTCGGCCAAAGTCCGTCGGTTCACGCTAGCGCGAACGGGTTCTCCGAGCGTGGCAATCGGGACGATGGCCGGCGGCATCGAGGGTTTCCGCCGATCGCATCGGGAGGCCGAGGGTGCACGCCGCGTTGCGATCGTTGGGGGCGGGCATCAGCCGACGGTGATCGCGGCCACCGACCCGGGGGTGTCTGTCGCGGCGCTGCTCGGTGGCGATGTCGTCGACACCCGCGCATGGGTCGCCGAAGTCCTCGGCGACCTCGCCGCCGACACCGAGAACGACGCGCGGCTGCGCGAGACGCTGCGGGTGTATCTGGGTTGCGGTTGCAGCTACAAGACGGCCGCCCAGGAGCTCAGCTTGCACTTCAATTCGGTGAAGTATCGCGTTGGCCGCGCCATCGACCGGCGCGGCCGCGACATCGGCAGTGACCGGCTCGACGTCGAACTCGCCTTGCTTATCTGTCACTGCTACGGCACCGCGGTTCTGCAGCCCGATACCCGATAGACCCGCATCGGGTCGAAGTGGCCGACCGCGTGTAGATACCCGGTCAGTTGCGGCGCTGTCATTGTCTGGATGACAACGGCTACGCCGTTTTTTGTTGTTTTGGCACAAGGCGACGGTTTCGCGCTCCCCTAATCTGCCGCGCATGAATAACAACGGCGTACAACAGCTGGTCGCTGAGGTGGCCCTCGGCGTGCAACAGCAGGTCCCTGAGGTGGCCCACGGCGTGCAACAGCAGGTCGCTGAGGTGGCCCAGGCGATCCATTTGCGCACCGATGAACTCGCGGTCCAACTCGCCCTCGCAATCACGCGCGAGGTGCACCTGTATGACGGGGCCGCACCGGTGCCGGTCGATGTGGTCGCCGCAGGCTGCGCGGCCAACATGCGGCCGATCTTCGCCGCGATTGCCGCCGACGCCGAATTCGACACCACCGCTGCGACCGAGCTCGGCGTCGAGCGTGCCCACGACGGCATGCCGCTGTCATCGGTGATGGAGGCCTACCGCGTCGGATTCCACCGGGTCTGGGACGCCGTGGTCACCGAAGCGGCGAGCCGGAATGTCAGCGGCGATGCCCTGCGCACATTGACGGCGAAACTGCTTGCCGCCCAGGAAGTCTTCACCGACGCGATGGCGGTCGGATACCGCGACGAGCAGACCCGCACGCTACGCAGTGACGCGTCGCAGCGCTCGATGCTGATGGACTCACTACTGCACGGACGGGTCGTCGAGCGATGGAGCCTGTGGGAAGCCGCCGACCATCTTCGACTGCCGACCAGCGGTCCATACGTGGTGATCGCGGCCGAGGTTGCGGTTGCGGGCAGCGAAGCGCTGCCGAACATCGAGTCGAAGCTGCGCAGCTTTGATGTGTTCTCCGCGTGGCGATTGCTGCCCGACGTGCACGTGGGCATCGTGCACGTGAGGAGGGACAAATCCCTCGGCGATGTGCTGGCATTGGTGTCGCGGTTGGCCACCGCCCGGGTCGGGGTGAGCGCGCGCTTCGATGACCTGCGTGACGCGGCTCAGGCGCTGCGGTTCGCCCGCATGATGCTGGTCGGCCGGCCCGACCCGGGCCTGCTCGTCTCGGTGTTCGACGGCTCGATATTGGCAAGCGCCGCGGTCAGCGCGCCCGAAGTGTTGGTCAAGCTGGTCACGCCCACCATTGATGGTTTCGCCGGACTTGCCGACCAGGAGCGCGAGGTGTTGTTCGAGACGTTTCGGGCGTGGGTGGAAAACGACGGATCGATGCGCACGGTCGGCGACTTGTTGTTCTGTCACCCCAATACCGTGCGCTACCGGCTGCACCGCATCGAGCGGTGTACCGGGCGGTCCTTGTCGAACCCGCGCGATCTCGCCGAACTGTGCCTTGCCTTCGAGGTGCAACGCCGCCTTATGTAGCCGACGTTGTTCTCAGCCACATGAGCGAAGACTCAGGCCGCACGGGGTTGCGTTATCTTCTCGGCCTTCTTCACATCGCTGCGCATCGCGAAACCGGACACGATCTCCATCACACCAATGACGATCAGCCAGATACCGACCACCAGAGCCAGTGTGACGATCGAGTCGAAAGGCCATGCAAGAACCACGATTCCGGCGATGATGCTGATGACTCCGAAGAAAATGGCCCAACCGCGACCGGGAACCCCCCGATCGCTGACGCCCATTGCCGTCGTCGACACGCCGCGGAAGATGAATCCGACCGCGATCCAGATGGCGAGTAAGAGAATTGCGTATCCCTCACCAAAGTGGCGAAACGCTAACACCGCGAGGATCAGCGATGCTGCGCCGCTGATGAGGAGCAAGACTCTTCCACCCGCTGACACCGGCAGGCTGAACGCGAAGATAACCTGCCAGACGCCGGAGACCACCAGGTACACGCCGAACAAGACGGCGGCCACAACGATCGAAGGTCCTGGCCACAGCAGGATGACGACTCCGAGGATCACCGCAAGGACCCCGGAGACAATCGCGGATAACCACAACCGTTGCACAAGGCGCGGAAACGGGCTGGTAGTCATGTCCGAAGTGTTTCACAGCGCGGACCGCGCCGGCGGAATTTCACCATCATCCGAGTCATGCTTCGTCGAGAGCCGGAAAAAACAGTTCCTGAGTAAGCATCGGCGACGCTCGCGATTGCTGCGTCTGGGGTCGTTATCGCCATCTCATGTGGCCGCTGGGGAACCGGGGGACCCGGAAGCCGATTGTTCGATGAAGCGCTTGTGCAATTCCGCTGTCAACAAGTGAATTTGGCGAGTCAGCTCCGTGTTGGTCTTGAGCTCGATGTCTTGGGCGTGGTAGTCGTGGTCGGCCTTGGCCTGCTGAAAGGCCGCCTGCCGGTTTTGCCCGATCATCACGAAGGTCGAAAGGAAAATCGCCTCCAGCGATACCACCAGGGTCAACGTGGGCCATGGGCTTCGTTCCAGAAGCAGCATCCACACGGCAAACAGCGCCGCGTGAAGCCAGACGAAGTTCATCGACCCGGCGAACGTGGTAATTCGGTCGGCCAGACGGAGCTGAAGATCCTGGCTCCGTCTGTGTGCCTCCTCCACCACGGCCGGATGGTGCACCTGACCGCTGCGCAGCAACCGGCGCGGAATCAATTGCGGGATGGGCAATCGCGGTATGCGCCCCTGGGCGTGCGGCGTCGTCATGGCCTGGCCAGGTGATTTTCCAGCGCGGTGGCGTCGCGGCCGGCGTCTCGAACCATGAACGCCGAAGCGATCTGGCCGATCCCTTGAATCAGCGCTCCGGCGGCGACCCACGCGACCAGGACCGTAACCGACGCCTTCCAGGAACCGGCCGCCCAGAATCCGATCGCCAGTTCGGCCAGGCCACCAAGCAGCAACACCCACCACCCGGGCGTCCTGCTCGCCGAAATTGCCATCGCGATATCGAAGGCGCCCCGGAAGACGAAGTAGAAGCTCATTATCGCGGCCAACGCGACGAAAGTGTCCGATGGACGGAGGAATGCGAATACCCCGACGACCACAAACAACGCCGCCAGCAGCCAGTGCAGGATGCGCCAGCCCTTTGACGACACCGCACCCACCATGATTTCGTTCGCCGCCGCGACGAAACTGAAGACACCGAAAAGCGCGGCTATCGTCGCGACCGTGGTGTAGTTGAACCGCAGGATCACGACGGCGATGACTATCCAGGCCACGCCGGTGATGAGAAGCAGCCACCAATATCGCGTAGTCGCATGGACGAGGTCGAGGACCGGACGTGGCCGGTCCGAGGCTGTCGTGGCGGCCTGACGGGTCGTATTCATCGTTGCTCCAACCAATCGATTTGATAGTTATGCACGCGAGTGTCGCTATGCGACCGCCGTGGCCAGTCTTCCGACCGACCGACGGTGGCAAGAAGTCATTGTTGTTCCGAGCGGAACCATTGGTGCTGTTTTTGACTACAACGTCATTGCAGCGATGGTGTTGCATAGCACAGTTTGCGAATTACGGTGCGGAGCCTGATATGCACCCTAGACATCTGCAACCCGCGGGCCAGTGTGCGCCCGTACACCGAGGCAGCGTCAACGTTGTTCGCCATGACAATGGCGCCCAGCGAGACGAACGAGACGATGGAACCGTCAGCCAAGCGGTTGTGGATGGAGTCGACGTGTCGAATCTTGCGCTCAACCTTGCTGCTACCGCGCGGCGTATCCCCGATCAGGCGGCCACGATCACCGACGTGGGCACGATGAGTTACGCGGAGCTGGACGCCGAGTCCTCGCGATTCGCCACGCTTCTACATCGCAAAGGCATCGGGGCGGGCGACCGGGTGGCTGTCATGCTGCCGAACATCGCTGCCGTTCCGATCAGCTACTACGGCATTTGGCGGCTGGGCGCAATCGTGGTGCCGATGAACCCGCTGCTGAAAGCCCGCGAGGTGCAGTTCTACCTGTCCAACACCGCGGCCAAGGCGGTGTTCTCGAGCCCCGGATTCTCGGAGGCCGCGGCCGAGGGCGCTTACGCTGCGGGCTCGGAGCCGTGGGTTATCGATGATGCCGAACTGGCGTGGTTGACCAAGGATCTGCCCGAGTTCGGCGAGCCCGTCGGACGCGCCGATTCCGACACCGCGGTGGTGCTGCACACATCGGGCACGACCGGTCGGCCGAAGGGCGCAGAGCTCACCCACGGAAGCCTGAGTACCAACCAGGAAGTCGTGGTGCGGACGTTGCTGAAGCTGACCGACACCGATGTAGTGCTCGCCTGTCTGCCGTTGTTCCACGTGTTCGGGATGACGTGCGCGATGAACGCCGCGATCGCGGCGGGCGCTGCACTTTCGCTGATGCCGCGATTCGATCCCGTAACGGCGATCGAGCGGATCCGCCGCGATCGCGTGACGGTGCTGGAGGCGGTTCCCACCATGTACTCGGCGCTGCTCGCGGTGGCCGATCAGTTCCCACCAGAAGCGACCGCGACGTTACGGACGTGCGTGTCGGGTGGTGCGGCTCTGCCAATGCAGGTTCTCGACGATTTCGAAAAGGCCTTTGGGGCGGTCATTCTGGAGGGCTACGGCCTGTCGGAGACGTCACCGGCGGTGTCGTTCAATCATCCCGACGCAGAGCGCCGGCCGGGGTCCATCGGCACGCCCATCGAAGGGGTGCAGATGCGCCTGGTCGATGACGATGGCAACGAGGTGGGCCCGGGGACGCCGGGTGAAATTCAAGTCAAGGGCCCGAATGTGATGAAGGGCTACTGGAATCTGCCCGACGCGACCCAAACTGCCATCAAGGACGGCTGGTTCTGTACGGGGGACATCGGTCGAGTCGACGAGGACGGTTACTACTACGTGGTCGACCGCAAGAAGGAGCTGATCATCCGCGGCGGCTATAACGTGTACCCGCGCGAGGTCGAGGAGGCTTTGCATGAGCATCCCGCCGTCGCCCAGGTGGTGGTGATCGGCATGCCGCACGACTCGTTGGGCGAGGAAGTGGGTGCCGCCGTGGTCCTGAAAAACGGTGCCTCGGCAGACCCGGAGGAGCTGCGCAACTTCGTCAAGCAGCGAGTGGCCGCCTACAAGTACCCGCGTCGAATCTGGCTGGTGGACAGCCTTCCGACCGGGCCGACCGGAAAGCTGCTGCGGCGCGAGGTCAAACCACCACCACTCGAGGAGGCGTGACAGGTGGAAGCCACCGCAACACAGGCCGCCGAGGAATTAGCAGCTCCGCTGGATCTGCTGCTGACCAGTTCGGCGGTCGGCGTGGCCGAGCGGATGATGCCCAACGTCTCCTGGAGCAGATTCGCGCTCAGTCTCGCCCGTCAGCCGCGTACGGTGGCAGCACGCGCGGCGGCACTCGGGCGGGAACTGATGGCCGTCGCCGAGGGCCATTCCGATCTGGCGCCTGCCAAGGGCGACAAGCGTTTCGCCGATCCGGCGTGGCAGGGCAATCCGCTGCTCAAGCGGACGATGCAGGCCTATCTGGCCACCGATAATACGGTGAACCAGCTCTTTTCGGATGCGAAGCTGGATTGGCGTGACGCCGAACGGATTCGGTTCGTGTTAGACGTCCTGACCGAGGGACTGTCACCGAGCAATAATCCGTTACTCAACCCGTTGGCGTACAAGGCATTGATCGATACCGGTGGGTTGAGCGCGGTTCGGGGGATCCGGCACTTCGTCGCCGACATGGCTTCCGCGCCGCGGGTGCCGTCAATGGTGCAGCCCGATGCCTTCACCCTTGGCGAAACCATCGCCACCACCCCGGGCGCGGTTGTCTTTCGGTGCGAGGTGCTGGAGCTGATTCAGTACACTCCGCAAACCGAGCAGGTGTGGTCGGTGCCGCTGCTGATGGTGCCGCCGGTGATCAACAAGTTCTACATCATGGACATCGCGCCGGGTCGCAGCATGATCGAGTACTTTCTGCGCCAGGGCCAACAGGTCTTCGCGATCTCGTGGCGCAATCCGGGTGCAGAACAGCGAGATTGGGACTTCGACACCTACGGCCAAGCAATCTTGGATGCGATGGATGCGGTTGAGACGATCACTCGGTCTGATCGCACCCACCTGCAGGCGTCGTGTTCCGGGGGCATCCTCGCGGCGATGACAGCCGCCCACCTGTCGGCGATCGGGGAGGCCGACCGGCTTGCCGGTCTCACTCTGATGGTGACCGTGCTCGATCAACGCAAAGCCGGATTCGCGGCGGCCGCCATCGATGAAGAGATGGCCAACATCGCGATTGCGTTGTCTGCCAGGAAGGGTTATCTGGACGGGCGGGCGTTGGCGGAGGTGTTCGCCTGGCTGCGCCCCACCGACCTGGTGTGGCGGTATTGGGTCAACAACTACGTGGAGGGCAAGTCGCCGGCGGCGTTCGACGTGCTGTTCTGGAATGCTGACACCACCCGGATGGCCGCCGCATTGCATCGCGACATGGTCCTGATGGGATTGCACAACTCGCTGGTCACACCGGGTGCGGTCAGCATGCTGGGCACCCCGGTGGACCTGTCGAAGCTGACCGTGGATGCGTATGTGGTCGCCGGGGTCGCCGACCACATCTCGCCTTGGCAGGCCTGCTACCGCAGCGCACGGCTGCTTGGCAGCGAGAACCTCCGATTCGTCCTGTCGTCCAGCGGGCATATCGCCGCACTGGTCAACCCACCGGGAAATCCAAGGGCGTCCTACCGAGCCGGCGGCGTCGACGAAGCCGATCCGGCCGTCTGGGTGGAGTCGGCTGAGAAGGACACCGACTCCTGGTGGCCGGACTTCGTCGCGTGGCTCGGCGCGCGCAGCGGCGAGAAGAACGCCGCGCCGGGCCGGCTCGGCGGCCCCGGCCTAGCACCGATGGAACCGGCGCCGGGCACCTACGTGCTGGAGCACTGACCGTGTTGGTTCTTGACGAGCCAGCCGATCTGCTCAAGCTGGTCGGCAAGCGCCTTGGTACCACCGACTGGATGCAGATCACCCAGCAGCAGGTGGACATGTTTGCCGATGCCACGGGTGATCACCAGTGGATCCATACCGACCCAGCCCGCGCCGCCAACGGCCCATTCAAGGGCACCATCGCCCACGGTTATCTCACCTTGTCGCTTGCACCGGTTGCCATTTCACGCGTGCTGCAAATCCGCGAGCTGACCGCTGCGCTCAATTACGGGCTCGACAAGGTGCGGTTTCCGGCGCCGGTGCGGGTCGGTTCACACGTCCGCGCCACCGTCGACGTGATGAGCGCCCGGCAGAAAACCTCGGGCGTGGAATCGGTATTCGGCGTGACCTACGAGATCGATGGCGAACCACGCCCGGCCTGCGTCGCGGACGTGATCGTGTTGTATCCATGACCGCCGCTATGTCGGAGAGGTTCAGCGTGGAACATCTCATCCCGGTTATCGGTCAACAGATCCGCGCCAACGTCCGTGCCGGGACGGGGGTGCCATTGGTGCTGTGTAACGGCATCGGTGCGAGCCTCGAAGTTCTCGATCCGTTAGTGGCGCAACTTGATTCGGACACCACCGTGGTGCGCTTCGACGTGCCGGGCACCGGCGCTTCGCCCGATTCACCGTTGCCCTATGGATTTCCGTACTTGGCCGCGGTGCTGGCACGACTGCTGAGGAAGCTGGGATTCGACGGACCCGTCGACGTGCTGGGCCTGTCGTGGGGTGGCGCGCTGGCCCAGCAGTTCGCCTTTCAGCACCCGCACCGGTGCCGGCGGCTGATCCTGGCATCGACGGGTACGGGTGCGATCATGGTGCCTGGGCGGCCCAGCGTTCTGGCGAAAATGCTTACCCCGCGCCGGTTCCTCGACCACGAATACGCAGCCTCCATCGCCGGTGAAATCTACGGCGGGACCGTCCGCACGGATCCGTCGATCGTCAAGCGGCTGTTTGACCGTCAGCTGATGGCCGGCTCGCGCGTCGGTTACCTTCATCAGCTGCTCGCGGGGATGGTGTGGACGAGCATCTTCGCGCTGCCACTGATCCGGCAGGACACGCTGATCATCGCAGGTACCGACGATCCGGTGATTCCATTGGCGAATGCCCGCATCATGCATCGGCTGCTGCCGCATTCCACCTTGCACCTGCATGCCGGCGGCCATGTGGACCTGATCACCAACGCCGCCGAGCTGGCTCCGGTGATTGAGATGTTCAGAGATCGGCAGTGAGGAGATCCGATGACCACCGCCACCGCCACCGACAGCGCCGACTTCTATGCACTGGAGTCCTTGCTGGACGACGAGGAGCTGTCGGTTCTACACAATGTGCGTCATTTCATGAAATCGGACGTCGAGCCCACCGTCAATCGGCATTGGCAGCGGGGAAGTTTTCCGTTTGAGATTGTGCCTGGCTTCCGGCAACTGGAGCTGTCCGGCCTGCCGTACCACGGATACGGTTGTCCCGGAAGGTCATTCCTGCTCGACGGCATGGTCGCAATGGAACTGGCGCGCACCGACCCTTCTATCGCCACATTCGCCGGCGTGCATGGCGGATTATCGATGGGCTCGATCTATCTGTGCGGAAGTGAGGAACAGAAGCAGTCTTACCTGCCCGGCATGGCCCGCCTCGACAAGATCGGTGCATTTGGCCTGACCGAGCCCGACGTCGGTTCGGGCGCTTCGCGTGGTCTGAAGACGACGGCCCGCCGCGACGGCGATTCGTGGATCATCAACGGGCAGAAGAAATGGATCGGCAACGCCACCTTCGGTGATCTCACCGTGATCTGGGCGAAGGATGTCGCCGACGGCCAAGTCAAAGGATTCATTGTCGCCAACGATGCACCGGGCTTCTCGACCACAAAGCTGGAGGACAAGATCGCGTTGCGGATTGTGCAGAACGCGGTGATCACTCTTGAGGACGTCCGCGTGTCGGAGGCGGACCGCCTACAGAACGCGAATTCGTTCCGCGACACCGCGGAAGTGCTGCGGATGACGCGCGCCGGGGTGGCGTGGATGGCCGTCGGCTGTGCACGCGGAGCATACGACAACGCATTGGCTTATGCGCTGTCGCGTGAGCAATTCGGTCGGCCGGTCGCCGGTTTCCAGCTGGTACAAGACCTGCTGGTCCGGATGCTGGGCAACATCACATCGTCGTGGGCGCTGTGCGCGCGGCTGTCACAACTGCAGGACGCGGGCCGCGCCGAGGACCGGCACTCGTCTCTGGCCAAGGCCTGGTGCACCGTGCGGATGCGCGAAACCGTCGGATACGCCCGCGAATTGCTCGGCGGCAACGGAATCCTGCTGGAACACAACGTCGGCCGCTTCGTCGCCGACGCCGAAGCGATCTACTCCTACGAAGGCACCCGTGAGATGAACACCCTCATCGTCGGACGTGCTATCACCGGACTCAGCGCGTTTGTCTGAACGGGAAGTCGCCATGACAGCTCTCATCGAACGCATTCGCCAGATCATCGAGCGTCACCGTGCAGACGACGGTGCGTGTAGTTGTGGGGCGAAAGAACTATCCCACCATTCGGGTCATCTGGCCAACGAGATCGTCGAACGGTTGGGATTGCGGCAAGAGCGGGTCGATAACAAGATCCGTTATGTGAGTGCATGGTTTGACGAGGAGCTGACGATGTTGGAGGGGGCTGAGTAGCTCAGAGGTCGGGCGGGTGCTTCGGTGCCGATCAAACCCGCTGCGCGGCCGCGTTGGCTCGCGCATACATGGCAGTGAGCGTCGCGTACTCGGCTTCGTCGATCGCGTCCAGCGCGAAGGCGATGGCGTCGTAGGCGTATCCCTCTGCCATGTCGGCATCCATCGCGGCCTCGCGCGCGTCGAATCTGTCCTCGGCCTTTTTGACGCGCGTGCGCGCTTTGGCCACGTGGGCGTGCCAGCCGTCGCGGATCTCCTGCCACTGCGACGACGCGTCAGCGCGTGCGGCATCTGCCTTGGTTTTCAACTGATCGGCGGCCGCGCCTGCCCGGTCCCGCGCGCTGGCAACGTCCGTTTTGAGCTGATCCCTGCTCCTGCGGGCGGCGGCCTTCAGTTCGTCGCTCGCGGCCCTCGCCTTGTCGGAGATTGTCTCGAACTTTGCGCTCAGATCGGCCTCTGCCATCGAAAGCTCCTTTGTCGGGCCAGGCGGGATTTCCGCCCTACTTGCATCGTCGGTGCCAGCCGGCGATCGGTCATTGTTCGGCGGGACACGATGTGCCGCGCGAGATTAGTCGCGGCGATAACCGGCCGCGCCGATCTACCCTCGATGACCATGGTGTCCGAGGACAACGACGCTCAGGTGCATATCGAGTGAGGCCGGCGATCCGGTGAATCGCGTTGAAGGCCTGGCCCGGCGGTTTGATCGCTGGCAACAGCGCCAGCACCCGATGGCGTTCGCCATTGCGTT
>NZ_DASQVQ010000022.1:0-15916 GCF_035640695.1 Mycobacterium sp.
AGCGCCGAAACGGGTTGCCGGGGACCGATCCGCCATGGCACCTGATCCGGCGGCGTTCCGTCGAACACCGCCTCGGCGTCACGCCTGCCCAATTCGATTGACGCCTCGATGAACTCCGGATCGAAATACAGGTAACTGAACAGATCACCGCGGCGCGGGCCGTCGCCGCCCAGCGCACGGCCCAGCATCCGTAATTCCGCCCGGCGGGCCATTCGCACCGGGTCTTGCCAGCGGTGGCGCTGATTGGTGAAGACGTCGTCGGCCAGTTGGGCCAGTGTGGCGCGGTGCGGCGGGGCGAAGG
Source organism: Mycobacterium sp. (assembly GCF_035640695.1). Taxonomy (GTDB): domain Bacteria; phylum Actinomycetota; class Actinomycetes; order Mycobacteriales; family Mycobacteriaceae; genus Mycobacterium. The sequence goes on from NZ_DASQVQ010000022.1 coordinate 302, forward strand.
CGAGAAACGGGATCACCTTGCGTGGTCGGCCGGTTGGGCTTGTGGTCTCCGTTGAATCGAGCAGGGTGTTGATTTTGGTCAGCGTCCGCAGGTCTTCGATCATCCGGTCGACCAGCGCGGCATCCATCAGCCGCACCACAACGTCGTCCACGTCGGGCGGCAGGCTGCTCGCCGGTGCCGGCGCGGCGGCGTCGACTTCGGGATGGGTTGCCACGACGGCGATCGCGTCGGCACCCAGCGCGAGCGCCGGTTTCAGTGGTGCGTTGAGCCGGACTCCGCCGTCGAGATACCAGCCCTGCGAGCCTTGCGGATCGCTGACGTGGACCGGTGGAAACGCGATCGGAATGGCCGACGATGCGAGCACATGCTCGGGCGTGATCTCCGCCGGCACATACACGATCGGACGTTCGTCGTCGGGTAGTGGCACCGACGTTGTGGCGGCACGGTCCACAAACACGACGGTGCGGTCGTCGGTGGCCGACGTCGCGACCACCGCGAGCGAACTGCGCTCCTCGGTGATGTTCAGCCGCAGCTGATCCCAGTCGATGGCGCTTTGGGCCGTTCGGCGCAGCGGTCCGGTGTCGAGCAGATTGGTCAACTGCATCCCCGGCAGCCGGAGCAGCTGTCCGGTGAACCGGGCGGCGACGCCGGGAAAACCGATAAGCGGCGAGCGGAACACGTCGGCGACGCTGATACCGCGCCACACCTGCAGGGCCCGGTGCGCCTGCTCATCGGGTGGCAGGTGCGACAGCGCCGCGAAGATGACCGCGTTGATGGCCCCGGCGCTGGTGCCGACAAACATCAGGTTTCGCACGCCCGCCTGGTAGAGCCGGGGGAGCAGGACGGATAGCACGCCGGCCTCGTATCCGCCGCGGGCGCCCGCACCCGCCACCACCACGGCCACCTGGGTGGGAGGAGATTGGGGCCAGGCTTGCATCACTGGGCTCCGTGCCAGGTGTGGTCGTGGGTGCGGTGCGCGTCGGTCAGCCCGTTGCGGAAGTACTGTTCGTAATAGCGTTCCTCGACGTGGTGGACCTGCAGCCATATTCCGGGGGCGTGAATCGCCTCGATGTGTGCGGGAAAGCGCCCGTGGGTGTCGTGGATGTAGTTGCAGAGGTCTCGGGTGCACTCGATGACGTCCTGGCCGTACTTGCTGGCCTCCGCGAGATAGCGCTGGCCGAACTGGCCCTGGTAGATCCGGGCGAACAGCGCTTGATCGGAGTAGATCCCGTGGGGGCCGAACTTGTCGGCGACGACCGCGTCGACCGCGGCCGACATGGTCGGGAAGTTGGGCGGGCAGCTGGCCTGAATCAGATGCTCGCCGAGTCGGCGCAGCCCGACCGGGTTGGCCCGCAGGTCCGCGTGCTTCGGCAGGGGTACCTGCCAGCGGATGGCGTCGATGGGTTTCCAGCGCGGCGTGACCCAGTCGAAGCCCAGCATCGTGCCGTAGCGTTTGGTGAACTTGGGGTCGCCGAGCAGCACCGGCGGCGCGATCGAGGCGTGGATCCAGGCGCCCAGGCCCATGGAATCGGCTGTGAGCATGAGGTTTTGGACGAGCAGGTCGGCCTCGATCTGGGTGCGCATCCCCCACAGTGTTCCGAGCGGCAGTTTGAGGTCCTTGTTGAGGAAGCCCTGCTTGACCCACTTCTTGACTCCGGCGACCTGGTAGAAGTTGCGGTCGTCGACAAGCGTCGGGCGCGCTCCCTCGGGTTGGGTAAGCAGGTACATCATTCCGTTGATGTACTGGCGCGACAGGTCGACGACCGGAAACAGGACCGTGGTGCCCTCAAGGTTGGAAAGGATCCGATTCGAGTCGAGGTAGGCGGGGAAGTCGCGGTCTCCTGCCGGCACGTCGATCCGATGGTCGAGTAGTTGAACCTTGGCCATCCTCGCGCGGGTAACCAGTGCGTCCGGGTCGAGCACGGATTGGCCGTCGTCGACGGGGGGCAGCTTCCGGATGAAATACGTTCCGCTGTCGTTGATGAGGAAGAAGTGCGTGCCCTGCGCGTTGTCGGGGCTGCCCGCGGACCTGCCCACCATGTTCAGGTTGGGCTTGGCCATGATCGGCTCATGATTGCGTGGGTCGTTGAACGGCCGGTCGGGCATGGTCAGGCCGGTGCAACCGGTGATGGCGATGAGCATCGCCTCTTCGAGCTCGGTGAGCGGCGCCCGCGGCGAGTTCGACGTGTAGCTCATCGACCCGGCGTCGATGGAGCTGCCCCGGCTGACGCGGTGGGTGCGGCGTCCCATGATGGCGCCCAACAACGGCCGCTGCGCCAGGGCGTCCAGCCCTGCCCGATTCTTCAGCCCCTGTTGCGTGCTCATCGCGGCGCCTGCTGCGGTGTGGCCGTGCGCCAGGGGGCGAACGCGCTTAGACCGCGCGGTAGAAGCGCGGCAAGGTCGGGGCAGTGGCGCAGGATGACGCTGGTCATGTTGTTTTGTGCCACCCAGTCCATCCCGAGTGGGGAGTAGACCTCTGGCCGAAAGTCCACGGTGAGGAACCGGTCGCTTTGGATGCGCCGCGACGCCATCAGGATGAAGATCCGAAACGCGGTGTCGGAGAAGCCGAAACCTTCCGGTGGTGTCTCGGCGAACAGCCCGATCATGGTGTCGACGTCGTCGATGCTGGCATACACGTCACGGATGCGCGCCACGGCTTCGGGGTCGTCGCTGAACTGTTCCCAATGCTGCAGGCGCGGCTTGTGAAGACCGGCGCGGAAATCGTTATACCGGGGGACGCCGCGGCGGCGGGTGCGCACGATGTCGACCACAGACAGGTCGATGCGTTCACCGTCGCGTTCGAACGTCTGCAGTGCGCGCGGAAAGTTGTTCAGCGTGATGGCGCCCGGATGGGCGATGCCGAACGAGTACATGGTGTTGTCAAGCCCGATCGAGCGCAGCTCGTGATCCGCGCGGGCACCGCTGATGTCGCCGAAGGTGGCGGTGTGCAGCTGCTGGCCGGTGTGGTGATCGGCGAACCGGTAGTCATCGGGGATCAGCGGATGCATCCGGTAGACGGTGACGAAATCCTCGGTGAGTGAAAACGGGGCGCCGTGGTGATCCGGCGTGGTCGCCGGGATACCGACGCTCGCATGGACATCCATCAGCCAGATGCCCAGTTTGGTGAGCCAGTCACCCGACGGTGGGCCGTTCCAGTTCGCCTTGAGGCCCAGGTCGATCGGCTCGGTGGCAAGAATGGCGGGCGTCCATTCCACGGTGTGGATCTTGGCGATCAGCGCGGAGACGATCAGGCGCGCAGTGTTGAACACGCGCTCGTCGCTCCACCCCTTGTAGCGGGTCCGCAGCTCGTCGCACACCGCGTTGTGTTCCCGTGCGAATAGCGTGTGCAGCGCGCTGAGGCCCAGCCACCAGCTCTCGTTGAAGCCCGTGATGTCCATGCCGGTGACATCGGTGGGCAGGTATCCGTCGGCGGTCAGCCGGATCTTGGGGCCCTCGCGCAACGATGCCATCTTGACCGGGTCGCAGCCGTACACCTCCGAGCCGTCCCACCAGTGCGACGCCGCGTTGGCGAAAAGCCGTTCGGTGCCGTCGGCATCGATGCCGAGGACTTTGTTGCCGGCGATGCGCATCGTCGGCTCGGGCGCCCCGTCGGCGGTGTTGGACCAGCTCATGCCCGGCGGCAACGGCACTTCGACGTCGCGCACGCCCAGCGGGTAGCGCGCGTGGTGGACCCAGTCGTGAACCTGGAACTGAATCCAGGCCGCCGCAATGAGACTCAGCGACCGGGCGGGCAGGAAACGCTCACGGGTGAGCAACTTCTGGCTGACCACAACCGGATTTGGCTCATTGAAAAGATCCGGGCGGTAATCGGCCTGCAGGTTGCGTCCGAAAGTCGCCCCGACGGCTCCCATCTGTGGTGCTGAAAGGTCGTTGTAGCGGCCGTCGGCGGTGCGGGCGGTGCGGGCTTCCTCGGGGATCGGCGGGGGCACCGGGCGTGGCCGCGGCGGTGCTTCCGGCGGCTCGGTGTCGATGAGGTTGCGCGCGCGCAGGACGCCGCGGAAGGCGTCGAGATTGAGCACCGCGGTGCGCACAGGCAGCCGGTGCCAGGGGATGCGGCGGTTGATAACCGAGAACGCCGCGCGGGCCAGGGCCCCAAGCACCGCGTTGCGCACGGGTATCTCGGTCCGCCAGCGTGTTTGCGCGCGGTGTGCCGCGCTGGCGTCGTAGGCGGCCTTACGTGCCCGGTTGAGGTTGCCCAGTGGACGAAAGTCGTCGGTGCTGTTCCACGGGTTGAAGGCCAGGTGTTCGATTGCCGACGCGCGGGCCTGGGCATCGGTCGAGGCGACGTCGGTCTGCTTGATGGTCAGCGTCGCGACCGGCTCGGCCGGAGCGTGCGTTTCCTTCCACTCGACCGCGGTGTCCTCGATGGGTGTCACCCGGTCGTCGACGTAACGCTGGATGCACAACTCGAAGACGATGTCGCCCTGGCGCAGGCGCCGGGCCGCCTCGCTGGACAGGTAGTTCGCGTCGGTCTTGGACGGTTCGGGGCCCGGCGCCACGTCGGGCGCCGGCCGCAGCAGGTAGCGCACGGCCAGCTCCGGACCCCACGTCAATGCTCCGCGGCTCCAATACGTCTGGGTCGCAACACTAGACACCGGTTGTTTGCGTCCACTCCGGACGTTTTGCAGCATCCGGTACGTCTCACCGACCCCGAACATTCTCAGCAGGCCCGCCAGTCCCAGCACTTGTGAAACGCGGCCGCCCGCAGTGGCTTTGGCGAATTCCACGAACTGGCGGGCATTGCGGGCGTGCGAGACGGGAAAATTGGTGGCCAGCAGATCAATCGACGTGGCGTCGTCGATGAGGATCCGCAGCGCGATTCCGCGCATGTTTGGTGCGAAATCGGGCTCGTCGCTGCTGGCCGCGTTGGAGAAGCGCACGATCGCGCGATATGCCGCGCCCGGCTGCGCGAAGCCCACTTGCAGGTCGGCGGGCAGATCGCCGAACCGCAGTTCGGCGTCGTCTGTCGCCAGGGTCGCCTTGGCATGGAATGCGCGCTGGATCGGGTGTGGCACACCGTGGCTGCTCACTCGGTTGCGCACCTTGGTCTGCACCGCCATGATGCCGCGGGCGAGTTGCTGAAATTCGTGGTCTTCCGCCTCGGCGCTTCCGCCGGAGTATTGCTCGGTCCACGGGGCGGACCGGCGCTGCTGGGGCCTGATGTCAGTAGTCATTGGTCACGCAACCTTTTCTCGATCGTCTCGACGACGCCCGGGATGACACCGTCGGGCGATGGGCTGTAGTGGGGGATCGCCCACCGGGTGATGTGGGCGTCGATGACAGCGGGTCGGCCGGCGGCGAGTGCCTTGCCGAACGCCTCCTCGAACTCGTCGAGGCTGCAGACGGTGTATCCGTCGGCGCCGCAGGCGCGGGCGTGCGCGGCGAAATCGGGGTTCTGGAACTCGACGAGGCCGCTCTCGAAGTAGGTGGCCAACTGGTAGATCTTGATCAGCTTGAATTCGGCGTCGTTGAAGATCACCCAGATCACCGGGATGTCGTGCTCGACCGCCGTCATCAATTCGAAGCCGGCCAGTTGATAGGAGCCGTCGCCGCAGCCGACGACGACGGTCCTGTCCGGGTTGGCGAGCTTGACACCGATCGCCCCGTTGACGTGACCCGCCATCGGCCCGAACTCGCCGGCCTTGCGGAAGTTCTGCCCTTCTTCAAGCTCGACGTAGTAGCCCAGCCAGGCAGCGTGCGCGCCGGCGTCGGCGAGCAAGACCGCCCGGGGTGGTAACCGCCGCCCGATGCATTGTGCGAGTTGTCCGGGATGTATTTTGCCGATCACGTGCGGGATGCGACGCGCCTCCCAGTCCCGGCCCTGAACTCTGATCGGGGCGATCTGACCGACCCGGCCGTCGAGTGCTTGGTGGATGGCGCGCAGCGCCGGGCGCGCATCCGACACGAGTGCCTGATCGGCCTTGTATACCTTGTCGATCTCGGTGCCGGAGATGTTGATGTGGATCAGCGTCTTGCCGTCGAACAGGTCGTCGCGGTAGTCGAACACCGCGTGCTGGTTGAACGCGTTACCAACCGCGAGGACCACGTCGGCGTCCCGGAACGCCTTCCAGGCACTGCTGTGGCCGCTGTCGCAGAACAGGCCGACCGACAGCGGGTGGTCTTCGGAGACGATGCCCTTGCCGTCCAGGGTGGTCAGCAGCTGGAATTGGAACCGCTCGATCAGCTGTTTGACTTCGGCGTAGGCGCCGCTTCGGATGGCGCCGAACCCGGCGAGCACGACGACCTTGCGATGGTTATTAATCGCTGCGGCCAGCGATACCGCGATTCGCTCGACCGCCGCGGGGTCGGGCTGAGGCGGCCAGTGGTCGAGTGCGATGTCGTGGTATCTCTCATCGGGCAGATCGTCGTGCGTCAGGTCCTCGGGCACGTGGATGTGCACCGGCCCGGGACGGCCGCGGAAGGCCTCGTTGACGGCCTCCTCAAGGACGTCGCAGGTGTCATTGATGTTTGTCAGCAGCCAGGACTTCTTCGTCGTGGCCGTGAACATCGCGTGCGAGTCGGGCGTGCTGTTGCGCCCGGAGGTTTCGTTGAGCGAACCGCGGCCCGCCCACTTCATCGCCGAATAGCCCGAGACGGCCAGCACCGGGTAGGAGTCCGACATTGCCACGGCCAACCCGGAGAACAGGTTGAAGGCACCGGGTCCGGCGGTCGCGAAGCAGACGCCCAGCTTGTCGGTGTACATGGCATAGCCGCATGCCATGAACGAGGCCGCCTGTTCGTGTCGGGTGACGATTCCTTGGATGCGGGAGTGCTTCAACGCCAGCAGCAGCTGCGCGGCGTTCTCCCCGGCGCCGCCGAAAGCCGCATCGACGCCGATGCTCTCGAGCCCCTTGACGATTGCCTCGTAGACCCTCACAAGATCAACCTTTCGATCGTCGATGTCCGCTGCTATCGGGCCGCCTTCGTGTGTGCTCTCGGCGACTGGATACTGCGGCTGTGCAGGTGAAACGTACGCTCGGCGATCGGTGCCGCACATGAGTATTCGACTACTTGTGTTTATGAAATCGGAGTAATTAAGCGCGTACGAAACGCTGATTAGCGCGAAAGGAATACGTGGCCAGCTCGGATCCCGGCGGAGTCGGCGATCACGCTCGGCGGTGCGACGCCAAGCTCGCATTCCGGCACGCGATCGCGCGCGTGCCGGAATGCGGGCACGCGATCGCGCGCGTGCTTGCCGAGTCGGCCCCTGTGGCGCTTGGCCACGGCCGCTCCATCGACGTGGGAAGCGCTAGCCAACGCTAAACGTTACGACCGCGTTATTACCGCCCCGGCAGGTGACCCGGTCGCCGGTCCTGACGCAGCTCATGGTGTACGTCTGTTGTGTGACCGGGCTGTAGACGTCGATCTCCACCGAGTCGCCAGGCACCGAAAAGTACTGTTGGCGAACGTTCTTGGCGAACGGGCATGACGTGCTGGGTCCGGCAAGGATGCCGTCGCCGCAGTCCTTTTGGCCGTCGCCGCCGAACGTGAGCCCGAGTCTGGCCAGTGTGTCGGGGCCAGCGACGCCGTCGACCGTCAACCCGGCGCGGCGCTGGAACTCGCGGACTACGGCTTCGGTCTGCGGACCGAAGATGCCGTCTTCGGTCAGACTGGAGTAAGCCGGGTAGTCCCGGTTCAGCCGCGCCTGCAACTGTCTGACCTCTTCGCCCCGATCGCCGATCTTCAGGGTGGCTGGGTATGGCATTGTTGGGACTCCTCCCATCTTGACGGTATCCGGCCAATTTGTCGCTCGTGGAGCATAACCTCAGCGAATACGGCCAAGCGCGAGTAGTCGACTACTCGATCCGGTGATGTCCCTGACTTCGCGTGCGGACAGCAAGCCTTGGTCTATCGCCACGCGTGGGTCGTGTCAGGGCTCTGGTGCACTGGCGGTGTCGAGCGCGCTGGATCGTGAACATCGGCGCGCCAACGCCTTTGATACCCGGCGAGGCTTCGGCTGTTGCGGTCAGCAGCCGCCGGCGAAATGTCGTGACTGCGCCCAACGCCCGCCGGAAAACAACTCGCCGTTCCGGTGATCCGCGATGGCCCAGGAACGGCGAAAACCGCAACGACGACCGCGCCAGCAAACAGGCACCGAGGGGCTAGGCGTGAGCGCCGCCGGCCGGTGCGGGCATCGCTCGGCGGCTCCCGCAACCGCAACATCCTGAGTCCGCTCCCGTGATAGCCGCCTTGCTCCTCGGGCGTGTCGGCTAATCCAGCGATGGGAAGTAGATCACCTGTCCGACATTGATGCGGTTCGGGTCACCAATATGGTTGGCCGCCGCAATCATTGCCACCAGGGTCTGCGTCCGCGCATCGCCGCCGTCGCCGTAGTTGTCTTGCGCCAGCCTCCACAGCGTGTCCCCGGCGACGACGGTGTAACGCCGATTCAGGCGGGGCGCGATGACCACCTGGCCGGGTTGGGGCTCATCGTCGAGCATGTGGTTGGCGATCATGATGATCGGCCACATGCGCGCTTCACCGTACCAGCGCTGCGCCAGCACTTCCCACGTCTCCCCGGAAACCACGGTGTGATGGCCGGGGTCGAGCAGATCGGGGATCACCAGCCACTCGCCGACGATGAGGTCGCGCTGAGCGGCGCCATTGGGGATCTCGAAGACCTCGCTCATAGTCTCGTCGTGGTAATAGCGCTGAGCCAGCTTCTTTTTCGTGTCGCCTGACACGACCCGATGCCGGAATGTCACGTACGGGATCTCGAGCTCCTGGCCGACCACGATGTGGTTGGGGTCGGCGAGATGATTGATCACGGCGATCACTGGGTAGAGGCTGCCGTCGCCGTAAAAGCGCTCGGCCAGCTTGAAAAGTGTGTCACCGCTGACGACTTCGTATTTTTCGGTCATGAATGTGCCCTTCTGGTGCATGCGCCGCCGCGTGTCGGGACGCAGAGCCAGTCTGTGAAAGCGCGCGGGCGCGGTCACGAGTAGCGCACTACCTGATTTGGGATGGGCTGAGGCACCGGAAACCGGTGCATCGACGCCATCGCATGTGAGCTGCAAAGCACAACGGACAGGTGACGGTGGACGGTCAAAAGGACCGCGGTAAGGGTGTTTTCGCCGGACTCAACACGTCATGCCCGTTCGCCAAGAATGTGCGCGAGAACGGTTCAACGGTGGCGGGGTGCTCGCCGCGTCGGTGAAGGCGCCGCCGGGGCTGTACCCAAATTTCGGCGGGGAGCTCTTTAGCGGCTGACCCAAATAGACCCAATTAGCGTAGTCGACTACTCATCCCCCGGGGTACCGGCTGAAGTTATGTTGCTCTAGCAGCCATTTAACCGATGGAAGGGGGCGGGAACCATGCCCAAATGGTTCGAGAGGGGACCGAGGGCGCCGGAGTCAAAGAGTTGCAAGCGCGGCTAAACCGCGAACACCCAGCTTATTCCAAACTCGCCGAAGACGGCATTTTCGGTCCGGCGACCGAAGCTGTCGTCCGTGAGTTCCAGCATCGCCGGGCTGACGGTCATCGGCATGGCCGGCCCCGACACACTGGCGAAACTGGGGCTTTAGTTACAGGTAAGCATGCAGTGGCGGCGGCACCTGTATTGCCGGAGCCAAATGACCCTCGCTTGTGCGCTCGCGATGTCGTGGGATATCGCACCGCGCTTTTTCCGAGATCCGGCGGCGTTCCGCATTGACGATCCAACGGCACAAGAACGATCTAACAGCACACGAATAAGAACGGAGTACGGACAATGAGTACCCAGGACGTAGGTTCACCTAAGCCGGCCCACATGAATGGGACTAATGAGCCGGCGACGGCTCCAGACGCAGCGCCGGATGGTGAGGAACCTGCCGATGATAAAGCCCAGGCGGGTCATGGAAGTTCCACTGCTACTCAACATGCCGGCGGGGGCGGCACGGGGAATGGTAATGGCAGCAACGCGATAGGGGGTTTGAATCGTCCTCCGACCGCAGGTACAGCGCCTGATATCCCAATGGTGGGAGGGGTTGGGGGACCAGTGCCGGTGGGCTGGCGGGAAGGCACCCTCACGCGGGCCTACGAACTTGAGGCCTTGTGCGACTGGATGACGGCGAAGCGATCACGGGATTGCGATGGCGCTCTCGTGTGCGCGATCAAGCATCACCTTGAAGCGGCCCGGCAGGCGGCCCGGGCGCAGAAGCTGGAGCCGTACAGGCGGTTCCATTTCTTCCGCAATGGGCCGCTCATCGAGCGGGCGACGAGCAACCTCGACGCCGCAGAGGCTCATCTGCTCAACATCGCGCCGCCGGACTACCTGCTTGGTCAAATGCCATCGCTGCTCAGGCACGTGCAGCGACACCTGCGTCCCGCTGACCCGGGACGACAGGAGTTCGAGCGGATCGCCCGGAGCTTCGGTATCAACGATCCGGATCATTCGGTGAGTCAGACTCGCACGGAACAGGATTCGGCCAAGGAGATGCAGGCGATCGAGAAGACGATCAACAGGGAGCGGGGCAAGATCGTCGCGACAGTGCGAGCGGCAAGCTCGGAGGCGCTCCGCGAGCATGTTCGTTTGCGCAGCTTCCGTAATGTCGTGGCTGTCACGGGAATGCTGATGGCATTGCTCGCCGTCGGAGTCGCGGTTACGGGAGTTATCAGTCCCACCTTGGTCCCACTGTGCTTCTCTCCTGAGCAATCTGGCACAGCGGTGGTCGTCTGCCCAACCGACCAGTCCGGACCATTCAAACCTCTGCAGTCCGGTGTCAAACCGCCGGGGGACGCACCGATATTGGACATCGACGATGTTGTCGCGGTGACTGCCAAACCAACGGACCTCATTGTTGTCGAACTCGTCGGACTCACCGCCGCGGCGATATCAGCCGCGGCCGCCATCAGCCGCATCAAGGGCTCATCGGAACGCTACGGCCTGCCCGTTGCTCTGATCGCGCTCAAACTCCCGACCGGCGCAATCACCGCCTTCCTGGGTCTACTGCTCATGCGCGGCCAATTCGTCCCCGGTCTCAGCGCACTTGACAGTTCCGCGCAAATCCTGGCCTGGGCGCTGGTCTTCGGATACGCCCAACAGCTCTTCACCCGCCTCGTCGATCAGCAGGGCCAAACCGTGCTCAACAGTGTGCGAACCGCCGACACGCCTGCGCCCAGCGGCAAGCCGGCGTAAAGACAAAAGGAGGGAAGTCATGGCAAATAAGGTGAAGACCAGGCAACCGGGCAAAACCACCAGTGCCAAGCGGAGCAGCAGCAGGACCACCAGCAGGCCGAGGAGTGGAGCACGCCGCAGCGCCGTGGCGGAGCGAGGCGCCACCATCCCGCTGCCTGGCTTCCTCTCCGGCGCCGGGACTCTCAACCTCGACCAGCGCAGGCTGCTCGTCGAGCAGGCGCTCCTTCTGCTGGAGCAGAACTACGTGCACCTGCCGCTGAAGGCCGCGATGCATGCGGTCAACCCGCTGCAGCGGTTACGGGTAATGCGGGCCCGGATGGAACATCAGACGACGCAAACCATGGAGGCGGAGTGGCTGTTCCACCGCCAGATGTCGAGCATCTTCCACTCCGTGCGCGACCTGCACACGAACTACCTGCTGCCGGCGCCCTTCGCGGGCAAGATCGCCTACTTGCCGTTCAGCATTGAGAAGTGCTGGGAGGGCAACGACGAGCACTACATCGTCACCCGTGTTGCGGCGGGCTTCAGCGCGCCGCAGTTCGGGCCGGGCGCCGAGGTCAGCCATTGGAACGGGACGCCGATCGCTCGCGCCGTCGCGCTCAACGGCGCCCAGTTCGCGGGTAGCAACGAGGCGGCCAACCTCGCCCGCGGGCTCGACTCGCTCACCCTGCGGCCGTTGATCATTCAGTCGCCGCCGGACGAGGACTGGGTCACCCTGACGTACACCGGCCTGGATGGGTCGCAGCAGGAGCTGCGCGAGCAGTGGAAAGTCACCGACAACCTGCCGCCGATGACCGACCTCAACGCGGTCAACACTACTGCGGCCTCAATGGGATTGGACCTGGACTCCGACGAGAAGACCCGGGCCAAGAAGGTGCTCTTCCTTCCCGAGGTCGTCGACCTGGAGCAGGGCCAGAGCTCGGCCGCGCTCGCCCTACCGGCGGCGCTGAGCGGCGCGGACCTACCCACGACCATGCCGGGTGTCTTCCGGGCACGAAAGGTCGACACGGCGCACGGAACGTTCGGGCACCTGCGCATCTTCACCTTCAGCGTCACCGATCCGGTGGCCTTCCGCGACGAGTTCGCCCGGCTGGCCGCGGCCCTGCCGCAGAACGGGCTGATCGTCGATGTGCGCGACAACGGCGGCGGTCACATCTTCGCCAGTGAATTCACGCTGCAGACGATGACGCCGCGCCGGATCTTGCCCGAGCCGGTGCAGTTCATCAGTACCCCGCTGAACCTGCGCATCTGCCGGCGGCATCAGGACAACCCGGTCGGCATCGACCTGGGTCCGTGGGTCGACTCGCTCGACCTGGCGACCGAGACCGGGGCCACCTTCTCCGCGGCCAAGCCGATCTCACCCGAGAACGGCGCGAACGATGTGGGCCAGACCTACCACGGCCCAGTCGTTCTAGTCACCGATGCGCGATGCTATTCAGCCACCGACATTTTCGTGGCCGGATTCGCCGACCACGCGATCGGCAAGATCTTGGGTGTGGACGACAACACCGGTGCGGGCGGCGCCAACGTCTGGACGCACGGCCTGCTCACATCACTGCTCCAGCAGCCGCCACCCGCCGACAACAGCTCGCCGTACCAGCCGCTGCCCAACGGCGCCAACATGCGGGTAGCGATCCGGCGGTCGCTGCGGGTTGGCGAATTGTCCGGCACGCCGGTGGAGGACCTCGGCGTGCGGCCCGACGCGATCCACAAGCTCACCCGCAACGACCTGCTGGCGGGCAACGTCGATCTGCTGGACGTGGCCGGCGAGCTGCTCGCGTCCATGCCGGTGCGCCGCCTGGAGGTCGACACGTCGGTCGCCGGCAACATGCTGACGGTGGAGATCGATGCCGACGGCATCGACCGGGTGGATCTGTCGCTTGACGGCCGCCCGCACAGCTCACAGGACATCGGCCAGAACCCGCTCAGCGTCCAGATCCAGGGCGTGACCGCCGGTGAGGTGCTGCGGGCCGACGGCTACTTCAACGGCGAGCTCGTCGCCTCGCGCAGGGTCACCGTCTGACCTGACCGCGGCGCCGCCAGACTGCTTGTCGTGCATCCGAACACGCTGCGCTACCGCATCAATCAGGTAACGAAACTCACGGGCATCAACCTGCGGTAGGCGCGAGAGATCAGCGAGGCGTGGTGGGCGCTACGACGCTGCGAGAGGATCACCAACACTGGGTATTCGCCGTAACTGTCAGGAGGGGCATCGAGCCTGCCTGCCTCCCATTGGGGTTCGGTTCGCTCCACGGGTCGGGTCGAGCAGGATCTTGGCGTCGTGCGGAGAGTTGCTCAGCCGGGTGAAAGCGTCGGCGATGCCATCGAGTCCGATGGTGTCGGTGAGCAGCGCGGCGACGTCGAGGTCACCGGCGGCCAGGTGGGTGAAGGTCTGGGCGAATTGTTCGGGCGTGTAGTACAGGGAGAACCGGATGTCGAGTTCCTTGAGGACGGCCTGCGCCGGCTGGAAGTGGTCGGCGCCGATGTTGATGCCGGCAACCACGATCCGCGAGCCCGCCGGGACCCCGCCGATCAGCTGTTGGATCAACCCTGGCGCGCCGACGCATTCGAAGGCGACCGTGGGTCGAATCGATAATTGACCCGCCACTGCAGTCTTGGCGGCCATGCGCGTGGGGGTGTCGGTGGCCGCGGCGGCGGCTAACGCCTCGTAGGGCGAGGCGGCCACCGGGTCGACAACGATGTCGGCGCCCAGGCGCTGGGCGAGCGCGCGCCGCTCGGCAGAGAAGTCCGAGGCCACGATCGGGCCCACGCGCCTCATCTTCAGCACCGCGATCACGGCCAGCCCGATCGGCCCGCAGCCCACCACCAGCGCCACGTCGTCACCGCCGAGGTCGGCGCGCGCGACGCTGCGGTAGGCAACTGCGAGCGGCTCGGTCAGCGCCGCCACCTCGGTGGGTAGGTGATCGGGTACCTCGATGAGCAGCGGCTCGCTCAACAGCATGCGTTCGGCGTAGCCGCCGGGAGCCTCCGGGCCGGCGAACCCCAGCAGCACCGGTGGGGTGCGCAGCAGCATCGGCATCGACACCACTCGACGCCCGACCGGGATGCGCCCCTGGGTGCCCGGGCCATACGACAGGACCCGGCCGACGAATTCGTGGCCGAACACGATCGGACGCGACAGATCCAGCAGCTCGGCGCCGACCGCGCCCTTTAGGGCCGCGTTGAACGCGGGACCGTGTGCGGCGCAATGCAAGTCCGACCCGCAGATGCCGCAGGCCAGCACCTGCACCAGCACTTCACCGGGACCTGGAACCGGCTCGGGCAGCTCATCGAGGCGCAGCTTGCCATCCTGCATCACCACCGCGCGCATCAGGCGTCCCGGGCGGTGAAAGTTGCGGCGCCGCTGCCGATGTAGTTGATCTTCCCCAGGTGTTGCTCGCCAGACAGGGTGTCGGTGAGGTGGCGCAGCAGTGCCGCGTCGAGGATCGAGTGGAACTGGCCGTCCTCGGTGAAGTTGATGTTCGCGCCGATCACGCGCACCAGGATCACGGTGTCCTCGGTGTTGTCGGCGGGGGTGATGAAGGTGTGCACCGACGAACCCGGTTCGTACAGGTAGGAACCTGCGGTCTGGGGCTGATCGGGATATTCGCGGTAGTGCCAGCGACCCGAGAGGGTGAACACCTCGGCGACACCGGTGTGGTAGTGCAACGGCAACACCGCGCCCGGCTCCAAGGTGGCCCGCACCACCCACACGCCGTTCTCGATGTCCAGGCGCAGCGGCTGGAAGTGCACGCCGGGGCCCAACGCGTCGCGCACCGTCGGAATGTTCGTCTCGTTCACCGTAAGCAGTTCGCGCTGCGGCAACGCCACCAACGGCAGCGCCGCGCCGCTGCTGGTTCACGTCGCGACGGGCGCGGGCGCAAGAGTCATAGTGATCGGCTTTCTTTGGTTCTTTCTCGATTGATTGCCGATTCGGCGTACAAGACTCGGGTCGATCGATGAACGCCGACGGGTCGATCTGGTCGCCGACCCGATGGTCGACGCCTATCGGAATGCCATCATTGGCGGTGCGCGCTGGCGATCAGTTCTGCTGCGCGTTCCCCGATCACCACGCACGGTGCCATGGTGTTGCCTGTGGTGATCCGGGGCATGATGGAGGCGTCGGCGATGCGTAGGCCATCGACGCCGTATACCTTGAGGCTGCCGTCGACAACCGACATGGTGTCGTTGCCCATCTTGGCCGTGCCGACGTGATGCCAGTAGGTTAAGGCCGCGTCACGGAGGTAGGTGTCCAGCTCCGCGCCGGTCAGGCCGCCCGGCATGACCTCGCGCTTGATGTGCGGTTGCAGCGCCGCGGCACTGCCGATTTCGCGCATGAACTCCACACACACCCTGGCGCCCGCCAGATCCTCGGGGTGGGACAGGGCGTTGGCCTCGATGCGGACCCGGTCCTCGGGATCGGGCCCGGTGAGCAGTATCTGCCCGCGACTCTTCTGGTGTGCGAGCGCCCCGAAGAA
>NZ_DASQVQ010000023.1:0-12975 GCF_035640695.1 Mycobacterium sp.
AGCGCACCGATCAACGCCGAATCCATCAGGTGATGGGATGGGTCTGAAGATCGTAAAGGTTCATAGCAGCGACGCTACGTAATCCGTTGGCGAGATGACCGCGACCGTTCGTTAGTCCGCGTTAATTGGCTAATGATTCGCGTTCTGTGGAGGTTCAGCGGGCAGCGCGCAACGCTTGCTGCGGCGTTTCGCCAAACGTCGCTTTGTGCGCGGTGGCGAACCGGCCCAGGTGGGTGAACCCCCATCGGTGCGCGATGGTGGCAACGGTGGTGTGGGAGGGATGTGCGGACCGCAGCTCATTATGGGCGCGGCGGAGCCTGACCACGCGGACATATGCCATCGGCGACATGCCCAAGTGCCGGCGGAACCCATCCTGCAAGGTGCGCACGCTGACATGGCACCGGATCGCCAGTGTCGACGTGGTCAGCGGCAGCTGGGGTCCGGCCTCGATGAGATCCATCGCCTCACGGACAGCTGCCGGTCGGCCAGGCTCAGCGGGTGCAGCAAGTGCTTGGCGATACGGGTGCTCGGCCACCAGCAGGAATCCGTGTATCAGGCTCTCCACCAATGGGTCCAAGACCACAGAATGCCGCATCAAGCTGTCCGGGCGGTCGAGTTGACGGTGCACCATCAGCAGTAACCGCACCCAATCTTGGGCATCGCCAGCGTTGAGCGGCAGGGATGCGTCGAAGGCGATGGGGCAACCTACCGGGCTCTCGACCAGGGCATCGAGTGCTCGGTCGACGGCGACTTGATCGATCTTCACCGCCAGATGACGGCTGCCGCCGGGCCACCACGTCGTGGCGATCTCGGCGTCGGGCCGATAAATAGTGGCCAGTGCGGGAGTCGAGGTCAGTTGCTGCCCCCGATGCCGCGATTTCAGCCAGCCTTTCAGCGGAACGCAGACGTGGTAGCTGGCGCGAGTATCGTCGAAATCGAGTGCAACGTCGGTTTCGTAGGTGGTGTCGCCCAAGGTGATCGGCCCGACGCGGCTGACGCGCTGGCTGAAGCCGAAGCTGTTGGAAGGTCCCAGCAGTCGAAGCCGATGTGGATAGAACGCAGTCTCACGTAGGTGGATTGCCTGCTCGGGTGAGCGCGTGCGAAACCACTGATCCGATTGTGCTATCGGGGCACCCTCACCCATCGCTAAACCCACCCTGATCAACGCTTCCGGATAGACGCGAACAGTGGTGCGGCTGTCATTGGATACCGATCATGCGTGATGCGTTCATTGCGACTCCACCGGCGGCCGAGAAGTGGTCCAACTCGGCCTTGCTGTCAACGATTGCCCTCCAGCAAGCCCATGTCGTCGCCGCTGCCACCCATCGCGTCCCCCGGCTAGCTGGAATCTGTGCTTACCCGTTAACCCAAGGCGGTGGACAACCTTTCGTAGTTGGTCCCACCAGGTTCGGACCGGTCGTGACAAAACGATATCTATTGATGCCCCGCCTGGGGCAATCCGTACTTACCCGCCAACTAACACGCCTGCGTTGCCGGTGCAAGCGCCATTGAGTATCTCGTCACATTCGCCGAACCGACTCCACCCGCTCGTCGTGAATTCCATTAGCGGTCAACGAGGATCTGGGTGAGATGCCACCACCACAATCAAAGAGAGACCCGCATGACGAACCTGGACCCGCAGACCACAGCTGACTTCTGGGATGCATACGTGGCCGCTGCCGACGCCGGTGCCGACTTGGTGAAGGTCAGCTCCACTTTTGCCGGAGGGGCCAAGTGAAACTTCTCGATATTCAGTCGTCACCAAGACGCGAATCTTCCGATTCGATCACGCTCACCAACTCTTTCATCGAAGCGTGCAAATCCGACCACACGCCGATGGTTGTGGATACGTTGAACGTCTGGGATGAGCGGCTACCGGAGTTCGACCACGAGGCAATCGGAGCGAAGTACAAAGCAAGAAAGCACGAGCCAATGACTGGGGCAGAGGCCGACGCATGGGAGCGCATTCAATCATTGATCCGACGCTTTCAGAACGCCGACCGAATCGTCTTAGGAACTCCAATGTGGAACTTTGGCCTGCCTTACAAGCTCAAACAATTGATTGATCTGGTGGCGCAGCGAAACTATCTGTTCGCCTACGACGGCAAGCAGTACGGCCCACTCTTGCACGTGGAAAAGGCAGTCGTCGTCTATACACGCGGTTCACGGTTCGTGGAGGGAACTCCCATACCGCCCTCGCGATTCGATCACCAGGCAACCTATTTGGACTTTTGGCTGCAGTTTGTGGGTGTTCGCGATATTCGGAGCGTGATTGTCGACAATGCGTGGAATCGAAATTGTCACGAATCAGAAATGAGCCTGGCGAACGGCAAGGCGACTCTGGAACGACTGGTTGAGTGGTTTCTTACCTAGTAACAGAGCTGCACCAATGTGTGAACTGAGCGCCGCGGACATGATTGCCTCGTGGAACAGTTAGTCGCCGACGGTGCCGCAGTCGCCCGCGTCGAGCTCGAATTCCATCATCGGCGGCCCGCTACCTGGAGTCATTGTTTGTCACTGGTCCTCCGCCGCCTCGACATAGGCGGCGTACACGGGCGCGTATCGCTCGCCGACGATGCGGCTTGGGGAGAAGACGCCACCGAGGTAGGCGATTTCGTCAGCGCTGACGGCGACGTTGGTGGCGGCGAGGTTCTCCCGGACATATTGGGTGCGTTTGGTGCCGGGAATCGGTACGACGTCGAGTGGTTAAGCCAGCAGCCATGCTAATGCGAGTTGGCTTGGGCGACACTGCTTCTCGGCGGCAAGCGCCTTGAGCGCTGCTACCGGTTGCAGATTTGTGGCGAGGTTAGGTGCGGAAAAGCGGGGGTTGGTGGAGCGGAAGTCCCCGCCCGTGAAGGTGGTGTTAGGACTGACTGCGCCGGTCAGTGCGGACCTTGCCAGAGGGCTGTAGGGCACCAGCGTGATCCCGAGTTCGCGACACGTCGCTAGGGTGGCGCCCTCAACGCGGCGCTCCCACAGCGAGTATTCGCTCTGCAGCGCGGTGATGGGGTGTACGGCGTGGGCGCGGCGGATCAGCGCCGGCTGTACTTCGCTGAGCCCGAGGGCGCGAACCTTGCCGGCGACAACCAGATCGGCCATCGCGCCGACGGTGTCTTCGATCGGCACGTTCGGGTCCAGGCGGTGGTAGTAGTACAGGTCGATCGCCTCCACGCCGAGCCGGCGCAGACTGGCCTCGCAGGCGGACTTGACGTATTCGGGACGTCCGTCGATTGTCACCTGCGTGTGATCGCCGTTGAGTTTCGCGGCGAACTTCGTCGCTAGCACCACCTCATCGCTGCGTCGTCCGGCGATCGCCTGTCCGATCAGCCGCTCGTTGTGCCCGAATCCGCGAATGCTGACATCAAGGCCGGCGTCTGCGGCGCCGTAAATGTCCGAGGTGTCAAGGAAATTCACCCCGAGATCGATCGCCGCGCGCAGGGTGTTGATCGATTCGTTGTCATCGGCTGGCCCATAAAACTGCGACATGCCCATGCACCCGAGCCCGATGGGCCGCACCGTTAGCTCTGAATGGCCCAGCCGCACCCGTGCCGAACCAGCGATCGATGATGTCCCGTTGCCATGCTCTGTCATTGCTCTGTGCTTCTCGGATCGAAGGCTGCTACCGGTGTCCGAGCGGGTCGAGCTGCTCGGCGCTGGCATCGTCGGCCGTCGTCGACACGCTGAGGTGGCGCCAGCGCTCGTCTTCGGCCAGCAGCGTGCGGCCGGCCGCGGTGGCGTAGGCGTACGCGTCGGCGCCGACCAGCAGGCGCAGTGGCGGGTCATCAAGGGCCACCACGTTCAGTACCAGCCGGGCGACCTTGGCGGGGTCGCTGGCCGCGGTTGTCTGCCCGTCGTGCAGGGCTGCCATGCGACCGACGGTCTCGGCGTACTCGGGGCGGATAGGGTCGATGTGCATGGACGATCCGGCCCAGTCGGTGCGCATGCCGCCGGGTTCCAGGACCGTCACCCTGATGCCGAGCGGAGCCACTTCGGCGGCCAGCACGCAGGAGAAGCCGCCGACGGCCCACTTGGCGGACTGGTAGGCGGCCAGGCCGGCGGTGGCCAGCCGGCCGCCCACCGAGGAGATCTGGATGATCCGCCCGCCTCGCTGGTCGCGCATGACCGGCAGGGCCGCGCGGGTCAGTCGCACCACGCCGAAGAAGTTGGCGTCGACCTGGGCGCGGAAGTCCTCGAAGTCGACGTCTTCGATGGCGCTGATGTTGGCGTAGCCGGCGTTGTTGACCACGACGTCGAGTCGGCCGAACCGGTCCACGGCGGTGTCCACCGCGGCCTGGGCGGCCTGCGAGTCGGTCACGTCCAGGGGCACGACGGCGAGCCGGCCGGCGTACTCGGCCGAGAGAACATCCAGTGCGGACCGCCCGCGGGCGCCGGCGACAACGCGGTGCCCGGCGTGCAGCGCGGCCCGCACGATCTCGTACCCCAGCCCGCGGGAGGCGCCGCTGACCACGAACACCAGGGACGCGGATGGCGGTGAAGACGGCGGTGAAGACGGCGGTGAAGACAAGATCCCTCCATGTGAGAAGCTAACTATCCGGTTGGTTAGTAATAGGCGAAGCTACCCGCGGGCAATGCCGGCTGTCAACTAAATAGTCAGTTATTATGGTGAGCGTCATGACAAGGGACGCGGCGGCCACTCGGCAACGGCTGCTGGAGGCGGCGCGAGAAGAGTTCGCCGCCTTTGGCATCGCGGGCGCCCGGGTAGACCGGATCGCCGATGCTGCGCGCAGCAACAAGGCGCAGATCTACCACTACTTCGGCAGCAAAGACGGCCTGTTCGATGCGGTCTTCGACGCCATGTGCCGGCAAACTGTGGACGCCGTGCCGATCGATCCTGTGAACCTGCCCGATTACGCCGGCCGGTTGTTCGACTCCTACGAGAAGCGCCCGTGGGTACAGCGCATCGCAACTTGGTACCGGCTTGAACGCGCCGGCTCCGGGGATCTGCTGCCCATCGTGCTGGCCAGCAACAAGGCCAAGGTGCGGGCCATCGCTGATGCACAGGCCAAGGGAATACTGCCGACGCGGTTCCCCCCGAGCGTGCTGCTCGGACTGGTCATCCACCTATCCGGATTCTGGAGCTCAAACGTGCCCGAGTACGACGCATTGGTCGAGGACGACTCGGCCGCCACGCGACGGCAGGTTGTCGTCGACGCAGTGACGGCACTCATATCGTGACCAGATCACCAATCCGGCTGCACGGTGACGGAGTCTCCGCCGGGCTGAGTGACGTCTGCCTTCGACGGCGCCGAACGCCGTCAAAGCGGCGAGTCCCAGCCGCCATCAGCTACATCGCTTCCCTGGTGGCTTCCCTCGTGTCCGCACAGAAGTTGCGGGTCAGGCGTTCGTCGCATGCACGCAATGAGGCATTCCGCGGACCTCGACGGTACCGTCCACGGCGCCTACGTTGAGGGCCATGATGGGAGGGCAACATTTCCCTTAAGTGGGGCTCGGGGTAGTGACGAGATGGCATAGCGGCCGGATGAGACGCCTCATGCGTAGCAGGTGGAGCGGCTTGCTCGCGGGGCTGATCATGGTGGCCGCGTTGAGTGGCATCAGCGCGCTGCTAGATCCGCATGTCCCCGCGCGATATCTCCTCGTGCTGTACGTCCTGCCGGTGATGGCCGTCGCAATTGTGTGGGGCACCTGGCTCGCGGTGATCACCGCCGTCTTCACCGCTGCTGCCTTCAGCTACTTCCTCACCCAGCCCTACTTTTCGTTCCGTATCGACGACCCGTCGAACGTCGTAGCTCTGGTCGCTTTCCTTGCCACCGCGGTCATCGTGGGTCGACTGGGCGCACGATTGCAGCGCGCGGCCACTGAGTCGGCACGCCTATCGGAGGAGCAGTACGCACTGCGGCGGATCGCGACGCTGGTTGCGCGATCGACCCCACCTTCGGCGATCTTCGAGGCCGTCACCCGGGAGGTCGGGCTGTTGTGCGACGCCGATCTCGCGCGTATGGAGCGCTATGAGGAGGACGGGACGGTGACCGGCGTTGCAGCCTGGAGCAAGGTGCAGGACCGACTCGCCGTCGGGACCCGGTTCTCGCTTGTCGGGCCTAGCATCGCGCGCCAAGTCCGGGACACCGGGGGGCCGGTCCGGGTGGCAAGCTTTACCGGTGCAACGGGGGCGATCGCCCAGGAAGCGCGCGGCTTGGGGATCCGCTCGTCGATCGGCTGCCCCATCACCGTGGCCGGGCACCTGTGGGGCGTCATCGCGGCCTCCAGGAAGAGCAACGAGCCGTTCCCGACCAACACGGAGTCCCAGATCGCCAACTTCACCGAACTCGTCGCGACCGCGATCGCAAACGCCGAAAGCCAGGCCGAGCTGGCTGCATCCCGTGCACGCGTGATCGCCGCCGCAGATGAGACACAGCGGCGCCTGGAACGCAACCTGCACGACGGAATCCAGCAACGGCTCGTCTCCCTGACGCTCCAGCTGCGCCTTGCCCGCGACACGGTGCCCGCGGGACTGCCCGCGATACAGGCAAAACTCGACCGGATAATCGAGGGGTTCGTGGAGGCACAGGAAGAGGTCCGTGTGCTATCACGTGGACTTCACCCCGCAATCCTGTCCCAGGGTGGACTCGGCCCGGCGCTACGCGCGGTTGCCCGCCGCTCGGCGATCCCAGTCGAGTTACGGGTCAATTCCGAACGTCGATATGCGGCGACCGTGGAGGTAGCGGCCTACTACGTCGTCTCCGAAGCGCTCACCAATAGCACCCGGCACGCGGCAGCGTCACGCGTAGAAGTAATCGTGGAGGAGCAACACGGCAAACTTCGAGTGTGCGTCGGTGATGATGGAGTCGGCGGAGCAGACCCACGGCGGGGATCGGGCTTGACCGGCCTGCGCGACAGGATCGAGTCACTCGGCGGGGTCATCGAGGTCGCCAGTCCCGCTGGTGAGGGTACAACGATCGAGGTTTTGCTCCCGATCGAGCCGCTAGACGGCTATGGTCCGAAACCTTTTGGTGTTGGTCGGCGCGCCAAGGTCTGACCGCCGGTGTTGCCGCGCCAGAGCTTCTACGTCTACGTCGGTGCCCGAGCGCCGGGTGAGGTGTTCCGGATATAGAAGCGGATAGCCGCCGTCAGGGTCCTTGACGAGGTTGCCCACCATCGGCGAGTTGATCAGGTAGCTTGCGCGCTTGGGTCAGTAACCGCTCGCTGGTCTCCCACAACTCTCGTGCTGTGCCGATGTCGTAGGAGTCGGCCGACGACAGGGCGGGCTTGCTGGCCTCGAAATACATGCCCGTAACCCCGTCGAAGCGCGGGTCGGTCGCCAAGGCGGCGAGGTGGCGCCCGGACGCACGGATGGTGTTTACACCGGGCAGGAAGCGCAGCGCGGGCAGTACATACCGCCATGCGAACCGCTGCAGCGGCGGATAATCGCGACCTAGACCCGAGCCGGGCATCATTCCCGGATCGAACGCGTTCACCGTCACCGCCTGGGCACCGTGTGCCAATCGCCGGTCGAGTTCGTAGGTGAAGAGCAGATTGCACAGTTTCGATGTGGTATAGCGTCGCCGACCCTCCTCGGCGGTCAATTTGCCTGGCGGGTGGGCCAGGTCGGCGGCCGATGTGTAGCGCGGGTGTGGCATGCCGGTGAACCTGGCCGGATCGTGGGTTCCGCTGCTGACGACCACGACTCGTGCGGGCGCGATCAACGCGTCGAGCAGTCCACATACCAGCGCGAAATGCCCGAGGTGGTTGACCCCGAACGTGATTTCGTAGCCGTCGGCGGTGGTCTGAGCACCCGAGACCACCTGCACTCCGGCATTGCAGACGACGGCGCGGATTGGTGGCAGCCCGCTAGCACGCTGGGCGTCGATGAAGCCGCGCACGGACCGCAGCGATGCGAGGTCGAGTTGCATCACCGTGCATCGCTTTCCGGCGCCGAGCCGCTGCACCGCGCCGGCGCCGCGCGCGGGGTCGCGGACCGCAAGGACCACGTGCCACGACGGGTCGGCGGCCAACAGCCAGCGCGCGCATTCGAGGCCCAAACCGGAATTGGCCCCGGTGATGATCGCGGTTCGCGTCGGACTTGTCATTTCTCCTCCAGAAGGATCGGCATCAGGGTGGTCACCGCCTGCCAGAGCCGCCGGTACATCCGGGGCACATCGGTCGATTCGGGTTCAAGGTGGCCGGCGAAGAAGACGCCGTCCGAATACGCGACGGCGAAGGCGGTGAGTTGGTCGACGACGCGGTCGGCCTTGGCCGGCGCTGTGTCGTCGGGCAGCAGGTGGCTGATCGCATCGCGGAACCCGGCGATCGCGGTGTCGCGCACCCGCCGCACCACTTCGGCGACCGCCGGGTCGTCGTGGCGCTCCAACGACAGTAGGTAGAACAGCCGCAGGAAGTCCGGATGTTGTGCGAGCAGACCGGCCGTGGCGGTCAGCCGGGTTTCCGGCCTGCCGTCGGCCTCGCGCCAGGACGGGATCGCCGCGAAGAACCGGTTCGCGCCGCGTTCCATGACGGCGGCGAGCACACCCTCCTTCGAACCGAAGTGATAGTAGATGGAACTTGGGGGAAGGCCGCACGCCTTGCGGATATCGCTGATGGAGGTTGCCGCATAGCCACGGGTGGCCATCAGCTTCTCGGTGGCGTCGAGAATCTGTTCACGCGAATTCTCGCCCTGCAGTTGCTTTTTGGTCGGGGACGCGTTCATCGGCGGTCTCCTTCGATCCTGGTGCCGTGAAATCCGAAGGGCGGGCAGCTCGAAAACGGCGTGTGTCCTCGGCTTCGGCGTCGAGGAACACACGGTCGCTAGGGGTATGCGGGATTTCTCAGCCGGTGGACGGGGGACGGTCAACCTGTCTTTGTAAGGATCGTTACAGACATAAATTAGCCCTCGGCAGCACCGCGCACAAGTGGGACGTTGAGTCGGTTTGCGGCTATGTCGTTCCACCGGCACGCTTCGGCCGGGCCTTGATGGGTCTGGCTCGGTGGCGCACGATGTCCGCATGGCTGTTCCCGACGAAGCTCGCCCTAACGGGATGCTCCTGGATCGGCTGCTTATTACCCCGACCTGGCTGGTGATTGCTGGCAACTCGGCGGGCACAGCTGGGTGCGATACAGACAAGACAACGGCTATGACCCAGGCGACGCAGGCACCATGAGCGATGACGGCGTGACCCGCGTGGCGGTCTACTTTGACTTCGATAACATCGTGGTCTCGCGCTACGACCAGGTGCACGGCCGAAACTCGTTTCAGCGAGACAAGGCAAAGGGCCTGGAGAAAGACCGGCTGAAGCTGGCAACCGTCGACGTCGGCGCCGTCATGGACTTCTCTTCCTCGTTCGGCACCGTTGTGCTCACCCGCGCCTACGCGGACTGGTCCGCCGATGTCAACGCCGCCTACCACGGCCAGCTCGTCGCCCGCGCGGTCGACCTGGTCCAACTCTTTCCGGCGGCCGCGTACGGCAAGAACGGTGCCGACATCCGGCTGGCCGTCGACGCGGTCGAGGACATGTTCCGGCTGCCCGACCTGACGCACGTGGTGATCGTCGGCGGCGACTCCGACTACATCGCTCTCGCCCAGCGCTGCAAGCGCCTTGGCCGCTATGTCGTCGGCATCGGCGTGGCCGGTGCCAGCAGCCGGTCGCTGGCCGCCGCCTGCGACGAATTCGTCACTTACGACGCGCTGCCTGGGATACCCACCGTCGTCGCGCAGCCCCCCGAGCCAAGGAGACGTGGCCGACGCGCGAGCGCTTCGGAGCCCGACGATGAGCAGGCGACGCCCGACCCCCAGGCCGCCGCCACGGGGCTGCTCGAGCGCGCACTTCGGATCGGCCAGGAGAAGGATGACGCCGAGTGGCTTTACAACTCCGTAGTCAAGGCCCAGATGAAGCGGATGGATCCATCATTCAGCGAGAAGTCCTTGGGCTTCAAGTCATTCAGCGACTTCCTACGCTCACGCAGTGAGATCGTCGACCTCGATGAGAGCAGCACAACCCGCATGGTGCGTCTCCACAGCGACACGGCCTCATAGAGTAAGCATCGCGGCGCGCGGCCGACTGAGTTCGCATGCGCGGGTGCCCATTTCACGCCATATCGCGCACGTGTTGACGGACGACACCGGGCACAGTGGCCGAATCCCGGAATCCCGGAGACGGGTCACGAGATGATGCTCGACAGCACATGGGCCTCCGTTGCCGAACGGATCCATATGTGGCTGGTGAATCGGGGTTTGTGAGGACCATGCGCTCATCTGGCCGCACGTTGTCCAGCGCGTCCGACATCCAGCGGTACCTCCGCGACATCAACGTGCTGCACCAACATGCGGCAATCCAGCCCAACAGCGGCCACGAGGTCTACGGGCGTGTGCTGGCGAAGCTTGATCCCAACTCCGAGATTGTCTGATCTCGGCGCCCTGGACTCCGTCAGCGTCATCACACATCACACTGATCTTCGCGTTGAACATAGCCGCGCCGACGTCACCTACTGGGATGACAGGGCGGCTACTGCGCGCCTCATTGAACCGGTATCAGCGGGCTCCGCGACCTCGTCAGTGGACCGCAGAGACCAATCCGGGTTCGGGGGACGGCGAGGCAGGCCCGTACACCGACGGGCCAGACCCGGGTGCCTGCGGCGCATACCCGGGCGTCTGCGGGCCGTACCCCGGCGTTTGCGGGCCGTACCCCGGCGTCTGAGGGCCGTATCCCGGCGTTTGCGGGCCGTATCCCGGCGTCTGCGGGCCGTATCCCGGCGTCTGACCGGACCCGGCCAGAAGCCTAGATGCAACGAAAGCCGCTGCCTGGGTGGTGTACGCAGGGACGTAGCCCTCGGTATGTCCGCTCCATGCGTTGCCCGGACCCGCATGACAGATTGGGTCATTGGGGTTACACAGGTCGATCGCCTTGGAACCGAGCAGTGCGCTCTGGGTCGGCAGCGATCCGCCGGCGCGGTCGGCCACGTCGCCGAAGGTAGCGACCGCCGCCACGTTGTTCGTGTACGCGGGCGGTAGAGAACTGCCCCAGTTGATGCCGCCGACAGGAACGCCGGCCACGATGTCGATCACGCTCGCGCCTTGCGAGTAGCCGCCCAAGACGATGTTGGTGTTGGGGCAAGAGGACACCGTGGACTTGATATGGGAAATCGCGTCATTGGCGCCGTCACCACCGTGCAGCTGCAGCTTGCTGGCGGAATATTTCACCGCGTAGGTCGCGACGTTCATGCCGCCAGTCTGCCGGCGCAGCGAGTCGACAAAGGCATCGCCGACACGGCCGAGACCGGGTGGCTCGTCGGTGCCGCGCGCGAAGACGACCTCGGCGTCGGGGCAGTCGGTGGCAGACGCTACCGGCGCCGCGCTCGGGGCGACGAGCAGGACGGGGGCGGTGAACAGTGCCGAAGCACCCAGGCCGACCCAACGACCGGCTGACCGCGCGCTGCCCGGCCGAGGGCTACGTATGCGGTGAGAAAACACCCCCAAACCTTACCCATGTCCAGGAATGATGGAACTCCCGGGATGCACTGGGCAGCGCTGCCGACGTTCGGCTTAATGTGAAGCGGAGATACGTATTCGACAATTTTCCCGAGGGTTTGGACCGTTCACTCCGCGTGGGCCGACAACTCGGCTGCGGTTACCGATACTTTCTGACGAAACAGACTGAGATCCTCACCCGTATCTAGACAGATCTGATGGGCCCCCACACACAGTGTGTTGTTCTCCCCCGGGCCCGCCACACTGTAGTTGTTTGAGGCATTTACGCGGTGCTCTTCCTCGCGGACTGAACCTTCGCCACCTGTGCTCCGCCGCAGTACCTTCGGAACGCCGTTATCGCCAGTGCTCGCCAATGAGAGCTCTGCTGCGCGTTCCCCGATCACTACGCACGGTGCCATCGTGTTGGTCGTTATCCGCGGCATGAGGAGGCGTCGGCGATGCGAAGGCCCTGCAGTCCGTACACCCTCAGGCTGCTGTCGACAACCGACATGGTGTCGTTGCCCATCTTTGGCCGTGCCGACGTGATGCCAGTAGGTTGACGCCGCGTCGCGGATGCAGGCTTCTAGCTCCGCTCCGGTGAGTCGCCGGGCATGACCTCGCGTTTGATGTGGGGTTGCAGCGCTGCGGCACTGCCGATTTCGCGCATGAACTCTACGCACGCCCTGGCGCCCGCCAGATCGTCGGGTGAGATTGGGCGTTGGCCCCACCCCGGGAAGGTGCTGGCGGACCGGGATTCCGAAGCGCCGCAACTGCTTTTCATCACCTACACCGGACTGCATCAGCACTTTGGGGGTATGGACAGCACCCAGCGACAGCACCACTTCGCACGCGGCGCTCAGATTGTGAACCTGTCCCTAGTGGAGCACTTCGACACCGGTACGCCGCTTGTGTACAGGCTTCGATCCCTAGGGTGAGGTATCGACGGTCGTGCGGTGTGATCGCGGCTCCGCCGGCCGTCGCGCACATAGCTGTGGATCGGCGAGCAAAATAGACATTTCGAGTGCGCCCACGTGTATGTCGTCGTGACTGTTCCCTTGGTGCTCAAGCGATTTACTGTGTCGGCGTGCACACCCTGCGACACTCCGCGGCCGTCGCTTGGCTCGAATCGGGCGTGCACATCGAGGCCGTCGCCGATCTGCTCGGGCACTCAATCTATCGCGATCACCGGTGATGTGTTACGGCCACACCAGCGACGGCACCCCACGGTCGGCGTCGACGGCCTGGCGGCGCGGCTCGGGCTGTGCCTGCGTTGCCAGCGCGTCCGCTCGAAGATGCGACGCCGACCCGAGTGTGGCTAACCATCGTTGATGAGGTTCGCGAGGAAAGCAGGTAACCGGCCAGCGCCAAAGTCATAAAACCGCGCCCATCGCGGCTCAATCGAGATGCGCACCATCTGCTTATACGTCGACCGCACGTTGCGTTCGAACTCGGCAAGTTGGGGTTCGTCCATTGAGCTCCTCGCTGCCGCGAGGTACTCATCGGTGACGCCGTCGACGGTTTCTAGTGTGGCGAGGCCA
>NZ_DASQVQ010000024.1:0-11394 GCF_035640695.1 Mycobacterium sp.
TTCAACGGCGCATCGCAGGACGGACTCCCGGGTATGGCTGTACCGGCGGGGACCGGTGCGCAGATGGCTGCATATTCTCGGCCACCATCTGAGCAAGACGGTGGCTCGGTATCCCGGGCCCCTGCGGATGTCCCTGCCACCACGTCATGAGCTGGCCGGCGTTCGTACCGGATGCGCAGTCGCGGCACATACAAAGAGTAATCACGCATACGAGCTGTGCAAGAATGCACTTCTGCTCGACCTCCGATGCCAGCGCCGCGGCATTCAGCGAAGATTGCTGCGGCGCACCAGGACCGACCATGACACCGCGCGCAGGCCGGCGAAGCCCCGCCCGTATGTGCGCAGCGCGAGTCGCGCCGGGGCCGTGAATACCCAGTGATACAGCCGTATTCCACGGCGCGGTCGTAGCTCCGCCGCTGCACAGCAGCCGGGTCGGGCAAGGTGGGTGTCGAGGAGAACCGCAGCGCCCAGCCATCCGGTCTGTGCGGTGTGCCAGTTGGCGTCCAGGCCCAGCGCGGACGCGGCGGCGTGGCTGCCCTCGTCGATCCGTGTTCCGGCATAGATCGCCACTGGGCCGCGGTAGTCGGTGCTCCATGATCTGGTGTCAGTGGCGCTGCCGCCCAACTGTTTTGGCACCAGCAGTATCGAGGCCGATGGCCGGCGCAGCGTCAGGCCCATCGTGTGCCCGGCTGTGGTGTACGGGTCGACGGGAGGATTGGCGATATCCAGCAGCACTTCTCGGTGGCAGGGCCGGGAGTCGAGTGGGCAGCGACAGGCAAGGTTGACTCCGGCGAGTTCATTGCGCACGGCGTGCAGAAGGTCGGCGCGACCGGCGAGCCGGACGGCGTACTCGGTGACGGCGCGGGCGCGGGCGATCGGGTCGTGGGTGTGGTGGCCGGGGCAATCCCAGCGAAAATCGGCCACCGACGTGGCCCCACGCGGCAGGGCGCGGCGGGGAAGTTGTTCGACCGCTTGGGGATCGAGGTCGGTTAGCGCGGTCGGTGTCCAGCGGGGCGGCATGGCCATCTCGCGACGGATTGGACGCATCGTGCCCGCGAATCTTCCGGTCAGTCGTTGACGTGGTAGCCGCCGTGCGACGCCAGCGCACGCAGCTGGCGGAAGGCAAAGGTGCGGCCCCGGCCTGCTTTGGGGATGTACACCGCCGACCACATGCCCTCCGCGCCCGGCGTTTCGACCGCTTCTTTCGCACACAGCCATCGTCGCGGGCAGCCGCGGCACAGGGCTTTGGCTTCGGCGTCGTGGGGCCCGGCCGTGGCCCACCGGTCCGGGTTCTGCGTGCACGGGATGATCCGGTTGTCGGGTGCCAACGCCATGGTCACGGTCGCTCCTCAAACTGCTGCGTTTGGAATTATCGAAACGCTAGCGCTTAAAGGCTAGCGATGCAACCAAAACCTTAGCGGCGATGAGTTCAGCGAGGTACTATGCTAGCCTTATAGGCAAGTTGCCAGCGTTACATTGCTCGCGTTCAATGCTCGTGTGACTCGTGAGGTGCTGGTTACACTGACCCGGTGCAGGACGACGCGACGGATCCCGGCGTTGCCCGCGCAGGCGCCGCGCTAGCGGAACGGCGCCGGAAACTAGGCATCAAGCAGCGTGAATTGGCTCGGAGGAAGATCATTACCGCCAGCTCATTGATTGACTTCGAGAAGGGCCGGTCTTGGCCGCGGGAGCGCACGCGCACGATGCTGGAAGAACTGGTCGATTGGCCCGCCGGAACCCTAGCGCGCATCCGGTCCGGAGGACCGGTCCCAGGCTCCGAGCCAGCCCCCCGACCAGACTCCGAGTCGGCTCTCGAATCCGACGACAGCGAAGCCTCACTGATCGTCAGCGCGGTCGCCGTTGCGATGAACACGTTCAACACTGCGATCGCCAACCTGCCGGCCGAGGATGACCCGAGGTTTCCCGGCCACATTCAAGCGGTGCTTGCCGATCTGCGCCAACTCGAGTCGATCACGGCCCGGGCGGTGCGTAGCAGCCGAGGTTCACCGGCGGTGATCAGGGCTCTAGCCCTGGTGCGCCGCCGCTATGACGAGTTGACTGCCCGCGCAGCGAAAGCGCCCGGCGCGACGCTGGGTCAGCGGCTCCACACCGCGCGCCGCCGCGCCAACCTCACCGCGGCCGAGGCCGCTGATGCGCTCGGCATGCCCGTCGAGCTGGTCACCACCGTGGAGGGCGGCCAGGCAGCCGATGACGAGTCCGCCGCACGGATTGAGGCGATGATCGCTGGGCTCCAGGACGGATAAGTGATGATCCCGGTTGAAGCGTTGGCGGTTCGGGTCACCGAGGTGCTGTCGCGGGCCGAGTCGCTGTTCGCTGCGCCGGCCGACCGCGATGCTGGCGTGGCACCAGATCGGATCAGCGACGCGCTGGAGGCTGGGCGCGCGATCAGGTCACGCGCTGCAGAACTGTCGGGCACCGCGGCGGACGCTCATCGTGAGGCCGTTGCCGCAGCAGGTGACCGTCTGCAACAGACCTCCGCCACGGAAGCCGAATTGGCCCAAAAAGTGCAGCGCGCGAGCGAGATTCAGGATCGCGGACGGTCGGAGGTTGCGCAACTGCGTGCCAGCGCCGCGGAGGTGCCTGAGGCACTGGGGACCGCGCTGCATACTCCGGCCGGTGAGCTCGCAACGTTGGCGGCACTGCGCAGGCGGGTCGAACGCATGCAGCACCTGGTGGCCGACCACTCCGCTGAATCCGCCCGGCTAGCCGGGGAACTCCGAAGACTCAGATACGGCCAGTAATGGTTCTTCGTCAGATGTGTCGGTGCCGCACGCGATAATCTCGGTATGACTGCGTGGCGGCCAGTGGTGGGTGCGGCTCTTGCGGTGGCCGTTGCGGTATCGCTCGTGTTGCCGCCGGCAGGGTCTGCCCAGCCGGTGGGCACGACCGCGCTGGTGCTGAAGGTCGTCGATGGTGACACCGCGGACGTCGTTGATGACAATCGCGGGCGACTTCGGGTGCGGCTGTTGGGAATTGACACGCCGGAGACCAAGAAGCCCGGTTACACGGTGGGGTGCTGGGGACCGGAGGCGACCAAGTTCGCCGAGTCGACGCTGCAGGGGCAGCGGGTCGCGCTGGTGACCGATCCCACGCAGCGACTGCACGACCGCTACGGCCGCACTTTGGCGTACCTGGATAAGGCCGACGGCTGGGACTATTCGGTCGAAGCGGCCCGCGCGGGCGCGGCGCACGCCTATATCTACGGGGGCGTGCCCACTGCTCGTTATCCGGAGATCGCGGCGGCGGAGCAGGAGGCCAGGGCCGCTGCGCGGGGCTTGTGGGGGGCGCCGTGCTTTGGGCACACCGAGTCGGCGCCGATCTGACGCGGTCGCGGTCTCGACGAAGCAAGCCGAAATTTTGTGGTCAACGATGCCGCCAGGGTGACCGACACTAGAGGTTGTGTCGGCAGACGCGCTCGTTCAGCGGGTTGGTGAGGTACTCGGGCGGGCGCACGCGCTGTTCGGCGATCCCGTCGATTCAGGAGCGGCGGCCGCGGCGGGCGCGGGCCTGCGGCTCTCGCGTGCGCGGGATTCGGTGCGCGCCGGGCAGGGCCGCTTCGCCGGGCTGTCCGGCGAATTCGCCAGCGGCTACGCGGCATTCGCCTGCGGTTACGGCCCGCCGCTCGACGCGATGGCCGGTGCCGACGACCGGATGGCCGCGGGTCTGGACCGGTCCGCGGCGTCGCTGCGGTCGGGGCGGTCGGCGTCCGCATCGATAATCAACGGGGCGGCCGCCGACACCGCCGGGCTGGGACCGCTGTCGAATACTCCGGCGGGCGAAAAGGCGCTGATCGCCGCGCTGCGCTCCCGGGTCGCCCAGCAGCAGAAGCTGCTGGCCGCCTACAGGATGCGCGACGCGCGGATGGCGGCGCTGCTGCGGTCGCTGGCCTACGTTCGCGGGCGCGGCGTGGGCGAGCTTGGAACGCGCGCCGGCGGTGCTGGTTTGGGCGGGAGAGGCCGCCGCGGCTGGGCACCGTTGTCCGTGCCAGCGGTGCCGCGGCTCGGCGGTGCGCAGCGAGCTCATCCTGTGGCGTTAATGAGCCGGCGGCACCGGCACCCCGATCCGGTCGGCGCACCCGGCGTGACCGCGGCGGAGGCGGCGTTGAGCCGCCGCGGCAGCCCGTATGTGTGGGGAGCCAAGGGCCCATCGGCCTTTGACTGCTCCGGGTTGACACAGTGGAGCTGGGCCAGGGCCGGGGTGCAGCTGGGCGGCGACACCTACACCCAGATCACCCAGGGCGTGCCGGTAGCGCCCGGTGATGTCCGCGCTGGGGATCTGATCTTCCCGACGTCGTCCTTCGGTGAGGATGGCCGGTCCGGGCCCGGCCATGTGCAGCTGGCGATTTCGTCGACGCAGGTCGTGCACGCCCCGCAGAGCGGTGATGTGGTGCGAGTGGCGCCGATGCCGTCGTCATTCGTGGCGCGCCGCCCGGTACCGTCCGGCTGAACGGGGAAAATACTGCACAACGTCGGCTCTGGGCGGCCTTAGGCTCGACGCCGTGGACATAGCGCTGCGACGACAGGCCAACAGCGTGCTGGATGCATTATCACGGGCGCACAAGCTCTACGGAGGCGGCGAACAACCCACGCGCCCACCGGCTTTCGTCACCAGTCCGGATCTGGAAGCGGATCTCGGCTGCGCCCGGTGCTAGGCGATGGCAAGCTATGGCGAGTTGCGCGACGCGATGCGCCACATCGCCGACGCGTTCGGGGATCCGAACGCGTGGCAACGCGGCCTGTCGGTGCAGGACATCGCCGACATAAACGGTTACCTGCATGCGCAAACCGATCACCGGCCGGGCGTGGTGCTCGGACACGTCGCCGGCGGGGATACCGTCGCCGTGCCCGGGTGGGTGGATCCGGTGACGCACAAGGTGTATGAGTATCGCCCGACGTCAAGCGGGGACGCCCCGCAGGTGCCCGATTCGCTGATCGGGTCGCTGCGCAACCACTTTCCGGGGCTGTTCGGCCCCGAAGGCGAGTCGCTGACGGTTCCACCCGGGCCGCTGCCGCCCGCTCCCGCGTCCGGCGCGCCGCCGGCCGGTGCGGGGTTGCCGACCATTGAACAGCAGTCCGGGCGCACCGCCGATGCGGTGCGCAAGCTGCAGGACGAGCTGAAGAAGCGTTACGGCCAGATCAACGCCGCCGAAGAGACGCTGTCGGAGGCGTTGTTGAACGCGCACGCAACGACAGCGCAGGGGCAGCGCAGGCTCAACGACATTCAGGCGAAACTCGTCGAGGCCGTGAACAACCCTTCCGCAGCGTTGGACACCCCGGCCGGGGAGACAGCGTTTTTGAAATTCCTGCGAACCCAGGTCGCCGCAATCACCGACGTCGTGAACTCCGGCGCGCTGACCGACGCCGACGCCGCCAAGACTGTTAAAGCGCTCGCCGATCTCTACAGCGCCGACACCGGGCAGACCTCCATACCGCCGGCATCTTCGGGTGAGAGCGACCCGAGTGGCGGAGCAGAGGTTTCGGCACCGGAATCTGTTGTTCCGCCACAATCGATCTCGAGTGAGGACTTCGCGGGTTCGGGTGCGCCGATGCCGGATCCGCCACTGTCGGATCTTGGCTTGGCCGGGTTGGGCACTCCGCTGGGCGTAATGCCCGATCCGCTGTCGTCGCTGGCCTCCACCCTGCCGGCGGCGATGGGTGGCTTCGGATTCCCGGCCGGCGCGGCCGCTCCGCTGGATGGGGTGGCCGGTGTGGCCGGGACGGCGGGGCCGCTGGCGGGATTGGCCGCCCAGCTCCATGACCAACCGCACCATGCCGATGGGGGTGACAGCGGCGCCGATGCGAAAACCGACAAGAACGACTCCGCCGGCGATGAGGCGGCGCGTAAGCACGACACGGTTAAGGACGCCAAGCCTGTCCAGCAGGCGCAGCCGGCCGGACCGCCGCAACCCGACCCGGCGGCCACTGTGCCCGCCTCGGGCGCACCGCCGGTCGGTGCCGCGCCACCGCCGACGACCGTGCAGCTGCCCGACGGTTCCACCGCCAACGCCCGCACCCCGTCAGCGGCCCAGGCCGTGCGGGCCTACCTGGCCGGCACGCCGCTCGAAGCCGCCTACCGGCAGGTCGGCATCGAGCTGCCGCCGCCCGGTACACCGGTCGCCGTGCCGATCGCACCGTCAGAGCTGGCCGCCGGCGACGTCGGCATGTTTGCCGATCACTACGTCGTCGCGCTGGGTGCCGCCAAAGCGCTCAAGGACGGTCAAGTGGTGCCGCTGGCGTCGGTGTCGTCGAGCCCGGACTTTCTGGGCTGGATGCGGCCCGCTACATCGGCACCCGCGGACCCGGTCAACGCCGTGGCCGCCCCGAGCGGCTGAGATGGCCGCTGCGGCTGACGGGACGCGCGTCAACAACCACAATTGCCCTCGAACCGATAGGAGTCACATCATGGGCGAGCCCATCAAGATCGAACCTCGGGTGCTGCGTGAGGTCGGCGACCAGCACGTCGAGGTCGCCGAGCACATCGCCGCCGCTCGCCGGGCGGCCGATGACATCGGCGCCGCGGTGAGCAGCTACGGGCCGATCATGCACGAGGTGAAGGCCGCGGTCGCCGAGATCCTCACCGAGCGCGAAGCGGCGTTGCGTCAGCACGAGCACATGCATCGTGGCGCCGCCGACGCGTTGCACACCAGCGCCGCCGGCTTCGCCGAGCAGGAAGAAATCAATGCCGAGCGGTTGAAATTTTGAGCGACGACGATTCGATGCCACTGGCCGAGCGGTCCTTCACCGCCTCGACCCCCGACGGCTCGGTGTTCGTCCGGGTGGCGGTGCGCGGCCACGTGCTGGGCGTTCAAGTCGAACCGGAGGCGATGCGCCGGCCCGGCCGCGAACTGGCCGAGCGGATCATGGCCGCCGCTGACGTCGCGTATCTTCAAGGCCAGGTGGCGATACGCCAAGAGTTCGAGCGGGGGCATGTGTCGATGGACGATATTGACGACATGCCCACTGAGCAGGATCTGGCCGCGGCGCGTGAGCGGCTGGAGATGTTGTAGTTGATCAGGGCCGATCCCCCGGGGCTGGCGTCGGCCGCGCAGCGGGTCGCCGCGGCGGTGGCGGCCCTGCCCCCCGGTGAGGGGCTGCATCCAGCGCTATCT
Organism: Mycobacterium sp.; assembly: GCF_035640695.1. Classification (GTDB taxonomy): domain Bacteria; phylum Actinomycetota; class Actinomycetes; order Mycobacteriales; family Mycobacteriaceae; genus Mycobacterium. The sequence continues at coordinate 7,130 of NZ_DASQVQ010000024.1, forward strand.
GCCGACGACACCTCGATCACCGCGGCGGCGCGCCTGTCCGCCGCGGGCACCACGCTGGCGGCCACGATCGCTGCCCAGGCCGCCGGTTTGGCCGCCACCGCGGCGCAGATGGGTTTCAGCGCAACAGGTTTGGCCGAACAGGAGTCACTCAATACGCACGCTGTGGCTACGCTGCGAGTGCCTGGTTCGGCGGCGTCTGGCGGTTGGGCGCCACCGCCGTCGGCGGCCGCACCCGATGTGCGACCTCCGATGGCTCCACCGGCGCCGTTGCCGGGGGAGGCGATCGCCACTGCGCTGAACACCGGAACCCTTGGCGCCGCAAAGGGATTCATCGCGCGCTGGACGCAAGTGGCCGATGCCGTCGGCGAGGCCGCCGATTTGCTTCGCCGCACCGCCAACGGATTGCCCGAGGTGTGGGACAGCCCGGCGGCCACACCGGTGGTGCGGGCGCACTTGTTGGGCTACGCCAACGCGTTCGACACCTCCGCGGGCACGGCACGGGCTATCGCCGGTCAGGCCCGCAGGCACGCCGAGCAGCATGGGCAGACCGTTATCGATGTCCCGTCGCCGGCGGAGTTTCATGCCGTCGATGAGCAGCTGCGACTGGTCAGCCGCGCCAACGCGCAATCCGGCGGCAGGCTCAGCGCGGCGGTGGCCGCGCTCACGGCACATAAGGCGGCGCTGGAGACCAAGGCACATCGGGTGTATGCGGCCTATCACGCGGCCACCGAGGCGACTACCGGCTCGGACGCACAGGCGCCCGACGACCGGGTGGTGGATCCCGGACGGCAGCCGGGCGCGGGGCCCGATGGCGCGGATCCGGCGGCCGGCGGCGCCGACGGGGCTATGAGTCCGGAACGGGCCGGGCAGATGGCGGCGATGCTTCCGGGGATGCTTCCGGGCGTCCTCGGCGCGGCCGGCGGTCTGGTCGGCGGAGCGTTGTCGACGGTCACCAAGATTCCCGAGACGCTGGCGCAGGCGGCGGGGGCGGCCGCGCAAGGTTTTTCGGGTGCGATAGCTTCCGCCGCATCCGGCCCCGTCCCCGGGCCGGAAAAGGCAGCAGCCGCCGATGCTCCGTCACCCTCCGAAATGGGCATGGGCAATGGTGCGGGAGAAGGCGGTGGGGGCGGCGCCACCACTCCGGCATCGGGTGGCCCGACGTCGTTTCCTCCGGTGGTCCCGACCACCGGTCCGGGACCCGATGTTCCCCGCATGCCCGCCGGTGCTTCGCCTCAGCAGGTCGCGGCCGGGGCCGGCACGTCTGCGCCGATGCCGATGGCCATGCCGATGGGCGCGATGATGCCGACGGGTGCCGGCGGGGGCGTGCACAGCGATCAGCGGACGCGTCCAAAAAACCTGGTGGTTCCGCCGGTGCCGCATACCGAATCGGTGACCGGCAAGGTGACGGATCGCATCGCGATGTCGGCGGCGGCGAAGGAGCCACCGCCGCTAGATCCGCCCGACGATGACCCGCACCGGCCGCGGCCCATCATCCGCCGTATCGCGATGCCCAAGGACGGATCGTGACCCGTCCAGACATCCCGTTCGACGACCTCGGCGACGCCGAGAAGGTCAAGTATTCGCAAGCCGAGCTTGCAGCCACCTTCGCCGAACTCGATGCCAAACTGGCGCGGCTGGCCGCGCTGCGCACCGAGGCCGAGGATTCCGATGGATGGGTGCGATTCAGCCTCGGCCCGGACGGTCGGCTGTTGAGCCTGTTCATCGACGACACGGCGCCTGCGCGCCTGACGAATCTGGCGCTGGAGCAGAAGCTCAACGAGATGTTGGAAGCGGCCAACGCGGCCGTCTGGCGGTCGCGGCGGGAAGTGATCGATCCGCGGTGAGTCCTGTCCTGCATGAACTGCGCAATCTCGGTGCGGATCGGAGTCGGCAGCCGTGACCTGAGACGAACAGCCCGGGTTGGCTTAGAGTAAGGGTCGGCCCGTCAAGGGTTCGTGGGTCTTCATTCAATTTAAAAGGTGGACTCCAGGGAAGTCACTGAGGTATTCGCGCGGGACTCAGTCAGCCCTGAGTCACGTATCGCATGGGGCGGTGGGGTCGAATTGAAAATCAATAGATCGGATCGAGTCGGGTTGGCGGGTCGCCTAGTTGAGGCGGCGAGCGGACGCCACGTCGCTCGCTTGTTCGGTGCCGCGGTGGTGACAACGTCGTCGGCGCTGCTGAGTCCAGCGATCGACATTCCTTCTGCATCGGCTGCTCCATGTTCCGATGTCGAGGTGGTGTTCGCACGCGGCACCTTCGAGCCGCCGGGCGTCGGCGACACCGGACAGGCGTTCGTGGATGCGCTGCGCTCACGAGTCGGCGGGAAATCTTTCGACGTGTATCCGGTGGATTACCCTGCCTCGCTAGATTTCCACACAGCCGCCGACGGTGTTATCGACGCGAGCAATAAGGTCCGCGACATAGCCACGAGATGCCCGAACACCAAGATGGTGCTTGGGGGGTACTCCCAAGGGGCGGCCGTGGCCGCTTACATCACCGAAGATGCAGTACCTGCTGGCTTCACCCTGCCAGCCGGTATCACTGGCCCTATGCCGCCGGAGGTGGCTAACCACGTCGCCGCCGTGGCGCTGTTCGGAAAGCCGTCGAGCGGGTTCTTGCAAACGATCTACACCGATGCGCCACCGATTACGATCGGCCACCTCTATTCGGCCAAGACCGTCGACATGTGCATCCCCGAGGACCCGATCTGCGCGCCAGGTGGCAGCGATAACGGCTCGCATGTGATGTATGCGGTGAACGGCATGGCGGGCCAAGCCGCAGACTTCGTTGCGCGTCGCCTCGCATCAAGTGGCCCGAGCCCCGCACCAAGCCCGAGCCCCGCACCAAGCCCGAGCCCCGCACACGGCCCAATCAACGCAGCTGGCTCGACCGCCGCCGCTGGCCCGGGCACCGCACCTAGCCCGGGCACCGCCGCTGCATACGCTCCGGCGGCGGGTTCGGGCTGATCGGTACAGTCGTCGAGCTAACCGGCGACCGCGCCGGATAACCCACATCTCCGAGAGAATTCGCTCGGCGACTCCGAGAGGCTCTCGGCTAAGCGTCAGGTCTTCGGCTCGTCGCCGAAACTCAGGCCTCGATGCTGCCCGGCACCGAGGCCACCGTCTGGGCGTTGTTCGCCTCGGTTTCCGCGAATTCCATCGCGGTCGCGGCTAGCACGGCGGTGGTCGACTCCAACCGCCGCATTAACGTCAGCCGGTCGCTCGCACGTCGGCGGGCACAGCACTTACGGCCGCAGAGGTGGCTTTAAACATCCCCCACCGGTGGAGCCGTTGCTCCAGCGGTTCCCAGGGAACGGTGCGTCACTTATTCCGTCAGATCGACAACGGCCGCACCGGTGGCGTTCTTCTGCACCGACGCGATGCCGTTCTTGGCCGCGGCTTTGGACTCGTATGCCTCGCCGGTGGCAATGATCTCACCATTGCCAGCCTTGAGTCGGAACCGGAACTTTCCGCGCGAATCCTTAAACAGCTCGAACTTGCTCGCCATTCGGTCTCCCTTGCCGCATTGACAATCATGCAACCGCAGCGATGAACGTAGCGGAAACCGCCGCTGCGGGAGACCGGATCGAGACGAAACGCCCGTCCTTCGAGCTGTCTGCGGGATTGGGCTGCGCAAGCAGGTGGTGCGGGTCGACCTCGGGTTGGCCAAGCTCGTATGCGGGATGGGAAAGGGCCCGGGGAATGGGAGAGGTGACACCGGGCCCTTCCGCGCCAAGGGGAGTCTGACGCGAATACCACGCTAATGCACCATGGGCGGCGCTTTGTGCATGAATTTCGCTGCGCTATAACAGTGCTCACCTGCGGTGCGGCTTAGAGCCTGCCTCGCGCAAGCCCACAATGATCTGGCGCGGTCGGCGTGGTCCTGCCCAAGAGCTACTCGCTGGTCGCGTATAAACAGGACTCGCCCGCGATGTCGGGGGGGCCAAGCTACGTCCGGATCTCCATCGCGATAATGGGCGACTGAAATGCGCCCCGACGGCGGCACTGCTTGTCAAGTGGCAGACCCCGCCGAAGTTGTGCTGACGGCCTCTAACCCGACACTTTAAGCTGAGGCGATGAGCATCCAGGGTGGGGAAGCCGGCCAAATGCCGCCACCCGATGGGGGGTATGTGCCACAACAGTCGAGCGCTGGATTTCCACCCGGGTTCGCGCCGCCTTACGCGGCGTCACGCGGACGAGACCGCGGAAGGCTTCTGGGAGCCGGCGTGGCGCTGGCCGTTGTTCTGGCTGCGGCCGCGCTCG
>NZ_DASQVQ010000025.1:0-20176 GCF_035640695.1 Mycobacterium sp.
GTCGTTGGTTCGGGATTCCGACGCTGCGGCAGCCTACAACGCCAACCCCGCTCAGGCGATCGCCGATGCTCACCTGACCGACGTCACAAGCGCCGATGTGAACAGTTTGATACCGGTGGTGTCCGAGTCGTTCTCGACGGGTGCGCCCGGCGCCGACCTCGGCGCCGACGGAAACGTATGGGCCAGCGGCGCGGCCACCGCGGCGTTCGACGCCTTCGACGATGTGTCGGCCCCGACGGTTGATGCGGCGCACCAGGTGGTCCCCGATGCGCCGGACCAGCCGGTGGTCAACAGCGCTCCAGACGGCGGGACCGAGATCCACACCCTTGACGCCGACAGCTTCGGTCATGCGTCACAAGGCGGAGATTTTCATATCGACGACGCCGCACCCGCGTTCAACGAGGTGCCCGACCTCGACCATCCGGTCCTCCCCGACCACGTGCTCCCGGACCACGATTTCGGCGACGACGCGCCGAACTTCGACATCTTCACCTAGCCCGCGCCCCCGAGCCGCAGCGCGCCGCCGGCGCAGAACGAGTAGTCGATTACTCACGACTCAATGGTTCGCCTGAGATACGTTTGCGTGCAGCCGTAGCTACAGCTGCTCGCAAATGTTGCGTGGCGGCCAGGCAACGGCCATGACCTGCAAGAACACCCATTGCAAGCAAACGGGAGGGGGAAGTGCTCGTGGCCTGCCCGTCGACCCCCTAATCCCCTAATGGGGGTTGCTGGGCGACCCCAGCATCGCGGAGCTTAGGGAGGGGCCTCTACCCCGTTACGGATTTGCCCGCAGCTCCATACGGTGATCTCAGTTCGTTCGGAAAGACCGGCGACTAGCTCCTCCAACAACACACCCGAAAGGATCTCAAAATGGCCAACCTCGTCGATTACGTACTCGACCTCTTCCGCGACCCCGTCCAGGCGCAGTCGTTCGTCAGGGACCCGGACGCCGCCCTGCGCGACGCCGGCCTGCCCAACGTCTCGCCTGCTCAGGTCCAGGCCGTCGCGGCCACCGCCGCTCCGGGCCTGGCACTGGGACACGGTGACCCGGTCGTCGGCCTGCAGCGGGCCGTGGCCGACCACCACGGCATCGCCCAAGAAACGTTTGCGCCGACGTTCGCGCCGGAGCGGACGTTCTCGCCGGACACCTCTATCCACAACGATCTCGCCAGCCACAACGATCTCGCCAGCCACAACACCACCGATTTCGCCAGCCACAACGACCTGCTCAGCCCCGACCAGCACGCCGGTGCGAACGCACAGCAGGGTGGCGTGAACCTCGGCTTCGGCGACATCACCTTCGGCGGCAACCACACCGAGGCCAGCGGCCACGCGGTGGTGACCGGTGACAACAACCGCGGCGACATCGTCAGTGGCGATGGCGCGGTGCTCGGCAACAACAACGACGTCAACAACGGCGACATCCACACCGGCTCCGGCTCCAACGTCACGGTGGGCCGCGGCAACGAGGTCCACAACAGCTCGCAGACTGCGGGTGGTGACGTGATCTCCGACAACAAGGGTCCGGTGTTCAACCACGTCGACGCCAGCGGCGGGCAGGCTAGTGGCGCCGGTGCTACGGGCGGCGGCGGCATCCACATGAGCGACTCGTCAACCCACCTCGGCGACGAGACCAACGTCTCAACGCACGGTGACGTCGGTGGCAGCATCAATGCCCAGCACCAGGACGATAACTCGATGGGCAGCCACAACGTCGATAACTCGATGGGCAGCCACAACACCGATAACTCGATGGGCAGCCACAACGTCGATGAATCGACGCACCAAACCACAGAGACGCACGTGGACACCGGCATCCATAGCGGCGGCATCGGTTTCCCGCTCTGATCGGCAGCACAATCCCATAGCGCAACTGGCGGGGACCGTCGCGGTCCCCGCCAGTTGGCATAACCTCAGTTCCAAAACGGTGGGAAGTGAGCGAGGAAATTCATGACACAACCCGATGACCCCCGCAAGGTCAGCATCATCGTCGAGCTCATCGATCACGGCGTGAAGATCGCCGAACTCAACGAACGCAACGATCTCGCGGAGCGGCTCGCCCTGGCCCGGACGCGGATCACCGATCCACAGATCCGGGTGGTCGTCGCCGGTCAGCTCAAGCAGGGCAAGAGCCAGCTGATCAACTCGCTATTGAATCTCCCCGTCGCCCGCGTCGGCGACGACGAGACCACCGCTCTGGCAACGATCGTCGCCTACGGGGAGCAGCCGTCGGCGCGGCTGGTCGTCGACAACGGCGACGGGGCCGAACCGGAAATCATCGAGATCCCCTCGTCCGAGATCAAGAACGACTTGCGCCGGGCGCCGCAGGCCGGCGGCCGGCGGGTGATCCGGTTGGAAGTCAACGCGCCGAGCCCAATGCTCAAAGGCGGCTTGGCGTTGGTAGACACTCCGGGTGTCGGCGGCTACGGTCAGCCGCACCTGTCAGCCACCTTGGGCCTGATGCCCGACGCCGACGCGGTGATGATGATCAGCGACACCAGCCAGGAATTCACCGAGCCGGAAATGACTTTCATGCGCCAGGCGTTTGAGATTTGCCCGGTGGCAGCCATCGTCTTGACCAAGATCGATCTGTATCCGCACTGGCGCGAAATCGTCAATGCAGACACCGCGCACCTGCAACGCGCGGGCATCAGCGCACCGGTAATCCCGTCGTCGTCGCTGCTGCGCAGTCAAGCGATCCAGCTGAACGATAAGGAGCTCAACGAGGAATCGAATTTCCCGGCCATTGTGAAGTGGCTCGGCGAGAAGGTGCTCTCCCGGGAGAACGATCGAGTACGTGATCAGGTCGTTGCCGAGATCCGGTCGGCTGCAGAGCATTTGACAATGAAGGTCAGCACCGAACTGGAGGCCATCAACGATCCAGACGCGCAGGAGCGGCTCAAGCATGATTTGGAACGCCGCAAGCAGGAAGCTCAAGACGCGCTGCAGCAAACGGCCTTGTGGCAGCAGGTGCTCAATGACGGAATCGCCGATCTGAGCGCAGACGTGGACCATGACATGCGAATGCGGTTCCGCGAAATCACGCAGCACTTCGAGAAGATGATCGACAACTGCGATCCGACGCATCACTGGGCCGAGATCGGCAACGAGTTGGAGAATGCCGTCGCGACTGCCGTCGGCGACAACTTCGTGTGGGCGTATCAGCGGTCCGAGGTGTTGGCACAAGAAGTCGGCCGAACCTTCGTCGAGGCCGGGCTCGAATCGGTCCAGATGCCGCAGATCAATGCGCAGGACATGGGCGCCAATTTCACCGGCTTGAAGTCGCTTGCCAAGCTTGAGGCCAAGCCGATCAAGACCGGGCACAAGGTGATTACTGGCATGCGCGGTTCCTACGGCGGCATGCTGATGTTCGGCATGATGACCTCGCTGGCGGGGCTGGGTATGTTCAACCCACTTTCGGTCGGCGCCGGAATCATCCTGGGACGCAAAGCCTATAAAGAAGACATGGAAAACAGGATGATGCGGGTTCGGAACGAAGCGAAGATGAACATGCGCCGTTTCGTCGACGACGTTTCCTTCGTGGTGAACAAGGAGGCGAGAGATCGGCTGAAGATGATCCAGCGTCAATTGCGCGACCACTACCGCGGCATCGCAAACCAGACCACACGCTCCCTCAACGAGTCGCTGCAGGCCACGATCAACGCAGCGAGAATGGAAGAGGCCGAGCGCAACACGCGGGTCCAAGAGCTCTCCCGGCAACTAAACATTTTGAACCAGATAACCGACCACGCGACCAAGATCGTCCCCGCCGCCCCGCAGCCCATCGGCGCGGCATAGACGCAATACCCGACAATCCGCCCAAACGCTCTCGAGGAGAAGGCCATGTCTCTCATTGACTTCACCGCAAATCTGTTCCGTGACCCGGAAAGCGCCCGCGCATTCGCCGACGATCCGGGCCAAGCGCTTCAGCAGGCAGGACTGCCGGACGCGACTCCCGCAGCCGTGCATTCCCTGTTGCCAACGGTGGCCGCGTCGATGCCGCTCGATCACCCATTGCAATCGATCATCGGAGCCGAGGATCCCCAAGCCGCGCTACAGAATGTGATGTCCGGTGATTTCGGCCAGCCGCCGCAGGCGGACCCTGCGCCGATGGACAATCCGAGCACCGACAGCGTGTTGTGGGGTGATTACGACCAGTCGTCGCACGTGGACTACAACCCGGTGGACACGCACGGCAGCACCGGCAGCGTGGTATCGGATGATTACGACCAGTCGTCGCATGTGGAGTACAACGCGGTGGACACACACGGTGGCACCGGCGGCGTGTTGCCGGATGATTCGTCGCATGTGAACTACGACGCGGTAGACACGCACGGCGCCACCGACAGCGTGTTATGGGGTGATTACGACCAGTCGACGCACGGCACCTTCGCCGCGGGGGAGCCCGTCGGCCACCTGCCGGACACCGGGGCAGACGATGCCGCGTCGGCGCCGTCATCGGACGGGTTGCCCGGCGGCGACGTGTTCTTCTGACGGCGCCCTAACCGCCTCCGCGCGCCCCGGCGTCAGTGCTTAAGCTGAATATCCGGCGAATCGCCGACGCAGGAGGGCCTAGGGAACCGCGAGATGAGCACCAGTGATCAAGTGCGCGCGATCCTGGGTGGAACCATGCGGGCCTACCAGCGCGACCCCAACTACCGGCAGCGCCCCGATGTGCACAACGAGCTGGACCGGATCGGTCGCCGACTCAATGAACCCATTCGTATCGCGTTGGCCGGGACGCTGAAGGCCGGCAAGTCCACGCTGGTGAACGCGCTCGTCGGGGAAAACATCGCGCCCACCGACGCGACCGAGGCGACCAGGATCGTGACGTGGTTCCGTCAGGGGCCCATCCCGAAGGTGACCGCCAACCATCGCGGCGGCCGCCGATCCAACGTGCCCATCAGCCGCAATGGCGGACTGACCTTCGACTTCGCCAGGCTGGACCCGGAAGACGTCCTCGACCTGCATGTGGAGTGGCCGGCCAGCGAACTGATCGACACCACGATCATCGACACCCCCGGCACGTCGTCGCTCAACAGCGACGTCTCGGCGCGCACCCTGAGGCTGCTGACACCGGCCGACGGCGTCCCGCGCGTGGACGCGGTCGTCTTCCTGTTGCGCACCCTGAACGCCGCGGACATCGCGCTGCTCAAGCAGATTGGCGAATCGGTCGGCGGCTCCGCCGGTGCGCTCGGCGTGATCGGCGTCGCGTCCCGGGCCGACGAGATCGGCGCCGGCCGCATCGACGCGATGATGTCCGCGAACGACGTTGCCAAGCGGTTCACGTCCGAGATGGACAAGACCGGCATTTGCCAGGCCGTGGTTCCGGTTTCCGGCTTGCTGGCGCTGACGGCACGGACCTTGCGGCAGAGCGAATTCGTCGCGCTGGAGAAGTTGGCCGGCGTCGAGCCCGCCGAGCTCGCGAAGGCAATGCTGTCGGTGGATCGTTTCACCCGCGAGGACAGCCCGCTGCCCGTCGATGCGGCCACCCGCGCGCAATTACTCGATCGGTTCGGCATGTTCGGCTTGCGCATTTCGGTCGCAGTGTTGCGATCCGGGGTTAGCGATTCGGTTGCGCTGGCCGACGAGCTGCTGGAGCGCAGCGGTCTGGTGGCGCTGCGTGACGTCATCGACCAGCAGTTCGCGCAGCGCTCGGACCTGCTGAAGGCGCACACCGCACTGGTGTCGCTGCGCCGCTTCGTGCAGACGAACCCGATTCCGGCCACGCCGTACATCATCGCCGACATCGACCCGCTGATCGCTGATACGCACGCGTTTGAAGAGCTGCGGCTGCTTAGCCAACTGCGTTCGCGGCCAACGACCTTCAACGAGGACGAGATCGCTTCGCTGCGCCGCATCATCGGTGGCTCCGGGACGGACCCGGCCAGCAGGCTGGGGCTGAGCCCCGACGCACCGTATGACGGGCCGCGGGCGGCATTCGCCGCCGCGCAGCGCTGGCGGCGTCGCGCCGAGCATCCGCTCAACGATCCGTTCACCACCAGGGCGTGCCGGGCGGCCGTTCGGAGCGCCGAAGGGATCGTCGCCCAGTACACTTCGCGGCGTTAGGGATTCGCAATCAGCCGCGAGGCGTCGTCCTCTTCGTCGGGGCGGACGAGCGCTGGCTGGGCCGAGCGCACCGTCCACCTGGTGATATGACCGTCCGGACCGTTGAGTCGTCCGGTTGCCAGCGCCTCGCCGATCAGCGAGCGAACCCGCTTCTCGTTCGCCGGTTCGGTCGCGAAGAGCACTCGCAGTTCGACGGTGTCACCGGCCGGACGGGCGGCGGTGTGGTGCGGCGCCAGCGGACACGGCGGTGGGTGGTCCCAGTGTCCGCACAGCGCGACGGTTACCGCTCCGCCGGGCGCGGCAGGGTCGCCGCCGGGGTCAACGACAACCACGGCGTCGTGCGCGTAGGCCTTGCGCGCCATCGTCAGTACTGCGGGTGCGGTGCGCGGGGCGACGGGCGAACGCTGATGGGTGTGCGCGTGACGTTGATCTCCGGCGCCTTGGTTGGACGATTTTCCCTTGTCTGAACGATCACCGGCGCCGTGTTCGCGGGCGCCGGCTGGCCGGCGGTCGTTCCGGCGGGTGGCGGGATCGCGGTTGTCGCCGTCGCCGTCGCCGTCGCCGTCGCCGTGGTGGGGGCTGGCGGCGCGGTCGTCGGTATCCTCGTCGGCTGGACGACGTTGCCCTCCCTGTCGTGGGCTGGATGGAACACCAGCAGCACGATCGAGACCAGCAGCGCTACCGCCGCGACGCAGATTGCGCCGATGGCGATGATGGCCTGCGTTGTGCGGTACCAGGGTTGCGGCGGCGGCTCATACGGCGCGATCGGATACGCCTCTGGCTCGTAGCCATCCATCTCATCGGGGTCGGACTCATAGCCGTCGTCGCGGCCGTCGTGAAACCCGTCGAACCCATCGGCCCCATCTACTGGGTCGTGCATGTCGAGCACGTCCGGTGGTTCATTCAGCGCCACTCGCCGATTTTACCGGCGGTGCCGCGGACATGTTCTCCGATCAGCTGCCTTGGTCATGCACGGCATTGTTGCCGGTCGGCCGCTGCGCTGACGGCTGACATCGTTGCCGATTTGCCGAGGCTGGCGCACCGATTTCGGCAACAGCGAGCGCAAGCCCATCACAGAGATCCGATTCGGCCGGATCGAGTAGTGCGATACTCGCGCGCGCGACCGCAAGAAGGCAGATACTTGCCCCGGGTGAACGAGTTTGCGGAAGTAACCCGCGCAGCAAGCGGCATAGATCGCATAGACATCGCATAGACATAGGTAAGGACCAGACGATGGCTACCAGCGCCCATCGGACCCCCCGGCTGTCCTTGAGGCCGGTGCTCGCGGCTATCAAGGGAGCGAGCCATGACTGACTCACTTGGATTGTCGATCGGAACGACGAATCTTGTGGCCGCGCCGGCGACGGGCGCGCCGACGATTCGTCGGGCGATGCTCACATTGTTTTCGCATCGTCCACCCGAGGTCGGTGCGCCGTCCGAGAACCCGCAGCTCGACGAGCAGGGTCTCGTGCTCAACGGGTTTGTCGAGCGCGTCGGTGACCCGGTGCCACTGGTCGCAAGCGACGGCTCAAAACATCGGGGCGAGCGCCTCGTAGCGGAGGCCCTTCAGGCTTTGACCCGCGCAGTAAGCCCCACTCGGCCGCCGGAGCAAATGAGCGCAACGGTTCCGGCGCACTGGCAACCGAATGTCGTCGACACGCTGCGTAACGCGGTCGCCATCAAGCCCGCACTTTGCCCGCAGGGACAACCGCTGGCGCTGGTCTCCGACGCGGTTGCTGCGTTGACGGCGCTGCAGTCGCAGGCCGGGCTGCCGGCGCGAGGCGTTGTCGCGCTTTGCGATTTCGGTGCGACGGGAACGAGCATCACGCTCGCGGACGCGGCGGCGCGTTTCGCTAGTGTCGGCCCTACCGTGCGCTACGAGGAGCTTTCAGGCGATCTCATCGATCAGGCCATACTCCGACAGGTGCTCACAGATCTCGATATCGACCCGTCCAGCACGTCAGCGGTTGTGGCGTTGAGTCGCGTCCGCGAACAATGCCGGATTGCCAAGGAGCGGTTGTCATTTGAGACTGCTACCGGATTCACCGGACCAGTGCCGGGAGCGCAATCGACGGTCAGGCTAACGCGTGGCGAACTTGAGGCCGCGCTGCGCGATCCGCTTGACGGTTTCCTCGCGACCTTGGAAGAAACGCTGCAGCGCAACAACATTGCCCAAGCTGACCTCGTCGCACTGGCGACGACCGGCGGCGGTGCATCCATTCCCTTTGTGACCCAGCGGCTTTCCGAAGTGATGCGTATGCCGGTGACCACAGCCGGCCGGCCCCAGGTCACCGCGGCGCTCGGTGCGCGGCTGATCGCCGTCCGCGGTGCGGCGGACGAGTCGGCGACCGGACTTGCAACCGCCGTTGCGCCCATGACTCTTACCGCGCCCGCCGCGGCGCTGACCGAGACAGCCGCCCAAACGGCGGCGGCCGAATCACCGGTGCTTTCACTGGCTTGGTCGGAAGACGAGTCCACCGATGACATCGCACCCGCCGCCTACTCGGATTACACCGGAGATCAAACCGATCGGGCGCGACCCCAGGTCCACTTCCAGAACAGCGAGTACGGCGACGGCGACGACCAAGAGCTACCGCCGCTGCCGTGGTATCGGCGGCCCGGAGTTCTGTTCGCGGCCGCGGCCTTCGCCGTCTTGCTCGCGGGTGGCGGGTTCCTGGTAACGACGAAGATGGCCGGGTTGTCGACCGTGCCGGCGAACACCACCGGCACGCCGACACCGTCGGCGGTGGTGCCGCTGCAGGCCCCGGCCGCAGGGCCGGCACAAGCGCCGCCGCAGGCGCCGCCGCAAGCGCCGCAGCAAGCGCCGCAGCAAGGGCCCGAACCCGTTCTCGTGCAACAGCCGAACGTGGTACAGCGCCAGCTAGCGCCGGCGCCGCAGCAGGTACCGGCGCCTCAACCGGGCCCGCAACTCGCCCCACCGCCACCGCAGCCGCTGACTCCGCCGTTGCCTAACCCGGCTCAGCCGGGCCCGGGCCCCCAGCAGCAGGGTCAGGGTGGCCAACCGGCCCAGGGTCAGGGTGGCCAGCCCGCGCAGGGTCAGGGTGGCCAGCCGGCGCAGGGTCAGGGTGGCCAGCCGGCGCAGGGTCAGGGTGGTGCTCAGCCCGCGCAGGGTCAGGGTGGTGCTCAGCCCGCCCAGGGTCAGGGTGGTGCACAGCCCGCCCAGGGTCAGGGTGGTGCACAGCCCGCGCAGGGTCAGGGTGGTGCACAGCCCGCGCAAGGTCAGGGTGGTGCACAGCCCGCGCAAGGCCAGGGTGGTGCACAGCCCGCCCAGGGCCAGGGCGGCCAAGGTCAGAAAGCCCCGCAGCAAGGCCAAGGCGTCCCATGCGGTCAGCCCGGGGCAGGTTGCTAATCGGCTGATCGACCTCTGCGGGCCGAAGGCTACGGCACGGGCGGCGCCACCGTGGGCACCGTGATGGTCACGGTACTGGTGCTCGTGCTGATGGTCACGGTTGTCGTAGGCGACACCGTGGTCGTCGACTCGGTCGTCGTGATGGGAGCCGTCGAGGTCTGTGTGACCGTCGGGGCGAACGTGATAGTGGGTGGCGGAGCGATGACCGCCGATGTTCGCGTCGTGGTGGTCGTCGTCGTTGTGGTGGTGCTCGACGGGCCCGACGCCAGCTTCACGATGGCCCAGATCAGCAGTATCAACAGGATCGCGACGAGCACGCCCGCGATGAATAGCGCGGCCGGCCTGCGATACCAGGGCACGGGCGGCTCGGGCGGCGGACCGTAGCCGCCGTAGCCGTGCGGCTGTTCGGAGTAGTAATTGGGGTCATCGGGCGGGCCGTAGCGTGGCACGGCCACCGATGCTAGCGGGCACCGCCGCTGACTCAGCCGCGGTTACGAGGAAACGGCGGGTGCCGCGACGGAGTCGCGCGGAAACCAGTCGTACGCGTCGTAGTGGTGGTGCTCGGCGATTCGGTGGTGGTGGGTTCCTGGGTCGTCGTCGCCGCGGTAGTTAGAGGTTCGCTTGTCGTGGTCTCGGTCGTGGTCTCGGTCGCGGTCGTCGTGGTTGTCGTTGTTGTCGTTGTTGTCGTCGCGATCGGCGTCCTTGACGTGGTCGTCGCACTCGGGTGAACCGTGCCGGTCGGAGTGCTCGCGTGATGTGCGGTCTGGATGACCGCGAATACGATCGCGGCCACCGCGCCGACCCCGAGTACCGCCCCGCCGGCGACCGCAGCGGGGTGGTGATACCACGGCCTGGCATCGGGTCCCGACGGCTGCGGTTCGTCGTCGTGCCCGCGATAGGTCACGGGCACAGATAGTAGGGCGGGTTTGCTCCCGTACACGCCGACTGTGACCACACGGCGCCGACTGTGACCACAGGGCGCCGACTGTGACCTGAGGGCATCGACTGTGACCACACGGCGCCGATCACCGGCGTGTCGACACCATGAGTTCACACTGGAAGCCGCCCGTTCACACAAGCCGCCAAACCACGAACGACGCCACCCAATGGTGACAGGTGTTGTGGCAGTAAGTGATCCACCGCCGCGGCAAGTCAGCCGACCTGCGGTATCACCTCGGTGGCGAACAACTCCAGGTGCGCGAGATCCGACATGTCGAGCAGCTGCGTGTACACCCGCTGCACGCCGATCTGCGACCACGCGCCGAGCTTGTCGACGATCTCGGCCGGCGTTCCGACCAGCGGGCTGGTGGCCCGCAGTTCCGAGAGATCACGCCCGATGGCGGCGGCGCGGCGGGTCACCTCGGCGTCGTCGCGGCCCGCGCAGATCACAAACGCCGCCGAGTAGCCGATTGACTCCGCCGACCGGCCGGCGGCGGCCAGCGCGGTGCGGACCCGCTCGAATTGGGCCTTCGCGAGGTCCAGCGACGCAAGGGGCGGCGCGTTGAATTCGGCCGCGAACTTGGCGGCCAGCACCGGTGTGCGTTTGGCGCCGAAGCCGCCCATGATGATCGGGGGATGGGGGTTTTGCACCGGCTTGGGCAGCCCCGGTGAATCGGTGACCGTGTAGTGCTTGCCGGCATAGTCGAATCGCTGCCCGGTGTCGGTGGTCCACAGCCCGGTGATGATGTCGAGTTGTTCGGCCAGCCGTTCGAACCGTTCGGCCAGCGGCGGGAACGGGATCGCATAGGCCTGATGCTCCGCCTCGAACCAGCCCGCGCCGATGCCGAGCTCGACGCGCCCGTCGCTCATCGCGTCGACCTGCGCCACCGCGATCGCGAGCGGTCCGGGGTAGCGGAACGTCGCCGACGTCACCAGCGTTCCCAGCCGAATCGTCGATGTCTCGCGCGCGATGGCGCCGAGCGTCACCCACGAGTCGGTTGGCCCGGGCCGGCCGTCGCCGCCCATCGCCAGGAAGTGGTCGGATCGGAAAAACGCCGAAAAGCCCAGCGCCTCGGCGGTTTGCGCGACCGCGAGTTGATCGGCGTAGGACGCGCCTTGCTGTGGTTCGACGAACGCGCGGAAATCCATACCGCCAGAGTAGGCGCGCCCGCCGGCCGACTGATTTCAGAAAGTATCGACCTGTTCGACGCTGACAAACATGCCGTGGCCGGTGCGCTGGTTGACGAACTTGGTGCCGTCGGTGGTCGCGTCGATGAACCAGCCCTGTGCGCGATAGTTCTGGTAGTCCAGCGTGACCACAGGGATGTCGCCGAGATTGCCGACCCGCCACCGCACGGCGCCGTCGGCTGTGATGTTGACGCCGTTGGCGTGTGTCCCGTCCTGCATCGGCGAATTGACGAATTGCGCCTCGCAGCCGACGGCGGTGCGCGATATCTGGCATCGCGTCTTGCCCGATTTGGTTTCGATGTAGACGTAGCCCTGATCGTTGGGCGGAAGCTCCTCTGCGCCGGGGGCCGCGGTCGCGGTCGGGGCCGCCGGAGCGGTGGGGCTGGGGTGCGGCGCCGTGGTGGTTGGCGGGGCGGCGGTCCGGCTCGGTCGTGGCGTCGGGAAGGTGGGCTCGGTCGGCGCGCCCGGAGTGGCGACGGGCCGGCCGCCGATCGTTGACGAGCAGCCGGCTGCCAGCAGCGTCGCCAACGTTGCCGCGGCGATGGTCGTCGTCGCCAGGAGCGCGGGCCGCACCCGCACAAGGCTACTGTCGATGTGACTGAAGTTACTGCAGTGACGCGCCCGCCATGGCCGCATAGCCGTCGGCGAGCCCGCGCAATTGTCCCGCGCCATCGCCGGTGAACGACGCGCCGTGCATGATCGCGAGCGTCGTCGGGTTCAGCCGGGCGAGCTGTTCGAGCGTCGGCCCGAGCTGAGGGGTCAACCCGGTGGCATGAAACAAGTTCTCAGCCTCGATCGCGGGCGCCACGCAGTCCGATTCGGTCAACGCGGGGCACTTACCCGCGTGCGTGAGCAGGTCACCGGCCAGCAGCGTCTCGGTGGTCTCGTCAAACCAGACCCCGGCCTCCCAGTTGTGCGGCACATGCGGGGTTCCGATGAACCGCAGCCGGTGCCCACCGGTGTCGAGCGGCTCCTCACCGGCTACCACCGGCGGGCGGTCGGACATGTCGGTCAACGACAGCATGCAGGCCAACGGGCCCTGAATGACCTCGGCATGCGGTGCGGCCGCCAGCAGCAGGTTCATCGCTCCGCATTCGTCGGCCTCGATGTGCCCGCACGAGATCCAGCGCAGCTTTTCGAGGGGGATGACGCGCCCGATGGCGTCCGAGACCAGCGGAAACTGCTGGCGCATGCCGGTATGGAACAGAAACGGCTGCTCCCCGGTCAGCAGGAACTGGTTGAAGGTGAAGCCGTTCTCGGTGACACCCGGTACCCAGGTCGACAGTCGAAAGATGCCGGCCGCGATTTCGTCGACGGTGGTGTCCATGGCCCCATCGTGCGCTTGCCCTCCGACAAGCTCAACGTCGAGCGCCGATCACCTGCCCGGGCCGCGTCTCCGTCCACTCATGTAGCGCGCCACCTCGCTTCGGGTCAGGTTCATGTAGGCGCCCTTCGCCACGATGTCCTCCACCCGGTAGCCCTGATCCTGAAGAGCCTGAACGAATTTCACCCTGTTGGCGGCGTGCTTCTTGACCTTAGGCTGCGGAAACCTGCCCTTCGGAACCTCGAAGTCGGGCCGAAAGGATTCCCGCTTCACCACAACCGGGTCTCTGCGGTACTTGCCTTCCCGCATGTCCTTCAGCGCTTGTTCTCCGCGCTCGCCGTTGAGGATGACGTATTCCGGGTTGGTCTTGTGTTGAGCAATCTCGACCACGACCATGCCGTCCCGGTTCTGCCGAACGCATTCGGCCTTGGTGCAGTACTTGAAACCAAGCTCTGCCCTCTCCTGCAGAATGTCGTCTCCGCAGGTCACGCATTTCACTTCGGTGTCCTCCGCATCCTTATCTTCGCCACCCGCAGTATACCCCTCAGGGGTATCCACCGGCGCTCTCACCGCCGTAGGAATGCGCCGGAGTTGTCACCGCAGCAGGCCGTCGATCCGGCGTTTTCCAGCATCATGTCATCGACACTCCATGCGGAGCGAGCGCGACCCGATGGTTGTCATCCGTCGAACCGCGCGAACTGTTGCGGAGCCGGAAACGTAGACGAACTGATGGGTGCACCCGAAAACAGCGCCACGCCGCGTCGCCGTCGACGCGGGCGATGGGTGCTGCCGGCGGTCGGCGCGGGCGTTGTCGTTCTGGTCGTCCTGACGGCCGTCGTCGGGTTGACTGTGCTGCATGGTCGAGCCCGGCCGCAGGGTTCGCGGTCTGCGCTGCCGTTGCGGGTGGTCGGCGATATGGCGTTGCCCGGTGATAATTCGCGATTCGACTACGCCAGTTTGGACCCGGGCAAAGGGTTGCTGTTCATCGCGCACTTGGGAGCAGGGGAAGTCGTTGAGGTCGATGTGCACCGCCACCAGGTGGTGCGCACGATCGGCAACATCCCCCAGGTCCACGGCGTGCTGGTCGTTCCCGGCCTGCATCGGGTCTATGCCACCGCGACCGGCGCTAACTCGATGGTCATCCTCAACGAGGACACTGCCGAACAGCTCGGGCACGCCCCGACCGGCGACTACCCCGACGGGCTGGCCTACGATCCGCACCGCGCAGCGATATGGACGACAAACGAAACGGGCGGATCGGAGACGGTGATCGACGCCAACACCGGCGCCCCGCGCGGCACCGTCGCTTTGGGCGGGGACGCCGGCAACGTGGTCTACGACCCGACCGCCGACCAGATGGTGGTGGCCGTGCAGGGCAAAAACGAACTCGCGCTGATCAACCCGACGACCCTGGTCGTGACCAACACGGTGGCGTTGCCGGGCTGCGACCATTCGCACGGTCTGGCGCTGGACCCCGATGACCGATTGGCGTTCGTCGCCTGCGACGGCAACGCTGCGTTGCTCACCGTCGATCTCGGATCAGCACAGGTAATCAGCACCAACCCGGTTGGCGATGGTCCCGATGTTCTTGCCTACGATGTGGGCGCGCACCGGCTCTACGTCGCGGCCGAAAGCGGCTGGGTCACCATCCTCGACCTGCACGACCACCAACTCGCGGTGACCGGCAACGATCACCTCGCCGACGGGGCTCACGTGGTGGCCGTCGACCCCAATAGCCACCACAGCTACTTCCCAGTCCCGGCCGCAACCGGCGGACACCCCGCGTTGCTCGAACGCCAACCCATCTGACATCACCCGTCTTCAGCCGAAGGATCTTCTTCGATGACCGACCCCGGCACGTTCACTACCCTGCACATCGCGCTCACCTCGGCGATCACCGCCGTAGTCGGGTTGCCGATCGCGTGGTGGCGGCTGCGTCCGACCTACCCCGGCGAGGCGATCGCCCTCGCGGTGCTCACCGGAGCAGCCGTGTTCGCCTGGCGGCTCAGCGCCAACATGCCGCAGCTCAACAACGACGGGATCCATCCATTCAGCGCCAACGACTGGGCCGCCCCGATCCTGGTTTACGTCGTGTTGAGCTGCTACGCCGGACTGCGCCCACCCGCCGACGACCGCAGCTTCGCCCAAGTCCGCGCCGCCCTTACGATCATCGCCCTGGCAGTCTGCGTCATCACGATCTAAACGCCGCCGACACCGGAGGACAACTGCATGAAAGATGAATGGCATGCACGGTTTTGTACTCGACGAGGTCACGGTGGCCCGTCGGCAGACCCGGCTACTGGACGATATCTCGGCACATATCCCGGCCGACGGTTGCACCGCCGTCGTTGGGCCCAGCGGGGCCGGGAAGTCGACCCTGCTACGACTTCTGAACCGGCTGTCCGAACCGACGCACGGCCGAGTGCTGATTGATGGCGTATCAGTTGCCGAACTCGACGTGTTGGCGCTTCGCCGTCGGGTCGGGTTGGTCGCGCAACATCCCACGCTGCTGACCGAGCGGGTCGCCGACGAGCTGCGGGTCGGCCGGCCCGACCTGACGCCAGATCATCTGGCCGGCCTGCTGGACCGGGTGGGCCTGCCGATCAGCCTCGCCAACCGGCCCACCGTCGAGCTGTCCGGTGGGGAAGCGCAGCGGGTGTGCCTGGCGCGGGCGCTGGCCGTCGCACCCGAAGTGCTGGTCCTCGACGAGCCCACATCCTCGCTCGACGGGCTCAACACCGCACTGATCGCCGACCTGGCCCGCGACCACACCACCGGCGGCGGCACCGTCGTATTCGCCAGCCACGACCTCGCCGTGATTCGCCGTATCGCCGACACGGTGCTTGTGCTGGACCACGGGCGCCTCATTCAGGCCGGGCCGGCCGACGCCGTCGCCTACCTGCAGCCCGGGCCATGACCGGGCTGCCCGTGCCGAGCTGGGCCGCGGTGGCGGCCTCGGCACTTCTGGTCGCCGTCGCTGCCGCAGTCGCCTACCGGCAGCGCCTGCACCTCACCCGTGAGCTGCTGGTGGCCGCGGTACGCGCCGCGATTCAGCTGATCGCCGTCGGCGCCGTCCTGCTGGTGCTGTTCGCTCGCGGCGGCACGGCCGGAGCGCTGGGATGGGTGGCGGTCATGGTGATCATCGCCGGACAGGTCGCCGCACGACGCGGCGGCAACCTGCCGAAAGCCCGCCGGACCGCCACCATCGCCGTTGCCGGCGGCACCGCCATCACCCTCGGCGCTCTCCTCGTGCTGCGCGTCATATTGCTGCAGCCTCGCATGGTCATCCCCCTCGGCGGCATGATCATTTCCGGCGCCATGGTTGCCGCCGGGCTCGTGCTGCGTCGCGTCCAAGAAGACGCGCTGGCCGCCCGCCCCGCCATCGAGGCCCGCTTGTGCCTGGGATTGCCCGCCGCCGAGGCGTTCCTGCCCTACCGGCGATCCGCGCTGCGCACCGCGCTACAGCCGGCGATCGACTCCACCAAAGTGGTTGGACTGATCACCCTCCCCGGCGCCATGACCGGACTCATCCTCGCCGGCGTCGACCCGCTCACCGCGATCCGCTACCAGATCGTCGTCATGTACATGCTGCTCGCCGCCACCGCGCTGGCTGCGCTGGCCGCCGCACGCCTAGCCGAACGGTCCCTGTTCGACAGCGCCCATCGCCTGGTAACCCTCGAACGTGAACGCCACTAAACCACGATCAGCGACCTCTCTGCGCATAGTCCACGCTTCGTCGAGCTCTGGGAGTCCGGCGACTTCGAGCCGCACCCCAACTACGGGCGGCACAAGGTCATCGACCATCCCGGCGTCGGCCCTATCGCGCTTGATTGCGACACGCTGATCGTCGCCGCCGACGATCGCCGGATCATGATCTACACCGCCGAGCCCAATACGGAAGATTCCGAGCGACTAGCCCTCGCAATCGTTCTCGGCACGCAGTCGTTGATCGACTGAGCTCCTAACCGGCTCCGAACAGTCAGTCCTGTGCGCCGGGTTCGTAGAGGCTGAATGGGGTGCCCTGGTCGTCGTGGCAGTGCGCGATTCTGCCGACGCCAGGGATGGTTTGGACTTCCTCGCTGCGGCCGCCGAGCTCACCGATGCGCTTGGCCGAAGCGTCGATGTCGTCGGTGGCGAAGTAGACCCGCGGGTGCGTGAAGTCTTCCCCCCGGGGTGCTATCGCGCCCGCCGGGCCATCGTCGATGACGTGGTAGTCGCCCCCGAACTCGCTGGTGCCCCAGCCGAACAGGCTGCCGTAGAAGGCACCTGCCTTGGCGGTGTCGGCGGCGGGCAACTCGAACCAGCTGATCTCTCCGGACATGCTCTCTTCCCTTCGGCTATTCGTCGGTAGACGCACGGAGGACGAACAGCCGCCGCCCTTCTCGACAAGGCTGCTCGATTCAGGCCGTGGTGTTGTGTTCGAGTGCGCGCCCGCCGGCATCGAAGCAGCGCAGCGCTGCGCCGACCGCTGCCGCGACGGTGACCTCGAAGATCTGGTCCTCGGTGTGCCCGGCCGCGGTGAGGCGGCCGATGTCGGTGTCGGTGATTTTGTATGAGGCGTCGCGGACCATTGCAACGTAGGACTGCCACGGTTCGGGAAGCGGATCACCGGTCGCGGCGGCCCTCCGCAGCGCCGGGTCGGTGGTGGCCGGCGCGTCCAGCACCGCATGGCGAAGGTTCTCCGCGGCATCGCCGTGGCTGTTGGACTTGCCGTCGGCGAGCAGGAAGCCCGGAAAGCGATAGCCAAACCGGTGCAGGGCACGGGCGCCACTGTGCAGCTGGCCCTCGCGGAGAGTGAAGCCGAACGCGTTAGCAAGCCGGCCGATGATGTTAAACACCAGGTTGACCCGCAGCGCCTCCAGGACCGCGTGCTCGGGCAGGGCGGCCGCCCCGCTGGCGTCGGCGTCGTCCGGGGTGCGGGTGAGGGTTGCCAGGAAGTCGCGGGCGGCGGACAGCTCAGGCCGTGTTGAGGCGGGATCGTCTGGGTTGATGTCGCCGTAGCTTGCGATGCGGGTGAGCTCGGCGTGCGTGTCGATGCAGAAGGGGCATTGCAGCAGCTGCGCAGTGCACATCGCCAGGTACTCACGTTCGCCGGCGGTCCAGTACGACGGCCCGCGCATCGCGCCGACGGTCAGCTCCAGCAGCGGGCGGGCGAAAAACCCCGGCCGGTAGAGCAGCATCTTGACGATGTCTGGGCTGTCCACCCCGGACAGGGCGCCGGTGAGGGTGAGGAACAGCTTGGCGCGGCGGCGGTGGCCGTGGTCGAGAATGGACAGTCTCATCGGGACTCCGCGGGGTCGAGGTCGTGCAAACGGCGGGCGAGGAAGCGCCGGTCAGCGGGGTTGGTGGCGAGTTCGTGTGCACGCCGGTATTCGGCGGCGGCCGCTGTGGTGTGGCCGAGGCGGCGCAGGAGATCGGCCCGTGCGGAGTGCAGCAGGTGGTAGTGGTCAAGCCCGTCGATCCGGTCGATCAGCGCGAGCCCCTCCTCCGAGGTGGTCGCCATGGCCACGGCAACGGCGTGGTTCAGCGCCACCACCGGCGACGGCGTCACCGCAAGCAGCTCGGCGTAGAGGGCGGCGATGCGCGACCAGTTCGTCTGCTCGGCGGTGGGAGCCTGGGCGTGCAGGGCGGCGATCGCGGCCTGCAGCTGGTACGGCCCCGGTCTGCCCAGCCGCAGTGCCCGGTCCAGGAGTCCGATGGCTTCGGTGATTTCGGCGCGGTCCCAGCGCAACCGGTCCTGGTCCGCCAGCAGGATCACATCGCCGGCTGGGGTGTATCGGGCCGCGGTGCGCGAGTCGTGCAGCAACAGCAGCGCGACCAGGCCCAGCGCTTCGGGTTCGTCGGGCATGAGCGTCGCGACGAGCTTGCCGAGCCGGATCGCTTCCCGGGTCAGCGTGCGGTGCTCGGGCTGGTCGTGGGCCGCGGTGTAGCCCTGGGTGAAGATCACGTACACCGCCGCGAGAACACCGGAGAGCCGTTCGGGCAGCAGATGGTCGGCGGGAACCTCGAGGCTGATTCCCGCGTCGCGGATCTTCCGTTTGGCGCGCACCAGGCGTTGCGCCAGTGTCGATTCGGAGACCAGGAAGGTACGGGCAATCTGCCCGGCGGTCAGCCCAGCCACCGCCTGCAGCGTCAGGGCGACCCGCGCATCCTCGGCTAGCGCGGGATGGCAGCAGGTGAAGATCAGGCTGAGCCGCTCGTCACCCATCCTGAGCAGGCTGTCCGTGCCGATATCCGTCATCGTGTTGGCCATGCCTGACTGTCGAGCGAGCTGGCCGAGCTTCTCCCGGCCGAGCCGGGCCTGCCGCAACCGGTCGATCGCGCTGTTGCGGGCCGCGGTCAGCAGCCAGGCAACCGGATCGTCCGGCACCATGTCGCCCCACTTACGCAGAGCGAGCGTGCACGCGTCCTGCAGCGCATCCTCGGCGAGCTCGAAATCACCAAGTACGCGGATCAGCGCGGCGAGCATCCGGCTCCGGTGCTCGCCGTACACCTGCTGCAGGACCGGCGTCGGGCTCATTCGCTCCTGGCCGCCACATTCGCGGGCGAGTGATCCAGGCCCGGCACGGCCACGATCGGCCGCACCTCGATCGCGCCCTGCTCCGCCATCGGACACAGCGCGGCCAGTTCCAGCGCTTCGTCCAGATTGCGACAATCGAGGATGTAGGCGCCCCCGAGGTGCTCATGGGTCTCGGTAAACGGGCCGTCGGTGATCAGCGTCTTGCCGTTGCGCACACTGACCGTGGTGGCAGTGTGCTCAGGCTGCAGTGGATGCCCGGCGACGAACGTCCCGCGGCGGCGGCACTCGTCGGCGAACGCGTTCACTCTGGCCAGCGAATCGGCAAAGTCCGGATCACCCGGTTCGGGCCGCTCGCAGTTGTAGATCAACAGCATGTACTGCATATGTCCTCCACTCCCACGCCTGGGCTGTTGAAGAAGATGACGAACAGGCCGACCGTATCTCGACACCCCTATCGCGGTTTCTTTCACTACCGGCAGCAGCAGTGCTTGCCTCGGCAGCTGGGGGACCGCTGAGCGGCGAAAATGGATCGTCGGCCGCACAGGCACAGCCCTCTTCACCGCCTCGCGGCATGACAGCGTCCCGTCAGCGCCGCAGCTGGTCCAGCAAGGCGCTGGTGCCGGGGACGGGTGTGATCCCGGCAGCGCGCAGGTTCACGAGCTGTCGGCGGCGGCGCCGAGCGACGATAACCCGCGCAATAGCACATCGGCCGATACGTCCTCGACCAGGTGGTGCATGACGATCAGGCCCTGCATCAGCGAAAAGA
>NZ_DASQVQ010000026.1:0-34020 GCF_035640695.1 Mycobacterium sp.
TTCTTCGTCGTGGCCGTGCTCATTGCGTCAGCGCAGCTCCTGGATGCGGATCATGTTGCCTGCAGGATCGCGGAGCGCGCAGTCGCGCACCCCGTACGGTTGGTCGGTCGGCTCCTGGACGACCTCGGCGTCGGTGGCCTGCAGCTGCTCGAAGGTGCTGTCGAGGTCCTTGGTGGCCAGCAGGAGCATGCCGTAGGTGCCCTTGGCCATCATCTCGTGGATGATGCGGCGCTCGTCGTCGGTCAGGCCTGGGTTGGCATCCGGTGGGAACAGGACGATGGAGGTGTCGGGCTGGCCGGTGGGGCCGACCGTGATCCAGCGCATCTTGCCGCCTCCGACATCAAGGCGGACCTCGAAGCCGAGGAGGTCTCGATAGAAGGTCAGCGAGGCGTCCGGGTCGTCGTGCGGCAGGAAGCTCGAGTGAATGGTGATGTCCATGGCGGTCACGCTAGTTGCGGCTCGCTGACCCGTGCTTCTCGATTCCTGATCGGTCTGGTCACCTGTTTCGCCACGCACGGCGGCATCCCCGCCGCAGCGTCGACCGCTTGGCGCCTGTATGTGCTGGGCGACACACCGACCAACTCGCTGAAGCGAGTGCTGAAGGTGCCCAGCGACGAGCAGCCGACCGCGAAACAGACCTCGGTGACGCTCAGGTCGCCCCGGCGCAGCAGCGCCATCGCGCGCTCGATGCGCCGCGTCATCAGATAGGAGTACGGCGATTCGCCGTAGGCGAGCCGGAACTGGCGGCTGAGGTGCCCGGCCGACATGTTCACGTCGCGGGCGAGCGCCTCGACGTCGAGCGGCTGCGCATACTCGCGGTCCATCCTGTCGCGGACGCGGCGCAGCAGCTTGAGGTCGCGCAGGTGCTGCGCCTCCGCGGGTGTGCTGGTCACCCGCGCGATAGTGCCACGTCGCACTGGAGTTGCCTAGCGCGACGCCGGCGCCGCACCCGCTCCACGTCCGCTGTGCCCGGTATATTCCCTTCCGCCACCGCGCTTTCCGCCGCCGCGTAGGAAGTCGCGTCAATCTCCCGGGCGCTTACGCGGCCTCACAGACCGCTGCGCGTACGGGCTCGTTGCGCGTTCTTGGCAGTTATGTCTTCCTGGGTCGGCGCCCCGCCGATGCCGCCAGGAGCTATGTCTGGTGAGCAGACCATGGACGACGACGTGCCGGATCGGGTCATGGTGCATCCTGCGAGGGTCTGGGAACCTTGCTGGCCGTTGAGGCTGGCGAAGCTCGCCGCGGCAGGCGCGAGTACCAGCGCCGCGCCGACTACACCGGCGAAAACCAGCCGCCGGGCTGAAATACGACTGGACATCTTTCCGCTTTCCAATCTCCGCGAGCAGGGTGCTGAGTCACTGTTCATGACAAGAACTATTCCGTTGCTGTTGTGTTCAGTCTGTCGAGTGATCAGCCCCTACGGTGGATGAATGACGCTTCCTCCGATCGGGGGAATACCAGTCGCCGATCGCCTCGTCCGGGCGGCACGCGCACCGCATGCGTGCATGCGGCCGCCGGCGCCTGACCGAAGCGGGTGGGGCAAGCCCGTACGGGGGGAGCCGAGCGACATATATCGTCGGGAGACCAGGTGGGCTTACTCGGTACAGCGACGTTCGGAGGCAATGATGTGCCGCAGCATTCGACATGACCGCCGGCGACCGAGTTAGCGCGACGATTTCGGTCGGCCACCGAGCACCGGGCCCGCGGGTCATATCCCCGGTCCGCCCGCTGCTCGCCGCCGCCTGCGGTGCCGGATACCTGATCGCTGGACAGTGGCTGATACGGCGCCTGTTCGCCATCTATGGGCCCGTGGTGTCAATTCCGCTGCCGGGCATCCCCGTGGTCCTGATCAAGGATCCCGAACTGGTCAAGCAAGTGTTCACCGAGAAGCCCGATGTCCTGTTGGGCGGTCGGGGCGTGCGTCCGTCCGCCATCATCTATGGCACCGGTTCAATGTTCGTGCAAGAAGAACCCGAGCACCTGCGACGCCGGAAGCTGTTGACTCCGCCGTTGCACGGCAAGGCGCTGGAGAACTACAAGCCAGTCGTCGAGGAGAGCACACGCCGTGCGATTGCGGACTGGCCGTCGGACCGGCCGTTCGAGATGCTTCGCGCCGCCCGTGCCCTCACCCTCGACGTCATTCTGCGCGTCATGTTCGGCGTCGAGGATCGTGATGAGGCCGCCCGGCTGGGACGTCCCTTCAAAACACTGCTCGCTCTCGGGGTGTCGGAAGCACTGATTCTGCGCGTCGCACTTCACTCGCTGGGCGGCCTGAAGCGCTGGCGCAAACTCGACCGCGCGAACCACGGAATCGACGAGCTGTTGATGCCGATGATCGCCGCCCGGCGCCACGACCGCGGGCTCAACGACCGAACCGACATCATGTCGTTACTGCTCACTGCCCGCAGCGAGAGCGGACAGTACCTGACGGACAAGGAAATTCGCGACGACCTTGTCACCCTGGTGCTGGCCGGACACGAAACGACCGCCACCACGTTGGCCTGGATGATCGACTTGCTGCTGCATCACCCCGACGTGCTGGCCAAGGTGCGTGCGGAAGCCGCGGCGGGCGAATCAACGCTCTACGCCGAGGCGGTCATCAACGAGACGCTTCGCGTACGGCCGCCGTCCCCGTTTACCGGTCGCTACACCACCGGCGACTATCAACTTGGTGACTACACCGTGCCGCCGGCGACACGCATCGTGCCGCACATCGGCGAAGTCAATCTGAATCCGCAAACCTACGAGCAACCGCACGAGTTCCGGCCCGAGCGATTCTTCGGCACGCGTCCGCCAACTTATGGATGGATTCCGTTCGGTGGCGGTATCAAGCGTTGCCTCGGCGCAAGTTTCAGCATCGTCGAGTTATCGGTTGCGCTGCAAACCTTGCTGCGCTCGGGAAGTTTCGAAGCCGTGCACAAGAGTGCGGACCGACAGGTCCGGCGCGGAATCGTTTTGCTTCCGCATCGGGGCGTTCAAGTGCGCTACCACCCCGAAGTGCGCTACCGCCCGGTAATGCGCTGCCACCGGTAATGCGCTGCCACCGGTAATCAGTCGAAGTACGCGTCGTCGCTGACCCGGAGCTGACACACCGACCTCGCCGTACGGAAAGGGTATTAGAACATGCAGAACATGCGCATCGTCATCGCCGGCGGCCACGGCAAAATCGCTCTGATCCTCCAGAGACTGCTCACTCAGCGGGGCGACACCGCAGCCGGGCTTATCCGAAATCCGGCACAGGCGATGGATTTGCAACGGGTGGGCGCCGAACCACTGGTTGTCGACCTGGAGACGGCGTCGGTCGAGGACGTCGCGACGCACCTGCGGGGCGCCGACGCCGTTGTATTCGCCGCTGGCGCAGGGCCGGGCAGCGGAGCCGCACGCAAAGAGACGGTCGACCGGGACGCGGCGATTCTCCTCGCGGACGCCGCCGAGGCCGTCGGCGTCAACCGTTATCTGATGGTTTCGGCGATGGGAGCCGACAATTCCGCCGCGCACGCCGGCCGTGATCCGGTCTTTGCCGCGTATTTGCGCGCCAAGGCGGCCGCGGACGAGGCGGTCGGTGCCCGCGCCGCGCTGGATACGACGATCGTGCGGCCCGGCCTGCTGACCAACGATCCGGGAACCGGCCGGGTGTCGATCGCCGACTCGACCGGACGCGGCAGCATCCCCCGCGAAGATGTCGCCGCCGTCCTGGTTGCCGTGCTGGACACACCCGACACCGCGGGCCAGACGTTCGAAGTCATTTCAGGCAACACACCGATTACCGACGCAGTAGCGGCCCGCGTACTCCGGTAATCGCTGACGCGGTCGGTCGGAGTCGCGCGATAGTAGTGCCGACCAGGTCAACCCCGGAAAGGCGACCAATCATGCCCGGACCCGTGCCACAGATTCCCCTCGCGCTGGCCAACCCAAGTCTGAATCACGGAGTCGGGTTCACCCATGAAGAGCGACGCAAGCTGGGGGTGACCGGCCGGCTCCCGCCCGGGGTGCTGTCGCTGGAACAACAGGCCGAGCGGGTGTGGCGCCAGGTACGCGAAATGCCAACCTATTTCGCCCGCAACCTGCATCTCGAACAGCTTCACTACCGCCATGAGGTGTTGTACTTCAAGGTGCTGTCCGAACATCTGACCGAACTGATGCCGGTCGTGTACACGCCGACTGTCGGCGAGGCCATTCAGCGGTTTTCCGGCGAGTACCGGGGCCAGCGAGGACTGTATCTGTCAATCGACCACCCCGATGAGATCGAGGAATCTTTCCAGACCTTCGGACTCGGCGCCGACGATGTCGATTTGATCGCGTGCACCGATGCGGAGGCGATCCTCGGAATCGGTGACTGGGGTGTCGGCGGAATCCAGATCGCCGTCGGCAAATTGGCGCTCTACACCGCCGGAGGCGGTATCGACCCGAAACGCACCATCCCGGTGTCGCTGGACGTCGGCACCGACAACGAGCAACTGCTCAGCGACCCGTTCTACGTGGGCAACCGGCACGCCCGGCGCCGCGGCGCCGAATATGACGAGTTCATCCGCCAATACATCGAGACCGCGCACCGGCTTTTCCCGCACGCGATGCTGCATTTCGAAGACTTCGGGCCCGGCAACGCCCGGGCGATCTTGGACAAGTATTCGGCGGACTATTGCGTGTTCAACGATGACGTCCAAGGCACCGGCGCCGTGGTGATGTCCGCGCTCTATTCCGCGTTGAACGTCACCGGTATACCGATGCGGGACCAAAAGGTCGTGGTGTTCGGTGCCGGCACCGCCGGGATGGGCATCGCAGATCAGATCCGCGACGCGATGGTCGCCGACGGTGCCACCGTCGAGCAGGCCACCGACCGAATTTGGCCGATCGACAGGCAGGGCTTGCTCTTTGACGACATGGAGGATCTCCGCGACTTTCAGGTTCCCTACGCCAAGAACCGTGATCGGCTGGGTGTGGCCAAGGGCGAGCGGGTGGGCCTGGTCGCGACCATCAACATGGCCGCGCCCACCATTTTGCTGGGTTCCTCCACGGTGCCCGGCGCCTTCGATCAGGAGGTCGTCGAGGCGATGGCGGCATCAACCGAACGACCGCTGATCTTGCCGCTCTCCAACCCCACCGCGCGCATGGAAGCGGCGCCGTCCGACATTATCGCCTGGTCTGACGGCAAGGCGCTGGTTGCCGCCGGCTCCCCCGTCGCGCCCGTGGAATACAACGGAACCACCTACTCGATTGGTCAAGCCAATAATGTACTGGTATTCCCCGGTATCGGTATGGGCGTGATCGTTGCCCGCGCTTGCCGAGTCACCAAGCACATGCTCCACGAGGCCGCTAAAACCGTTGCCGGGCAAGCCCATCCGATGACACCAGGGTCCGCGCTACTGCCGGACGTGGAGAATCTGCCCACCCTGTCGGCGGCGGTCGCCGAGGCCGTTTACCATGCGGCGGTCGACGACGGTGTCGCCGCGAAGATTCACGACAACGTCGGGCAGGCGATTCGCGACACGATGTGGCTGCCCGCATACGAGCAGCTACAGCCCGTGCAGCCGCTTGAGCCGCGCAACCAGTGAATCGATGCCTGGCTCGGCTGCCGGGCCCGGCGGCACCCCGAGCGGGTCAAGTGGCGAGTCACCGAGTAGCAGGCGGGCGATGTTGCAGACGCCGTGACGGAGGGCATCGAGATCGTAGCCGCCTTCGAGCGCGAAGACTACCTTGCCGTCGCAGAATCGCTGCGCCATGCGGATGACTTCTCCGGCAATGTGTGAATATCCGGTCAACGTCAGCCGCATCCCCGCCAGCGGGTCTGCCCAGTAAGCATCGAACCCCACCGAAGCCAAGACCAGTTGGGGCCGGAAGCGCGCGGCGGCCGGCCAGACGATCTGCTCGAAAACCGTTGTGTACGCGCCGTCGCCGCTTCCGGCGGGCAGCGGGATGTTGACCGTGTAGCCTTCGCCGTCGCCGGTGCCGACGTCCGTCACCGCGCCCGTGCCAGGATAGAACGGGTATTGGTGCGTCGAGACGTACAGCACCGACGGGTCGTCATAGAACATCGCTTCCGTGCCGTTGCCGTGATGCACGTCGTAGTCGACGATCAGGACCCGCTCAATTCCGTATCGAGTTTGAGCGTGACGCGCGGCGATGGCGACGTTTCCCAACAGGCAGAAACCCATGGCGCGAGCCGGCATTGCGTGGTGCCCGGGCGGTCGTATGGCCGCCAAGCCATTGTCGGCCGTTCCGGTGAGCACTCCCTCGACCGCGCCAACCACGCCGCCGGCCGACAACCGCGCAATCCCCAACGCATCCGGTCCGGCATACGTGTCAGCGTCGAGGAACGTCGTGCGCGGCACGGCGCTGATCCGTTGCAGCAGGTCCAGATAGTCCATTGTGTGCACGGCCAGCGCCAAATCTGTATCGAGAGCGTGCGACTGAAGCGGGCGCATCCGGCTGCGCAAGCCGCTTTCGTCCAGACCGCGCCAGACAGCGCGAATGCGCCCGGCGTGTTCGGGATGTCCGGGAAAGTCGTGTTCGGTGTACCGCGGATGGGTCGCGTAGACCGTCGTCATTGCTTTATCTCCGCACAGGCGTGGCTCACTGGGCGGGGCGCCGCATCGGTGACTGCCTCACTGCTTGGAGCCGGTCGGTTCTCGAATGCCACGTTCGGTGGCCATCGGTGAACGTGAAGTGGGTCGCACGCCAAGGACCTGCACGCAGGACTCGACATAAGCCGCGGTGTACTCGATCAAGATGTGCGGCCCAGCGAACTCCGACGGACAGACATCTCCGGTCTGCTCCCGCCACTGATGCAGCCGGACGGCCAGTTCATTCGCAATCGCTTCGACGCGGTCGCGCTCACCGCCCACAAGCAGATTGTTCAGCTCGCTCGGATCCTCCAGCAGGTGGTAGAGCTCGCGCGCCGGCCGGGGCCCAGACACAAACGGTGCCACCGCCTTCCCGGAGGGGCTGTCCTGAATGTCCAGCGGAAGATCCACCAGCGGCCGCCGGGCGTAGTTCTCGATGTAGCTGTATTCCTTGGTGCGAATTGCGCGCATCGGATCAAATGAGTCGTGATAGGTCTTCTCGGCGAACACCTGCTCGCGAACCGGTGCACAGTCGACAACCGGCCGGACCAGATTCTCGGCATGCGAAACACCCTCCACGTCGGAGGGTATGGCGATGCCGAACAAGTCGAGCAGCGTCGGCAGCAGATCGACGCCGCTGAACAGCTCGTCGTAGATGCGCGGCACAATACCCAGCCGGCCCGGCGGCCGGATAATCAGCGATATGCCCGTCCCGGCGTCATACAACATCGACTTCGCCCGCGGGAACGGCGCACCGTGGTCGCTGAAGAACACCACCCACGTGTTCGCGTCCAAGCCGGTGTCGGCGAGCGTGTCCAGCAGACTGCCGACCGCCGCGTCGGCCACCCCGATGGCGCCGTAGAAGTCGGCGAAGTCGCCGCGGACCTCCGCGATATCCGGCAGGTACTCGGGCACCTCGACATCCTCGAGCGGCGCCGGCTTGTACCGGTCCCGCGACCACGGCCGGTGGGTTTCGAAAAACCCCGCGGTCAGCAGGAACGGATCGCACTCTTGCAAAGGCGCGCTCTCGGTGAGCCATTCCTGCGCCCTTGCGACCACATATTCGCAGCAGGAATTGGACACGTCGAACTCATCGAAACCCAAGCGTGACGGGTAGGACGTCTCGTGCTGCATCCCGAACAGCGCCGCGTACCAACCGGAATCGGACAGGATCTGCGGTAGCGTGCGAACGCCCTCGCGGTACTCAAAGCCGTGATGGGCAAGGCCGATCAGGCCGTTACTGTGCGGGTAGCGACCGGTGAACAGCGCGCCGCGGGACGGTGAGCACTGCGGGGCTGCCGCGTGCGCGCGGGTGAACAGGATGCCCTCGGCGGCCAAGCGATCCAGGCGTGGGCTAGCGACCCCGCGATGCCCGTAGGCCCCGAGCCAGCGCCCTGTGTCATGCCAGTGCACGATGAGCAGATTGTCGCCTCGCCGATCCGTCACGCACACCAGCTTGCACCGGTCGCCCCACCGAGGTAATCGCGACTCGCCGCCTAGGCTGGAGGCGCTCGGAGCAAATCGTGATGCAAAGGGCGTGACCAGTGGCGACTGACAACGGCAATGGCGCCGCGGAACCCGGCGGCGACGTGGCCGCCGAAGTCGAGCCCGACTATCGGTTCACCCTGGCCAACGAACGCACCTTCCTTGCTTGGCAGCGCACCGCGCTTGGCCTGCTGGCCGCGGCCGTCGCAGTGGTCCAGTTGGTGCCCGAGCTCACGATCCCTGGGGCGCGCCACGTCCTCGGCGTACTGCTTGCCGTGCTCGCGATCGCGACCGCCGGCGTGGGGTTGCGCCGATGGCAACAAGCTGACCATGCCATCCGCAACGGCAGGCCATTGCCCCGACAGCCGACGCTGGCATACCTCGCGGTGGGCCTCATCATCGTTGGCCTGATCACACTCGGCCTGGTGGTCAGCAAGGCGGTCGCGGGTTGACCAGCCCACATCCAGTCAGCCGTCAGCGTCAGGGACTGCAGGCGGAACGAACCGCACTGGCCTGGACTCGCACCTCGTTCGCTGTTCTCGCCAACGGCGCGCTTCTGATGGTGCGGCATCTTCACAGCAACCCGGGCCCGCTCAAAACAGCCGCGGCGGCCCTTGCCGTCGTCCTCGCGCTGTCGACATACCTGATCGGTGTCCGACGCCAACGCACGCTCAGCCGGCGCCCACTCCCACGACAAATCGTGCCACGTCACGAGGTGCACCTGCTGGCGGCCTCGGTACTCGTTCTGATTTTGGTGTCGGCACTCTCGCTGGCTGTTTGATTGAGCCCATCCTGATCGCGAGCTCAAAAACGACTGCGCACCAGTGCGTTTCAACTAGATCTCGATGCGTGAACCCATGATGACCGTGCGGTCACCGGGCAGGCTGAAATACTCTGCCGCGTCGGCGGTGGCATAAGAGGTGGCGATGAACAAGCGCTTGCGCCACGGCGCCATCGTCGGCGCCGTTCCCTTGGCCAGCTCCAGCTTCGACAGGAAAAACGAAGCATTCTCGGCGGCGATCTGACCTTCGGTGTCTTTTGGGCCGAGTTGCTTCAGCACGCCGAGGACGTTGGGCCTTTCCATGTATCCGAAGTGCGCTGTGACGTGAATGATCCCGTCCCTGCGATAGCCGAGAGCGTCGACCTCGGTTCGTTCGGAGTCGGGTACGCGCGGCACCGGAAGCGTGTCGATCGCCATGATCACCACGTGTTTGTGCAGGACGTGATTGTGCTCCACATTGGCCCGCATCGCCAGTGGCGCAGTCTCTTTCCCGCGGTTGAGGAACACCGCGGTGCCGGGGACCCGCACCAACCGTGGCCGACACTGCGGCAGCTGATCGACGAACTCGCGCAGCGGCCCCTCCGCTTCTTCCCGCGCCAGGGTGACCACCTCGCGTCCGCGCTGCCACGTGGTCATCACGGTGAACGCTGTCACGCCGATCAACAGCGGCACCCACGCCCCGTGGACCAGTTTGGTCAAGTTGGCCGCGAAGAACATCACATCCACCAGCAACAGCAGGCTGCCGCCGGTCAGCACCAGCCACAGCGGAGTGTTCCATCTCGTATAGGCAAGGTAGAGGAACAGCAGCGTGGTGATGGTGATAGTTCCGGTCACCGCCATGCCGAACGCATACGCCAGCCCCCCCGAGCTGCGAAACGCGAACACCAGGATCAGCACCCCGACCATCAGGATGTCGTTGATCAACGGAACGTAGATCTGGCCGATCGTCGAGGCCGACGTGTGCATCACCCGCAGCCTCGGCAGATACCCGAGCCGCGCAGCCTGCGATGCCACCGAGTAGGCCCCGGTGATGACCGCCTGGGAGGCGATAACCGTCGCGGCGGTGGCCAAAACCACCATCGGCAGTCGCGCCCAACCGGGGGTGAGCAGGAAGAACGGTGCGCTCACCGCCTTCTCGTCACGGAGCAGCAGCGCGCCTTGGCCCAGGTAGCTGAGCACACACGCGGGCATGACCATGACGACCCAGGCCAGTCTGATCGGCAGCCGACCGAAGTGGCCCATGTCGGCGTACAGGGCCTCGGCACCGGTGACGGCGAGCACAACCGCGGCGAGCGCGAAAAAGGCGATCTGAAAATGTCCGACCACGAAGCCCAGCGCATACGTCGGCGAGAGCGCCTTGAGGATTTCCGGCTTGGCGATGACGCCATTAAGCCCGCAGGCGCCGATGGCGGTGAACCAGGCCATCATCACCGGCCCGAACAGGCGGCCCACTGTCGCGGTCCCGGTCCGTTGGACCGCGAACAGCGCCACGATGATCACTGCGGTGATCGGCACGATCCACGGCTCCAAATTGGGTTGGACGACCTTGAGGCCCTCGACCGCCGACAGCACCGAGATCGCAGGCGTGATCATGCTGTCGCCGAAGAACAGCGACGCGCCGAAAATGCCCAGTGCGGCCAGCACCATTGCGGTGCGACGACCGCTTTGCCCTGCCCAGTGCCGCACCAGCGTGATCAGGGCCATGATGCCGCCCTCGCCGTCGTTGTCGGCGCGCATCACCAGCGTGACATAGGTCAGCGTGACGATGATCATCACCGACCAGAAGATCAGCGAGACTATGCCGTACACATGTGCCTCGCTGATCGGAACCGGATGCGGATCGTGCGGATTGAAGGCCGTTTGAATGGTGTAGATCGGGCTGGTCCCAATGTCTCCGAACACGACCCCGAGTGCGCCGACCACTAGCCCCAGCCGCACCGTATCCCCGCCGCCGGCCTGGCGAAGCGGCGAAACGGCTTTGGAATTGGTGTGCACTGGCGAATCCTCTGGGCGTTGATGGGCATTGATCGTAGTTCGCCGCCGTGAACAATCCGGGCCGATGACCCGAGCCTGTCCGGCCCGGAATGAACGCTCCGCCGCGGCTGATCGTCGTGGTAGGTGTGCGCGGAGCGCGCCGCGCGAAACGGCCGCGAAACGGTAAGGGAGCTTGATGCGAAGGACAACGTGGCCGGGCGTGACGCTCGGCCGGCGGCAGGTGTTGCTCGGACTGGGCGCGGTGGGTGCCTTCTTCGCAGTCGATGTGGGGGCACTGGCGTGGGCGAGCGGCCGGTGGCCGTCGCGCCGGCTGACGCAAGGTGACTTCGTCGACGCGTTCCGAAACGTCAGTGGTGAGCACGCGGGATATCGGCTCAACCACTCCAAGGGAGTCGCCGTCACCGGGTACTTCGACAGCAATGGCAATGGCCGCGAGATCACCACGGCCGCGGTGTTCGCCGCCGGTCGCACACCGGTGACGGGCAGGTACTCGTTATCCGGCGGCAATCCCGGCGTCGCCGACGCGGCCGGGACCGCCCGCGGCCTTGGCCTGGCCTTCGGTTATCCCGACGACGTGCAGTGGCGGACCGCGATGCTCAATCTGCCGGTGTTCCCGGACAATTCACCCGAGGGATTCCGCGACCGTCTCCTGGCGTCGAAGCCGGTATCCGCCACGGGTAAACCCGACCCCGTAGTGATGGACCGCTTCCTGACCGCTCACCCCGAAACCAAGGCCGCGATGCAGCTGATCAACGCCCAGCGACCGTCCTCCGGCTTCGCCGACAGCACCTACCGCAGCCTCAACGCGTTCTACTTCATCGGTCCGTCCGGAACCCGCACCCCGGTCCGGTGGTCGATCGAGCCGGTCGAACCCGCCGTGCCGGCGGCCGCGGCGCAGTCAGGCCACAACTGGCTGTTCGACGATCTGATCCGCCGCATCCAAAGTCGTCCGCTGGCCTACCGGTTTCTGCTCACCGTCGGCCGGCCGTCGGATCCGGTGGCCGATGCGACCCTGCCCTGGCCCGCGGACCGCCGCGTTATCGACGCGGGCACGGTGACGTTGACCTCGGTCGCGTCGGAAGCACGCGGCAACGCACGTGACATCAACTTCGACCCGACGGTCCTGCCCGACGGCATCCAAGTCTCGGCGGATCCATTGCTCAGCGCGCGCTCGGCGGTCTACGCCGCGTCGTTTCGCCGACGCGCGGCCGACCCCGACGTTCCTCCCAGCGTCGACGTGGCTCGGGTGACGGCATGACCACGTCGACGAGCGAGATCTATCCGAGGCGCACCCGTATCCTGCACTGGCTTGTCGCCATCCTGGTCTTCGCCGCCCTCGTCATCGGATTCACCATGGTTCACACGGTCGCCGACTACACCGTGCTGGTCGCGGTGCACAAGACGCTCGGCGTGGTGATCCTCGCGGTCGTCGTGCTGCGCGCCGTTAACCGGTTCACGCACCGAGTGCCGCCGTTGCCTCGCACCGTCGGCCGAGCCGAACGCGTTCTGGTCGTCGGCTCCGAGTTCGCGATGTATGGGTTGCTTCTAGCGCAACCGCTGGTGGGATGGGCCATGGTGTCGGCGAGCGGCACGCCTGTCGTCGTGTTCGGCGGCATCGAGCTCCCCGCCATCGCGCCTACCGACGCCGGCGCCTACGCGATTCTGCGCAACACCCACTCGGTGCTTGCGCTCGCGCTCGCGGTGACGATCGCCGCACACATCAGCGCGGTACTGCTGCACACCATCACATTGCGCGATGGGATGATTCGGCGCATCACCCTCCGGCCAAAAAACGCAAGAACGTGACGGCGGCTGCTACGTCCCCGGTATCCCTGGTATTCCCGCCATCCCCGGTATCCCCGGTACGCCCGGTATCGCAGCTGCGTTCAGCCAGTCGCCGCCCGCGAGCGACGACACCATCGAGGGGCAGTACATCGAGATCGCAATGCTGGTGAACAAGCCGGCCAAGCTCGGCGCGATTCCGTTATTGCCCGCCATGCTCGATGCAACGGTGGCGAAGGTCCCGCCGGGCTGGACCAGCATCGGACAGACCGACTGCCCAAGCGCAACTGTGTTTGCCGGATCGCCGTAGCCGACGCCCGCATTGTTCAGCGCGGCCAGGAATGAGTCGCCGACCGTGTCGGCATGCGCCCGCGCCGGCAACGTTGCCGGCGCTGCGAACATCGCCGCTGCGACGATCACTCCGGCCGACACCGCAAGCGAGCGAATAGCCGTTGCCGGAAGAGTCCCGCCCGTAATTCTTTTGGGTCTGCTTGTCGCTGAAATCTTCACTTCGGCAACGTTGCTTTACTACAGTCACATTTACAACACGGTGCGGTAAAGGTTCGCACACTATCCGTGCGCCGTCTGGCTGCTGTGCGAACCCAGTGTGATCCTTGAAGATTTTCTGTGAGCGACCCCGGAGATGCTCCGGCCCGGCGCCTATGTAAGCTAGCATACATAGCGCCCACTGTCGCGGCGAAGGGAGCGGCGCCTTGCCCAGTCCCCGTGAACGCATGGTGATATCTGCTGCACTGCTGATCCGCGAACGCGGTGCTCAACCGACGGCGATCGCCGATGTCCTCGAGCACAGCGGCGCGCCCCGTGGGTCGGCGTACCACTACTTCCCCGGTGGACGCACGCAACTTCTTTGCGAGGCAATAGATTACGCGGGCCAATTTGTTGCCGCCAAAATCGCCAGGGCCTCAAGAAGCCTCGATGCGCTCGACGTTCTCGTCGGCAGTTATCGGGACCAACTCATCCGCAGCGACCACCGAGCCGGCTGCCCCGTCGTGGCCGTGGCAGTGGAAGCAGGCGATCCCGACAACCAGGACCGCACTGCACCGGTGATGGAACGTGCCGCGGCGGTGTTCGCCAGGTGGACGGATCTGATCGCCCAACAGTTGGCGGCGGAGGGCGTGACCGAATCGCGGGCCGAAGAACTCGCGATGCTGGTGACGACCTCGATCGAGGGCGCCATCGTCGTCGCCCGCGCCTCGCGTGATGTCAAACCCCTCGACCTCGTACATCGTCAGCTGCGCGCACTGCTGCAGGCCGAGACCAGCGCCGAGACCAGGGACGAGACCACTGAAAGGAAGCGTCGTCGTGACCGATGAATGGCACTCAACCGCGTGCATCCTGTGCGAATGCAATTGCGGCATCGTCGTGCAAGTCGATGATCGCAAGCTCGCCAAGATCCGCGGTGACAAGGCCCACCCCGGATCGCAGGGATACACCTGCAACAAGGCGCTGCGGCTTGACCACTATCAAAACAATCCAAGCCGCCTGACCTCCCCGATGCGCCGACGGCCAGACGGAAGCTACGAGGCTGTCGATTGGGACACCGCGATCACCGAGGTCGCCGCCGGCTTCAAACACATCAGCGACACCTACGGCGGGGACAAGATCTTTTACTACGGCGGTGGTGGCCAGGGCAACCATCTCGGCGGCGGCTACAGCGGCGCGTTCCTCAAGGCACTCGGTTCTCGATACCGGTCAAACGCGTTGGCGCAGGAGAAGACCGGCGAGGCGTGGGTCGACGCCCACCTTTACGGTGGCCACACCCGAGGCGAGTTCGAGCACGCCGAGGTGGCGGTGTTCGTCGGGAAGAATCCGTGGATGTCGCAAAGCTTCCCGCGTGCGCGCACCGTGCTCAACGACATCGCCAAGAATCCTGACCGCTCGATGATCGTCATCGATCCGGTGCTCACCGACACGGCCAAGATGGCCGACTTCCACCTGCGCGTGCGTCCCGGCACCGACGCGTGGTGTCTGGCCTCGTTGGCCGCCGTACTCGTGCAGGAAAACCTCTGCAACGAGGCATTTTTGGCCGAGCACGTCAACGGCGTCGACGCTGTTCGGGCTGCGTTGCGCGAGGTACCGATCGACGACTACGCGCAGCGCTGCGGCGTCGACTCTGAGCTTCTGCGCGCTGCGGCACGCCGGATCGCCGCCGCCGAAAGCGTCGCGGTGTTCGAGGATCTGGGCATTCAACAGGCGCCCAACAGCACGCTGTGCTCATACCTGAACAAGCTGCTGTGGATTCTCACCGGGAACTTCGGAAAGCGCGGCGGCCAACACCTGCACTCGTCCCTGGGGCCGCTGTTTCGCCACGGCCCGGAGGTGGGGCGCACACCCGTCACCGGGGCCCCGGTCATCGCGGGACTCATACCCAGCAACGTTGTGCCCCAAGAGATCCTGACCGATCATCCCGACCGCTTCCGCGCGATGCTCGTCGAGAGCAGTAATCCCGCGCATTCGCTGGCAGACTCCGCCGCGTGCCGGGCGGCGTTCGAATCACTCGAACTGCTGGTGGTCGTTGACGTCGCGATGACCGAAACCGCCCGCCTGGCGCACTACGTTCTGCCGGCCGCGACACAGTACGAAAAGCCGGAGGCGACGTTCTTCAATTTCGAGTTCCCCCGCAACACTTTCCACTTGCGCCATCCGCTGCTCGAGCCGCTCCCCGGCACGCTGCCCGAGCCCGAGATATGGGCACGGCTGGTGCGAGCGCTGGGCGTCGTCGACGACGCCGAACTGGAACCGCTTCGTAAGGCGGCGACTGAAAGCCGAGACGCGTACGCGGAAGCGTTCTTCGGGGCCATCAGCGCCAACCCGATACTCGGCAAAGTGATGCCGTTCGTGCTGTACGAGACGCTTGGCCCAACGCTGCCTGCCGGTCTCGCCGGCGCGGCGGCGTTGTGGGGGCTCGCACAAAAGACGGCGCTGGCCTACCCCGAGGCGGTGCGACGCGCGGGCCATGCGGACGGCAACGCGTTGTTCAACGCGATTCTGCAGAATCGCTCGGGGGTGACCTTCACGGCGCACGAGTATGAGGACGACTTCGAACTGATCAGCCATGCCGATCACAAGATCGCCCTCGAGGTGCCGAAAATGCTCGACGAGATGCGCGCGCTGCTGCCCGCTCGACCCGGATTGACCAGTCCGGAGTTTCCTATCGTGCTGTCCGCGGGCGAGCGCCGCGCGTATACCGCCAACGACATCTTCCGCGATCCGTCGTGGCGCAAACGCGATGCCGACGGGGCGCTGCGCGTCAGCGTCGAAGATGCCAATGCCCTCGGCTTGGTCGACGGTGGTCGCGCCCGCATAACCACCGCGGCGGGCACCGCCGAGGCGAGCGTTGAAATCAGCGAGGCCATGCTTGCGGGCCACGCGGCATTGCCAAACGGCTTCGGCCTCGATTTCACCGACGACGAAGGCCACGCCCGAATCCCGGGTGTGGCGCCCAACTCGCTCACGTCCACCGAGTGGCGCGACGCGTACGCGGGCACGCCGTGGCATAAACATATTCCTGCTCGGATCGAATCGGTCGCTGAATCCGTGGCCGCGCGCTGATCGGCCCTCCGTCCTACTTCGACAAGAACGCGACGTGCCGTTGCGGCCGATGACGACACTCGAAACCGCTTGGCGCAGAGGACACTTGAGGGCGTCTGTTTGAGCGCTAGTTGTCCATTGTCCGCAGAAGCGCGCGGGTGCGCTCACGTCCCTCGGGAGTGGGGTCGAACGTGAGGGCGGCGAACTCGTCGACGCCCGCCATGGCGAGCTCGTCGAGGCGGTCGGACACGGATTTCTCGTCGCCGATAATCGCGGCGTCTTCCGGACCCGAGTACCCCTCGCGGTCGAGCATCGCGCGGTACGACGGCAGCTGACCATAGATCGCGAACTGTTCGGCGGCCCTGGCGCGCGCAGCCGCGACGTCGTCGGTGACGCTGACTGGCAGCGAGGCAGCCACTCGCACGGCGGACTCCTCGCGGCGGGCCTCCGCGGCGGCCTCACGCAGCGTCGGGCCGACGTGCTCGGCGAGCGTCTTGGGTCCGGTCATCCATGTCAGCGTTCCCGCCGTGCGCCGCCCCGCCAGCCGCAGCATCTGCGGACCCAACGCGGCGAGGTACACGTCGGGCGTCGGCGCACCGGTAATCTGCAGCGCTCCGCGTGTGGTCCAGAATTCTCCAGCGGCCTCGGCGGCCCGCCCGGCCAGCAGCGGCTGCAGGCCGTCGAGGTATTCGCGCATCTGCCGGACCGGCTTATCCCAGGAGACGCCCCACATCTGCTCGGTGACCATGCGGTGGCTCATTCCGATGCCGAGGGTGAACCGGCCGCCCGCGATCGCGTTCAGGGTCAGCGCGCGCTGGGCCAGCTGCATCGGATGCTGCACTTGGATGGGTATCACGCCCGAACCGACCTCGATGGTGTCGACCTCATGCAGCGCGACGGCGAGGATCGTCGTCAGGTCAGGGTCGTAGGGCAGCTGGGCCATCCAGACTCGGCGAAACCCCTCGTCACGCAACGTGGAGAGGGCCTTCACGGTGGCGTTGACGGCCGAGCCGCCAGTCGTGTCGCTGAGTAATCCGACGAGGCTGAGGCTGATCTGCATAATCCCCATCGAAGCACCCTGGGCGCAAAAACAAGAGCCCCGGTGTTAATGCCGATGACGAGGATGTCGATGTCTTGCCGAGCTGCGCGAGTCAGCGGGCGAACGGGCGGACATGGTGCTGTCAGAGGACCGTATCGCTCGACTGCAGCAGAAGGCGACGAGCCGGTGGAAGGTGGACAGCCTGGTCGGCGACACAGCCGAATACGAGGCGAGCGACGCGCAGGAGCGGTCGCCCAAGCATGTCGAGACGGTGAGATCGATCTAAGGCCAACGACTCAGCTGCCTGAGCGGCTCCGGCGGCGGCGCAGCATTCGATAGCCGCCATACAGCGCGGCGGCAACCACAAAGTTGACGTAGTAGGCCGTGTCGGCCCCGTGCCAAGCCTTGGCGATCGGGCCTTCGATCAGTGATGTGTTCATGAACGGCACCGCCGCGGCGTAAGCGACCACGAAAGCAATCAGCGCCGCGATCGCATCCATGCGATCGGTGTGCTCCTCGGCGGGATTGATGGTTGAGCGTCCGCGCGCGCGAATCAGCCAGTCGATGATCACCACCGCGGCAAATGCCGGGATCCAGTAGCTCACCATCAGCAGCACGTCCTGAAATCGTGACGCGGTGTCGGCGGCATGCAGCCACATGATCAGCACGAAGGCCAGGACAGTCACGACCACGGCCGACAGCGGCCGGCGCACCCGGATTCCAATGGTCTGCAAGGCCAGCGATCCGCTGTAGTCGTTCATCGCGCACGAACCGACGGACGCCAACGCGATGACGAGCAACGCCACCGCGCCCAGGACGCCGCCGCCCATGATCGATCGCACCCCCTCGGCGGTGTGTTCGGACAACACGCCCGTCGCCGCAATCCCGATGCCCTGAACGAAGATGTACGACAACGCGATTCCGGCAAAGGTGAAGCCGAACACCCGGGCCCGCGACGAACGCGCGGGCAGGTAGCGGCTGAAGTCGGCCGCATAGCTGGCCCATGAGATGGCCAGGCTCAGAGCGATCGTGACCTCGAGGACGA
Organism: Mycobacterium sp.; assembly: GCF_035640695.1. Classification (GTDB taxonomy): domain Bacteria; phylum Actinomycetota; class Actinomycetes; order Mycobacteriales; family Mycobacteriaceae; genus Mycobacterium. Next base: position 18,240 of record NZ_DASQVQ010000026.1, read on the forward strand.
ACGCACCTGCCATGTCGGCGCCCCGCGCGCTGGCCGGTGTGATGACCGGATGGCCGCGGACCAGTTTGACGGCGAACACGACGAACGTCACGAACAAGATCACCGTCAGCACCGCCTGCACGCGGTGAATTAGCTCGTAGCCGAAGAATCCGACCGCGCCCTGCAGGGCCAACACAATCACCACGGCGATCCAGAACGGCATGCCGAGCAGCACGGCGAGTGCTTCCGCGCCGAACAGGCCGACCAGCCCATCCCACGCGATGGACGACAACCACTGCAAGAACGCCGGCACAACCACCCCACCACCAAAGGCCATGCGGGAGTTGGGCAGCTGGGCCGTACCGGTGCGAGGACCCCATGTCGAGAGATAAGCCACCACGACCGATCCGATCACGGTGCCGATCACCATCGCCAGCATTCCGAGCCAAAAGCCCAGTCCGAGCTCGAGCGCCAGAGTGCCGGCAAACACCCCGGTCATCGTGATGTTGGGAGCGAACCACACGGTGAACAGTCGCCCGGGCCTGCCGTAGCGCTGGTCCTCGCCGATCGGCGCGATGCCGTGGGTTTCCACCGCGAGGTCACCGGAGCCGGTCGGCCGGCGGCCGCTGAAGGCCGACGCGGTCAACGCGCTGCCGGTGCCCGGTGTTTCACGAGCCATGTGACGTCTTCAATCCGCAGTTCGTTGACGATTGCATTCCATTTGACCACGACACGCCGGCGCTACGGTGAAGCTATGGCGAGCCAACCGACCGGTTCCACGCCGGTGACCCTCATCAACGTGTTCGAGATCGATCCGGCGCACCTTGAGCCCTTCATGGCCAGCTGGCGTGAGCGTGCCGAATTCATGAGCAGGCAGCCCGGCTTCCGGTCGTTTCGGCTTCACCGGGCGCTCTCGCCGCGCGCCCGATTCCAACTCGTCAACGTCGCCGAGTGGGACAGCGCCGATGCGCTGGCCGCGGCCACCGCACAGGAGGAGTTTCAGGCGAGCGCGCAAGAATCGGTCCAGAGATTCGGGGTGACCGCGCACCCCGGCGTCTACGAGACCGCCGACGCGATCACCCGCCCGGCGTAGCCACATGGCCAGTCGGCCGGCTCAGGAACGCTGGGTTTCGGCGGCCAACGCGACAAGCCTCGCGCGCACGAGGTCCGGCTTCGCGTCGACGATGAAGTGCCCGCAGTCATCCACTTTCTCCAGTGTGTAGTCGTCGGCGTTTGCAAGTTCGGGCGCCACCAGGGAGGGATGGATGGCGGTGTCGTGGACGCCGAAGACCGCGCGGATCGGGACAGTCGCGCGACGCCTTTCGGGCTGTCGCGCCCACGTGGGCAACTCATGCAGCAACAAGGTGCGGTAGGTGTCCGTTGCGGCGCGTGCGCAGACCGGATCGCGGAATCGGTCCGCGTAGATCCGCACAGCGGCGGGCTCTAGCCCGTCGTACCTCGCGCCGATCGGATAGATCAGGCGCTCGATGTAGCGCGTGTGACGCTGTAACGGCACGCCGAATGCGGCGACCATCGGCTGATAGATCAGCCAGCGCCAAATGTGCGGTGCCGCGGCGCGCGCGGTCAGCCACGGATGCGCCATGTTCAGCACAAGGTAGCCGTCGAACCGCTCAGGCGCCCGCAGCACCATCAGGTATCCGACGAATGCGCCCCAGTCGTGCCCGACCAGCAGGACGCGATCGAGTCCTAGTTCGTCGAGCAGCGCCAGCACGTCGGTGGCGACGTCCTCCTTCGCCCACCGGTGCGGCGCACGACCCGACCACCCGTAACCGGGCAGGTCCGGCGCGATGACGCGAAGCCCAGGCGGCGGGTCGGCGAGCAGGCCCCGGTATGCGTAGTGATGTTGTGGCCAGCCGTGCAGCGCGACGACCGGGCGTCCGCCCGGCGCGCCCGCCTCGGTGACGTGAAAGCGGACGCCACGGGTCTCGATGTACGAGCGTCGAACCCCTTGAATCTGTGGCGGCTCTGACGTCGCGACGGCCGGTTCAGCTGACATGGACCTGACTGTAGACGGCCCCCGTGGCGACGGCGGAGGGTGTCAGGCCGCGTCGATCTGCGGCTCACCGCCGCCGCGTCGGGTGTTCAACGACCACACCTGGCCACAGTTGGGGCACTGCAGATTGACCATGGCGCCCTGGTTGCTCAGCAGGTACTGCCAATGGGTTCCGCAGTTGCGGCTGCTCTCGCAATCGCGGCAGCCGGCCCCGTAGTCACACACCGAGCACCGCAACCACGCCCGCCGGGACGCGTCGGCGTCGGGATCAATCGGCAACACGATTCACCGTCCGGACCGGCAGCACACCGGCGCTGACCAATTCGTCGTATATCCGCTGCTGCTCGGCGTCGAGGCCCGAATACAGCATGTCGTACGCCTTTTCTTCTTCGGCCAGTACCTGAATCGGGTCCCAGCCGTCGCCGATCGCCTCCACCACCGCGGCCCGACGCCGGGCCTCGTCGAGGGTCAGGTCATACGTGAACGTCAGCTCGGCTGACTGGCTGGACATGGCCACCCCCTCTGGGGTCGAACGGATAGAAACGGCGAGCTTGCCTTTTACAACACGCAGGGACAATGAACTCGGTCACGTTGCGGGTTTGACATTCGTCACAGGCGAGACAGGGTTCGGCGGATTCGGGACAAGGCATTCGATTCCAACAGCGGAATCCATCGCAGCTCCGGGGATTCGTGACGGAATCGGTTGCGAAGGGCGCCCAGATCCGCGAAGGTTAGCGACGGGACCGTGGCCATCCCCGAATGGGAGGTTGTGCCGACGAAGCACGAGGGAGGATCCGCCCTGACGCAGAGCGGCAGCGCTGCCTTACCAAAAGGAACGGGACCGCGCAGCACCGACCCCGGCCTGCTCACGCGATTGACGGTCGCACGAACGACGCGCAGGCGCTTCCTCGGCGGCAGCGCGGCGGCCGCCGCGGCGGCGGTGCTCGGGCCGTCGTTCCTGGCCGCTTGCGGCTCGGACAACAAGAGCAGCAGCCCGGCGAGCCCCAGCCTGACCGCGCCGCCCGACGACGGGAGACCCGCCAGTGGTCTGCTGCGCATCTCGAACTGGCCGCTGTACATGGCCGACGGGTTCGTCGCGGCGTTCCAGACGTCTTCCAAGCTCACCGTCGACTACAAGGAAGACTTCAACGACAACGAGGAGTGGTTCGCCAAGGTCAAGGAGCCGCTTTCCCGCAAGCAGGACATCGGCGCGGACCTCGTTGTACCCACGACGTTCATGGCCACCCGCATCGCCGGTCTCGGCTGGCTCAACGAAATTAGGACCAGCCGCTGGCCTAACAAGAACAACATGCGCAACGACCTGCTCGAGGCCAGCGTCGACCCGGGGCGCAAGTTCAGCGCGCCGTACCTGTCCGGGATGGTCGGCCTGGCCTACAACAGGGCCGCCACCGGTCGCGACATCACCAAGATCGACGACCTGTGGGACCCGGCGTTCAAGGGCAGGGTCACTCTGTTCTCCGACGCCCAGGACGGGCTCGGAATGATCTTGTTGTCGCAAGGCAATTCGCCCGCACACCCAACCAGCGATTCGGTCAAGAAGGCCGTCGACCTCGTCAAGGAGCAAAAGGACAGCGGCCAGATCCGCCGGTTCACCGGCAACGACTACGCCGACGATCTGGCGGCGGGCAACGTCGCGGTCGCGCAGGCCTACTCCGGCGACGTGGTGCAGTTGCAGGCCGACAACCCCGACCTGAAGTTCGTCGTCCCCGACTCCGGCGCCACCAAGTACGTCGACACGATGGTGATCCCGTACACGACGCAGAACCAGAACGCGGCAGAGGCCTGGATCAACTACATCTATGACCGCGCCAACTACGCCAAGCTCATCGCCCACACCCAGTACGTGCCGGTGTTGTCCGACATGACCGACGAGCTCAACAAGGTCGACCCGAAGCTGGCGAACAACCCGCTGATCAACCCGCCCCAGTCGACGCTGGACGAGCTGAAGTCGTGGCCTGCGCTGTCGGATCCGCAGACCCAGGAGTACAACACCGCGTACGCCGCCGTCACCGGGGCGTGATGCACGCGCGATGGCTGGAGTAGCCACCACCGGCAGGCGGCGCAGCGGGATCGTGTTGCTTCCGCTAACGCGGCGCGACAACTCCGTCGGATCCACCGTCCGCCGACCCGCATGCTGCCAAAATTGCCGGATGGACATCGACCACCCGGAACGGGATCAAACGTGGGACAAGACGGTTCGCCACGAGACCGAATCCGAGCGGCTCGACCGCAATTGGTCCAGCTTGTTGCAGGAACTCCGGGTTACGCAAACCGGCGTCCAGCTGTTGACCGGATTCTTACTCACGCTGCCGTTTCAGCAGCGCTTCGACCAGTTGAGCCACACCATGCGCATGGTCTATCTGGTCACGGTGACGTGCTCTGTGGGTGCGACGGTGCTGCTGATTGCGCCGGTCGGAATGCATCGATTGCTCTTTCGGCGACACCGGCTGAAAACGCTGGTGGCAGCAGCACATCGGTGCACCATCACGGGCCTGCTGCTGCTGGGTGCGGCGCTGGTCGGCGTGATCGTGGTGATCTTCGACGTGGTTTCCGGATCGGTCCCGGCCCTGGCAGCCGGCAGCTGCGCGGCGGTCGCGCTGGCGTGGTTCTGGGTCGCGCTCCCGCTGTGGCAGCGCAGAACCGACGACCAACTAGGGGCCCCGATCCAGCGCTGATGCGCCTTCGATGATCCCTGTTTGCGAGGCATCGACCGCGGGCACTACATAGCCATGTTGGTTCGCAGAATTGCACGTCCCCTCCTGTCAGCGGTGTTCATCGGTCAGGGCGTGGATGCATTGCGCAGCCCGCAGCAGGCCGCCGACACGGCTCGCCCGACGCTGGAAGGCCTGAAGAAGCTGCCCGAGCCGGCGGCGACGAAGGTCCCCAGCGACCCCGAGACGTTCGCCCGAATCAATGCTTTCGTGCAGATCGGCGGCGGGCTGCTGCTGGCGAGCGGAAAGCTACCGCGGGTCGCGTCGGCCGCGCTGGCCTGCACCGTGATTCCCGGCAGCCTCGGCGGTCACCTGTTTTGGACCGAGCCGGATCCTCAGCGCAAGGCGCAGCAGCGCCGCGAGTTCATGACGGATCTCAGCCTGATCGGGGGCCTGATGATCGCCTCGGTCGACACCGAAGGCAAGCCGTCGCTGGGTTGGCGTGGCCGACGGGCCGCGCGCCGCGCGTCGAAGACGGTGTCGGCGGCGTTACCGGTCGGCGCGGCCGGCGGCGGCGCGGTGCTCGGCACGGTCGGTGAGAGGGTCGGCCACGGCCTGCAGACCGGTGCCGAACGCGGGCGCGAACTCGCCGAAGCCGCAAGCGAAAAGGCCGGACCGTGGCTTGAAGTCGCGAAGGAACGCGGCGCCGAACTGGCCGACGTCGCCCGCGAACGCGGCGCCGAACTGGCCGACGTCGCCCGCGAACGCGGCGCCGAACTGGCCGACGTCGCCCGCGAACGCGGCGCCGAATTCGCCGACGTCGCCCGCGAACGCGGCGCCGAATTCGCCGAATCCTCGCGTGAACGCGGCACCGAGCTGGCCCAGACCGCTCGCAAGCGGTTCAGGTGACGACTGCCTCGACATCGACGGCGCAGCGGCCGGTCAAACCACCAGACGAAGCAGGAGCACCAACGCCAAGCCGACAACCGACAGCACCGTCTCCATCAACGACCACGTCTTGATCGTCTGCCAGACGGTGAGCCGGAAGTACTGATTGACCAACCAGAAGCCGGCGTCGTTGACATGGGAGAAGAACAACGAGCCGGCGCCGACGGCCAGCACCACCAGCGCCACCTGACCGGTGCTCATGCCCGCGACCAGACCGAGCATCAACGACGACGCGGTGATGGTTGCGACCGTCGCCGAACCGGTGGCGAGCCGAATCAGCACGGCCAGCACCCACGCCAGCAGTATCACCGAGATGTGGGCGTTCTTCGCCCAATCGGCAAGCAGCGTTCCGATGCCGCTGTCGACCAGCACCTGTTTGAAGCCGCCGCCAGCCGCGACGATCAGAATGATGCCGGCGACCGGTGGCAGCGACCCCTCAATGCATTTCGTCAACTCGTCGCGTGACATTCCGGTGCCGACGCCCAAGGTGAAGATGCCCACCACGACCGCGAGCAACAACGCGATCAACGGTGTGCCCAGCGTGTCGAAGACTTGGCGGACGACGTTGTTCTTTTGGACGATGAAGATGTCCACCAGCGCCTTGCCCATCATCAAAACGACCGGCAACAGGACGCTGGCCAGCGTGATCCCGAAGGATGGCCGGCGGCGCTCCTCGGTGTCCCCGCGGCGCGCGAACTCGTCGGCATTGAACGTGTCGGGCGGCTCTACGACCACCCACCGCCCGGCGAGCTTGCCGAACAGAGGTCCGGCCACGATCACCGTCGGCACCGCCACCGCGACACCGAGCACCAGCGTGATGCCGAGATCGGCGTGCAACAGGCTGATCGCGGTGAGCGGACCGGGATGCGGTGGCACCAGCCCATGCATGGCCGACAAGCCCGCCAGCGCCGGAATGCCGACCGTGATCAGCGAGAGCTGTGAACGCCGCGCGACGAGATAGATGACCGGAATCAGCAGCACCAGGCCGATCTCGAAAAACATTGGCAGCCCGATGATCGCACCGACCAATGCCATCGCCCACGGCAAGGCCCGCGGCGACGCGTGCCCGACGATGGTGTCCACGATTTCGTCGGCTCCCCCGCTATCGGCAAGGAGCTTGGCGAACATCGCTCCGAGCGCGATCAGGATGCCGACGCTGGCCGCGGTGGAGCCGAAGCCGTCGGTGAAGGACTTCAGAACCGTTTGCACGTTCTCGCCCGCCACGATCCCGACGGTGAGCCCGCCAAAGATCAGCGCCAGGAACGGGTGCAGCTTGACGACCGTGATCAATACGACGATCACCGCGATGCCCACCAGCGTGGCAAGCACGAGTTGCCAACCGGCAGCTACCGGTTTGGGCAGTTCGGTGTCGGCGGCGAGAATCGAGATTGCCGGCGTCATTTGGTCTCCTGTTCAGTTGTGTGGGCCAGATACGTCTCGACGATCGAGTCGATGTCCTGGGCGACGTCGATCGTGATGCCCTGCTCGTCGGGTTCGAGCGGCTCAAGCGTTGCGAATTGTGATGCCAGCAATGATGCCGGCATGAAATGTCCGGGTCTGCTGGCCTGCCGGCGGCCGATCACTTCCTGCGAGCCGCTCAAGTGCAGGAACGTCACCGGCGGGCAGTGCCGCCGTAGCTGGTCGCGGTACGTGCGCTTGAGCGCCGAGCAGCTCATCACACCACCGTCGCGGTGCGCGGCCAGCCATTCGCCGATCGCCTCCAGCCATGGGTAGCGGTCGTCATCGTTGAGCGGCTGGCCGGCTGTCATCTTCGCGATGTTGGCGGCCGGGTGGAAGTCGTCGGCGTCGGCGAACGGCACGCGAAGGCGTTGTGCCAGTGCGGCTCCGACCGCCGATTTGCCCGAACCGGACACTCCCATCACAACGATCGGCGGCCTCACATCATCACCTCTACCCCGCGGGTTCCAAAACCGCGCCGAATCAGCGAAAGCGATAAGGCGCTGTTACGTCTTGGGTTCGTAGCTGTAATTGATCTTGCTGCCGTCGACGCCGGTCACGGTCACCGCGAACGTCTTGCTGTCGCCGCCGGAAACGACGTTGCAGTCGATCGAAGTGCCGGTCCTGCCCTCGAGGTTGTCGGTGCACGACGCGGAGTCGGGCCGCCGCCCGAGTTGCTGCTGCAGTTGGTCCAGCAGCGACGACTCGATCTCGGTCTTGACGAGCACCGGCACCAGGTTGTAGTCGATCGTCAAGCCTTGCACGCTCTTGACCTCGACCGTGCGGCGCAGCTTGACCCCGCCGGCGTCGACCCAGCAGAACGCTTCCGCGCCCTCCTTGCCGTCCAGCCCGGATCCGCAGTCCACCGATTCGACCGGCACGTTGGCGGCCTGTTCAACCAATCCGGACACCGATTTCTGGAGTTGCTCCTTGGTCAGCGCCGGCTTCATGTCGTAATTCACCGTGGCGCCGTTGACGCCGGTCACCGTGACGACCGGTTCGAAGCTGTTGGTGGCGCTCATTACCACCTCGCAGCGGGTCGTCTTTCCGACCTCGCCGATCAGGTCGTCGTGGCAGCTCACCGATTGCGGTGGCTCTCCGGCCTTGGTCAGCCGATCTGATATGTCCTTCTGCAAGGCGTCCTTGGATACCGTCAGTTGAGTGCTGCATGCGGTTAACACCGCGCCGAGGGCTGCGACTGCAACAACACCGGTAATCAGTATGCGCACGACCACCTCCGGATCGTTGCAGAGCGGCGCGCGAGCCGGCTCGCACGGACCCTAGCAAGTCTGTGAGTTCGGTAGTGGTTAACTCCGAAAGTGCCAGAAAGGCTGCGATCACCGCGGTCAGTTGAGCCGTGGTGGTGGCCGGCGACAGCCCGGTCACCACGCCGATGGCGATGCGCCGCGCCGAACTGCACGACGGCAGCGCACGTTTGGGCCGAGTCACGATTTCGCGGGAGTCGTGGGCCCCGGTTCATCGCCCCGGTTCATCGGGCGGCCATCGGCCGGTTCATCGGCGGTGGTCCGACGGCCCGGTCATGACGCGTCTGTGACGGCGCGCCGCCATCGTTCGCACTGCCTGGGCGCCAATACTGGCCAGCAGCAGCATCGCCCACACCTCCGGCGGCGGATGGGTGAGCTCCGCAGTGAAAATGGCCGCGAACACCGGCGCCTGCGCAGTGATGCCGAGCACCGCGGCACCGCCGACCAACGCAAGCGTCGGCACGCTGGCATGCCCGTCCAGATGATTGATGGTCAAAGCGACGAACGCGCCCATCGCGACTCCCGTGGCCAGCGCCGGGGTGAGCATGCCGCCAACGGCGCCCGCTCGGATGAACAACGCGGTGAGTAGCGGCTTGAGAACAAACGCCAAGCCGACACCGACGAGTGTGTCGCCGCCGGCGAGGCTCTCCAACACGATGTCCTTGCCGTTGCCCGGCAGTTGCGGCAGCCAGATCGAGCAGGTGCCGGTTACCAGACCGGCCAGCCCGATCGCTGCTACCAGGACCCAAGAAGCGGATGGCGCCGCTTCGCGGGCGCGTTCGATCAGCCTGTTGAACGCCGTCCCGACCAGCGCGGCCAGCGGCATCGCGGCGATGCTGAACAAGAACGCCCGCGCCGTGAACTGCGTATCGGGCCAGATGAAAGTGGCGGCGCCGTGGCTCACCGGCCACGCGGTGACCGTGGCGATGCACGATGTCGCGACCGCGACCAGCACCGCCAGCGGCCGCCAGCTGCGCAGGATGATGCCCAGCGCAAACAGGGCGCCGGCGGCGGGCACGTTGTACACCGCAGACAGCCCGGCCCCGGCGGCGCTGGCGAGCAGAATTCGCTTGTGCGGCAAGGGTATCGAGCCCAGCCGGATCAGCACGTCGGTGCCGGCCGCGGCGAACAACCGCGGCGCTTGCTCCCGGCCGAGGGAGGCGCCCGAGCCGACGGCGAGCACCTGCAGCAGCGCGTCGAGCGACATCGGCATCCGCGAGAACGGCCGATCGTTTTGGATAGCGGCCGTCAGGCTCGGCACGGCAGCGTTGCGGCGCAACAGCCACCAGCCCAGCCCCGCCAGCGAGCACCCGAGCGTCGGACCGATCAGCCGGCGCGCGACCGGCGCGTCCCGGACTCCCACCAGCATCGGACCCTGCGTGTAGCCGTACGTGAGATGTTCGATGGCCCGCACCAACACCGTCGTCGACGCACCGGCAAGACCCGCCAGGACGCCCGTCACCAGAATCGCGGCCGCGAACGTCAGATAACGCTGCGACCGGCTCACCGGCCGACGTTGTGGTTCCACTCGACCCGGACGATCCCGGCCGTCAACGACTCGACAGTGACATCGTCGCTCACCCGGACCGAATTCGAGGTCACCAGCGGCTCCGCAGCATGCCGCGGTCGAGGGTGCTAAGCGAAGCGTGGCCCGAAAGGGCCAGCGTCAAATCGATTTCCGACAGCAGATTGCGGATGACCTGGTGCACGCCGTCGGCGCCCCCGATCGCCATCCCCCACAGATAGGGCCGGCCGAGCAGAACGGCGCGAGCGCCCAGCGCGAGCGCCTTGACAACGTCCGCGCCGCTGCGCACCCCGCTGTCGAACAGCACGACGAGGTCGTCACCGACCGCGTCGACCACATCGGGCAGCGCATCGAGCGCGGCGATCGCGCCATCGACTTGTCGGCCACCGTGATTGGAAACAACGATGCCCTCCACCCCGTGATCAAGTGCGAGCCGGGCGTCGTCGGGATGCAGGATGCCCTTCAGCAGGATCGGCAGTGACGTCAGCGAACGCAACGTGGCGAGGTCGTCCCAGTTGACCGCGGGATTGCTGAACACGCTGACGAAGTGCATGACTGCCGCCGTCGGGTTGTCCTCCGGCGGTTGGGCCAGTGCGGAACGAAAGACCGGGTCCGACAAGTAATTTGCGATGCCCACGGATTTGAGGAACGGCAGGTATGCCGCCTGAAGGTCACGCGGCCGCCAGGCCAGCAGGCCGGTGTCGAGCGTGACGATCAGCGCGCCGTAGCCCGCGGACTCGGCCCTGGACACGAGACTGGCGGTCAGCTCCTGATCTCGCGGCCAGTACAACTGGTAGAAGTGCGGCACGTCGCCGCCGGCCGCGGCGATCTCCTCCATCGTGTAGGCCGATGCGGTCGACGCGACGAAGCCGATGCCGCCGGCCGCGGCACCGCGCGCGGCGGCCAGTTCCCCGTCGGGGTGCACGATCGTTTGCACCCCGATCGGGGCGAGCAGCACCGGCGCATCGTGTGCCACGCCGAGGATCTCGGTGCGCAGGTCGCGAGTCGACACGTCGCGCAGCATGCGCGGCACGATGCGGTGACGCCCGAACGCCGCGCGGTTCTCGTGTTCGGTGTCCTCGGTGCCCGCGCTGCCGAACACGTAGCCGTTCGCGCCGGCATCCATCGCGGCCGACGCCCGGGCCTCCAGGTCCGCCCAGCCGATCGGGAATGCCGGCGTCTCTCCGGCCAGTCCCTTCAGGTAGATCTCGTACTGGTAGTTGCCGAATGGTGCCCTGGCTTCGGTGGCGGCCATGTCGCTGACCCTATGCCGAAACCTCAGCCTGCCAAGCAGAAACCTGCCAAGCAGAAACCTGCCACGCCTCAGCCTGCCAGGCTGAAACCCTGCCAGGCTTCTCGGCGGGCCGGATGGGGATCGAACTCTATGTGCGACCGTCGGTCGAAAACCATGACGGCGCGGTCGGGTTCGGCGTAGGGCGGCCAGCCCTTGTCGGGCACGCCCGTGCGGGCGAACGCGCGCCACCGCCGCTGCACGTCGTTGCTCACCCGCAGCGCCGAACGCTGGTCGGCGGCCACCGTCAGCAGCGCGCCGAGCCGGGTGCGGTACAGGTCGAAAACCGCCAGCAACTCCATGGCATGGGTGGCGCCCAATCCGGACCAGTGCAAAGTGCGCGGCGCGTAGTCGTAGCGGTACACGTACGTCGGCGCATGCCTGCTGTGCGCGTCCGCGATCTGCCAGCCGGCCGACCCGAACGCAAAATCGGCGCCGAGCCGAAGGCACGCATCGGGGTGCGGATAATCCGGGTAGGCGGCGATGATCCGTTCTCGCGCGGCCGGATCGACCTTGGCGAGTAAGCGCTCGATGCTGCGTTCACTGGCCGGCAGCATCTTGAGGAAGCGGGTGAACAGCCGGCCTTCCTCGGCGTTGTTGCCGACGATCAGCGGCACCCGGTGCGCGTTGCCACACGACATCGCCTCGATCGGGTGCAGCGGCAGGTAGTCGCCGTCGATGCACGGCCCGAGTGCGAAGGATCCCGGCATGTCGTGCATGATCGCGTCAAGGAGCCGGTCGAGCGCCTTGACGAGTTGCCACGGCTCGGCGCGCATGAGCTTGTCCGTCCCGTGCCGGCCGTCCGCGTCGAGCAATGAAACGAATTGCTCGGCGAACTTGGCCGCCGCATCGGCTGGGACCACCATCCCGCTGGCCGGGCTTTCGGAGATCGCGCGGTGGAATAGCCCCGCGGCGGCGGGCACGGCGAGCAGGGTGGCGACGGCATGCGCGCCGGCGCTCTCGCCGAAAATCGTGACATTGTCGGGATCACCGCCGAATTCGGCGACGTTGTCTTGCACCCAGTGCAGCGCGGACACCAGATCGCGCACGAACAGGTTGCCGTCGATTGGGGTGTCGGGGGTGGACAGCGACGACAAGTCCAGGCATCCCAGCGCGCCGAGGCGATAGTTGGCCGAGACGTAGATGCAGCCGCGCCGGGCCAGCGCGGCCCCGTCATACAGCGGCGTGGCGGAACTGCCGAGCATGTAACCGCCGCCGTGGATGAAAAACATGACGGGCAGCGGCTCGTCGTGCGGCTTGGCCGGGGCGACGACGTTGACGGTCAAGCAGTCCTCGCTCATCGGCTGGAATCTGTTGATACCCAGGACCGTGTAGCGCCGGTGTTGCGGCGCACAGAACGCGTACTCGTGGCAGTACCGCACGCCCCGCCACGGCACCGGTGGTCTCGGCGCACGCAGTCGCAGCGTCCCGACCGGCGGCCGTGCGTACGGGATGGATCGCCATCTGAGCACGCCATCACGGGCGAACCCGTCGACAGTGCCGCTCGTGGTGGTCACGCGGACGTTGCCATCGGCCATGCCATGACCGTAGCGAAGTCGCCCGCGTTCGTCCTCGCGGACGCGCCTACCCCGCCTACGCCGATCGGGCCGATAACCTGGCAGCCATGCGGATAGCGGCCCTGGTTTTTCTGGCGTTGCTGCTGGTCGCCGGGTGTTCAGAGGCGAACCGCGGGCGTCCCCGGGCGGGATCCACCGCGCCGGCCCCGACGACTCGGACCAGCCAGCCGGCGCCGACCACGGCCAAGCCCTCGCAGCCGGCGGGCCCGCCTGCACCCGGGACGCCGATCGCCGACGTGATCACCTGGATCGAGGCCGCAGATCCCGCCGACCCGGCGGCATTTCACAGCGCCACCCGGCAAGGCAGCGTCACGCAGCTACAGCACAACGACGTTGCGTTCACGACGCCCTCGGGCAAGACGCGTTGCATGACCGACTCAATGTTCAGCAGCGGCGACCTGGCCTGCCTGGTGCAGCTCACCAAACCGCCGCCGCGACCCAACGACATCGAAGGCCAATGGATCGGCAACTGGGTGCAATTCGACGGCCCGGCGCTGACCGTCGGCGGCATTCACGGCGACCCGGGGCGGTTCGTCTACGGCGACGGAGCCCAGCTTCCATACGGCAAGGCGCTGAAGTTCGGTGACTACCAATGCCGTTCGGATCAGGTGGGGCTGTTCTGCGTGAACTACGCCCACCAGTCGGCAGCCCGGATCAGCGATGCCGGAGTCGAGCCGTTCGGTTGCCTCCAGAATGTCGCGCCGCCACCGGACATCGGCCAAAAGTTCAGCTGCTGACCGGAATTGGATGAGCGGGATAGGCATGCACCGTCACCTCGCTCAGCTTGGGGACGGCGTGGGTGAGCGCGTGTTCGGCGCCGTGGGCGATGTCGTGGGCCTCCGACAGGGTTAGTCGGGGATCGACGTCGAGCTCGGCGTCTGCGACCAGCCGATGCCCGAGCCATCGCATGCGAAGGCGGCGCACCGATCTGATGCCGGGCCGCCCGTGCAGCGCCTCATGCGCGGCGTCGACGATCGACGGGTCCACACCGTCGAGCAGCCGACGAAACACGTCACGCGCGGCGACGGTCAGCAACCCCGCGATCACCACCGCGATCAGCAGCCCGACCATCGGATCGGCAGCCGGAAAACCCAGTGCCACGCCGCCGGCGCCGACCACCACCGCCAACGACGTCAGCCCGTCGACCCGCGCGTGCATGCCATCCGCGCGTAACGCGGCGGAGCCGATCCGGGTGCCCACCCGGATGCGATACAGCGCGACCAGTTCGTTGCCGACGAAGCCGACGACGCCCGCCGCGGCGACCCAGCCCAGGTGTGACAGCGGGGCGGGTTCGATGAGCCGGCGCACCGCCTGCACGGCGGCCAGCACGGCCGACACCGCGATCACTGCGACGATGAAAAGGCCGGCAAGATCTTCGGCGCGGCCCAGGCCGTAGGTGTAGCGCCGCGATGCGGCGCGCCGGCTCATCGCGAACGCAATCCACAGCGGGACCGCGGTCAACGCGTCGGAGAAGTTGTGCACGGTGTCGGCCAACAGGGCCACCGATCCAGAGATGGCGGCGATGACGAGCTGGATGGTCGCGGTAAGCCCAAGCGCGGCAAGGCTGATCTTGACCGCGCGGATGCCGGCGGCGCTGTCGCTGAGCGCGTCGTCGATATGGCTGTGCCCGGCCCCCATCAGCCTGCGCTCCCCTCCAGGGCCTCCAGGGCGTGCACGGTGCCGCGGTGATGCGCGGGAATCCCGCCCGCGGCGTGCTCGGCGTTGAACACCGCGTCGGTGACGAGCTGTCGAACGTGATCGTTCTCCAACCGGTAGAACACCTGGGTCCCTTCCCGGCGGGTGCGTACCAGCTTGGCCATCCGCAGTTTGGCCAGGTGCTGCGACACCGATGGCGCCGGCTTGCCGACCCACTCGGCCAGGTCGTTCACGTTCCGTTCGGCGTCGACCAGCGCCCACAACAGCTGCACCCGGGTTGCGTCGGCGAGCATGCGGAACACCTCGACCACCAGGTCGGCGTGGTCGACGGCCAAACCCGGACGGCTTGGCTGCTTACCTGCATTCATACGCAAATAATAGCGCTTCCCGGCCGTGCCGCGCGGTTGCGGCCGTCACCACGTCAAGCGTCCGCAGGCCGCCGCGCCCAATCGACACTCCGAGTACCACCGCGGCGACCACCGTGCATAGCGCGTCGTACATCCAAGTGCTCGGTCAGGCGGCGCCCTTGTGACGCAGGATCGGCAACACGCCCTCGGCGAACCAGTACGCCTCTTCCAGATGCGGATACCCGGACAGGATGAATTCGTCGAAACCCAGCGAGTGGTATTCCCAAATGAGGTTCGCGACTTCTTCGTGGCTGCCGACCAGCGCCGTGCCCGCACCGCCGCGGACTAGGCCGATACCCGCCCACAGATTCGGGTAGATCTCCAGCTTGTCGATCCGCCCACCGTGCAGCGCGGTCATCCGCCGTTGGCCCTCGGATTCCGAACGAGAATGCAGCACCGTGGCTTTCGCGATCTGTTCGGGCATGAGCTGCCCGACGAGCTGATCGGCAACCGCCCACGCCGCCTCCGACGTGTCGCGGCTGATCGTGTGCAGGCGGATACCGAACCGGACGCTGCGCCCGCGCGCCTCGGCCAGCGCCCGCACCTTCGCAATCTTTTCGGCTGCGGCCTGCGGTGGTTCGCCCCATGTCAGATAGACGTCCACGAACTCGGCGGCTATCGGCAGCGCGGCCGCCGATGAGCCGCCAAAGTATATCTGCGGCAACGCGTCCGGCCGCGCGGATACCCGGGCGTCCTCGACCGTGTAGTACTTGCCGGTAAAGTCCACTGACTCCTGTCGCCACACCGCGTTCACGATCTGCAGGAATTCGCCGGTTCGGGCGTAGCGCTCGTCGTGACCGAGCCAGTCGCCAAACCGGCGCTGCTCGACGTCGTCGCCGCCGCTGACGACATTCAGCAGCACTCGGCCCTGGGAAAACCGCTGCAGCGTGGCGGTCTGCTGAGCGGCCAGCGTGGGCGGAACCAGCCCGGGCCGGAACGCGACAAGGAACTTCAACCGCTCGGTTTCGGCCAGCAACGCCGCGGCCGTC
>NZ_DASQVQ010000027.1:0-13579 GCF_035640695.1 Mycobacterium sp.
TCGGGTCCGTGCCGTGGTCGCGCAATTCCTCGATGTTCCAGCCGGCGCCTACACCGAACACGAACCGACCACCCGAGATCAGGTCGATGCTCGCGGTCTCCTTCGCGGTGATGATCGGATCGCGCTGGATGAGCAGTGCGATCCCGGTAAACAGTTCGATTTTGGAGGTCACCGCTGCCGCCGCGGCGAGCGTGACAAACGGATCCAGGGTCTTGTAGTAGATGTCCGGCAACTCGCCACCGCGCGGGTAGGGAGTGTCCCGGCTAGCCGGAATGTGCGTGTGCTCGGCGATCATGAGCGACGCGAAACCTCGCTCCTCGATTGCACGCGCCAGGGATACCGTGTCGATACTGTCGTCGTTGACGAACGTGGAGATCCCGAACTTCATT
This sequence comes from Mycobacterium sp., assembly GCF_035640695.1. GTDB lineage: Bacteria > Actinomycetota > Actinomycetes > Mycobacteriales > Mycobacteriaceae > Mycobacterium. Next base: position 390 of record NZ_DASQVQ010000027.1, read on the forward strand.
CGCACCCTTATCTGTCGGCTTCGCCGGCTGTGAACGCTCGTCTAAACCACGCTATTCCCCGCCCGGCCAGCCTTCGATCGCTCAAGCGCGGCCCCCAGCGGGTCTGAGTCTCATTCTCGGCGGCGCACCCGCGGGACCGGATTCCCTGGTTAGACTGCCTCGCGTCTCCGGAATCGGGGTGTCCGTACCGGTGCGGGCAGCGGGGAAGGGCATCACGTGTCCGCTTGGATGGCGGCGTTGGCGGTAGGGCTGGCCTGCGCCGTACTGGTGCTCCTGCCGGGACTGCTGCTCGGTTACGCGCTCGGGCTGCACTCCCTCGCGGCCTGGGCGCTCGCGCCGACGCTGACCATCGCCGTGGTGGCGTCGGCCGGGGTGGTTACCAGGACTCTCGGCCTCGGCTGGTCCGTGCCACTGGTGCTGGCCGTCGTCCTGTTGGTGGCTGGGCTGACCGCCGGTGCAACGTGGCTACTGCGTCGCCTCAGCGACAACCGGCTTGGTCGATCCGCCCCGACCGATTCGGCCGGCCGGCCGGCCGCACTGGCAGGCTTCGGGGCCGCGCTGCTGCTCGGCGGGATCACCGTGGCGCTCGGATTGGGCCGCCCGGACCAAGTGTCGCAGACCTTCGACGCGGTCTTCCACTACAACGCCGTCGCCTGGATTCTCGACTCGCGCAACGCATCCTCGTTGACCTTGAAAGCGCTGGGCACGGCCGACCTACCCGCGGGCTTCTACCCGGCGGCCTGGCACGACCTGACCTCGCTGCTCGTGCTCGGTACCGGGTCGACGATCCTGCTCGCCACCAACCTGATGTCCGCAGTGGTCGCCGTCGTCGTGTGGCCGCTGGGCTGCCTGCTGCTGGCCCGCCAGGTGTTCGGGCCGTCCGGTGCCGCGCTCGTGGTCACCGGCGTGCTGAGCATCGCGTTCACCGCGTTTCCCTGGGGGATGCTCGGTTTCGGTGTGCTGTGGCCGAACCTGCTGGCGACGTCGCTACTCCCGGCCGCGCTCGCGGTGGTGCTGTCGATCTGCGGTCAGGCCACCGACGACGTGCTCGGGCGCGGCCGGGCGTGGGTGCTGCTCCCGGTGGTGCTCGTCGCGCAGACGTTGGCCCAGACCAGCACGGTGTTCAGCCTGGCCGTGCTGTCGCTTTTCCCGGTGGGCGTTGCGCTGGGCCGCCGGGCGCTCCGGCTCGCGCGGGACGGCCGGCCAGTTCGCGGCGTGGTCGAGGTGACCGCGGCGGTGCTGGTTGTCGGGGCAGGCTGGTGGTGGGCGGCGACCACGCCCGCACTCGCCCCGGTGCGCACCCATCACTGGCCGCCGTACGAGTCCCCGACGCAGGCGATCGGCCAGGTGCTGCTGAACGCCACCCGAGGCCCGACCGCGACGAACGGGTTCAACGCGCTGTGGGCGCTGTCCGTGGTCGTGGTGATCGGCTTGGTGCTGGCCGTCCGGCGGTCCGAACTCCGCTGGCTGGTCGCCGGGTACACGTTCTCTGCAGCGCTGTTCGTACTGGCCGCGGCGATCAACCGGTCGGACACGCAGAAGTTCACCGGCTACTGGTACAACGACGCCTACCGGCTCGGCGCGATGCTTCCGGTCACCGCCGTGCCGCTCGCCGTGGCCGCCACCGTCTACCTCGGCGGCCGCGTGCATCAGGCGGTGCTCGACCGGAAAGCCCTGGGCGGCAAGGGTTGTCGCCAGGTCGACGGCCGACTCCCGTTTCGGTCCGCCGCCCTGCCGGTGGTATTGGTCCTGGTCCTGCTCAGCATCTGTACCAAGGGCCTGTACCTCGATGACCGGGTGCAGATCCTCACCTACCGGCGGACCGAAGCGCTGGCCGGGAAGGTCAACACCGAGGGTTGGCTGGTCGACGCCAGGGCGCGGGCGTTCTTCATCCGGATTGCGCCGCAGATCCCAACGGACGCCGTGGTGGCGGACAATCCCTGGGACGGCAGTGCCCTGCTCTGGGCCGTCGCCGACCGCCGCACTCTGTTCCCGCACCTCGGCGTGGCGGACACCCCTGCCGAGCAGTACCTGGCTGCGCACCTGCGCGACGCCGCCACCGACCCACAGGTCTGCACCGTCGCCCGCCACCTGCACGTCCGCTACCTGCTGATCGGCGACGGCAAGTTCTGGGCGAACGACAACCGCTGGAAGGGCTACGCCGGACTGGCCGACCCGATGGGCCGCCCCGGTTTCCGGCTGGTCGACGCGGACGGCCCGCTCAAACTGTTCCAGCTCACCGCGTGCTGACCCACTGAAGCGCAAGACTTTACGAGAGGGGGCTTATCGCAGCATCTCGTGATCACATTGCATCCGTCGACAACTCCTGGGACAGGTCGAAGCGCCGCAACGCATCGATGTCCATGAAGGCCACGATGCGGCCGACACCGTGCGACGCCAGGGTGAGCACATGTAGGGCGTGCAGGTGGTGCTGTCCGTCAGCGGTCGCCGGGTACAGGGCAATTGCGGGTTGCCCATTGGCCGACGTGCGTACGACTGGGGTGTTGCCGAAGGCACGCATGCGCGGACCGAGGAAGGCGCCAATCGACGCGCTGCCCTGAAACCATGTGATGAACGGCGGCATCTCATAGCGCGCGTCGTCGGTCAACACCGCGACCAGCTCATCAACGTCGGCGTTTTGAAATGCCGCCACATACCGGTCAAGCAATTCACGCTGCCGCTGCTCAGACGGCTGCACCAGCGAATCGTTGTCTGCGGGCAGATGCGAGCGGGCGCGCTGTAACGCGCTGTTGACCGCGGCCACGCTCAGATCGAGCAGTGCCGCGACTTCAGCTGCGGACCAAGCCAATACGTCGCGCAGGATCAGCACCGCCCGCTGCTGCGGCGGAAGGAGCTGCAACGCGGCCACAAAGGCCAGCCGCATGGTTTCGCGCGCAGCCACCACAGTGGCCGGGTCGCTGGTCGTGGCGGCCAGCAGCGAATCAGGGGCGGGCTGCAACCATGCCAGCTCCGGATCACCGGCTCGAACGCGCGCTGTGGGGTCGGCGGCCGGCGCATGCAGGTCCGACGGCAGCGGGCGACGCTTGCGGCGCTCGAGGGCCTTCACAAACGCCCGGGTGGCGATGCGATACAGCCATGTGCGCAGCGACGAACGCCCCTCGAAACGGTCGTAGGCCCGCCACGCCTCCAAGTAGACGTCCTGCACGACTTCCTCGGCGTCGTCGACCGAGCCGAGCATGCGGTAGCCGTAGCCGATCAGCTCGCCCCGAAACGGCTCGGCCTGCCGCGCGAAGTCTTCTCCCCCTCCATCAGTGGTGATGCTCATGGCGATGCGGTGTCCCGTACGTGTCGTGCCATGGCCATTCGTTGATGTAGCGCTGCCGGCCGAGCGGGGTCAGATCGAGGAACCGGTAGGTGCTCAGCATGACATCAGCACCGACACCGTAGGCCGAATAGGTGTGAAACACCTTGCCCCCATCCTGGACGAAGACGCTGACGCCTTGCCCGTCGGCACCGTTGGTGGCCACGTAGTCCAGCCCCTCGCGCACCAGCGTGGCCTTGTCCTTGTAGTTGTATTCGATCGGTGCGATCGAATCGTCGCTGCTGACGTGGAAGTCGTAGTTGAAGTCGCTGCCGTGTGAGGAGTACCAGGGCAGCCGCCATCGCATACGGGCCTTGAACTGGCTGAGCCTTGCGTACGGCACGCGCGACACCAGCGCCAGTGTGGTATCCGCACCCTCGTTGAGATGGATCGGATCGGGCATGTCGTCCACGGCGAACGAGCAACTCGGACAGCCCTCGTCGATGTCGTGCAGCCACATGAAGTGGTAGACGATCAACTGGCTGCGGCCCTCGAACAGGTCGATCAGCGCCACTTTGCCGTGGGGACCCTCGAACACATAGTCCTTGTCGATGGCCACCGCGGGAAGTGCGCGGCGCTGCTCGGCCAGCGCGGCAAGTTGGCGGCTGGCGGCCTTCTCCTTGGCCAGCAGGTCCAGGCGCGCGGCCAGCCACTCCTCGCGCGACGCGGTATGCGAAACGTTCATTTTGACTCCTTTCCTCGGCATTACTGAGGCGCCCACCGGTCCAAACTCATCGCCGTGACGTTCGATCACCGCATCGTCTGGCTCGGTGGATTCAGCGGCGCTGATGGCTGGGCGGCCGTGATAGGAGCCGATCAAAACCGCATGCGTTACGACCGGCGGTGTGGCCAGGCGCTGGGCGAGTTCCCGGTGGAATTCGCGATAGGCATCGCAGTCCGCGAATGGGTCGGCGGTGCCGTCGAACGCGACAACATGCATGAATCCGAGCCCGTCGTCGGACACCAACACCTGATACTGGACTCCCCCGGGATCTCGGGCAGCCAGTTCAATCAACACGTCCTCGATCAGCTCGCGATTGCGTTGCGCGCCCTCGTTGGTCGTGAAGTACTGCACCACCGCGGCTCTCCTCACCACACACCACCTCCACCAATACAGAGGCCGCGCGCCTGCCAGACTCATCGGCCAAGCCCGCTGCCCCGATGGGCGCCGGCCCGGCGAGCTAGATGTACACCGGCCAGCGCACGCAATGCGCTGAAGCCCCGCTGTGGTGCTCAGGCGCTAGGTGCGATGAGTTTCAGCCACTCGCCGCCTCCATATCGATGACTCGCTCAGCGAGCCGCAGGCGACAGAAACCCGCTAGTAGTCAGGACCAGAAATGAACGATCTACTCGAGCGCGCCGTCACCGCCCACGGCGGCATGGACCGATGGAATCAGCTCAATTCGATCACCGTCGACGCCTCCATCACCGGGGCCCTCTGGCACGTCAAGGGCAAGGTGGATGCGCTCAAGGACGTTCGCTTAGAGGTGGACACCAAACGTCAGTTGCTCGCGGTGGATTTCGTTGGTCAAGGCAAGCGGTCGGTGTTTGAGCCCCACCGCGTCGTCCTCCAGCGCCGTGACGGCACGCTTATCGATGCACGCGACGAGCCGGAGGCGTCGTTTGACGGCCATCAACTCGAGACCCCGTGGAACGACCTTCATCTGGCCTACTTCACCGGGGAGGCCATGTGGACCTATCTGAATACGCCGTTCCTCTACACCTGGCCCGGGTTCATCACCGAAGAGATCGCCCCGATCGAGGTCAATGGTGAAACGTGGCGGCGGCTGAAGGTGACATTCCCCGAGCACGTCAAAAGCCACACCCGCGAGCAGATCTCGTGCTTCGGCCCGGACGGGCTGCTGCGCCGCCATGACTTCACCATCGACGTCATCGGCGGGGCGACCGGGCTGCTCTACGCCACCGACTACCGCGACGTCGACGGCATCATCATCCCCACCACACGACGAGGCTACGCCTGGCAGGGCGACTACCAGCTCATCCCCGAGCCGCTTCTAGTCGCCATCGACATGGGCAACATCACCTTCCACTGACCGCACGTCGCGTGAAACGCACACCGGCGAACGTTATCCTCGCGCAGGGGCTCCAATAACCGGAACCCCGGTCGGATCGGCGAGCGCGGGATACGCCCGGTCCAACGCCTGATCTTCAACCACTCTGTTGACTGTAGCCTTCGCTGCGTGGTGTGCTGAAGCGAGACGTTTAACAGCTCTGTTGAGCGTTCAGTGCCTGACCGGCATCCGGCTGTGTCGACAACCGCTGGACGACAATCAAAAAGGGATATTGCGATGACAACACCGCGGATTGTGACGCCGCAGCAGTGGCAGGAAGAGTGGCAGCGACTGCTCGTCAAAGAAAAGGAGGTGACCCGCGCGCATGATGCGCTTGCCGCGGAGCGTAGGCGGATGCCCTGGATCGCCGTGGACAAGCAGTACAACTTCGAGGGGCCGGAAGGGACGATGAGCCTGCTCGACCTGTTCGACGGGCGGCGTCAGCTGATCCTCTACCGCGCATTCTTCGATCCGGGTGTGCACGGCCAACCTGAAGACACGGCCGGTGTTGAGCGCGGCCGCGCCTGCTTTGGGTGCTCCATGATCGCCGACCATGTCGGCAATCTCGCCCACCTCAATGCCCGCGACACGACCCTCGTGTTCGCCTCGCGTGCACCGCAACCCGACATCGCGCGGCTGAAGCACCGGATGGGCTGGAAAATGCCGTGGTACACCATCACCGATAGCTTCGACATCGACTTTGGAGTGGACGAGTGGCACGGCACGAACGCCTTCATCCGCGACGGCGCCCGAGTGTTCCGCACATATTTCATTACCGGTCGCGGTGATGAGGCACTTGGCAATACGTGGAGTTATCTGGACATGACGGCCCTCGGGCGGCAGGAGAGCTGGGAGGATTCGCCGCCGGGCTACCCTCAGGGGCCGCCGTATGAGTGGTGGCGGCGGCACGACGAATATGACGACGCGCCACCAGCGCCGTCCGAGGGGTGGAAGCCGCAGATAGCGCGGGCCGGTGCGGTCGATTCTCGCGGCGAGTCCCTGAGCGGCGACGGTCGCTGACAATTGAGAGCTCGACGCCCTGCCGCGACCATGTGAATTGGCTCCATGCCGCGCGGCTGAAGTTGAGCCCAACTGGTTTCAACTCGGCAGTGTTCGTGGGAGTCCGAAGCTGGGGAGCACGCTGTTGTCGAACCGCGTCAGGGCGCTGATGTGGTCGCCCGCGAGGGTGAGCACCATCAGGCCGTTGGCGTGCAGCACCAAAGCGTGCGGATCTCTGGTGTAGAGCCCGAAGGCGGGTTGGCCGTTGGCCCGGGTCGGTATCAGCCGGTAGGTGCGCCCCTCACGGAAGGTCACCGCCGTGTGGAACTGTGCCGCAAGGTCGCGGCCCCGATACTGGAATGGCCACGGCGGCATGGACACTCGTACATCTTCGGTGAGCAAAGCGACCAGGCCCTGCACGTCTGCGCTGGAGTACGCGCGGGTGAATGCGGCAACAAGCTCTTGTTCGCCGGGTGAGTTCGGCGCCGGCGGCGGCAGGTGCTCAGGTGACCGGTCGAGCTCCTGCCGTAGGGTCGCGCGGGCGCGTTTAAGTGCACTCGCTATCGCCTGCTCGCCGGAATCGAGCATGTCGGCCACCTCGCGCGTTGAGTATCCAAGGACATCTCGCAGGATGAGCACGGCGCGCTGACGTGCCGGCAGCAGCTGCACCGCCGTGATGAACGCCAGCGATATAGCCTCGCTTGACTGGTAGCGGGCCTCAGGGCCCGGCGCGTCGGCGGGGACACCATCCAGAAGCAGGTCGGGGTAGGGCTGCAGCCACACCACCTCACCGAGCCCGGATGGCTCGGGCAGATCAAGCCCGCTCACCGGCGGGCCCGACTTGGGCCGACGGCTTGCCGAACGCAGCGCGTTGAGACAGCGGCTGGTCGCGATCCGGTACAGCCAGGTGCGCAACGAGGCGCGTTCCTCGAACCCGCCCAGGCCCTGCCAGGCGGCCAACAGTGTTTCCTGCAGGGCGTCCTCGGCATCCTGGGCCGAACCGAGCATCCGGTAGCAATGCACCTGTAGCTCCCGTCGAAACGGGTCGACCAGCTGCCCAAACGCGCGGCCGTCGCCCGCGCGGGCCCAGGCCAATAGCTCCTCTGTCACCGCCCACCGCACCCCTATTCCATGTCAAGGCCTCCACCGATATTGACCCCGCGGGTGCAGCAAGTCGGGCGCTTGCGCCCGACTTGCCCGGGCCGCGGTGTCTGCCCGAGTGACGGGTTGGCTGCGTCGCGAGCTCGCCAAAGCACAACGAATCAGGAGACACCGATGAGAAACATCATTGAATACACCCTTGCCTCAATCGACGGCGTGTTCGCGGGACCTGAAACTCGCAGGTTTTTTGACTACCGCGACGACGCCTACTACCGCGACGGACTGGGCCTGCTGGTGTCGAGCGATGCCATGCTGATGGGCCGGGTCACCTACGAGGAGTTAGCCAAGATCTTTTCGGGACGGCAGCAGCATCCCTGGACCGATCGGCTCACGACGATCACCAAATACGTGTTCTCCTCGACGTTGGAGCACGCCGACTGGGACAACTCGGTGATCGTGCGCGGCGATGTCGCGGCGCAGGTCACCAAGCTCAAGCAGCAAGACGGTGGCCCCCTGCTCGTCTTCGGCCACGGGCTGCTCGCGCAGACCCTGTTGAAGGCTCAGCTGCTTGACGTGCTCGACCTGTCGGTCCATCCGTTCATAGCCGGGTCGGGAGGTCTGCTATTTCACCAAGACCAAACGGCGGCAATGAAACTCACCGCGACGAAGTCCTTCTCGAACATTGTGAAGCTGACCTACGAGCCACAGTATGACCGATCCTGACCGCGGTGCCGGTGCGCGTAAGCCTGCCGCATCCTAGGGGTGGATCGCGCGAACGCATCAGTCGCCGTTAGGCATTCGGCCGCGCACCGCCCGCTCGAGCGAGCACCGGTGTCTACATCGATGTACCGCGGCGTAGGGCGCCACCACAACATAACTACCCGAAAGGAGCCATCGACATGACTGAGCCACTACCCAACCTGGACATTTACACAGCCGCGACCGATCCGCCGGCGCAGCAGCGATACAACGATTTGCTAATTGAGCAATTCCGGACAAACGCCGGCAAGGTAACCGGACAGTTTGCCGACCTTCCCGTGCTGCTGCTCAAGACGATCGGCGCCAAAACCGGCACGACTCGCACCATCCCGCTGGTCTACTTCCAGGATGGCGATCGCTACCTGATCATCGCCTCGAAGGCCGGCGCGCCTACGCATCCCGCGTGGTACCACAATCTGGTGGCCAACCCAGCAGCGTCCGTGGAACTGCCCAACGAATCCTTCGACGTGCGGGCCAGGCTCACTGAAGGCGCCGAACGCGATCGTCTTTTTCAGAAGGTGGTCGAACGCTTTCCAATTTACAGTGGCTACCAACAGAAAACGGGCCGCACCATTCCCGTCGTGGTCCTAGAACGCGTCGCTGAATAGAAGCGTAGGACCTACCCACCGGCCAGGGAGCTTGTTGAGCGAGTCCGCTGTCTAACAGCGTCTTTCGTGGTCGGCGTTCGAGGTGTTGCGGTATTGGACCCGTACCCGGATTTTGCGGGACTGTTGGCGGGGCGGCCCAGCCCATAATCGCGACCACTGGCCGACGGGGGCCTGGTTGTGTTTGTCGACGTGGGTGACCGGGATCTGCACGGGTCCAGCGAGTCCGCGACTCTGGTGCGGCGTTGGGCCCGCCAGGCGGGGTTGTGTGCTGGTCCGGTCGTAGTCTGCCCTGCGGCCGGGGTCGCGCAGCACCGCATAGGCGGCCAGCACTTGCCACAGCTGCGCATCGGCCACTGGAATCGCCTCTGCGGGAACGACCCGGGTATCCGGGTGCAGATCACGCAGCCGCGTGCGGTAGGCGCGGGTGATCTCCGCGGCACTGGCTGTGTGCCCCACGCCCAGCACCGTGTAGGGATCGAGATTCTCCGACACCATCGATTCGCCTCGACCAAGCCAGCCAATACGCGACGCCGGCGGTGAAACCGAGACACCCGGGGCGGTGGCGGATGCACCCCCACTGTCCCCCGGATGCAGCCGACCCCTCGTGTCAGGTTTGTGCGCCGTCGGATCGGATCTATGCTATTTGATATAGTTTATTTCAATCTTGTTATATAGCATTTGCGCTGGTCTTGTGCAAGAAGAAGTTGCCCTGGTTCACAGGAAGGCGCCGGTTGACCGACGACTCGACACCCCGCTCCGCGCGTGGGGTCTACAGCATCTCGGTGACCTCCGAGTTGTCCGGCATCGGCCCGCAAACGCTGCGCCTGTATGAGCGGCGCGGTCTGCTCACCCCCTCACGCACCGAGGGCGGCACACGCCGCTACAGCGACGACGACCTGGCCCGCCTGGAACGGATCACGGAACTCATCGACGACGGGGTCAACCTGGCCGGCATCGCCCACATCCTCGACCTGGAAGCCCAGAACAGCCAGTTGCAGTCCGACAACGCCGAACTTGAATCCACCAATGCCCGCTTGCGAGAGAAGCCGCGCCGCAAGTCATGACCTGCGCTGACCAGACAGTCTCTGAGCCGACGACGTGCCCAACCGGATGAGCACCGCGACCTGCCGCTGTAGCCGTCGCTGTGAAACCATCCAACCTTAGCTATACCCCTGTAGGGTATATATGCCAAGGGGCGATCCGGCGCCCAAACGGTGTCGATTAAGAGAAGGGACAACTGTGATCAGGCAACGAGTGCTAACGGTCGCGGTGGCCGCGCTCGCGGCCCTGGTGACCGTGACCGCATGCAGCGGTTCGGGCAATCAGGCCACCTCCCCCAGCAGCACTACGTCGGCGGGTGCGCCGGCCGCGTCCGGCTCCGCGTCGGCCGACCAGCAGCACAACCAAGCCGACGTCACATTTGCTCAGAACATGATTCCGCATCACCAGCAGGCCATCCAGATGAGCGACATCATCCTAGGCAAACAGGGCATCGATCCTCGGGTGATTCAGTTGGCCAACGACATCAAGGCCGCACAGGGGCCCGAGATCCAGCAGATGCAGGGCTGGCTGCGCCAGTGGGGCGTGCCGACGATGTCGATGGCACCAGGCATGACCATGTCAGGGATGCTGCCCGACCACGCTATGACCGCGTTGCAAGACGCCCAAGGTGCCGACGCGAGCCGACAGTTTTTAACCGGGATGATCCAGCACCATCAGGGTGCGATCGCGATGGCCCAAGACGAAATCAAATCCGGTCAATACCCACCTGCTATCACGTTGGCCCAGTCGATCGTCACCAGCCAGCAGCAGCAGATCACCACCATGCGGGGCCTGCTTGCCTCGCTGTAGCGCAGCAGGCCCCCCTCAATCGGTTCGCCGCGGAGACAAGGAACGTGGGTTCATTGGTTGTGGGGTGCGATGAGGGCCTTCATGATTCGGCCCGCGCGAAGGTGGTCGAACGCGGTCAGCGCGTCGGCTAGCGGGCTGACGACCGTGGTGAGGTCTGCCACCGCGACTTGCCCGGTGGCCAACAGCTCGATCGTTCGGTCGAACTCGTCGGCATAGATGTACGAACCCCGCACCGTGATTTCCTTGAGCAGGATCGTCGCCGAGTCGAGGCCTGGGTTGGGTCCGACTCCGACCACCACCAGGATGCCGCCGGGGGCGAGCATTTTCAGGGCGGTCGAGGTGGCGGTGGCGTTGCCCGAGCACTCGAACACGACGTCGACCACCGCGTCGTCAGAACCTTCGATCAACGCGGCATGCGAGGCGGTTGCGAACTGGGCTCGTTGTAGGGCCGGCTCCATGAGAAGAATCTGCGCTGGCGATTTGAGGTGAGCGATCCTGCAGGCGAGTTGTCCGATCGGGCCGCCGCCAGTCACCAACACCGTACGCCCCGTCAGCTCGCCTGCGAGTTCCACTGCGCGCAGCGCGGTCGCCGTGGGCTCGACCCAGGCCGCCTCGAGAGTGCCCAGCCCGTCGGGGATTCTGCGCAGGTGTCCTGGGTACGCGGCCATCAGCGGTGCCAGCGCTCCGTCGGCTTGCAGCCCGAGTGCCGTCTCCAATGTGGCGTGCCTGCAGAAGTTTGGCCGGCCCGACCGGCAGTAGGCGCAGGTGCCGTCGACGTTGCCATTGGGGTTTACCGCGACCCTGTCGCCCACGGCCCAGTCGGCGACGTCGTCGCCCACCGCGGAGACCCGGCCGGTGGGCTCGTGGCCGAGGATGCAGTCACCGCGGTACACCTGCGGCAGCTGGGATGCGTGCAGATCGCTGCCACAGATCCCGCACAGATCGACTTCGATAAGGACCTGATCGGGTGGCAGGGTCGGGATTGGACGGTCCTGTAGTGTGATCCGTCCGTCTGTGGTCAACACCACCGCTGGCATCGTCATAGTCGTTACGACGTAGAGGAATACGGCCCGAAGCGGCCCCAGGCAAGGACGATTGCGAGCACGAGCAGCACCACGTTCACCGCGATGTTCGGGATTTCCTTGCGCCGAGCGTGCGTCACGGCGGCACCGAGCATCACCAACGCAAGCCCCACCGCAGCCAGTGGTACCAGTATCGGCGCGATATTCAGGGCCGCAGGCAGAATCAGCCCGAGCGCGCCGAGAATCTCTATGGCCCCGATCAATCGGATATTGGTCGGGCTGAAGTCGGCCGCCCAACCCTGGCCAGCGGTGACCAGTTTGTCTTTGGGCACGAACAGTTTCATCAGACCGCTTGCGGCGAATCCCACCGCGAGAACGATCGCGATGATCCACAGCGCGAGGTTCATGGAAGCCTCCTAGTCGTCGTGTTGGCTGAATTCTTGGTTGAGCAGGGCCATATCGTCATCTGTCAATTGCAGGTCACCCGCGGCGAGGTTGTCAGCGAGGTGGCCGCGGGCGCGCGTGCCCGGAATCAACAACACGTTGGGCGCGACGGCAAGTAGACACGCCAGGGCAACCCGACTGGCGGTCGCGACGTGGCGAGCCGCGACCTCGGTGACTGCCGGGTTGGTCAGGATCGCTTCGCGCTGCTTCTGGGGAAAACCCAAGGGGCAGAACGGCACGAACGCGATGTCGCGGACGGCGCAGTCATCGAGGATGGGTTTGCCGTCGCGAGCCGCGAGATTGAAGTAGTTCTGGACGCAGACGATCTCGGTGACCTCGAGTGCGCGCGCAAGGTGGTCGCGGCTGACGTTGCTGATTCCGATTCCGCCGATGAGCCCCTCGTCTCGGGCCGTCGCCAGCGCGCCGAGCTGGTCGACGAACCGGGCGTCGGGCACGGCGTTGTCCATCACCCGCAGGTTGACGGCGGCGAGTCGCTCGACTCCCAACGTCGTCAGGTTGTCGTGGATGCCGGCCCGCAGTTGGTCGGGGTCGTCGTAGGGCAGCACCGCCCCGGAATCATCGCGGCGCGCAGCCACCTTGCTCACCAGCGCCAAGTCGTCGGGATAAGGATAGAGAGCCTCGCGGATCAGTCCGTTGACCACCCCGGGCCCGTAGTACTGCGCGGTGTCGATGTGATCCACCCCAGCATCGACGGCGGCCCGCAAGACCGCGATGGCTTCGTCACGGTCTCGCGGTGGGCCGCAGACTCCATCCCCCGCGAGCTGCATTGCGCCGTAGCCGACGCGCCAGACGGATTTGTCGGCAAGCTGATAGCGCAGCCGAAGGTCAGGCATAGATGGGTGCGACGTCGAAGTACACGCGGTAGTCGTCGATCTTGCCCTCGGCGTCGGTGTGGAAGATCGTGACGCACGGGATGGTGACCTGCTTGCCGTCCTTACGGTCGTAGGTCACCTTCAGCTCGTCGATGGTGTCGTTGGCGAAGGTCCATTCC
>NZ_DASQVQ010000028.1:0-53675 GCF_035640695.1 Mycobacterium sp.
GCGGCTGCGCCGCCAGTTCGACGACGACTTGTTGATTGATGGACGCGACGTTACTCGCAGACTTCCCGCGCCGAACGCATCCGCACGCAGTTAGCCACGGCAGCGACACACCTGAATCATCTGCGCTCCCGAAACCTTCGATCCGGCCACCGCGGCACAATCGTTTCGGCTGGACCAGCCGGTCAGCTCAGTCGGGATTTTGCGATTTCCGACAGAAAGAGTTACCAAGGACAACACTCGCCACTTCTTGCCTCACCACGTTGCTTACACGGGCCGGCCGAGGCATGGACCGTCTGTGCGGTTTCACCGGCAGGTGACAGTCCCGATGAAGGTGCCGGAGACGTCGTATTCGCGCGACGTACTCGCGTTAGTCAGCGGCGGCACCGGCACTTCGCTCTCGTCACTTCCGACCACCGTCAAGACGCAGCCGTCCGGGGCGTCCAACACGCCCGGCGGCCCGGACGGCGCGGAGCCGTCGTCCGACGACAGGGGCAGTGGGGCCGCGGGGATGGCGGACGGCTGAACCGAGGGTCCGGCGAGCGGCACCGCCGACGCGAGTGGCGCCGTCCCAAACGGGATCAGCATGCAGACAGCAGCCAGCGTGGCATAACCATGCACCACGGTTGTGTTGGCGCCTCTCGTGGTCCGAATCCAAGGGATCCAGGCGATCGTCACTGTTATATTTTCCGCCGCGCGCGAACCGAACCGCAACCGATCGCCGATTGCGTTCAAGCGGTCGGGCCTCGGCGGCCACATGCCGAGTACACGACGTTCGTCACACCGATGAGTCGCTGTCACGGCGAGCGGGCGCCTGCCTTCGACTGCTCCAGAAGGCCATGGGACACGATCGATTCTTGACCGCGCACAGCTACGCCGACCTCTTCGACGACGAGCTCGCCAACATCGCCGCCGCGCTTGACTTACTCGACGACCTTCAGCCCGGCACCACACAGCTCGCAGGCCCGTGGCCCCATAGCGTGATTGGCGTCGTTGGCCCATATTGGCCCCATCGCGTGATGACCGTTAATAGCCAATCCAGACCAATGACTCTGCTCTACGGGCGCTGAGCTGGGGTGATAGATGGTGGTCCCGGCTGGGATCGAACCAGCGACCTTCCGCGTGTGAAGCGGACGCTCTCCCACTGAGCTACGAGACCGTGCGAGCCACGCGGGGCGGAATGCAACGGCCGAACGACGTCGAAGATTAGCATGCGCAGCACTTTCGGCCATGACCACGGCCAGACGCCATAGTTGATTCCGGTGGTACAGGACGTTATTTGTGCGCCTAAGCTGAAGTGGACTATCGTCGTGCTTCGCGACGGGCGACGATCTCGTCCGTGGCTCGCGGATGTAGCGCAGTTGGTAGCGCATCACCTTGCCAAGGTGAGGGTCGCGGGTTCGAATCCCGTCATCCGCTCGAAGGTGTTGTTAAGTGGCATCAACCCCACGGTGGAGTGGCCGAGTGGTGAGGCAACGGCCTGCAAAGCCGTGCACACGGGTTCGATTCCCGTCTCCACCTCCATCCGTTTCACCCGGGCGCGGTTAGCTCAGCGGGAGAGCGCTTCCCTGACACGGAAGAGGTCGCTGGTTCAATCCCAGTACCGCGCACGACTATCGCACCACTTGAGAGGGCATTTTCGAAAGCTCGAACGCAGAGGCAGTGTCTCCAAGTTCGGCTTCGACGTCGGCCAGATCCATCGCTGATTCGGTGCATCGGCGACCGCATTCTTGGGCAACCACCAGACGCGGCGACGGCGTCAAGCGCTAGGCGGGATCGGAGTCATGGGAGAGACCGTGCACCAAGACGACGCCGACCTGCTGACCTGTCATCACAGAAGTATCACGCGCGACGAGTCGTTGATTTCGAGACGCCGTTCAGCTGGTGGCTGAGCTGATGGGTCAGGCGTGACGCGCTGCTTCTTGGGCGAGCTGCACCCGGGAGGTAAAGCCGAGTTTGGTGTAGACATGGGTGAGGTGGGTTCCCACGGTCCGGGGTGAGATGAAAAGCCTAGTGGCAATGTCCTTGTTAGCAAGCCCCTCGCTGACGAGTCGGACCACCTCGCGCTCGGTGGGGGTGAGCGAGCCCCAGCCGCTCGACGGCCGCTTACGTTCGCCATAACCGCGCTGGGCGTAGGCGATCGCTTCCTCGGTGGAGAGCTTAGCGCCCTCAACCCATGCGCCCTCGAAGTCGTCCTCGCCGATCGCGTCGCGAAGCGCCGCCACCGCGGTTGCGTAGCCGGGGTCATGGATCTTGAACCGGACCTGGCCGATGCGCTGTCGTATGGCGTCCGCCGCGCCGATGAGCCGCGCCGCTTGAGGGTGGTTGCCAGCGCCGATGGCGAGTTCGGCGAGGCATTCGAGGGTGTCGGGAGTGCCAACGTATGCCCCGGTGCTGGCGGCGATCGCGAGTGCCGCGTGGGCGTCACGTTGGGCCTGCTCGGGCTCGCCCTGGGCGATTGCCACGCGTGCGCGTGTCGTCATTGCCGTCGAGAGGTGCCAGCCGGTCGTGGCCGCGACGGCGTCGTCGGCCCATTGTCGGGCCGCGGCAAGATCACCAGCCGCCAGGGCGACCTGCGCAATTCGGTCGGTGTACATCGCCGCTACCGCAGGCTGGGCACTTACATGCCGCCAGCCCGCCCTGCTCGCCTGCTCCGCCGCTGCAACGTCGCCCGCGGCTAGTTCCGCGACAGCCAAACCCACGTAGCCGCCGCCCGCAAAGACCTCGCCAAGCTCCGCGGCGACCTCGCGAATCTCTGCGGCGCCCTCGATGGCTGCGTTGGCCGCAGCCCGGGCCGCACTCGTGTCGCCCTGATACGTCAGTACCTGGGTCAGGATGTGGAGGCCGGTAATCGTCCACTGCGTATCGGCGTCGGTCTCGGCGACCAGGTCGCGGAACTGTGCGGCGGCTCCGACCAGGTCTCCCTGGATCGCCTGTCCCGCAGCGAGGTAGCAGCGGCACTGACGCGAGACGAAGCGGTCGCCGACCGCGTCGGCGAGGTCGCGTCCTTCCTCGGCGGCCGCGCGGGTTGCGATGGGATCACCCGCAGTGAACGCCGCCCGTGCCTGCCAGCCGAGGATCTGGCCCAGCCTCCATTTGTCACCTGATGCGCGTGCCAGCTCGAGCGCCTCGGCGAAGTATCGCCGGGCCACCTGTGGGTTGTCGGCGTGTATCCCGCCGCAGGCCATGAGCGCCCGGACCAGCAGGGTGGGGTCGTCTAGTTCCTGGGCGATCGTCAGAGCTTGTTCGGCCTGATCCCTACGGCTTGAGGCGCCGGCCCACCCGTCGAGCAACGCCGCATCAGCGAGTGCCCGTGTGCGCGCGGCTGGCGCCACCTCGGCCGCGTCTGCACTTTGGTCGCTGAGGGCGGCGTCGAACCAGGTCAGCCCTTCCCGGAGCCGTCCCCGTGTGAGCCACAGTGGCTGCAACGACGAGGCGAGCCGCAATGCGAGCTCGGTATTTGACTTTTCCCGGCTCCACGCGAACGCGGCCCGCAGGTTGTCGATCTCGGTGTCGGCCTGATCCAGATGTCGGTCATGGCCGGCGCGCGCCGGGGTGTCCAGCAAGGCGGCCATGGCGGTGTAGTGGTCACGATGGCGCGACCGGACGGCATCGGCTTCGCCGGACTCGCCGAGCTTTTCTTGTGCGTACTGGCGCACCGTCTCCAGCAACCGGTATCGCGTCGGGCCACTTGCGCTTTCGGCCACGACCAGGGACTTGTCGACCAGCAGGGTGAGCTGGTCGAGGACCCGGTAGCTTCGCACGTCGCCGCCGGCGATCGCGTGTGCGGCGTCGAGGTCGAACCCGCCCATAAACACGGCCAGCCGGCGGAACAAGATCCGTTCAGACTCCATCAGCAGCGCGTGCGACCAATCCACAGAGGTTCGCAGCGTCTGATGGCGCCGCACGGCGGTGCGTGCACCGCCGGTTAGCAGCCGGAAGCGGTCATGTAGGCCGTCGCGGATCTCGGTCAGCGACAAGACGCGCACCCGCGCCGCCGCCAGTTCGATCGCCAGCGGCATGCCGTCGAGCCGCCGGCAGATCTCCGCCGCGGTCACAACGTTGCCGTCGGCGAGGCGGAAATCGGGCCGAACAAGGCGGGCCCGGTCGGTGAACAATTCGATCGCCTCGTCGGCCAGCGCCAGCGATGGCACCCGCCAGGTCACCTCACCGGCGACCCCCATCGGCTCACGACTCGTCGCCACAACCGTCACCGCGGGGCAGCCGCCCAGCACGTCAATAACGAGCGCCGCAATCGCATCGAGCAGATGCTCACAGTTGTCGAGCACGAGCAGCATCCGCCGGTCGCCGACACACCGCACCAGCGTGTCCAGTGTGGAGCGGCCCGGCTGGTCGGGCAGGCGCAACGCGCGGATCACCGCGACCGGCACCAGTTCGGGATCGGTGATCGGGGCCAGGTCGACATAGCACACCCCGCCCGGAAATCCCCCAGCGATCTGGGCCGCCACCTGCACGACCAAGCGCGTTTTACCCACACCGCCCGCGCCGGTGAGCGTCACCAGTCTGTTGTCGGCCAGGAGCTGCCGCACGTCGTTCATCTCGGCTTCGCGGCCCACGAAACTCGTTAGCTGCACCGGAAGATGTTGGGCGACAACGGTGTCCCGTGTGCGTAGCGGCGCGAACTCGTTGCCAAGGTCCGGATGGCACAGCTGCACCACCCGTTCCGAGCGGGACAGATCCCGTAGATCATGAGTGCCCAGATCGCGCAGCCATGCGTCGGCCGGCAGTCGGTCGACCACCAAATCATGGGTGGTGCCCGACAGGACCGTCTGGCCGCCGTGCGCCAGATCGCGCAGCCGCGCGGTCCGGTTGACCGTTGGACCGATGTAGTTGCCCTCGTCACGCAGCTGCACCTCCCCGGTATGGAGGCCAATGCGCAGCCTGATCGGGGCCAGCGGTGCCCGCTGTAACTCCAGCGCACACGCCACCGCGGCGCTGGCCCGCGCGAACGCGACCACGAAGCTATCCCCCTCGCCCTGTTCGACAGGCCGTATACCGCCATGCATCGCAACAACGTGTGACACTGTGCGATCGAGCTGTCCGATGGCGGCGGCCATCTCCTCCGGTTGGGTCTGCCACAGCCGCGTGGAGCCTTCGACGTCGGCCAGCAGCAACGTCACCGTTCCCGTGGGCAGCAATTCGGTCACGCTCAGACCCCCGGTCGATCGGCGCTTTTCGCACGTGGATCAACTTCGCTCATGCTAACCGGCATGCAGCAGCCGCACGTGGCAAAACAATCAGCTTGCGGGACAAAAACGCGAGCCAGAGCGCGCTAATCTGAGCCAGACCGCGTTAATTTACGGCCCCAAATCACACATCTACGGATACTTACCGATGCCCCGTGCCTCGTCAGATCGGATAGTCGAACGATGGGTCACGGAAAATCAATGACTATCTCGGCCCGTTCTACGCGAAGATTTTCAGCGAGTTCATCTCGCGTGGCTGGCTTCGCTTCCTGTGCGGCGGCGCCGACGTCGGCGGCTACCTGGCACACCATCGCAAGGTCGATTACGTTCACATGACCGGTTCAGCGGCCGCGTCCGACGCTATCGTGTGGGGCACCGATGACCAGGCCGCAGCCCGCAAGGCCAACAACACTCCGATTCTGGACAAGCCGATCACCGCCGAGTTGGGCGGCGTCACTCATTGATCGTCGTGCCGGGCGACTGGAGCGACGCCGATATCAGGTTCCAGGCCGAGCACATCGCCGCCACCAAGCTCATTAACTGCGGCCACAATTGCAATGCGACACAGGTTCTGGTTGTTTCGCGGGATTGACCGCTGGCCGACAAGCTTATTTGGCATACTGGACAAAGCGGTAGCTACAAACCACAGCTCGACGATCAGTTCCGGCTTCGCTCATTCCTCACCACAAGTGGCGCACCAGCGCAATCACGAAGCATTGCTAACCGCAACACCAGCCGGCGCCGAAATCGGTAACCGCGTAGCTTCGTAGGAGTGCCCGCACACGGTCACCAGACCCGCCTTGGGCGAACTGGTCGACCGCTGCTTGAACGACATCCGGGATCAGCCAACATCGGCACATCGTCCAAGTCGGCGTCGCGATCGCCAAGTCGCTTGCACGCAGGAGGGGCATGACTTTGTCCCCGCACCGCAGTCCGTGGAAGGCACCGTGCACCAAGACGACGCCGACCTGCTGACCCGGGTGGAACGGGCCGACACCGAGATCTGCCGCCGCCTCGATGGCAGGCCGCTGGAGGCGCGGGCGCTGGCCGACTCAGCGAACAGGTCGATCGACCCGGCCTGCGTGCGGATATACGACCACCGCCGCGGTTTTCTACGGGCTTTGCCCGATGTTCGTGGCCTTGCGGTACCGGATCCTCGACTCACGCCGATCCGAGGAGGACACCATGGGCACCGCGAATTACATTGGCCGTATCGGAGCGCTTGCGGTCGCGCTGGGCATCGGAGCGTGGGTCGGCAACACGGCCGGTGTTGCGCTCGCCGATCGTAATGGCTCTTCGGCGAACTCTTCGCCGACTGGTTCCTCCCGAACGCCGTCTTCCTCCCAAGCCACCTCCTCGGCGGGGACATCGCCGGAAACCGCAGTTGGGCCGGCCACCGGCTCATCGCAGACCAAAAGCACTTCCCCCACGGGGAACGAGTCCAGGCCGACTGCCGGATCGAAAGCAGATCGGTCCACGTCGACGGAGTCGACGGTGCGCAAGGCGGCGCCGGGCGCGGCGATCGGCACCGGCGGCGCGCATACGTCGGCCAGGCCGACAGCTGAGACGCCGGCAACCGGTGATGTGGCTGCAAGCGGTGTGGCGATGGGTCCGAGTGGGCCCGACGCGCCGGTCGGCCATGTCGCGTATACCACGCCGCGATCCGCCGACGAGTCAACAATGCCGGATCAGGGCGGCCCGCGGGCGCCGACGGCTACCCCGAAGGCCAGTTTCGACCGGCAGCAGCGGTCCTCAGACCAGGCGCAGCAGTCCCTCGCCAAGTCGCAGGCGTCGTTGGACGCGCCGGTCGGCGCGACGGCCAACACCGTCGCGGGTAATGGTGATACCGCAGCGTCGCAGCCGAAACTCTCCGAGCCTGTCCGCACTCTCATCGATTCCCGCCTGGGTGCTGCCCAGCAGGCCGCGACGGCGCTGACCGGGCCGTCCTCGCTGCCGCACGCCGATGTCGTTGCGACGCCAGCCATCACGGCTGCGCCGGCGGAGCCGATGCCGGTCCAGTCCGCGGTGAGCGGGTTCGTCTTGGGTGTGCTGGCGGCGGGGGGTCTAGCTCCGTTGGCCACCAATAATCCTGGGGCGCCGGTCGATTCGCCGGTGGGCTGGGCGGTGGCGGCGGTCGTGCGTCGCCAGCTTGGCGACGCGGCGGCCACACAGCCGGCAAACCTGGGCTGTAGCCCTACCCAGACCAGCCAGGATGTTGACCCCACCACCGGTGCTCAAGGCTTCGCCATGACCACCGCGACCGCCGCAAGTTCGGCGCCGTCGGCAGCGCCCACATGGGATGCGCCCAATGCTGCGACCGGGACGGTGAACGGTTCGATCAATGGATCCGATGCCGATGCGAACACCACGCTGACCTACAGTCTCACCGGCCAGCCGACCGGTGGAACGGTGTCGGTCAACCCGCAGACCGGCGCGTTCTCCTATACCCCGACACAGGCCACCAGGCTGGCCGCCGGCCTGACCCCCGGCGCCGACACCGACAGCTTCACCGTCGGCGTCTCCGACGGGCAGACCGCCACCGCGGCGACGGTAACGGTGCCGATCTCCTCCACACAGAGTCGGCTCGACCCGGCGATCACGGTGGGCGCCAGCCCGTCGGGGATGGTGGTCAGCGGCAACTACGGTTATGTTGCCAACCAGGGCAGCAACACCGTGTCGGTGATCGACGTCACCACCGGCAGGCTGGTCGACACCAAACCCGGCACGCCATCTGTGGTCGATCCCATCGCCGTGGGGAGCGCCCCCACCGCCGTGGTGGCAGGTACCGACGGTAAGAGCGTCTATGTTGCCAACAGCGCCAGCGGCTCGGTGTCGGTGATCAGCACCGCCACCAACACGGTGACAACCACCATCAAGGTCGGGTCCGCGCCCCAGGCGCTGGCGCTCAGCGCCAACCGTCTCTACGTTGCCAACGCCGGCAGTGGCACGGTGTCGGTGATCGACACCACCACGAACAAACTGGTTGACGTCAACCCGAGCACTTCGGCGATCGACTCCATTAAGGTCGGTTCCTCCCCGCAAGGGCTGGCGGTCAGCCCCGACGGCACCCGCCTGTATGTGGCCAACAGCGGCAGCGGCACAGTGTCGGTGATCAACACCGCCACCTACAAGCTCGTCGACACCAACCCGAGCACTTCGACGATCGACTCCATTAAGGTCGGTTCCTCACCCACTGCGGTGGCGATCGCACCCGACGGCAGCCGGGTTTACGTGACCAACCGCGGTGCAAACACGGTGTCGGCGATCGACACCAAGACCAACACCATGACCAACACGATCGCCGTGGGACCCCAGCCGTCCAGCGTCAAGATCAGCCCCGACGGCAGCCTGGCCTACGTCGCCAACGGCAACGACACGATTTCGGTGATCAACACCACCAACAACAGCTTGCTCAGCACCGTCGCGGTCGACCCCAGCGCCGAAACCGGCGGCCACGTCGTCGCGCTCAGCCCCGACGGCACCCGAATCTACGTCACCGACGCCGTCGACCAAACAGTCCGTGTTCTCTCCTTGGTGCACGTCAACACCGCACCGACGGTAAACGGCGCACCGACGGTGGGCACCCCCGATCCGACCACCGGGTCGGTCACGGGCTCGCTCGGCGCCACCGACATCGACGGCGACAAACTCAGCTACACCACCGCCAGCAGCCCGGCCAGCGGCACCGTCACCTACGACCCCGCCGCCGGCACCTACACCTACACCCCCACCGACGCCGCCCGCCAGCAGGCCGCACAGACAACCGGAGACGACTACGACCACTTCACTGTCGCCGTCAGCGACGGGCAGGCCGTCACTCTCGACGCGGTGACAGTGCCGATCTCCCCCCAGCCCGCCGCCAGCCCGCCGCAACTGAGCGCCACCACCAAAACCACTGCGGTCGGAACAAATCCCACCGGCGTGGCGATCAGTGGCAGCACCGTCTACGTGGTCAACACCGGCGACTACTCCAACAACGGCACCGTTTCCGTGGTCGATGCCGCCACAAACCAAGTCGCCCAAACCATTCCGGTCGGCTTCGCACCAACACGCGCGGTCGCTTCAGCCGACGGCACACGTGTCTACGTCGCCAACTACGACACCGTCTCAGTGATCGACACCACCACCAACACCGTGATCAGCACCGTCGCCATTCCTGTCCAAGACGGCGAATACTACAACGGGGTCTGGGATGTAGCGGTCAGCCCCGACGGCACGCGCGTCTACGCGGCCCGCGGGGACGGCACCGTCTCGATCATCGACACCATCCCGACGAGCCCCACCTACAACCAAGTCATCTCCACCACCCCGGTCGGCTTCTGGGACGGCGACATGGAACTCAGCAGCGACGGAACCCGCATTTATGCCGCCGACGGCGTCAGGGATACCGTGGTCGTGCTCGACAGCAAGACCATGCGAACCGTCGGCAACATCGACGCCGGCCCCGGCCCAGTCGATGTCGCCCACAACATTGCGGTCAGCCCCGACGGAAACCGCGCCTACGTGACCGAAGAAGTCCGCGTGGTCCAGCCCGCCTCCGGCGGCTACTCCAGCGGCTATTTGATCACCGACTCCCAGGGCAACACGTGGGTGGTGACCGGCACCTACAGCGCGGTATCGGTAATCGACACCAACCCCGCCAGCGCCACCTACAACACAAGGATCGCAACGATAACCGTGCCCGACGGGGCACAAGACGTGGCGGTCAGCCCCGACGGCACCCGAGCCTATGTCACGCAGTCCGACGGCAAGACGGTCACCGTCATCGACACCCGCACCAACACGGTGATCGGCACCGTAACCACCGACCAGAACCCGACCACCGGCGCCGGCAGCATCGCCATCGGCACCGACGGCATCCTCTACGTCACCGATCCAAGCGACGGCACGCTTTACGCCGTATCACTGAGTTCCCCGACCGTTCTGTAGCCCGGCGTCAGACCGTCGCTCACGGGTGCCCACGCTTCATACTGTGGTGACCACGTTTGTTGAGATGCCAGGGCTTAGCTGCCAAGTCGACCTCGCGGTTGAAACGGCGGCGATACTCCGCATCGGTAGACACGCCCGCTCCGACATGCTCGTCTTCGACGGCGAGCGTCGAGTCGTCTACCGCGGCCAGCTCGACGACTCCCCCCGGAATGACCTACCGGTGACGGCCGCTGACGTCTGGGCGGCAGTCGACGCCGTGCTCGCCGGGCGGCCGGTCGACCCCGACCACGCGTTGCCGTGTGATTCCACATGTGCGACAACCTCGCAAACTCCCTACTTCGGCCAGCAGCCGTTACTCGCGGCGGCCAGCCGGCCAGCCGGAATCATGCCACCCGTGTGGGGAGTTTCCCAACCGCGCACGGAAACGGCCCCACCTAGCCGCCGCAATGACTCAACCGCGCTATCTTCAATTACCTTGGGGCGGTTATGGTTTCGAAATCGCGAAGTGTGGGATCGCGTACACAGGCCATTGTGTAGGGTGCTGCGGCAGGCGGCGACCACCCGGGGAGGGGGTCCCATCCTGGGGGTTTTGGATCTCAATCATTTTGTGGTGGTTGTGAGCGGCGCCGACCAAGACGCGAACGCGGCCGGACGCGATCGGAGGTTGAGCGATGGCATATGGAGTAGTCGACTACTCGTGCGCTCTGCTCCGAAGCCGCCATACGATCCGGCACATGGTCGCTAGATTCCTCGCCGTGCTCGTGGGGTGCACGGCGGCCCAGCGCGCCGGCGAACACGGACGGCATCCGGACGCGATCGTGGCTGTGTCGGTCAGCTAAATGAGCTCCTATCAGACCGTGGTGGTAGGGACCGACGGCTCGGAGACGTCGCTGCGGGCGGTCACCCGCGCAGGCGAGATTGCCGCCGCGTTGAACGCGAAGCTGATCATCGCGATCGCCTACTTTCCCCACAGTCCCCACATCGACGAGTTCCGCGCGGCCGAAATCCTCAAGGGCGAGGGCTACAAGATGCACGGCGACGCGGCGATCTACGCGATCTTGCGCGAGGCCCGCGACCGGGCCATGGCGGCGGGAGCGAGGAACGTTGAGGAGCGGCCGATTCGGGGTCTTCCGGTCCATACGCTGTTGAACCTGGTCAAGGAGGTTGAGGCCGATCTGGTCGTAGTTGGCAACGTGGGACTGGGCACGATCCGCGGGCGGTTGCTCGGCTCAGTCCCCGCCAATGTCTCGGGCAGGGCCAAGACCGACGTGCTTATCGTCCATACCACCGGCTGACGATCGGCGCCGCTGGTGGTGTGGGACCGCGCCGGTTTGGTGACCGTGACGGTGACGGTGCGCTAACCCTGTTCGGGTATCTCTCCAGCTTCTTGGAGTTCGGCTTGCACCGTGGCGACGGTCTTGTGGTCGCAGCCGAGTTGGCCCGCTATCTCGCGGTTGGCTCGGGGTTGGCGCTGAGCGTTTCGGCGATGGCCGCGCGGCGCTGGGCACGTGGGGAGGCACCCGCCCGCGCGGCGCTCGACGGGCCAGCGACTGTGCCGATCTCGAACGCGGTTCGGATCCCGTGAAGCTCTTCGACGATATCCAAAGGGCGGACACCAGTCCGGCGCGCTTGTCGGAGAGCAGCTATCAATTCCTGAATCCAGTCGCTGGCGCCCCGTGGGACAAGGTGCGTGCCTTACTCGAGGCGTGGTTCGTCGACCACCCGGCGAACGCGAAACGCGATAACAGGTTCACTGACATCGACGATGGCCAGCACCTCGGCGTGCGGTGGGAGCTGTACATCGCAAGCCTCTTCATGCTTCTCGGATATGGCGTGGTCGCACATCCGACCGTTGAAGGCTCGAACTGTCAGCCGGATTTCATCGTTAGTTGTGCAAGCGCGAGCTTCTATGTCGAAATGCACAGTAGCTTCCTCTGGGGAGGGAGCAGGGACGCGAGACGCCAGCCGATCATCCGCGGTATGGAAGGTCTTCGGCAGACTTGAAAGTCCGTACGTTCGCGTGCATGACATCGCTGCCGAACGCATCATCGTCGGTGGGAAAGGTGAAGCGCGTTTTGCCGTAGGCGAGCTCGACGGGTGATGGAATTCGTCGGTCTGCCGATCATCTCCTGCAGCCCGTGACAAAGGACGGTTCAACAGCAGCAGAGCCAAAGATCTACAGTTCTGGTGCGTAGTCGACGAATGGCAGGGCGTCGCAGTCTGGCACCTTCGCCCAACAAGCAAGGCGGCCATCGCGGGTCAGTTACGGCTCAGGAACACAGGCCATCCCATGCGGACCGCCAAGCCACTGACCTGGTGGGATATCCACGGGGCACAATTTCTTGGCCTGGCCGGGCGGCAACGGGTTCCAATCAACCGGATTGTCCACATGCGGCACCCATGGCACCCAAGGCACCCAATCGTCGGCCTGCGCCGTTCCCGCGCCCAGCCCGAGCGCGGCAGCCCCCAGCGCACCGGCGATCGTGGCCGTCCCGGCGATTTTCGTCAGATTCACCTTCGGTCTCCTTTCTGCTCGTCTTCGCTGCCGTCCACATGTAGGGCGGCGGTTTGAACGTGCAATACAGGAAGCCGGTCCCGCCGCCTCTTTGCTAGACGCGCAAGTCCCGATATCACGACCCCCCTTTGTGTGTCGCGATACATCCCATTCTCGTTATCCGCAAGAGCCTGCTGAATGAAGCCGATGATCCCACTGGCCGCCTACCCAGTTGGATGGCGATTCAGCGCGCAGGGATGTCGCCGGAGGGTGGGATCGACGCCATCGTCGCGGCGCCGGCGGCGCTACCGCCGTCCGCCGGCGTGGTGGTCCTGCTCGTTGCGCGGGCATCCAACCCGGGCGCCGAGACCTGAGGTGATGGCCCGAGCAGTTGGTAGACGGGACTCGTCCAGGCATACCCGGGGCTGGTGCTCGTCGCGTAGCTCGTGTGGATGGCGACCGCGGCAGGCGTCACCTGTTGGGAATCGGAGACGTAGTCGCAGACCGCGTCGCCGCGGTCGCACACGCTGATCGTGCGCTTCCCGATGGTCAGAGGCAGCTTGGCCGGAGCATGCGCCAGAGTCGGCCAGTCCTGCGCTACACCTTTGCCCTTGCCCGGCGTCGCGGCGACCGAACCCATGGTGATGACGTTGTCGTCGGGCAGCCGGTCGCCGTCGGCGACCAACAGCGCCGCAGCCACGTTCGGGCTGTCGGCCAGCACCTGCAGATTGCGGTGCACCACCATCGCCCCCTGTGAGTAACCTGCCAGCACCACCTTGGTGGCGGGGCAGCGCTGAGCGAACGACGCATACTGCGTCCCCAACGCGGCCGTCCCGGCATCCACACTGCTCATGAAGCCGGCCCAGCCCAGCAAGTCACCGTCGGCGGGCACCGCCTTGGCCGGGTAGTCGACCGCCTCAGCGGTGATGCTTCGGCCATCCCGTTGCACCTGCTGCGCAAGATCCCGATACGACTGAAAGATCACGCGGCCCATTCCGCCGTACGCCGTCGGATCGTCACGCTCACCCGAGCCGGCGGTGCCGATCCAATGGACGTCGGGGCAACCGGGCTCCGCATGTGCAACACCGACTGTGAGACCAACCAACGCGGCACCTGCCACCGCCGCGGTGCCTAACACCGCGCCAAAGCGTCGTAACACCGGACCCCCTACCCTTCTGCGACCACAAGCCCGTTGCGATGATCATCGCCTCAGTAGTCGCATGCGTTACAGGGGTCACAGGTGCAACGTCTGCGCGCCTGGCCGAGATCGGCGATTGGCGCGGTCTCACTGTCGCACTATGTGGCTAAAGGCGGTCGTTGACGGCCTCTCATGCGTATGTCGCCTCGCGATTGACGCAGGCGGGCCGCTGCGCACCAAGGCGCGCAGAAACTCAAACGCTGCGGCGGCGATTATCGACCGGATGAAGTGCAGCACCAGGCCGACTTGCAGCCGCGTACATCGTCGTCGGACAAACCGGCGCACGACGAGCCTAAGGGGGCCGCTGGGGCCCCCTTAGGCGCTACGACTAGTGCGGCCACCAAGGCTGCCACGGTGGCGGTCCACCCCGGTCGCGGTCGCCGCGCTGATCGCCCCACCAGTCGCGGCTGTGGTCCCAGCCGTCGGCGTCGGCATGATGATCGTCATGGCAACGGCCCCAGTCCCAGTTGAAGCCCCAGCCCTGATCCCAAAAGTCGCCCGGGCACCAGTGATACGTCGGGAAGGGGCCGGGCTCAGCTTGAGCTGTTCCCGCCGCCAACCCCAAGCCGGCCAAACCCATACCTGCGGACACCAGCGCTGTCGTCGTTAACCCTACGAGTGTTTTGTTCATGCGCAGAGATTGCCCAGAGCAGCTTAGGAATAACCTGGCCGAAACCGTAAGAGACGCTGAGAGTGGCTGTGCGCCAATAACGTTTCTCACTGTTGTGTCTGGTCAGCCGTATTTTTCCGCCGTTGGGGCCCGCTGGGGCATCGTGTGAGTCGCTCAACGTTTTCTCGGCGGGCCGGCCGATCTCGGACTTTGGCGCTTAGCCTGTGTCATGCGCGCTGTTGGCGCGCTGGTGCGCTGCATCGACGGCTCATCGATGGTCCGACCCTGGAGCGCTACGCGCGCGGCACCTCCTGGGGCCGGGACACAGCTTGTCGGCACCATCCCGGCTCGCGCGGCGGGTTGATGCGCGCCGGTGGCGACGCCCACAGGAAGTCGCTCACGTTCCGTTCACCCATGTCCGTCGCCTTCCTGAGTTTGCCACCTCGACCGCAACGCGCGACGACGCAGCTGCGCTGTGAATGTGGTGATGTGACCGGTGTCCTCGAGCACGCTCATGATGCCGTGGGTCAGAAGGGGCAGTTGGTGGTCAGCGAGCACGTCGGGCGGCTCGACTCTGTCGTGGTTGCCCGAGAGCACCGGGGTCGGGATGTCGATGTCGGATAGTCCGGCCGAGACACCTTGCACCAGAGGGTATTTCGGCCATGCCGCTGCTCGGCGGTCAAGTTGTTCTGTGGAATCGACCGGCCTGGCGTCCCGCGCGCGGCGAGCGCTTGCGCGACCTTACCGCCCATGGAGTGCCCAACAACCACGTAGTCGGTGTATCCCAAGGTGGCGATCACCGCTTGTGCATTGTCGGCGAGATCGCAGGGAAGTTGTGTCGTGGCCGGCCATAGCGGCTACGCTTTGGTCCACCGGCGCGCAGGTCAACCGGGCGCAGTTGTCGAGACCTTTGGGGTGGACATGATTCGCGAAGTGCTCATCGCCGCTGCAGTCGCGGGCGCGGCAATCGGTACGGCTCCGGTCGCCGCCGGCGACAACGAGGAGAACATCTACTTCGATAAGCCCGGTCACTATGGCAGCGACGTGCCGAACATGAATTACGACGCCAGCCTCGGGGCGCCTTGCGACAGCTGGGAGCGGTTCGTCTTCGGGCGCGGCCCGGGCGGCCAGGCCGAGGCATGCCACTGGATTCCAAACCAGTGGCCGCCGGTGACTACCGGGTTCTGGACCATTTCGTATCCGCTGTACGGAGTGCAGAACCCGGGTGCGCCATGCCCCGGCCCGCAGTCGGCGGCGCAATCCCCCGATGGATTACCGATGCTGTGCCTCGGCGACCAGGGCTGGCAGCCCGGGTGGTATACGGGTAGCGGCTTCTGGCCTCCAGACTGACCGTCGTACCGGCGTTGGCGCCAGTGAGGCCGCGGCATGACTGAACGCATCGAGGTGGCGCGGACCATTGCCGCGCCGGCCGACGAGATTTTCGCGGTGCTGTGCGATCCGCAGGGACACGTCGCGATCGACTCGACCGGGATGCTTCAGGACGCCGACGGCGAGCCCGTCGAGGCCGTTGGTGACAGCTTCGTCGTGCACATGGATCGTGAATCGCTCAACGACTTCCCCGAGATGGGAAAGTACGACGTCACGGTTTCGATCCGCGAATTCGAACCCGACAAGCTGATCGCCTGGACGGTGCTCGGCCGAATCCGGCCACAACTCGGACACCTCTACGGGTATCGGCTCGAGCCCTCGGAGGACGGCAAGAGCACCCTCGTCACCGCGTTCTACGACTGGTCCGGCATCGACCCCAAATGGCGCGAGGCAGCGATCTTTCCGGTCATTCCGGAACGCGCCCTTCGGGCCACGCTCGGCATCCTTGACCGCACGGTGCGGCGCGGCTATCCACGCGGCGTGCGGCTGCTCTAAGTTGGCCGAAACGACGCCATCACCGGTTCGGACCAGTCGATTCGGTAGCCGGTTTCCGCCCCGATCGTCTTCTCGACATTCATCGTCTTGAACACCAGCGGCAAGATCACCGGCATCAGTTTGCGTGCCAGCGGTCCGGGCGCCTTGGTGAAATTGATCTTCGCGCCGCGCGCGGCGATCTTCTCCACGCGTGACCGGCGCACGCCCTCATATGCCGCGAAAGCCGAACTGGCATCGGGGAAGTCACGTAGGCAGCGCGCCACCTCAATCGCGCTTTCGATCGCCAGCGACGCGCCCTGACCCGTGCTGTTCGACGGCGCATGGACGGCATCGCCGACGAGCACCATCCGGCCGCGATGCCAGTGCGGCACCGGCGGCATGATGTGCAACGCCCCGGCGACGTCGAGCGTCTGCGGTGCAGTGCCCTGCACCAGCAACGCACCGGGATCGTCGTCGGCGTACGTCTCGCGCAGAATCCGCAACCACTCTTCGGGCGCAACCGTGCGGGCTTGCGTCACCGTCAGATAGCGCTCGGAAGGCAGATTCGCGCCCCACGACACCCGGCCGTCCGGTTCCGGCCAGTACAGGTAGTAAGCGCGGCGGCCAAACACGAACGTCATCACGCCCGGCTCCAGACCCAAATCCGCGTCAACCACCCCGCCGAAACCGAGCATGCCGGTGTACTTGGCATTGGGGGCCTGCGGATCGACCAGCCGCCGCACAGTGGACCGAACGCCGTCCGCGCCGACCAGGATGTCAGCCCGGGCGGTGCTGCCATCACCGAATGTGGCCTTCACACCGCCATCGGATTCGTCGATACCGACCAGGCGCTTGCCGTAGGCGAACGGGACGTCGGCCGCGGACGCCCGTTCGTGCAAGATCCGATGCAGGTCACCACGGTCGATCACCCGCCGTGGCGGCACTTCGTGAAGCTGCGGCATTTCCACGGGGCCCTTGCGCGCGAACGACATGACCGAACGCGTGATCGGGGTGGCCGCGGCACAAACGGCATCGGCTGCACCGATAATTTCTAGCGCCGCAAGGCCATTCGCTTCGAGTGCCAGCTTCCCGCCGATGCCGTTCGATGCTTCCGGATAGGCCTCGTAGACCTTGGCTGCGATGCCCGCCTTGTGCAGCGCGGCCGCCGCGACGGGCCCCGCGATGCCGCCGCCGATAACCAGTGCGCTTCGTACTGTGGACAAGGTTCTCTCCTTCAATTGCGGTGACGGCTACGCCACCGACAGCGGTCGAACCAATCCCGGCACAGAACCCAGCTATCCTGATCGGTGCCACCTCGTGGCCGGGCTTGCTCTGGCGAGATCGGTCTCGGGGAATCCCGGTCGCGGTGTTGCCGCACCGCGACCGGGTTGGTCAGTGCGGTGTCGCCCCCCTCTCCGCTAGTTCGGCCAGTTCGGTCGACATCTCGCCGGTGGCGTGGAAATTCCGCCACTGCGCGAGATACGGGTAAGTGCCAGAGGTAAGTTCGTCGAGCAGCGACCCGATCCACGCCGCCTCGGCCTCGAGCATCGCGACGGTGTATTCGCTTTCGACGAGGAAAAGCCTTGGCACACCGTCATTCTCGGCCTTTTCAGCCTGGGCTCGTTCGGTGGCGATGGCGGCGTTCAGCGTGCCGAGCCTCGACTGCAGCAGGGTGACCACTTCGTCGGGAGGCAGGAGCGACAGCACCGAGAGGCCGGCGGCGAAGCTCGGTTGTTCGGGTTGCGGTTCGCATAGGAGCTCCCGGGTCCAGTCGATCAGCTCATGGCGGCCCGCGGCGGTGATGCGGTACACCGTGCGCTCGGGGCGGGCGCCCTGCCGGGTGCTGCCGATCTCCTCAAGGAATCCGTGCTTGGCCAGGTTGCCGACGACGGTGTACAGCGATCCCCACTTGACGTGCATGTCCTTGTCTTTGCCGCGCGCCCGCATGATCGACGCCATCTCGTAGCGGTGCATCGGCCGCTGCACGACCGTCGCGAGCACGGCGAGCGCCATCAAGTTGTCGACCTTGCGTTTCGTGGCCATTCCGTGCTCCCAGCAATACTCGTCGACGAATATACGTAGGCGAGTAAGACTGCGTCAAGGGCGCGGGTGACGCCTCAGCGATTCAGCAGCGAGATCAGCGCCTGGTTGAGTCGGCGCCGGGGCCAGCCCGTCATTCCATCGGCGCGCAAGGCAGCCAGCGCGGCGTTGCGCCCGCACGACCCGTGAACGGATCCGCCCGGATGGGCCGAGGCGCTGCCGAGATACAGGCGCTCGATGGGCGTCTCGGGTCGCGCCAGCCCCGGCGTCGGGCGGAAGATCAGCTGCTGCTGAATTTGGGCGGTACCGCCGTTGACGGCGCCGCCGTACAGGTTGGCGTCCGAGTCTTGCAGATCCGACGGGCGCTGCACGAACCGGCCGATCACGTGGCCGAGGAAGCCGGGCGCATGCTCCTCCACCACTCGGTCGACGGACTCGGCCAGTTTGTCCGCCGACGCGTCGTCAATCACCTCTCGCGGCAAGTGTGTATAGGCCCAAGCGCTTTCGGTTCCGGCCGGCGAGCGGCTGGGGTCGGCGGTCGTCATCTGGCCGAGCAACATGAACGGATGGTCGGGGACGACCTCGGTGTTCAGGTCGGCCATCCAGCGAACCAGCCCGTGAGCGTCGGCACCCAGGTGCACGGTGCCGACGCTTTTCAGGTTCTGCGAGCGCCACGGGATCGGCGCGTCCAGGGCGTAATTCACCTTCACAACCGGTGTGTCCCAGATGAAGTGGTCGAGATCGCGCAGCATCCGCTGCGGAACCGCCGCCCGCGGCAGCAACTCCCGGTACAGCCGCGGCGCGGACACGTCGGCGACAACCGCCCGGCCGGCCGTTACCGTCCGGCCACCGCCGGTGCGGACGGCGACCGCGCGTCCGCCGCGCACCTCGATGCCGGACACCTCTTCGCCGCAACGGATTTCGGCGCCCGCCGAGCGGGCCCGGTCCATCAACGCCGCCGTCAGCTGCCCGGCGCCGCCGACCGGTACCGGCCATCCGCCGTCCTGCGCCATCATCGTCAGCAGGAAGCCCATCGCGCCGCTGCCGGGCGCATCGACCGGGACGTCGGCATGCATCGCGTTGCCCATCAGCAGCAGCTTCGGTGCTTCGCCGTCGAACAGTTCGTCGCCCATCACGCCTGCGGGCAACATCAACAGCCGCACCAGCCGCAAGGCCTCAGCCGTTCCGAGCTTCCGCAGCAACTGAATCGGCGCGCGCAGCGGTGGGAACGGCAGCAGCAGCGAATTGACCAGCGGGGCCTTGATTTTCTGCCAGAGCTCCACAAGCCGCCACCAGTTGTCGCCGTCGCTGTGTTCCCGCCGGGCGAACTGCTCGGCCGTGCGCGCGGGGTCTCGGTAGATGACGGGTGCATCGGCATCGTCGCCGCGGCGCGGGTGTCCGACCACCACCGGGGCATGCGACCAGCGCAGCCCGTGCTCCTCGAGATGCAACCCGCGAATGGCGGGCGACGCCAGCGACAACGGATAAAACGCGCTGTAGAGATCCGTTACATATCCTGGAATCAGCTCGGCGCTACGCACCGCACCACCCGGCTCATCCCCGGCCTCCAACACCAGCACGTCCCAGCCCGCGTCGGCGAGCGTCGCGGCGGCCACCAATCCGTTGTGGCCCGCCCCGATCACCACCGCGTCGGTATCGCCGGAAACGGTCACGCTGCTAAACCTCGCTGGGCTGCTTGTGTTCCGCGATATTCGCGAGCCGCCACAGGCACTCGCGATTGCGCGGCGCGAATGCGGTGTGCTGCACGGCCGTCGGCAGCAGCTTCGGCGGTCCGCCGATGGCCACCTCGTCCATCTCGACGCGGCAGCCGCCGGGGATCTCCGTCAGCCGCATGGTGATCCGCGCCTCGCCGACCGGCCAGATTCCGGCCCGCAGCACCAGTTGCTGCAGCGGGACGCAGTCTTCCGAGACGGTCTCGTCGTTGATGACCAACGGCCACGGCCCGACCGAGTGGCAGATGCGGGTGCCGGGCGCGGGCCAGTCCTTGTCGACGGCGCGTATCCGGCTGGCCCCGACGACCCAGTTCGCATACAGCCAGCCGTCGGCCAGCACGTCCCATACCCGCTGGGGCGGGGTCGCTATGTCTCGTGTCACTGACATTCGCTTGCATCCTTTCGTCCGAGTTCGGTACCGGATACCCGCACCGACGGAAATGACGCGCGCCGTACGTCAACTCTGGGTTGACGATTTGGGGTCGTCAACCTAGAGTTGACGCATGACTTCGCCCGCGCCCATCGACTCTCCCGTCCGCCTTGACGACCTGATCAACGCGATCAAGAAGGTGCACACCGACGCGCTGGACCAATTGGCCGACGCGGTGCTGGCCGCCGAGCACCTCGGCGAGCTCGCCGACCACCTGATCGGCCACTTCGTCGACCAGGCCCGCCGATCCGGCGCGTCGTGGACCGACATCGGCCGCAGCATGGGCGTCTCGAAGCAGGCCGCCCAGAAGCGGTTCGTGCCGAAGCCGGAGGCGGCGCTGGACCCGAACGCGGGCTTCGCGCGGTTCACCCCGCGGGCGCGCAGCGTCGTGGTGTTCGCTCAGAACAAGGCTCATGCGGCCGGAAACGCCGAGATCCGGCCCGAGCACCTGGTCCTGGGTCTGCTCGAAGACCCGGAATCGCTGGCGATGAAGGTCATCGCCGGGCAAGGCGTGAGCGTCGACAACGTGCGCGGCGCCGTGACCCTGCCCGAGCGTGTCGACAACCCGCCGGCGCTGGTTCCGTTCAACGGTCAGGCCCGCAAGGTGCTGGAGTTGACCTTCCGTGAGGCTCTTCGGTTGGGCCACAACTACATCGGCACCGAACACATGCTGCTGGCGCTGCTCGAACTCGAAGACGGCGACGGGCCGTTGCACCGAGCCGGCCTCGAGAAGGAACCCGTCGAGGCGAACTTGGGCAAGGTCTTCGACGAGATCCTGAAGGGGCGCGCCGAGCAAGGCGAGCAATAACCGGACCTCACGTCGCGACGCCGCGCACCGTCTACAAGATGTGGATGTGAAGGTGCGACCGTTCGAAGACGTGGTGGCCCAGCATGGCGCCACGGTGCTGCGGGTGTGCCGCGCGGTGCTCGGCCCGGTCGACGCCGACGACGCGTGGTCGGAGACGTTCCTGTCGGCGCTGCGCGCGTACCCGGATCTGCCGCGCGACGCCAACGTCGAAGGCTGGCTGGTGCGGATCGCGCACCGGCGGGCCATCGATGTCGTCCGCGCCCGCTCCCGCCGGCCCGTCCCCACCGAGGCCGTGCCGGAACGGCCTGCGACCAACGCGGATCCCGCCAGCCGCGACGACGGCGTCTGGTCGGCGGTGCAGCGGCTGCCGGACAAACAACGACGCGCGGTGGCATACCACTACATCGCCGGCCTGCCCTACGCCGAGATCGCCGAGTTGATCGGCAACTCCCCCGACGCCGCCCGACGCGCCGCGGCCGACGGCATCAAGACCCTGCGAAAGATATACCCGGAGGAAACGTCATGACCGCCAACATCTTTGCCGCCCCAAACGAGGCGGCCACACTCGCCCGGCTGCACGCCACGCTGGAGCGCAAGGCCACCGACGCCGGCCTACTCGACGTCGCCTACCGCACCATCGACACCCCGGTCGGCACGCTGCTGCTGGCGAGCACCGGCATCGGCCTGGTCCGGGTGGCCTACGACGTC
Source organism: Mycobacterium sp. (assembly GCF_035640695.1). Classification (GTDB taxonomy): domain Bacteria; phylum Actinomycetota; class Actinomycetes; order Mycobacteriales; family Mycobacteriaceae; genus Mycobacterium. The sequence continues at coordinate 22,018 of NZ_DASQVQ010000028.1, forward strand.
GAGGACCACGACGCGGTACTGGCCAAGCTGGCCGACGCCATCAGTCCCCGGGTGCTGCGTGCACCCGGCCGTCTGGACGCCGCGGCCCGCCAACTCGAGGAGTATTTCGCCAAGCGGCGCACCACGTTCGCGCTGCCGGTGGATCTGCGACTCGCCGACGGCTTCCGGCGCAGCGTCTTGGCGCACCTGCGCGACATCGGCTACGGCCATCGCGAGACCTACGCGCAGGTGGCCGCGGCCGTGGGGAATCCCCGGGCGGTGCGTGCCGTCGGCTCGACGTGCGCGCACAACCCGCTGCCGGTCGTCATCCCGTGCCACCGGGTGGTGCGTTCGGACGGTTCGACGGGCCAGTACGTCGGCGGGCGTGCCGCGAAGTCGGCGCTGCTGGAACTGGAAGCGGCCTAGCCGTTGGCGGGAGTACGGTCGCATCATGAAACTGGACGACGACGCCCGCGTGCTCATCGGAGCCGGCGCGGACGCCACGCTGGTCACCCTCAACCCCGACGGCAGCCCGCAAGTCAGCGTGGTGTGGGTGGCGCTGCAGACCACCCCGGACGGCGACGACGAGTTGGTCACCGCGCACCTGCTGGAACACCAGAAGGTCCGCAACGTCCGCCGCGACCCCCGGGTCGCGGTGACGGTGCTGTCCACCGACCGCAGCGCGCCGATGACGCCGTATCTGTCGATCAAGGGCACCGCGCGCATCGAGGAGGGCGGCGCGCCCGAACTGCTCGCCGAGCTGGCGAAGACCATGATCGGCCGCGATGCCCACTTCCCGCCGCCGGACGCACCGCCCGGCTACCTGACCCGCATCACGATCGAGCAAGTCGGCGGCATGGGTCCGTGGGCCGGCTGACGCCCGGCTTCGGCTAACCGTCCTGTGGGCACCCGGCCGATGTGCCAAGATGCGAGGGCAGCCAAGGAGGGATGATGCGCCGATACGCGCCGGCCCTGGTAGCCGCCATCGTTACGGTCGCCGCCGTCCTCGCACCGCCGGCGCACGCCGACGCCCCGATCGGCAACAAGGGCGACACGCTGCGCGTGCAGTACACCGAGCCCAACCTCGGCGAGGTCATCGCCGACGTCACGGTCCACGACGTGCTGCCGGCCGACGCCATCCCGCCGGGCTGGGGCTGTGACCAGCCCGGCACCGGTCATTCGCTCGGCCCGCCCTGCCGCGGCTGGCCGTGGCGCGGGCTGGTGACCGTGCAACCGATCAAGGTCCCCAGCCCCTACATCCTGTCGGTGATGTTCACGTTCGACGGCGTCACCCCGTACGCCGACGCCTACACCTCGCGACACACCGACGCCCCCGACGCGCTCGACACCGCGCTGCTGCGCGCGTCGCCGGGCTCGCCCGTCAGCGGCGCGGTGTACTGGGACGTCTGGCGCGGGCTGGTGACGAACGTCGTTCTGCTGGACAAGAAGTCGGGCAGCCACCTGGCCCAGTGGAATTTCTGGCAGCCGGGATCGCCGCTACCGTAAGGTCGCATGGCTGTGCAAGTCGCGGTGGCCGGAGCCGCCGACGCCGACGAACTCGCCGCCGTCGCGGCGCGCACCTTTCCGCTGGCCTGCCCGCCGTCGTTGACGCCGGACGACATCGTCAAGTTCATCGACGCCAACCTGTCTGCGGCGCGGTTCACCGAATACGTCGCCGACCCCGCGCGTGTTGTTATCGGCGCGCACCGGGACGGACGAATCATCGGATACGCCATGCTGATTCGGGGCGTGCTCGACGACGCCGACGTGCAGCGTGCCGTCACGATCCGGCCGGCCGCCGAGCTGTCCAAGATGTACGTGCTGCCCGACAATCACGGCGGCGGCGTCTCGGACGCGTTGATGGACGCCGCACTGGCGCACGCCAGGGATTTGGGCGCCCGGTGCGTGTGGTTGGGCGTCAACCAGAAAAATCAGCGGGCGCAACGGTTTTACGCCAGGCACAAGTTTGCGATCGCCGGCACCAAGACCTTCCGGATCGGCGACGCGATCGAGAACGACTACGTCATGGTGCGCCCGCTGTAGCCGGCGGCATCGGCGGCGGCATCGTCGTCAACGCCAGCAGCCTCGACGTGGCGCGCAGATACTTCTTCCGGAAGCCGCCGGCCAACATCTCGTCGCTGAAGATGGTGTCGAGCTTGGCTCCCGACGCGACGACCGGTATCCCGGCGTCGTACAGCCGGTCGGTCAGCGACACCAGCCGCAGCGCGACGTTCTGGTCGTCGACGCGATGCACACCGGTCAGAAACACCGCTGTGACGCCGTCAATCAACGCCAGGTAGCGCGAAGGGTGCATGGTGGCCAGGTGATCGCACAACGCGTCGAAGTCGTCGATCGTGGCACCGGGGACCGACTCGGCCCGCGACCGCACCCGCGCGTCCGTCAACGGCTCCGGCGCCGGCGGCAGATCGCGGTGCCGATAGTCGGGTCCCTCGATCCGCACGGTGTGGAAAATTGCTGAAAGAGCACCGATTTCGCGTTGGAAGTCCGCCGCGGCGAACCGTCCCTCGCCGAGCTGCTCGGGCAGCGTGTTGGAGGTCGCGGCCACCGACACGCCGCGGGCGACGAGTTCGGACAGCAACCGTGACATCAGCGTGGTGTTGCCGGGATCGTCCAGCTCGAACTCGTCGATGCCGACCATGACGTAGTCGGCCAGCAGTTCGATGCATTCCGCGTAGCCGAACACGCCGGCCAGCTGGGTCAGTTCACCGAACGTCGAGAACGCCTTGGGGGCGGTGTCCGGCAGCGCGAAGTAGATCGACGCCAGCAGATGCGTCTTGCCGACGCCGAAACCGCCGTCGAGGTAGAGGCCCGCGCCGGCAAGCACCGCCGGCTTGCCGAACAGCCGTCGCTTTCCCGCCCGGCGCGCCACGGCCACCTCGCAGAACTGCTTGCACGCCTGCACTGCCGCGGCCTGGCTGGGCTCGGCCGGGTCGGGACGGTAGCTGTCGAAGCTCACCGCCGCGAACGTCGGCGGCGGTGCCAGGTCGCGGATCAGCCGGTCCGCCGACACCGTCGGATGCCGGTCCACCAGGTGGGCGGGGCCGCGGTCGACGGGGGCGTGCATGCTCGCACCTTAATGACATGCTGCAATCAAGCCTGTGTCCGACGACGACGCAGCGACGCAGTTCACCGTGCTCGGTGTAGCCACCGCGGTCGATACCGCCGGGCTCGCCGACCTGTATGCCTATCCCGCCGGCTTGAACGGCTGCTGGGTGCGGGCGAACATGATCGCCAGCCTCGACGGCGGCGCAACCGTTGACGGCCGCGCGGGCGGGCTCGGCGGCGCGGGTGACCGGGCACTGTTCAAGGTCATGCGCGAGGTCGCCGACGTCGTGCTCGTCGGCGCGGGCACGGTGCGGGCCGAGAACTACTCCGGCGCGGTCCTGACCGTGGCCGGCCGCCAGCGACGGCAGCGACGCGGCCAAGGCGAAATCCCGCCGATCGCCGTCGTCACCGGGTCCGGCGCGCTGGAACCCGACAGCAAGCTGTTCACCCACACCGAGGCGCCGCCGCTGATCTTCACGACCACCGTGTCGTTCGAGGCCACCCGTGACCGGCTGCAGGGCAGGGCCGAGGTGATCGACGCGTCGACATCGGACCCGATCGCCGTCGACACCGCGGCGGTGGTGGCCGAGTTGGGCCGGCGTGGGCTGTATCGGGTGCTGTGCGAGGGCGGCCCGACGCTGCTCGGCGACATCATCGGGCACGGTTTGCTCGACGAGCTCGGATTGACCATCGCGCCGATCCTCGTTGCCGGCGGCGCACCGCGCGTCGCCGGCGGCAGGGCGGCCGTGACGGCGAATCTCCGCGCGGTGCACATCCTGACCGATGCCGAAGGGTACCTTTACACGCTGTTCGGCCGGGATGCGTAGGACTGTCGCTACTCTGGGCTGCATGCCTGGGCCAGCTCAGCGTGCGACGGTCGCCGTCGCGGTTACCGCGTTGCTGGCCGCGTGTGCGCCGGGCCTGGCCGCAAATCCGCGGTATGCCACCAACTCCGACAACCACCCGCGCGGCGCTGTCAACACCACGCCCCCGCCCAGCGGTCCGCCGAAGATCGGCGCCCCCAAGAACGATCTGGCCTGGCACGACTGCACGTCGCGGGCGTTCGGCGCCGCGGCGGCCACACCGCCCGTCGGGGTGACCCTGGACTGTGCGAACTACGACGCCGACCTGGACCCGATCAACGGCGCCACCGGCACACTGAGCATCGGCGTGATGCGCGCCCGCTCGCCGCAAACGCCGCCGGACGCCGGGCCGCTGGTCATTACCACCGGGTCGGACCTGCCGTCGTCGCTGCAGCTGCCGGTGTGGCTGTCACGGGCCGGAGGCGACGTGCTGAAGAGCCACCCGATCGTGGCCGTGGACCGGCGCGGGATGGGCACGTCGGCGGCGATCGAGTGCCGCGATCCGTTCGACCGCCGCGAGATGCGCGACCAGGCGCAGTTCGAGTCCGGCGACGATCCGGTGGCCAACCTCGGCGCGATCTCGACGACGGCGACGACCAGTTGCACCGACACCATCGCGCCGGGCGACTCCGCCTACGACAACGCGCACGCCGCCGAGGATCTCGAACGGCTGCGCAGCACGTGGGACGTGCCGGCGCTGGCGCTGCTCGGCATCGGCAACGGCGCCCAGGTGGCGTTGGCCTACGCCGGCTCGCATCCGGGCAAGGTGGCCCGGTTGATCCTGGACTCGCCGATCCCGGCGGGCATCAGCGCGGAGGCGGCCGCCGAACAGCGCGTCAAGGGTCAGCAGGCCACGCTCGACGCGTTCACCTCGCAGTGCGCGGCGGCGCCGAACTGCCCGCTGGGCCCCGACCCGAAGGGCGCGGTCAATTCGCTGCTGGCCACCGCGCGCGGGGCCCGCGGTCCCGGGGCGGATTCGGTCGCGGCGGTGGTCTCGGCGATCACCACCGCGCTGGCGTTCCCGCACGGCGACCGGGTCTCGACGACCAACGGCCTCGCCGCCGCGCTGGCGGCCTCCCGGTCGGGCGACACCAATCAACTGCGAAACCTGATCAACCAGGCCGAATCGGTGCGCGGGACGGACGGCCAGTTCATCAACGGCTGCAGTGACGCGCTCAACCGTCCGACCCCCGACCGGGTCCGCGAGCTGTACGTCGCGTGGGGCAAGCTCTATCCGCAGTTCGGCACGGTCGGCGCGCTGAACCTCGTCAAGTGCCTTAACTGGCCCAGCGGGTCGGCGCCGCAGGAACCGAAGAACCTCAAGATCCACGTGCTGCTGCTGGGCGGGCAGTTCGATCCGATCGCCGGCAGTGACGGCGTCGCGGCGTCGGCGGCGACGATCATCAACGCCGGTGCCAACAGCAAGCGGGTGATGTGGCAGGGCATCGGGCACGGCGTGAGCCTCTACTCGGCGTGCGCGATGCCGCCGTTGATCGGTTATCTGGACAGCGGCAACCTGCCGCCCACCGATACGTACTGCCCCGCTTGATCGGCTGGTCCAGGCCGCCGGTATATGGTGCGCTCGTGACGCCACGCGCCTGGACCCGCGGCGGCCCGGTTGGCCCGGTTCGCGCCGCCCTGCTGACCGCGTTCCGGCCTCCCACCAGCCCGCCGAGCACGGCGGCGGTGCTGCGCTCGATCCTGTGGCCGCTGGCGATCATTTTCATCGTTCACCGCAGCTACGTGCTGGCCACCAATGGCTACATCACCGACGACTACGGGCCGGTGTATCGGGCGGTGGTCAATTTCAAGCGCGGCTGGGACATCTACAACGAGCATCTCGACTACGTCGACCCGCACTACTTGTATCCGCCCGGCGGCACGCTCTTGATGGCGCCATTCGGTTATCTGCCCGTCGACGCGTCGCGCTACTGGTTCATCACCATCAACACCGTCGCGATCGTCATCGCCGCGTATTTCCTGCTTCGGCTGTTCGGCTTCACGATCACCTCGGTCGCCGCGCCGGCCCTGTTGGCGGCGATGTTCTGCACCGAAAGCGTGGTGAACACACTGGTTTTCGGCAACATCAACGGCTGCGTCCTGCTGTTGGAGGTGTTGTTCTTCCGGTGGTTGCTCGACGGCAAGGCGAGCCATCAGTGGTGGGCGGGGGTGGCGATCGGCTTGTCCCTGGTGGTCAAACCGGTGCTGGCGCCGTTGCTTTTGTTGCCCCTGCTGAACCGGCAATGGCGGTGCATCGTCACCGCGATCGGGGTGCCGCTGCTGTTCAACGCCGCGGCGTGGCCGCTGGTCAGCGATCCGATGAACTTCGTCACCCGCACGCTTCCCTACATCTTCAGCACCCGTGACTACTTCAACAGCTCGATTCTCGGCAACGGCGTCTACTACGGCTTGCCCGGTTGGCTGATCGTCTTGTTGCGCATCGCATTCGCCGTGATCGCGGTGGCGTCGTTGTGGCTGCTGTATCGCTACTACCGCACACGCGATCCACTGTTCTGGTTCTGCACGTCGTCGGGCGTGCTGCTGATCGCGTCGTTCCTGGTGCTGTCGCTGGGCCAGGGCTACTACTCGATGATGCTGTTCCCGTTCCTGATGACGGTGGTGCTGCCGAACTCGGTGATCCGGAACTGGCCCGCATGGGTCGCGATTTACGGTTTCATGAGCGCGGACCGGTGGCTGCTCGGGCATTGGCCGACGACGGGCCGGTTCCTGGAGTACATGAAGGTCACCTGGGGCTGGTCACTGATGCTCGTCGTGGTGTTCTCGGTGCTGTACTTCCGTTACCTGGACGCCAAGGCGGAGAATCGGCTCGATTCCGGCCTCGATCCGGCCTGGTTGCAGCCGCGCAGGGAAGAGCAGCGAGCCACCGTGGAGGCGTGAGGACACCCGCGCCGAGGGTGTTTACGGCGGTGGCGTTAGCCGGGTGGTGAGGACCTGATCCTGGGTCGGTATTGCCGGGGTTGCATCGGGACCCGGCAGCGCTCCGACGGCACCGTTATGGCGTGGCGCCGAAAGCAGTTTCAGCATCACGTGGGATGTGACCGGCGGGCTGTAGTAAAAACCTTGGGCCACTTCGCAGCCGTACTCGCGGAGTTTGCCCGCGGTTTCTGCGTTCTCGACGCCCTCGGCGACGGTCGTCACACCCAAGACGTGCGCGAGGTCGATGACGGCACGGACGATTGCCGCGGCCCGGGGATCGGCGACTATCGGCGCGATGAACTGCCGGTCGAGCTTGACCTCATCGATGGGCAGTTCGCGCAGATAGCACAGTGCCGAATAGCCGCTGCCGAAATCGTCCATGGCGATCCGGATCCCGCGCTCTCGCAGCCGATGCAGCACCGCGCGAGTCCGGCCGACGTTGTCGAGCAGAAGGTCTTCGGTGATCTCGACCATCAGCGCGTCCGCGTTCAGGTGGCGGTCGGCAAGCGCGTGCGCGATCTGTGTGGGCAGATGCATGTCTGCCAGCGACGGTGCGAAAAGGTTGACCGCAACCGGTACCCCGATACCTTTCGAATGCCAGTGCGCGGCGTCATCGAGGGCCTGTGCCAGCACCAGTTCGGTGACGGCCCGCATCAGGCCATGCTGGCGGACCAGCGGTAGAAAACGGTCCGGACCCAGCAGGCCGCGTTCGGGATGCGGCCAGCGAACCAGTGCCTCGACGCCGACGACGTCGGCGGTGCGCAGGTCGAACTTCGGTTGGTAGAGCACGCTCAAGTCGACGCGGTCGATGGCATCGCGCAGCTCGGCGAGCAGCCGGACCGTACCCGTGCCACCGGCTCGGGCGGCTCCGTCGGATTCCGTTTCCGCGTCGGGTTCGTCCGGCTCGATCGAATGTATCTCCGGGGTGAACGTATGCAGGCCGCCGGCCCTCGAACGCTTCGCCGAATACATTGCCACATCGGCCTGTTTGAGCAGTGTGTCGGCGGTCAGGCCAGGGTTGTCGGCCGACGCCACGGCCAGCCCGAGGCTGGGCCGCATCAACAACTTCTGACTGTGGATGACGAAGGGTTCGTCGAAGGCCTCAACCACTCGATGCGCGACCAGGTGCGAGTGCTCGACTCCGCCCTCCAACAGCACGGCGAACTCGTCGCCGCCCAGCCGGGCGACGGTGTCGCCGGTCCGGACGCAGCCGAGTAGCCGTTCGGCGGCCCGGGTCAGCACGGCGTCCCCCGTGGGATGACCAAGGGTGTCGTTGACGAGTTTGAAATCGTCGAGGTCAAGCGACAACACCGCGACCGGCCGCTGGTCGCGTTGATGCAGTTGCACCGCATGCGTCAGCCGGTCGTGAAACAGGGTGCGGTTCGCCAGACCGGTCAGCGGGTCGCGCAATGCCTGATCGGCCACCATCACCAGCAACCGCTGGTTCTCCCCCACGGCGATGAATTGCCGTGCCAGCACGGCGATTACCAGCAGCAGCGCCACGGCTAGCGTCGGGCCGGATCCGACGCTCGGCCAAAACTGCCGGACTCCGACTGCGCCGGCCAACAGCAGCGGCACGTACGGCAACCACAGCGAAACTTGGGAGGGCACCTGCGCCGCCTCGGCATCGGGGTGTGGCGACCGGCGACCGGCCAGCGCAGCCATGCTCACCGCCAACAGACCGGCTGCCCAGCCCGCGTCGATGACGTTGCCGCTGTTGTAGGCATTCCGGGCGACGAGATACACAAACGCGCTGTCGGACGCCGCCATGAAAACGATCCCCGCACTCAGCAACGCCAACGCCATGCGCTGACCGGTGGGGGCCCGGGCCAGCACCAGCACCGCAACGGTGATGATCACCAGATCGGCGACCGGATAGGCCAGCGACAGACCCAACGCGAAGCGGTTTGCGCCGCCGGCCTGGTAAACGCTTTCCAGCACGGTCACCCAGGAGATGAAGAACAGCGAGCCGGCAACGATCAGCCCGTCGAGCACGAGGCGGCTCTGCGACCGGCCGGCATATCCGACCGGGAAGAACACCAACGCCAGGCAGGCGCCGACCGGAAACAGCAGAAAACCCGCGTCGGCCAGCGACGGAAACGGGGCGGATGCCATTCCCCGAACCACCTGGTAGTAGGTCCTCACCGCCTCGCCGACGACCCAACCGACGATCCCGAGCGTCAGGCAAAACCAGGCGGCTCGCTGCCGGCCGCGGGCCGACCACGCGGCTAACCCGACACAGACGGCGGCGAATACCGCGAAAATCAGTAGCCCGACGTCGTCAACGATGCGGACCGTCGACGCGCCGCCCCAGCCCATGATCAGCCAGGCAGCGAACACAATGCCCGCCGCCGCGGCGATACCCTTGATCCACGCCACCTTCGGCAACCCCATCAGTGGACCATGGCACAGTCCACGCAAAATCCGGCACTCCGCGCGTCGGTCGACGGCGTCGGCGATGAAGCTCTCGGCGCACGAGGCCATCAAAGACTAGCAACGTTGCGACGCCGGGAAGAGTGGTTCTAGTCGACGCGGGTGGCGTGCACCGCCCAGAACGGGGCGTGAGCACGGCCGTTGACGAGCCACGGTTCGATCACGCGGAGTCGTTCGATCAGCGGCTGGAATTGGTCGGCGATGTCGGGATTTCGAGCGGCCATCGCCTCGAACGCCTCGATGCTGACGTTGACTTGATACGTCGTAGGCCCCAGATATGTGATCTGCCAACCGCCGGCGGGCAGCAGTTCCCGAAAACTCTGCTCGGGAATGGAGCGGGGCAGGCTCAACCCGTTGACGTCGTGTGTGCCGAATTCGAACATATACAGCCGCGCACCCGGTTTGGTCGCGCGGTGCAGCGCTTGCAGATACGACCGCTGCAGCATCTCGTCGGTGCTGAACGTGTGATAGAAGGCGCAGTCGACGACGGTGTCGAACCGACCCTCCAGTCCGTCCAGCTTCGTCGCGTCGGCCACTTGGAAGTTCACCGAAACCCCCGCGCGCTGGGCGTTCTGCCGGGCACGTTCGATCGCGGCGGGCGACGCGTCGATACCGGTCGCGGCGTAACCCTGTGACGCGTAGTAGATCGCGTGGTGGCCGGGGCCGGTACCAGGGTCGAGCACCTCGCCCCTGACCGCGCCCAGCGCCACCAGTTGCTGCACCACGGGTTGTGGGCCGCCGATGTCCCAGGGCGTGGCGGCAGGCAGGCCGTGGGCGGTGCGGTCATCGCGATACATCTCTTCGAAGCGGGTCGGATCGACGGGAGCAGTCATACCGGCGAGGGTAGGCGCCGAACTTGAATTCCGGGCGTCGTGATGTCGGCCGCCGAGGTCGTGATTTTGGCGGGACGACAGCCGTGGCGGCAATCTGGTCGAAATTACGGCAGCGCGTGTACCAGCTGCTCCACCGCCACCCGCGGGCCGGTGAAGAACGGCGTCTCCGCACGGGTGTGCCTGCGGGCCTCGGTGGCGCGTAGCTCGCGCATCAGGTCGACGATCCGGTGCAGCTCCGGCGCCTCGAACGCCAGGATCCACTCGTAGTCACCGAGGGCGAACGCGGGCACCGTGTTCGCGCGCACGTCCTTGTAACCGCGGGCGGCCATGCCATGCTCGGCCAGCATCTGGCGGCGCTCCTCGTCGGGCAGCAGATACCAGTCGTACGACCGCACGAACGGGTATACGCAGACGTATGCGCCGGGCTCCTCACCGGCCAGGAACGCCGGGACGTGGCTCTTGTTGAACTCGGCGGGGCGGTGCAGTGCGACCGAGCTCCACACCGGCGTGGTGGCCCGCCCGAGCGTGGTGGTGCGCCGGAAGTCGGCATACGTCGCCTGCAGCGCCTCGACCCGCTCGGCGTGCGTCCAGATCATGAAGTCGGCGTCGGCCCGCAGCCCGGCGACGTCGTAGAGCCCGCGCACCACCACACCGTTGTCTTCTTGCTGCTTGAGGAAGGTCGCGGTCTCGTCGACGACCGCGGCCCGGTCCTCGTCGAGTGCGCCCGGCCGCACCGCGAACACCGAGAACATCAGGTAGCGAATGGTCGAGTTGAGCGCGTCGAAATCCAGCCGGGCCATGTCTTCTATGGTGCCACGGTCGCCGTGACCAGCGACGCGGCCGCCGCGGTGCCCGACGCGATGCACGCCGGCACGCCGATCCCTTCGAGGTAGTTGCCGGCCAACGCCAGCGAGGGTGGCAGCCCGGCGCGCATCTCGGCGACCAGGCCGGCATGGCCCGGCCCGTACTGCGGCATCGAGTCCAGCCACCGCGCCACGTGCGCCTCAAGCGGCTCGACCCTAACCCCGAATGCGGCGGCGAGGTCGTCGACGGCCCACGCCAGCAGCTCGGCGTCGCCGACGCCGCGGGCCACGTCGTCACCGAAGCGTCCAAACGACAGCCGCAGCAGCGCGACATCGCCGCGCTGACCCCACTTGCGGCTGGATAGCGTGATGGCCTTGGCGTGCAACGGTTCTCCGCTGCCTACCAGCACACCCGACCGGTCGGGCAGCGGGGTGTCGGCGGGCACCGCCAACGCGACGACAACCGACGACGCCACCGGGATTCGGCCGGCGGCCGACACTGTCCGGCGTGCGACGCCGGTCAGCATCGGGGGCAGCCGGGGGGCGGGCACCGCAACCACCACCGCGTCGGCGTGCCACAGGTCGCCGTCTTCGCCGCACAGTTGCCAACCCCGTAGGTCTCGGCTCACCGAAACGATGGCCTGCCGCACCCAGTCGATGCGGCTGCGGCGGACCAGCTCGTCGACCAGCACGCCGTATCCCCCGCGCACCGCACCGAACACCGAGCGACCGGTCGGTGGCGGCAGCGCGGTGCGGACCGCCTCGGTCAGGCTGTGGGCCCCTTGGTCCAGGGCCGCGGCCACCCCCGGCACCGCCGAGCGCAGGCCGATCGTCGCCGCCGACCCGGCGTACACACCGGCCAGCAACGGGTCGACCGACCGGGCCACCAGCTGTGGCCCGAACCGTTCCGACACCAGGTCGGCCACCGCGGGGTCGGCGCCCGGCGACCACGTCAGCGGGCGAGTCGGCTCGGTGGCGACCTTCTCGACGGTCGCGTCGTCGACCAGGCCGCGCACCGACGCCGCCGTCATGGGGATGCCCTGGATGGTCTGCTCCGGCAGCGGGTGCAGGGTGCCGCCGGCGTAGATCAGCGGCCGCGCACCGGTGGTGTCCAGCTGCTCGTCGGCCATGCCCAGTTCCGCCAGCAGCGCCGGCACCTCCGGACGGCGCGCGACGAACGCCTCCGCGCCGACGTCCAGCGGCTGGCCGCCGAGTTGGATCGTGCGCAACACGCCACCGAGCCGGTCGGCCGGCTCGAACAGGGTGATCGGCGCCGCAGGTCCCAGGGCCACCCGCAGCCGATACGCCGCCGCCAGGCCGGAAATACCGCCGCCGACAACGCAATAGGCACGCGAATGGGCCGGCGAATGGGCGCGAGAATCGGCGCCGGAATGGGCGCCGGAATCGGCTCGGGAGTGGGCGCGGCTCACAGCGAGTGCACCAGCGACACCACGTCGGTCAGCACGTCGGGATCGGTGTCCGGCAGCACACCGTGACCGAGGTTGAAGATGTGCCCGCGCGCGCCCGCGTCGACCGCCCGGCGGCCATCGTCGACCACGCGCCGCACCGCCGCCGCCACGACCGGCCAACCGGCCAGCAACACGACCGGATCGAGGTTGCCCTGCAGCGCCTTGCCGGGTTCGATGCGCGCCGCGGCGTCGACCAGCGACGTGCGCCAGTCGACGCCGACGACGGTCGCCCCGGCCGCCGACATCGCCCCGAGCAGCTCGGCGGTGCCGATTCCGAAGTGCGTCATCGGCAGACCGGCGCCGGCGAGCGTGGTGAAAACCCTTGCGCTGTGTGGCAACACGTACTGCCGGTAGTCGGCCAGCGACAACGTGCCCGCCCAGGAGTCGAAGACCTGGATCGCGTCGACGCCGGCGTCGATCTGCACGCGCAGGAACGCGATCGTGATGTCGGTCAGCGCGGTCATCAGCGCGTGCCAGGTCGCCGGCTCCCCGAGCATCATCGCCTTGGTGTGCTCGTGGTGGCGGCTGGGGCCGCCTTCGACCAGATACGACGCCAACGTGAACGGCGCGCCGGCGAATCCGATGAGCGCAACGTCGCCGAGCTCGTCGACGAGCAACCCGACGGCCTCGCCGACTCCGGAAACCTGTTCGGGCTCAAGTTGTTTCAACGCGGCAACGTCGGCGAGAGAACGCACCGGATGCTCGATCACCGGGCCGACGTCGGGCACGATGTCCAGCTCGATACCCGCCGCCCGCAGCGGCACGACGATGTCGGAGAACAGGATCGCGGCGTCGACCTTGTGCCGGCGCACCGGCTGCAGCGTGATCTCGCAAACCAGCTCGGGATCAAAGCAGGCCGCCAGCATGCTGTGTTGTGCGCGCAACGCGCGGTACTCGGGCAGCGAACGACCGGCCTGCCGCATGAACCAGACCGGCACATGGGGGGGCTTGCGCCCGGTCGCGGCGGCCAAATAGGCGGAATTCGGCAGGTCACGGCGGGTACTCATGGCCTTCCATGCTGCCACGACCTCGCGGCGGGCAGGGGGCGCAGCAATCGGGGACCGGCGGGAGATCGGCGACCCGGGAGGGGCGGATTCGGCGCGTCTGCGACCGCGCCGACGCAATTGGACTAGCGTCGACCTGTGACCCATGCCGAACCGGCTGTCTTCCGCGCGGCCGTCACGGCGATGAACGCCGCAATCGTGCGACCCGAGATCGAACTCGGGCCTATCCGGCCACCGCAGCGGCTCGCGCCGTTCAGCTATGCGCTCGGTGCCGAGGTGCGCCACCCGGAGACCGACATCGTTCCGGAGCGCTCCGAAGGCGATGCGTTCGGCCGGCTGATCCTGCTGCACGATCCCGACGGCGCCGACGCCTGGGACGGCACCATGCGGCTGGTCGCCTACATCCAAGCCGACCTGGACGGCAGTGAGGCCGTCGATCCGCTGCTGCCCGAGGTGGCCTGGAGCTGGCTGGTGGAGGCGCTGGAGTCGCGGTCTCAGCACGTCACCGCGCTCGGGGGCACCGTCACCGCCACCACGTCGGTGCGCTACGGCGACATCTCCGGGCCGCCGCGCGCACACCAACTGGAGCTGCGAGCGTCGTGGACGGCAACGAGCCCGGACCTCGGTGTCCACGTTGAGGCGTTCTGCGAGGTGCTGGAACACGCGGCGGGGTTGCCCCCGGTGGGGGTGACGGACCTGGGCTCGCGCTCGCGCGCCTGAAAATGACCGTCCGGTGGGCAGGAGCGGAGCGACTAGGGGAATGACCGTCCGGCGGGCAGGAGCGGAGCGACTAGGGGTATGACCGACGTCGACGAGGTCGGTCCCGACTCGCAGCCGGAGCCCGGCGAGCCCGAGCCGTCGCCGCTGCTGCTGCCCGCCGACGGGGTGCCGGAACTCACCAGCACTGCCCACGAAATAGCTTCGGCTGCAAGACTTCTGGCGTCGGGGCGAGGACCGTTCGCGGTGGACGCGGAGCGTGCATCCGGGTACCGGTATTCCAGCCGGGCGTATCTGATCCAAGTGCGGCGGGCCGGGGCCGGGACCGTGCTCATCGATCCGGTCAGCGGCGACGGCGACCCGACCGAACGGCTGCGGCCGATCGCCGAGGTGCTGCGCACCGACGAGTGGATTCTGCACGCCGCCGACCAGGACCTGCCCTCGCTCGCGGACGTCGGCCTACGGCCGCCGGCGCTGTACGACACCGAGTTGGCCGGGCGGCTGGCCGGCTACGAACGGGTGAACCTGGCCGCGATGGTGCAGCGGCTGCTCGGCCTTGGTTTGGCAAAGGGCCACGGCGCGGCCGACTGGTCGAAGCGACCGTTGCCGCCGGCCTGGCTGAACTATGCCGCGCTGGATGTCGAGGTGCTGATCGACCTGCGTGCGGCGGAGGCCGAGGTGCTTGCCCGGCAGGGCAAGACGGAATGGGCCGCCGAGGAATTCGAGTACGTGCGCACCGCCGAACCCCCGCCGCCGCGGCGCGACCGGTGGCGGCGAACGTCGGGCATTCACAAGGTGCGCACTGCCGAGGGGCTTGCCGCGGTACGTGAGCTGTGGAGCGCCCGGGACCTGATTGCGCAGCGGCGTGACATCGCGCCGGGCCGGATCCTGCCCGACTCGGCGATCATCCAGGCCGCGACCGTCGACCCGAAGACCGTCGAAGAGTTGACCGCGCTGGCGGTGTTCGGCGGGTCGCGGCAACGCCGCCACGCCGACGTCTGGCTGGCGGCACTGGCCAGGGCCCGCGACAATCCCGAGCCGGCGAATTCGGTTGAACCGTCGACGGGTCCCCCGGCGGTGTCGCGGTGGGCCAGGCGCAAACCCGAGGCGGCCACGCGGCTGACCGCGGTGCGCAACGGCCTGGCCGAAGTATCGCAGCGGGTGTCGGTGCCCATCGAAAACCTCGTCAGTCCGGACCTGGTGCGACGGCTGTGCTGGGACTGGCCGGGCGCCGACAACGCTGCGGAAGCGGTCGAGACCTTCCTGCGCGACGGCGGCGCCAGACGATGGCAGCGCGAGCTTGTGGTGCCGGTGCTGGCCAAGGCGCTGTCACCCGACAGCGCGGAGCAAGCCGCCGACTAAGCGCGGCCGAGGAAGTCGAACAGGTGGGTCAGTACCGCCTCGGGCGCTTCGATCTGCGGCCAGTGCCCGATATCGTCGTCCAGCACAACGACATCCGCATCATCGATGAGCTGGCGGTAGCGGTTGGCCATGTGCCTGCCGGAGTTCGGATCGACCGGCCCGTCGATGAACCGCATCGGCACCGTCGTCTGCCGCATCGCGCGGACCCAACGGTTGCGGTACACGTAGCGGTCGTTGATGAAGCGGCCGACCTTGTGGCTGACTCGTTTGCCGTCGTTGAACTCCAGGATCTGGTCGAACAGCTCGTGCATCCGTGCGGTCGGTTTGGTGTTCGGCCCGAACAACTCGTCGATGGCACGCTCGAGGAGTCGTCGTGACAACACCACGCGGGGCAGCTGGCCGGCGAGCTCGCCCACCGGGGTGCGCGACATCAGCCGCTGTATCAGCCGGGGCGTGTATGCCTCGTTGAACAGGCCACCGTTGAGCCATGTGATCGACTCGATCCGGAACCGCCGGTAGGACTGCTGGGCGGCGTCGTGACGGGCCAGCATCTCCTGGGCAACCGAGACACCGATGTCGTGGGCGACGACATGGCAGCTGTCGACACCAAGATGGTCCAGCAGCGCCTCGTGCATGTCGGCGTGGTCGGGCACCGAATACTCGTACCGGACGGGCTTGTCGGAGAACCCCATGCCCAGCATGTCCGGGGCGATCACACTGAAGCGTTTCGTCAACGTGGGCCAAATCGGCGCCCAGTCACACGAATTGAACGGGTAACCGTGGATCAGCAGCAGCCGCGGTCCGGTGCCCTCGGTGCGGTAGAAGACGTCGAAACCCAGGTAGTCGAAATAGTTCCCACGCGATTTCCAGTCTTCGAGTTCGGCGTCCACAATCCCACCCTGTCATTGTGCTGTCATTGTGTCGCCGCGCCGGCCAACGTGCGCTGCAGGAACGCGACCTGATCCGCCTTCACCGCGGGATCGTGGTAGATGTCGAAATGACCGTACGGGTAGCGCCGAAGCTCCGAGCCGGGCGCACGCTGCGCCGCCTTCAGCGCCGGCGCGACCGGTGTCGTCGCATCCCGCTCACACACGCACATCAGCAGCGGCATCGTCAGTTTCGACGCCTTCAGACGCGGCCGGTAGAACGGAAAGCTGAGCATCAGTCGCGCGGCGAATTCGTTGCGCCACTTAGAATCCGGCCCGACGAGGGCGTCAAAGCCGGGCTTGGCCTCTGGCGCGGTCATCGCGGCGAGGGTGCCGGGCTCACCGACGGCCGGCAACAGAACCGGCGGCCGGCCACGCCACGCGCCGGCCAGGTCACGCAGCGCGGCGAGCAGCATCCGGACCTGGTTGCGCAGCGGCACCAACATGAGCGTCGGGATCGCGTCGGTGAACGGCGCCTGCGAAACGACCGCCGCGATGCGCGGATCGGTAGCGCCGACCGCCAGCACGTGCCCACCGGCTAACGACGAACCCCACAGCACGATCCGGTCGGGGTCGACCCCATCCAGTCGACGTGCCCAGTCGACGACCGCGCGGTAGTCGTCGTGCTGGCGAGCGATGTCGAGCAGCTGGCGCGGCTCGCCGGTCGAGGCGCCGAAGTGCCGGTAGTCGAAGAGCACAACGACGAACCCCGCGTCGCGGAATGCCTCGGCGTAGCCGGGCAAGCCGTCGTCGCGGGTCGCCGAGAACCCGTGGGCCATCACAACACAGGGCATGTCGCCGCTGGTCTTCTTCGGCCGGTACAGGTAAGCGGCGAGCTGCTCACCGTGGGAGGAGATCCGGACGTCTTCGCGCTGGTTCACACCCGGACTCAGTCGACCTGTTCGCTGACAGCCGACTCGGCGTCGGCGCTGCCCAACGCGGCGATCCAGCCGGTGATCTGGCGGGCCACGTCCTGATCGGTCAGCCCGACGTTGGCGAACACCTGGCCGCGCGACGCGTGAGCCTGGAACGCGTGCGGTAACCCAACGTCGCGGCACGGCACGTCGACCTCGGCCCGGCGCAGCGCCGCCGACACCGCCGACCCGACGCCGCCGCCCACGACATTGTCCTCCAGCGTGACCACCAGCTTGTGGCGCACCGCGAGCTCGCGCACCGCGTCGGGCACCGGCAATACCCACCGCGGGTCGACCACCGTCACGCCGATGCCCTGGTCACGCAGCCGCTCTGCCACCACCAGCGCCATCGACGCGAACGCCCCGACCGCGACGAGCAACACCTCCTCGCAGAGCCCGGTCGCGGGCAGGGCCAGCACGTCGACGCCGTGCCGCCGGTTGATCGCCGGAATGTCCCCGCCCACATCGCCTTTCGGGAACCGGATGGCGGTCGGGCCGTCGTCGACGTCAAGCGCCTCGCCGAGCTCCTCGCGCAGCCGGGTGGCGTCGCGCGGCGCGGCCACCCGCATGCCGGGCACGATGCCGAGCATGGACAGGTCCCACATGCCGTGGTGGCTGGCGCCGTCGGGGCCGGTGATGCCCGCGCGGTCAAGCACCATCGTGACCGGCAGCTTGTGCATCGCGACGTCCATCATGATCTGGTCGAATGCCCGGTTGAGGAACGTCGAATAGATCGCGACCACCGGGTGCAGCCCACCCATCGCCAACCCGGCCGCCGACGTCATCGCGTGCTGCTCGGCAATGCCCACGTCGAAGAACCGGCCCGGGAAGCGCTCGCGGAACTTGATCAAGCCCGTCGGCCCGGGCATCGCCGCGGTGATCGCCACGACGTCGCGGCGCTTGGCGCCGTAGCACACCAACGCGTCGGCGAACGCCGACGTCCACCCCGGCGCGGCCACCGACGTGGCCATCCCGGTCAGTGGGTCGATGACCCCGGTGGAATGCATCTGTTCGGCCTCGTCGTTCTCCGCGGGCGGATAGCCCATGCCCTTGCGGGTGACGACGTGCACGATCACCGGCGCGTTGAAGCCGCGTGCGTGGCGCAGCGCCACCTCGACCGCGTGCTCGTCGTGCCCGTCGATTGGCCCGACGTACTTCACGCCGAGGTCGGTGAACATCACCTGCGGGGCCAGCGCATCCTTCAGGCCCGCCTTGATGCTGTGGATGGCGTGGTAGCACAGCTCGCCGATGACGGGCATGCCGCGCACCGCCTTGCGGCCGCCCTCCAGCAGCTTCTCGTAGCCGGGTTGCAGCCGCAGCGCGGCCAGGTGGTCGGCGAACCCGCCGATCGTCGGGGCATAACTGCGGCCATTGTCGTTGACCACGATCACGATCGGCCGGCCCGCGGCCGCGATGTTGTTCAGCGCCTCCCAGCACATGCCTCCGGTCAGCGCGCCGTCGCCGACCACCGCGACCACGTGACGGTTGCGGTGCCCGGTCAGCTCGAACGCCTTGGCCAGGCCGTCGGCGTACGACAGCGCTGTCGACGCGTGGCTGTTCTCCATCCAGTCGTGCACGCTCTCGGCGCGGGACGGATAACCGGACAGCCCGCCCTTCTTGCGCAGGCTGTCGAAGTCCTGGCAGCGCCCGGTCAGCATCTTGTGCACGTAGGACTGGTGCCCGGTGTCGAACACGATCGGGTCGTGGGGCGAGTCGAACACCCGGTGCAGCGCGAGGGTCAACTCGACGACTCCGAGGTTAGGCCCCAGATGACCACCGGTGGCGGCGACCTTGTGGATGAGGAACTGGCGGATCTCCTCGGCCAGCGCGTTCAACTGTTGCTGGGAAAGGTGTTGTAGATCAGCGGGACCGCGGATCTGTTCAAGCATTCGGTCAGTGTACGCATGCCGTCGCCGTGCGGTCCTGACAAACCCTGCCGGAAAGGCCCGGAAAAGCCCTTGGCGAAGGCCTTCGAAAAGGGCATCGGAGAATGCTCCGGAAAAAGGTTTCGTGCGGGCTGCCGGGTTCGACTACATTTTCGTGCGGGTGTGCCGGGAAGTCGGGTCGGTGGTCAGTAGCCGGTCCGCGAAAGGCCACCATGTCCGCTCTCGCCGTCAACCGTGACCGCCGGTCGTATCGTGCTCGTATGCACGCGGAGGAGATCGCCGAAGACTTCCCCGTCGTCACCGTCGACTCGGATGCGCTGGAGGCGGCGCGCATGCTCGCCGAGCACCGCCTGCCGGGAATCGTCGTCACTGACTCGTCCGGTAAGCCATACGCGATCCTGCCCGCGTCGCAGGTGGTGCGGTTCATCGTGCCGCAGTACGTCCAAGACGATCCCTCGCTTGCCGGTGTGCTCAACGAGTCAATGGCCGACCGCGCCGCCGACAAGTTGGGCGGCAAGACGGTGCGCGACGTACTGCCGGAGCATCTGCTCGATGTACCCGCGGCGAACGCCGATGACACGATCATCGAGGTGGCCGCAATCATGGCGCGGCTGAGGAGTCCGCTGCTCGCCGTGATGAAAGATGGCAAGCTGCACGGGGTGATCACCGCATCGCGTCTGTTGGCTGCGGCGCTGACGCGTTGACCGATGACCTTCTTCGCGATCGCGGTCTTCGTGGTCGCCTATGCGCTGATTGCCAGCGATCGCGTCAACAAGACACTCATCGCACTCGCCGGCGCGGCGATCGTGGTCGCGGTCGGCGCCGTGCTGAACACGATCGACTCCGACGACGTGTTTTTCTCGCGCGAAACCGGAATCGACTGGGACGTCATCTTTTTGCTGCTCGGCATGATGATCATCGTCAGCGTACTGCGGCAGACCGGGGTCTTCGAATACATCGCGATCTGGTCGGCCAAACGCGCAAAGGGCTCCCCAATGCGGATCATGGTGCTGCTGGTGCTGGTCACCGCGTTTGCGTCGGCGCTGCTGGACAACGTCACCACGGTCGTGTTGATCGCCCCCGTCACCCTGCTGGTCTGCGACCGACTCGCCATCCGCGCGGCGCCGTTTCTGATCGCCGAGGTGTTCGCCTCCAACATAGGTGGCACCTCGACGCTGGTCGGGGATCCGCCCAACATCATCATCGCCAGCCGGGCGGGTCTGACCTTCAACGATTTTCTCGTCCACACCACGCCGATCGTGCTGATCGTCATGGTGGTCTTCGTCGCGCTGTTGCCGCGGTTGTTCCGCGGCTCGTTCGACGTCGACCCGGATCGGGTCGCCGACGTGCTGTCGCTGGAAGAGCGGGAGGCGATCCGCGATCCGGCGCTGCTTATCAAGTGCGCCGTGGTGCTGGTCGCGGTGTTCGCGGCATTCGTCGCCCACTCGGTGCTGCACATCGCGCCGTCGATCGTGGCACTGCTGGGCGCGGGCATTCTTGTGCTGTTGTCGCGCTTGGATCGGTCCGACTACCTGTCCGGCGTCGAGTGGGAGACGCTGCTGTTCTTCGCCGGGCTGTTCATTATGGTCGGGGCGCTGGTGAAGACCGGCGTCGTCGCCCACCTCGCCCGCTCGGCGACCGAGTTGACCGGCGGAAACGCGCTGCTGACCGGGATGCTGATCCTCGGCGTCTCGGCACCGGTGTCCGGCATCATCGACAACATCCCGTACGTGGCCACAATGACGCCGATCGTCGGCGAGCTGTCGGCGGCGTTGCATGGTCAGGTCCACCAAGACGCGCTGTGGTGGGCGCTTGCGCTTGGCGCGGACTTCGGCGGCAACCTGACCGCCGTCGGTGCCAGCGCCAACGTCGTGATGCTCGGAATCGCCCGGCGCGCAGGCGATCGGATCTCATTCTGGGAATTCACCCGAAAGGGCGCGCTGGTGACCGTGGTGTCGATCGGGCTGTCGGCCATCTACCTGTGGCTGCGGTACTTCGTGTTCGGGTAGCTGTTCGGCTAGCGGCCGGATGTGCGGCCCTGGCCGGTGAAAACGGCCACGCATTCCACGTGGTGGGTGAGTGGAAACGAGTCGAACACGCGCAGTTCCTCCACCGCGTAGCCGCACTGGCGATACAGGCCCACGTCTCGCGCGAAAGACGCTGCATCACAACCGATGTGGATGACACGGCGCACGCCGGCGGAGGCCAGCAGGCCGATCACCTCGCGCCCCGCCCCGGCGCGCGGCGGGTCAAGAACGGCAACGTCGGCCGGCACTCGCTGCGCGGCCAGCGCCCGCCGCACCGAGTCGGAAACCACCTCGACCTGCGGGAGGTCCGCCAGCGCCGCGCGCGCCGCACGGGCCGCCGCCGGCGAGATGTCCACACTGACCACGCGACCGCCCGCGCCGACGGCGTCGCCGAGCACCGCGGCGAAAAGGCCGGCACCGCCGTAGAGGTCCCACGCCGTCATGCCCGGCTCCAGTTGCGCCCACCCGGCCACCCACTCGCTGTAGATGCTCGCGGCGTCGCGATGGGCCTGCCAGAACCCGATGACCGGTACCTGCCAGCGGCGCAGCCCAACCCGCTGCTCGGATGTGCCGGCACCCTCGATGACCTCGTGTCGGTGTCCGCGACGGACCCGGTGCGAACAGACCACATGGCGCCGTCCGGCGTCGTCGACGACGACGTGCAGTTCCGCGCCGGGCGGCCACCGTCGTTTTGCCAACCCGTTGAGCATTCCCGCCGCCAGCTGACCGCACAGCAGCGTGGTGACCAGTTCGGCGCTGTGGTAGCGGTGAAAGCCGGCGCGGCCGGCCTGCTCGCCGTGCGCCCCGACGGCCAGCCGGACGCGCGTCCGCCACCCGGTCGGCGATCCCGATCCGACGGGTTCGGCTGCGCCGGACCATTGGTGGTCGCCGAGCCGGGCCAACTGATTGGCCACCACTTCGGCCTTCAGGGTTCGTGCGGCCCGCGGTGCGGCGAATGCCAAGTCGCAGCAGCCGGACCGGTCGACGCCGGCGATCGGGCACAACGACGGAATTCGATCCTGCGACGGCTCGACCACCTCGATCGTCTCCGCGTGCAGGAATGCCCCCCGGTCGGCCGTGACGCGGACCCGCACCCGTTCTCCCGGCAGCGCGAAGCGCACGAACACCACGCGTCCGTCGTGGCGGGCAACGCAGCTGCCGCCGTTGGCCGGAGCCTTGGTCCTCAGCGTGAGTTCAGTGCCGGTTTCGATCACGCGAGGAAGCCGCGGCGGACGTCGCCCGGTGCATGCTGAGACTGCAGCGTCTTGAGCCGTTCCGACGAATTTAGTTGCCACGGAACAGAAGTCACCATCACGCCCGGCATGAACAGCAGCCGACCCTTGAGCCGCAGGGCACTCTGATTGTGCAGCAGCTGTTCCCACCAATGCCCGACGACATACTCGGGGATGAACACCGTAACGACGGTGCGCGGCGACTCCTTGCTGACCCGCTTGACGTAGTCGAGCACCGGGCGGGTGATCTCGCGGTAGGGCGAGGCGATCACCTTCAGCGGCACGCTGATGTCGCTTTCCTCCCACTTGTGCACCAACTCGCGCGTTTCGGCGTCATCGACGTTGACGGTGATGGCTTCCAGCGTGTCGGGCCGGGTGGCCCGCGCGTACGCCAGCGCGCGCATCGTCGGCAGATGCAGCTTCGACACCAGCACAATGGCGTGGTTGCGGCTGGGCAGCACCATGTCCCCGTCCTCGGCGGCGGCTTGCTCGGCAAGCTCCCGGGCGACGGTGTCGTAGTGCCGGCGGATCATCTTCATGATCACGAAGATGGCCGACATCGCCAGAATCGCGATCCACGCGCCGGCGACGAACTTTGTCAGCACGACGATGATCAGCACCGTGCCCGTGCAGATGAAGCCTACGGTGTTGATCGCCCGCGAGCGCATCATCCGCGCCCGCGCCGCGCCGTCGGTTTCGGTGCGCAGCAGCCGCGTCCAGTGCCGCACCATGCCGATCTGGCTCAGCGTGAACGACACGAACACGCCGACGATGTACAGCTGGATCAGCGCGGTCACCTCGGCGTTGAACGCGACGACGAACGCGATCGCCGCGAACGCCAGGAACCAGATGCCGTTGGAGAACGCCAGCCGGTCGCCGCGGGTGTGCAGCTGGCGGGGTAGGTAACGGTCCTGGGAGAGAATCGATCCCAGCACCGGGAAGCCGTTGAATGCGGTGTTGGCGGCCAGCACCAGGATCAACGCGGTCACGCCGGCGATGATCCAAAGACCCGGCGTGAAGTCGTGGAAGACGGCGTCGGCCAGTTGCGCGATCAGAGTCTTCTGGTGGTAGCCGGCGGGTGCACCGATCAATTGCTCGCCGGGCCGCTCGGCGATCTTCACACCGGTCTCCCTGGCCAACATGATGATGCCCAGGAACAGGCTGACCGCGATGACCCCCAGTAGCAGCAGCGTGGTGGCGGCGTTGCGGGACTTGGGCTTTCGGAATGCCGGCACGCCGTTACTGATCGCCTCGACACCGGTCAGCGCCGCACAGCCGGACGAGAACGCCCGCGCCACCAGGAAAACCAGGGCCAAGCCGAGCACGTCGCCGTGCTCCGAATGCATCTGGAATCCGGCCGACTCGGCGCGCAGCGGGGTGCCCAACAGGTAGATCTGGAACAGACCCCAAGCCAGCATGATGTACATCCCGACCATAAACGCATAGGTCGGGATCGCGAAGGCGGTGCCCGACTCCCGGATGCCGCGCAGGTTCATCGACGTCAGGATCAGGATCGCGATGACCGCGAACAGCGCCTTGTGCTGGGCCACGAACGGC
This sequence comes from Mycobacterium sp., assembly GCF_035640695.1. GTDB lineage: Bacteria > Actinomycetota > Actinomycetes > Mycobacteriales > Mycobacteriaceae > Mycobacterium. The sequence continues at coordinate 46,026 of NZ_DASQVQ010000028.1, forward strand.
ACTGCCGATCCGATGTTCGACATCGCCGAGGACATTGAAACGGCGACCGTCAGCACGTAATCCACCAGCAGCGCGCTAGCGACGATGAGCCCGGCGGTGGGCCCGAGGTTCGTGGTCACCACCTCGTAGTCGCCGCCGCCCGACGGGTAGGCATACACGTTCTGCCGGTAGCTCGCGATCACGATCAGCATCACCGCGGCCACCGCCAGACCGATCCACGGCGCCATCGCATAGGCGGTCAGGCCGGCCACCGACAGCACGAGGAAAATTTCCTCCGGCGCATATGCGACAGACGACAGCGCATCGGATGCGAAGACCGGCAGCGCGATCCGCTTCGGCAGCAGCGTGTGGGCGAGCCGGTCGCTGCGGAAGGGCCGACCGAGGACCAGCCGGCGCGCGGCGGTCATGACCTTGGACACGAGGAGTAAGACTATTCGCCCCGGGGTAGCCGCTGTACGGTTGTGCCGGTAGTTCACCGTCGCCGGCCGCTCGACGCAGTCGAAAGGACCCCGCAGTGCGCGTAGTGGTGATGGGGTGCGGCCGCGTCGGCGCATCTCTGGCCGACGGCTTGTCGCGAATCGGACATGAAGTCGCGATCATCGACAAGGACAGCTCCGCTTTCCACCGCCTGTCCCCGGACTTCTCCGGTGAACGGGTGGTGGGCATGGGTTTCGACCGGGAGGTGCTGCAGCGGGCGGGCATCGAGGAGGCCGGCGCGTTCGCGGCGGTGTCGTCCGGCGACAACTCGAACATCATCTCCGCGCGGGTCGCCCGCGAAACGTTCGGGATCAAGCGCGTGGTGGCCCGCATCTATGACGCCAAGCGCGCGGCGGTCTACGAGCGGCTGGGCATCCCGACCGTCGCGACGGTGCCGTGGACCACCGATCGCCTGCTCAATATCCTGACCGGTGAGACCGAAACCACCAAGTGGCGCGACCCGACCGGCCATGTCGGCGTCACCGAGGTGGCGTTGCACGAGGACTGGGTCGGCCACCGCGTGACGGAGCTGGAGGCGGCCACCGGCTCGCGGGTGGCGTTCATGATCCGGTTCGGCCGCGGCGTGCTGCCCGACGCGAAGACCGTGATCCAGGCCGGCGACCAGGTGTACGTCGCGGCGGTGTCCGGGCACATCGCCGAGACGATGGCCATCGCCGCGCGGCCGCCCAGCGAGGACCTCGAGGCATGAAGGTCGCGATCGCCGGGGCGGGCGCGGTGGGCCGCTCGATCGCTCGGGAACTCCTCGAGAGCGGCCACGACGTGACGCTGCTGGAACGCAATCCCGACCACGTCGACGTCGACGCGATCCCGTCGGCGCACTGGCGTCTCGGCGACGCCTGCGAGCTGTCGCTGCTGGAGTCGGTGCACATGGAGGAGTTCGACGTGGTGATCGCCGCCACCGGCGACGACAAGGCCAACGTGGTGGTCAGTCTGCTGGCCAAGACCGAGTTTGCGGTGCCGCGGGTGGTGGCGCGGGTCAACGACCCGCGCAACGAGTGGCTGTTCGACGACGCGTGGGGGGTGGATGTCGCGGTGTCGACCCCCCGGATACTGGCCTCATTGGTGGAGGAGGCCGTCGCCGTCGGAGATCTGGTGCGGCTCATCGAGTTCCGAAAGGGCCAGGCCAACCTCGTCGAGATCACGCTGCCCGACGACACCGCGTGGGGCGGCCGCCCGGTGCGCAAGCTCCAGCTACCGCGCGACGCCGCGCTGGTCACCATCGTGCGTGGTCCGCGGGTGATCGTCCCGGCGGCCGACGAGCCGCTCGAGGGCGGCGACGAGTTGCTGTTCGTCGCGGTGCCCGAGGTCGAGGACCAGCTGCGCGACCTGCTGCTGAAGCCGGCTATTCCGTAGCGGCCGCGGGCCGGCTCCGCCGCACCGCGCGCTGGGCGGCCCGGATGGCAAGCAGCGTCGCGAGCGCGGCCAGCGCCGTGAGCGGCCAGCCCATGGCGATGCGGGCCACCCCGAGCCAGCCGGTTTGGTCGGCCTGGTAGAGGCGATGCTGCACGAAAAACCGCGAGGCGAACACCACAACCCAGGTGAGGGTGGCGATGTCGAACGCCCACACCGCGCGTCGCACCTTGCGCCAACCGGTGTCGTGGCCGTTGAACCAGCCCCAGATGTAGCCGACCACCGGTCGTCGCATCAACACCGACGCGGCGAAGACCACCGCCCAGAGCAGCGAAGTCCAGATGCCCAGCAAGAAATAGCCCCGGCTCTCGCCCACCAGGTATGCGATCACGGCGCACACCGCGACGCCGAAAAAGCCCGAGATCGCCGGCTGGGCGGACTCACGTCGCCACAGCCGCCAGATGAGCACCAGTGCTGCCACTGCCAACGCCGCGCCGATGGCCGGCAGCAACCCGAGTGTCGTCGACACTGGCACGAAAACCACCACCGGCAATGACGAATAGATCAGCCCGCTGACGCCGCCCATCTGCGCCAGCAGCGCCTGCGCGCCGGTTTGATTTGGCGGCGCATGCTGGTCGGATTGCGGTTCTTCGGCCGCCCGGCCGTCGGACCGGTCGGCGTCAGCGCCCGCCGTCACCGCTGAATCTCGTAGTGCGGGTTGTAGATCGCCTTGGAGCCGTTCTCGAGCTTGCCCAGCCGGCCGTGCACCCGCAGCGTGCGCCCGGACTCGATGCCGGGAATTCGGCGTTGCCCGAGCCAAACCAGTGTGACCGTGTCGGTGCCGTCGAACAGCTCGGCCTTCACTCCCCCGGCGCAGCCTTTCGCGTTCGCCTCGACGCTGCGCAAAGTGCCGACCATCGTCACTTCCTGGCCGCGCTGGCAATCGATCGCCCGGTGCGCGCCGGTATTGGTGGCCGCGTCGGTCAGCTCTTCGGCGTCACGTTGCTCGGGGTCCTCTGTCAACCGGCGGGTGAGGCGGCGCAGATATCCTTCGGCCGTGGCCATGGCCTCTCCTGTTGTTGTGGGTTTTTCACCCTGCCACCGCAACGGTAGACCTGTTAGAACCGCAGCGCCACGCCGCACCGGGCCCGGTCCACGACCTGTTTTGCTGGCCGGGCAGGATCGGGTGATGGCTGTCAACCTGCGCGGGGTGTGCACCGTCCTGCTGCCCGGCACCGGTTCCGACGACGACTACGTCTACCGGGCGTTTTCCGGGCCCCTGCACGACGTCGGCGCCCTGGTGATGGCCCAGCCGCCGCAGCCCGACGGGCTGATCGGCGGGTACACCGGCGCCCTCGACAGCGCTGCCCGGGAAGCACCGATCGCGGTTGGCGGCGTGTCGATCGGCGCCGCGGTGGCCGCCGCTTGGGCATTGGCCCACCCCGGTCGTGCCGTCGCCGTGCTGGCCGCGCTGCCCGCGTGGACGGGTTCGCCCGAAGTTGCCCCGGCGGCACTGGCGGCGCGGCAGTCTGCGCACGCGCTGCGCCGCGACGGGCTGGTCGCAGCAACCGCTCAGATGCGTTCGACGAGCCCCGAGTGGCTGGCCGACGAGCTGACGCGGTCGTGGGTCGGACAGTGGCCGGACCTGCCCGACGCATTGGAGGAGGCGTCGCGCTACGTCGCGCCGTCGTGCCGGGAGTTGGAAGGTCTCGCGGCCCCGATGGGGGTGGTGTCTGCCGTCGACGACCCGGTGCATCCGCTGGAGGTTGGCGTGGAATGGGTGGCCGCCGCGCCGCGGGCGGCGCTGCGCACGGTCACGCTGGCCGAGATCGGGGCCGATCCGAGCGCGCTGGGCGCCGCCTGCCTCGCGGCGCTCACCGACGTCTGAGTGCGCCTAGCCGCCCATCGTGGTGCGCAGCTGCTGCATCGCAGCGGTACGGCGGGCTGCCGGCTGCGGCGGCTCGTCCCGCTGCGGGACGCCCTGCTCACCGGCGGCCTGTTCGGCCGCGGCCCGCAGCTGAGCGGCCATCGGCTCGGGCAGCTGCACCGGCAACGGCGTGCGCACCGGCATCGGCGTGTCGCCGCGGCGAACAACGGTGTCGGCCAACGCGTTACGCGCCTCCTCGGTCACCGTCGCGATGCCTTCCGATGGGCCGTTGACCACGCAGCGGATCATCCAGCGGTAGCCGTCGACACCGATGAACCTGACCAGACTGTTGGTGGCGCCGACGACCTCACGGCCCCACGGCCCGTCCTCGACGCTGACCTTGGCGGAATCCTTCCGCAGCGCGTCGGCCAGTTCCTTGGCCACATCGCGCCACAGCCCGCCGCTCTTCGGCGCGGCATAGGCCGCGACGGTGAACCGGCCATGCGGCGTCACGACCCATATCGCGCTCGGCACGCCCGTCTCGGTGAGTTCCACCTGCAGCTGGCCGGTTTCGGGTATCGGAATCAATACCGAGCCCAGATCGATGCGGCCCACCGTCGCTTGTTCGGGATCGTCAAAATCGTCGATGTCGAACGGACCTTCGAATTCGTCTTGTTCGTCAGCCATCACAAACTCGCATGCCCGCCGGACGAACCGTGGCCGCCGTCACCGCGCGACGTCGCGGCCAGCCCGGCCTCGTCGAATGAGGTCACCTCGATCAGCTCGGGCAGCTCCACCCGCTGCACCAGCAGCTGGGCGATGCGGTCGCCGCGATGCACGATGATGCGGGTGCTCGGATCGAGATTGATCAGCGCCACCTTGATCTCACCGCGGTAGCCGCAGTCGATGGTGCCGGGGCTGTTGACGATCGAAAGCCCCACGCGCGCCGCAAGACCCGACCGCGGATGTACCAGCCCCACCATCCCGAACGGAATGGCCACCGCGATACCGGTCGGCACCAGGGCCCGCTGTCCGGGTGCCAGGTCGACCTCTTGGGCGCTGTAAAGATCGATGCCGGCATCGCCCTCGTGGGCGCGACTGGGCATCGGCAGCCCGGGGTCCAAACGGACGACGGCCAGAGGGGTGGACACGACGTTAGAGATTACCCTTGGCCGGGTGTCCGATACGCGCGCCACGTCGCAAACGGTGCGCTATCGCGAGCGGTTGTGGGTTCCGTGGTGGTGGTGGCCACCGGCGTTCGGGGTGGCGGCGCTGATTGCACTCGAGGTGAACCAGGCCGCGCGGAACCTGCCGGACTGGGTCGCGTTCGCGGCGCTGTTCTTGGTCGCGGCGGCGGCACTGGTGTGGCTGGGCAGAATCGAGGTACGTGTCGCGGGTGAACCGGGGCAGGTCGAGTTGTGGGCGGGACAGGCGCACCTTCCGGTCGACGTCATCGCGCGCCAGGCGAAAGTTCCGCGGTCGGCGAAATTCGCCGCGCTCGGTCGCCAGCTCGATCCTGCCGCGTACGTCCTGCATCGGGCCTGGATCGGGCCGATGGTGCTGCTCGTCCTCGATGACCTCGACGATCCCACGCCGTATTGGCTGGTGAGCACGCGCCATCCGGACCGCGTGCTGGTCGCGCTGCAGAGCTGAGAGCCGCTAGGCGGCGCAGTCGGCTAGGCGGCGCAGTCGGCTAGGCGGCGCAGTCGGTGCAGATCATCACGCCGTTCTTCTCGCTGGCGAGACGGCTGCGATGGTGCACCAGAAAGCAACTGGAGCAGGTGAACTCGTCGGCCTGCTTCGGGATGACTCGCACCGACAGTTCCTCGCCGGACAGGTCGGCGCCGGGCAGCTCGAAGGACTCCGCGGATTCTGATTCGTCGACATCGACCACGGCCGACTGCGCTTCGTTGCGACGCGCCTTCAGCTCCTCCAGCGAGTCTTCGGACACATCATCGGTCTCGGTACGCCGTGGCGCGTCATAGTCCGTAGCCATCGTCTTGTCCCCTCGTAAACCGTGGCAGCAGAGCTGTGTACCAGCGTCGAACGCATTCCCTAACGGATTCGTGCCCGGATTATGGCATGTTCAAGTGTGATTTGCATCACACTTGCTGGTGGCCCACGCAGAGGCTACCGAAACAGTGCCTTTACAGTTCAGATGTGGTCGCTCAAATCACCGAAGGCACGGCCTTCGACAAGCGGGGACGCCCCTTCCGGCGACGCAACCACCGACCAGCCATCATCGTGTTCGCGGTCATGTTCGTGATCACCGCCATCATTTGGGTGATCGCGCTGACCCGGCCGAACCAGGTCCACGAGGCGGTCGCGTGCAACCCACCGCCCGCCGCCGATCCGTCGGCGCCAAGGCTGGGCACCCAGGTGTCGCGATCCACCATGACCGAAGTGGCGCCCGCCCGCCTGGTAGACACCAAAATCCGGGTGCTCAACGCCAGCGGTCAAGGCGGTCAGGCCGGCGATGTGGCGGGTGCGCTGCGCGACCTCGGATTCGGGCAACCGACCGCGGCCAACGACCCCATCTATGCCAACACCCGGCTGACGTGTCAGGGACAACTCAGGTTCGGGACCGCGGGCCAGGCAGCCGCCGCGGCGGTCTGGCTGGTGGCCCCGTGTATGGAGCTGTTTCAAGACCAACGACCGGATGACACGGTCGACCTGGCCCTCGGCACGGAGTTCACCACGCTCGCACACAGCGACGCCATTGACGCGACGCTTGCCACCCTGCGGCCCGACGCGACCGCGCCGCCCGACTTGTCGCTGCTGTCCGAGATTCATTCGAACGCCTGCTGACGGCGAAAGGTCGCTGCCGCGGCGGTTACCGCCCACACGAGGGTGGTGGCGAAATTCGCGCCGGCTGGCTGGTTAAGTTGCTGGTGACCGTATTGTCGGACGCTCAGCTACGCCGCCCAAGATTGGGTGATCCCGAATTCTCACCGGCATATTCGACGACACAACAATGAGAACAGGGCGGAAAGCCAAACGTCGGAGCTGATGTCCTGCCGACACGCGGGGGCCGCGACTCATTGCTAACGTTCACCCATCCCGCGCAACACGGTGCCGATTGCGCGCTGGTCCGCGCCGGCAGCGAAAACCGAATTTCACCGACTCCCGGGTACCGCTTCGCGCCCCATGCGGCATGCGGGCGCGAAGTGAGAGGGTGCTGATCCGCAAAACGATCACAAGCGACTTGCGCGTGGGAAACCGCTGCGACAACCCCGATTTGCACCCGCGCAAACGACAGAACCGTGCGCGGCGGCAGGGACGGTAATAGCGGTTCCTGTCACAGCAACCTCGTCATGCGACGTTGCCACGGCTGGCATCGCTGTAGCGTGGCCGGCGCGAACCCACCTCGCTGTGCCCTCGGCCGGACGTGCAGACCGTTGTTTTCGAACCACCGCCCGATACGGCGGCGACCGTTGCAACGGAGCCACCCACGCGTCAATCGGCTCAGATCATTTCATCCACTACCCCGGGCAACTAAACACCGTGGCCCGCCTCGTAAACGCGAATGCGGCCCGCGATAACTTGCGCTCCCGACCTTAGATTTGGCTCTAGCAATGAAAATTAGCAGCCCTAATGCGTTGCCAGCTCGAGTGGTAGGTGTCGCCGCTATGATTTTTGCGTTGTTCCCGGCCGGTGCCGACCGCGAAAAATGCTGGTCACTGGCCGAAGGAGACGGTACGGAACCGCTTTGGAGGGATACTTACCTAGCCGTATTAGCCAAACCACGCCAGGAGCACACAATAGGCGCCCCCGGCAGCAACATCAGCCGGCGGCCCGATTGATAGGACGAACATGACTGTTCTTCGCCTAGCCGTCCCAGCCCCGAATGAATTGCACCTCGCCCGGCGCATTGGATTCTGGGATTCCGACACCGAGTGCACCGTCTACGTCACCCAGCCGACCGTCGACCCAGA
>NZ_DASQVQ010000029.1:0-28675 GCF_035640695.1 Mycobacterium sp.
GGTTTTTAGACGCGCGGCGGCACGTTTCCACCGGCGCCTATCGTTCCTGTGCCCGCGCCGAGTCCGCGGTCGGCATCGTTGCGCCGCCGAAGCCCCAGCAGTCCGCCCAAACCGAGCAGGCCGACCAAGCCGAACAACCCATATTTCCCGCTGTCATTATCGTTGTTGGTGTTGTCGTTGTCCGCCAAGGTTGTGGTGGCGGGTGCGCTCGGCGCAGCGGGAACGGTTGTTGCATTGGCCACGCCAACACCACCGAACGTCAAGCCTAGAACGGTGCAGATGACGGCAAAGAATGTGCGCATGGCGCAGCTCCTATCCAGATGAGTCACGAGTGACAGATACGTGCCCGATCAGTCAGCGGTGTGTAACTGCGGGGGCGACGACCGTCGCCAGCGTTACTGATACCCCTAGGTCGGCACCTCAAACCGATCCAGCAAATGTCGGTCGAGGAGACCGCCGGCCCTTGGCCGCTGAGCTTCACAGGCTGTCCGGGACCATGCAAGGCGTGAATGGGGTCATGCTGCAGCCGCACCCACAACTCAACCTCCCGCGCTAGCGGGGTCGAACCGCCGCGCACAAGCCGAGTGCCCGGCTAGCTGCGGATTTTCGCGGGCCCGTGAAGCAAGCTGCAGCTCGTGGTGAGTGCCGCCCGTAGGTCACAGCACCGCAGTCGCAGCGCCATGTCATATGCCGTTGACCGCAGGAGCACGGGATGGTGCCGACTAGTGTTCTTCCCGGTTGTCGCGGGTGTCCCCGCGGGCAATGTTGCGGCAAGCGGACCATCCATGAGCCGTCGATGCAGCGAACCAGCTCACCGACAGCGGGATAGATCAACGCTAGACCTGCCACGCCCACAGCGGTACAAGTTAACTATGGCTACCGAGGGAGCAGACCAGCGTTACCTGCTTACGCGCGAGATGGATATGTGGCACGGGGAGGCCGCGCACACGCAGAACAAACTCGATGACCTCAAGCAAGACAGCTTCGAAGCGACAGTAGAGCAAGCCTGGTACGACTACTGCTTTCGCAAACACGCCGAGCTGGCGCGGGAACTCGACAAGATAGAGAACCCGGAGAAGTACTCCCCGGCCGACGTCGCCCACGTCAGCCTTAACGACCTCGACCGCCAAACAGACTGAAATGGGTTCCGCCCGTCACCCAAAGTCAGGGATGACGGGCCGAGCCGCGGTTGAGCTGCTAGCCGGCTAGCTTGTCGAGGCAACTTGCTCGCTACACACGGCGGGCTACACCGTCCAGCAGGCCCATGACAACCCTCCGATTCGCTGAATGCTGGCTAACACACTCACTCGCCGACGGCGTGCAGCGGGCTCTGGCCAGGCCGCCAAAGGATTTCACGGACTTCGCACGTGACATCTCGCATCCTGTGGGAAGGCGCTAACCTCGACACTCATGACCGGACGTCAGCGCACCCGCGCCACCTCGCCGACCACCAATGCCGTCCGGCTGGCACTGGCGGGTGTGGCCGTCAGCTTGGGTGCGCTGGCTCTGGCAGGACACGCAAACGCGGACCCCGAGGTGCCGGCCTATCCGACGCCGGTGCCTGGGAATCCAGGGGCGACTCCCCCGGCACCTGGGCAGCCCGTCGTGGAGGCTGCGGGCGCGCCGGTGGCGCCCGCGCCACCCCCACCCGCAGGCGCACCGCCGGTGCCAGAGATCCCGAACCCCGGGTACGGGCAGGGGAGTCGTCCGGGGCCGTTGGGCTTCCTCAGGGATGCTTGGCACCAGGCCCACGACCCCTACGGATTCACCAGCACGCCGCCCGGCGAGATGCCCCTCGCGACCGTGCCGCCGGGCGCGGGTCCGGCGCCGCCGCTGCCGCCCGGATACATCTCGACGAACGCGCCGGGGTCCGAGACTGCCGCGTTGCCAACGGGGCCCCCGCAGGGCGCGCCGGCCCTACCGCCTGGGTACTACTCGAAGAGCGGGCCACCACCGCCCGGGTACTTCGATCCGCCCCCCGACCCGGCGGCGCCACCGACAATCGTGCCGCATCCGCCCACACCCTAGTCGCGGGCTGCCGCGTCGGCCGATCAGCCGCCGGAGTAGTGGGTCGCAAACACCTAGCACCCGATTCGGCCGCGTCCTCCTGCGTCGGCATGTCGAGTGTCCGGGTCAACCGATCGCTCATGACGGCCAGCCTCCGGGACTCAAGTACGCATGGTCGGCCAGCTCATGTCGAGTGAGCCCGAACACAGGTAGTTGTCTACGCGTGTGTCAATTAGTCGGCCGTCCGTACGTTGCGCTCATGCGAGCCACACACACCGAACTGGGCGACCGATGAGGCCCTCAATCCGTCTGCTCAAGGTCGTCGTTGCGGCGACGCGCAAGGGCGGCGGTCAGCACGGGGGCGCCAGGCCAAGCGCCGACAATCCGCATGCGGAGACGGTGACGCGGTGGCGGGTGATGCCCGGAGATCTCGACATGTTCGGGCACATGAACAACAGCCGTTACCTGTTGCTGATGGACTTCGCGCGGGTGGACTATCTCGCATCCATGGGTCTTCTGACCGAGGCTTTCAAAAATCGTTGGGTCATCCCGGTCGGGGCGGCGCAGGTCGACTTTCATCGGTCGCTCAAGCCGTTTGAGCGGTTTGAGATCGGAACGCAGGTTCTGTCATGGAACAACCGATGGTTCTATATGCGACAGACGTTTCGTAGCCACGCGATGCCCGCGCGCACGGTCGCGACCGCCCATGTCAAGGTGATCTTCCGTTCGCGGTCCGGCACGATCGCGCCGCAAGACGTTGTGCGGATGGCGGTCGGTGTGGACGTCCAGGCGCCGACGCTGCCCGACGACGTCTGGGCCAGATTCGGAGTAGCAGCTCCTGCCGACGGCAGGTATCGGTGCGCCGAGACGGCGCCTCGACAGCCAATCACGATGGTGATGCCGACGGACGCGGAGTCGCCACGGAGGAACGGGCACACGGTCGCGGTCGGCAACCCGATCGGGATCACCGAGGAGAACGGGTACGTCGGCCGCCGTTCCAACGGCGCGCCGCAACCGATCTCGGTCGCCTCGAACGGCCGGTATTAACCACCACCCATCGGAGAGTCGGGAGGACATCTCGTGCTGCAAGCAATCACCAGACTGGCGATCGCCGCACCGCGGACAGTCATCGCCGTTGCATTACTGATCATGGTCACCAGCGCGATCTTCGGCATACCGGTGACCAAGAGCTTGTCCGCCGGGGGTTTCCAAGACCCGACGTCGGAGTCGTGGCACGCGTCGCGGCTGCTGTCGGACAAATTCGATCGGGGCGACATGCAGCTGATCCTCGCCGTCACTTCCGATGCCGGCGCGCGCAGCGAGGCCGCACGTTCCGCGGGTGCTGAACTCGTCGCGATGGCGGAGAGCCGCCCGTACGTCACCGAAGTGAAATCGGCGTGGACAGTGGCGGCGCAGGTCGCGCCCACGCTGATCAGCAAGGACGGCAAGACCGGCCTGATCGTCATCGGTATCACCGGCGGTGAGACCGGCGCCCAGAACCACGCGCAGGAGCTCACCAAACACCTGCCCGCCTTCAACGGTGTGACGGTCACAGCGGGCGGCGAGGCCATGACCTACGTGCAGATCATCGACCAAACCAAGAAAGACCTGCTCCTGATGGAAGCCCTGTCGCTTCCGTTGAGCTTCCTGGTGCTGGTCTGGGTATTCGGCGGGCTGCTCGCTGCGGCGCTGCCGCTGGCGGTGGGCATCTTCGCGATACTCGGTTCGATGGCTGTGCTACGCGTGATCACGTATACGACTGAAGTCTCTGTCTTTTCGCTAAATCTGGCCCTCGCGTTGGGACTGGCGTTGGCCGTGGACTACACGCTGTTGATCATCAGCCGGTTCCGGGACGAACTTGCCAACGGTGCCGGCCGAGAGGAGGCGCTGGTGCGCACGATGGCCACCGCGGGGCGGACCGTGTTGTTCTCCGCGGTGACGGTGGCGTTGTCGATGTCGGCGATGGTGCTGTTTCCGATGTACTTCCTGAAGTCATTCGCGTACGCGGGCATCGCGGTGGTCGCGCTCACGGCCGCCGCCGCGGTTGTAGTGACACCTGCGGCGATCGTGCTGCTGGGCGGGCGGCTGGACGCACTGGATATGCGCCGCTTCGCCCGGCGGGTGCTCGGCAAGCCAGAATCGGCGCAACGTCGGGTCCAGGAGATGTTCTGGTACCGCTGGACGAAAACCACGATGCGTCAGGCGATTCCGGTTGTGGTGGCGGTCACCGGGCTGCTGCTCGTCCTGGGTGCGCCTTTCCTCGGCCTGAAACTGGGCTACCCCGATGACCGGGTTCTGCCGGGCACGGCCCCGGCGCGCCAAATCGGCGGCGAGCTACGCGCCGGTTTCGAGGTCAATTCCCTGACGGACGTCATCGTGGTGATTCCTGACGTCACCGGGCTGACACAGCCTGAACTCGCCCGCTATGCCGGGGACCTGTCTCGGATATCCGATGTGTCGTCGGTGTCGTCGCCTGGTGGCACGTTCATCAACGGTGCGCGGGTCGGGCCACCCTCGGCCGTAACGGGATTGAAAGACGGCAGCGCGTTCTTGACCATCAACAGCAAGGCGCCACTGTACTCGCGGGCATCCGAAGCCCAACTTGATCGACTGCACGCCGTGGCAACCCCCGGGGGCAGAGACGTTCAGCTGACCGGCTGGTCACAGATCAATCGTGACAGCTCGGACGCGGTGACATCTCGGCTACCAATCGTGTTGGCGGTCATGGCCGCAATTAGCTTCGTGCTGCTATACCTCCTGACCGGTAGCGTTGTCCTACCGCTGAAGGCGCTGCTGCTCAACGTGTTGTCGTTGACCGCCGCGTTCGGCGCGCTGGTATGGATCTTCCAGAACGGGCATTTCGGCGCGTTCGGCACCACGCCCACAGGCACGCTGGTGGCGAGTGTCCCGGTGCTGTTGTTCTGCCTAGCGTTTGGGCTGTCGATGGATTACGAAGTGTTCTTGATCTCGCGGATCCGCGAGTTTTGGCTGGCATCGGGCAAGGCCCGGACCGACAACAACGAAAGTGTCGCGCTTGGATTGGCCCGCACCGGGCGGGTGGTGACGGCCGCGGCTTTGCTGATGGCGGTCACGTTCGCGGCCCTGACTGCTGCGCAGGTGTCGATAATGCGGATGCTCGGCGTTGGCGTAGTGCTGGCCGTCTTGGTGGACGCCACGCTGGTTCGCATGCTTTTGGTGCCGGCATTCATGCGGGTGCTCGGCCGCGCCAATTGGTGGGCGCCGGGACCGCTGGTTCGGCTGCACGAGCGCTTGGGCATCAGCGAGTCTCGGGCCTTGCCGGAAACGTCACCGACAGAGGTCCCGGCAACGGATCGGGCGTTGGCGGAGACCCATTAATAGGCCTGAGAGCTGGCGTACACCATCAGCGGTAGTGAGATGTTGTGTGCGCCAACGGTCACCAGAAGAACGTACCGACCATCGGTTGGTGCACGAATGCCGAGGTAAAAGGTTGCGAAGCCGTTCTCCCCGCCGAAGGCGGCCTCCGGAATGTCCAGGTGCATCGTTTGTGAATCGCCGGCCGGGGGAATGATCTCCACATCCACTTTCGCCTTGGGAAGGCGACCCCCTTGCCGGCGATCAGAGGCTTCGGTCTGAGTGAGGACGACCAGAACGAATCTGGCTATGCGATCGAGTCCAACTTCGCAGCGGTCCAGCACCCCGCCCCAGACGTGGAGCTTCCTTTCCACTGATGCGGCGCGATCAGCTAAGAACGCTCCCGTCACGATCACCGAATAAACGTATCCACTTGTTGGTCAGCGCGTCGGGGGATAGGTGTCGATGTCCCACATGTCGCACGTCTGAACGATCCAGAAGATTGCAAACTCGACGCTAAGTAGCGCCTCGGCGAAGAAACGAAGGTGACTTGGATGCCCGGCGAAATGCAGCACGATCGCTGCCAACAGAGTCACGACCATTATCACCGCGAGCGCCGCGTAGATACCCGCGAACCGCATCGCGACCTGGGGTGAACTCCTTCTCGGGTGCATTCCTTTCGCCGCGTAGTACGCGTAGTGCACGGCAACCAGGATGAACGCGACAAACATCACGCTCGCCGCGACGCCGTGCGCGCTGGCTTTGAACTGATCGGGGCAGGCAAAAAAGATCACCACGCCCGTTATCAGGAAGACGAGCAGCAGGGTCGGCAAACCCCATCGCAGGAATCCGCTGACGCCGCCCGGTGGAGGTTCGGCCGGTGTGATGCCGGATGGCTCGCCTAGCGGTTCGCTCGACTTCAGTGGTTGAAGGATCTTGATGGTCCAGTAGGTCCCGATCCCGATCGCCACCGCGATAAGCAGTGCTCGAACGTTGTTGTCGACGGCTCCATTCCAATCTCCGTTTGTCGGCAGGCCGGCACCGCAGGTGCTGTTGTTCTTGATCGGGACCAGCGCGACGATGAACGCCAGAAAGCCGGAGAAGTCCAGCAGCGCGTTTTCGGTTGGCGTGCTGCCCTGATAGACGATCAGGCAGATCCCGATCGCGCACAACGACGCAATGAAGACGGCGTGTGTCGTCGTGTAGAAATATGCGCTGATCGAGCCTTGCAGACACTTCTCTGATATCCATGTCTCGACGATCGACGCGAACAGAAAGGCGACCAAGGCGAACAGCCCGAGCCGAAGGTATCGATACGTCTTGACGGCGTCGCCAACGGAAACCGCGCCGGAAGTCATAGCCGGACGGTAGCAAAAGCGGGTTAGCCGCAACGGCTTTCGGCGAAAGGCCGCTCAGGCGAAGGGGGTGCGGAATACATAGCGGCTCGTCGGCACGGTGTCGATGTTCTCGTTCGCGCCGAAAGCCGACGTGCTCGCCACCATGCGGTTCATCCGCTCGCGTAGGTCGTCGCCATCGGCCGCGCCGAAGAACGCATGCAGACTGGTAACCGCTTCCAGCGGAAACAGTTCCTCGACGATCCCGGCGATTGCCGGCGCGTGCCGCGTCAGCGCCCGCACCACGGTGTTCTGCGTGTAGCCGAACGTGGCCTGGGTTTCGATCGCCACCGGGGTATGGTCGATGTGCCAGCGCTCGCGCCACGTCGCGTCATCGAGGTGATCCGGTCGGCGCAGCAGCGCGATGTTGGCCAGACCCGTTGTGCGTCGGCGTAATTCGGAAGCAGGCGGGACCAGCGGAACCGATTCGGTGACCAAGTAGGCGGCCACGGTCTGGCAGTCCTTCCCCAGGAGCGAGATGGCGTCGCTGACCTGCTTGCCGTAGGACTGCTGCGTCCACAGGCTGATGACCGCCACCACCGGCGGGTCCAGCGTCGTCAACGTCATAAGCGAATCGCGCACGGTGTCGTCGCGGACGTTGATCGTGAGTCCCGCCACGCCAAGGTCCAGGATCTGGTCGGCCGCCCTGCCCCGTAGCTGCACGCACCACCGCTCGTCGCGCTCCGCATCGCGGAGCAGCAGGATCACCTTTTCCACCCAACGAAAGATAGCAATGTTGGTCGCGTCGGCTAGTTCCACTGATAGCGGGTCTTCGGTCGTCCGGCCTTGCCGTAATCGGTTCGGCGGCTGACCGTACCGTCGTCTGCGAGCCGCTCCAGGTAACGCCACGCCGTCACCCGCGACACCCCAACCTGTTTGGCGACCTGGTCGGCGGTCAGCCCGTCGTGGCTGTCCCGCACCGTGCGTGCGATCTCGTCGGTGGTGCCGGGCGCCGCACCCTTCGGCGACACCGACTTGTCGGTGCTGATCCGCAACTCGGCCAGGGCTCGATCGACCTCGGCTTGGCTCGCCGCGTCCGTTCCGGCCGGCAGCGCGCCGCGGTAGCGCCGATAGCGCTCCAACCGGTCCCGAAACGCCGCGAACGTGAACGGCTTCAGCAGGTACGACAGCGCACCGTGGGCGACCGCAGCCCGCACCATTTCCAAGTCCCGCTCCGACGTGATCGCGATGATGTCCGGCGCCGGCCGCAGCCCCGACAACCTCGACGCCAACGCAATGCCGCTGGCATCGGGCAATCCGATGTCCAGCAGCACCAAGTCAATCGGCGTGCCCCCGCCGACCGCCTCGGTCGCCACCCGCATCGCGTCGCGTGCCGTGGAAACCGCGGCCAACACCGAAAAGCCGTCCAGCCGTCCCAGATACGTGCGATGCGCCTCGGCGATCAGCGGCTCGTCCTCGACTATCAGCACGTTGATCATGGGCGGGCCACCGTCGCGGTCACGACCGAGCCGTACGTCACGTCCGCGGTCAGTGTTCCGTTGTGTCGCTTGACCACCTGCGCGACCAGCGCCAGGCCCAGTCCGTGGTGCGTGCCGTCGCCCTTTGTCGAATAGCCGCGCTTCATGGCCCGCTCGAAGGTCGAAGCGTCCATGCCGCCTCCGCTGTCCGCGACCCGGATCAACAGCTCCTTGTCGTTCTGGTGCACGGTGACTTCGACCCACGGGTCGTCGCGGTCGCACGCGTCCATCGCATTGTCGATCAGGTTGCCGAGCACGGTGACCATCTCCTGCGCGGTCAGCGGGATGTCGTCGCCGTCGGCGGGCAAGTACGTGTCCTCGGTGACGGTCAATGAGATTCCGCGTTCGTCGGCCTGCGCGGTCTTGCCCAACAGCAGCGCGACCAGCGCCGGCTCGCCGACGGCATCGGAGAGCCGGTCGACCAATCGCTGAGACAACTCCAGTTCGTTCGTCGCAAACTTCACCGCCTCATCGGCCCGGCCCATCTCCACCAACGTGATGACGGTGTGCAGCTTGTTGGCGGCCTCATGGGCCTGCGACCGCAGCGAGTTGGTCAGAACCTGCAGCGAACTGAGTTCGCCAAGCGCTCCCTGCAATTCGGTGCGGTCGCGGATCGTCACGACTTCCGAATCCGGCGATCGATTGTGCACGGATGACCGGTTGACCACCAGCACGCGATCCTCGGTGACGTGCACCTCGTCGCGGGCGCCGGGGTCATAGCTGCGCAGGAACGCCGGCAGGTCGGCCTTTTCGACGGCGCCGGGCCGCAGCGAGAGCAGCCGGCGGGCCTCGTCATTTACCAATGCCACCCCGGTGCGGTCGAGAACGATCAACCCCTCGGAAACCGAATGCAGGATCGCGTCGTGGTGCTCGTACATCACGCGCAATTCGTCGGGTCGCAGGCCGTGGGTCTGACGCAGGAGCCTGCGCCGGATCCCCCAGACCCCGACGAACGAAATAGCCAGCGCTGCAACGGCAATCCCCAGGATCGGCGGCCATTGGGAACGCCAGTGTTGCGCCAGGGTCTGGGTGGTAATACCGGCCGACACCAGCCCGACTATCTGACCGGGCTGATTGCGTACCGGCGCGATGGCGCGGATCGACGGGCCCAAAGTGCCCGTGTAAACCTCGCTGAACGTTTCGCCGCGCAATGCCGGCTGGATGGTGCCCAGGTACTTTCCGCCGATCTGACGCCGGTCGGTGTGAGTGAAGCGAGTCCCGTCGGGCGCCATGATCGTGATGAACGCGATGTCGGTGTTCTTCCGGATCGCCTCGGTGACCGGCTGTAATACCTCTGTTGCCCTACCGGATTCGATCGCCGACGCCGTCGAGGGTGAATCGGCGAGCGCGGTCGCGATGGCGGTGACCTGCGCGCGCGCCGCCGCATCCTCGTCGCGGCGGGCGTCCAACAGCGCCAACACGCTGCCGGCCAGCACCACGATCGCAATCACCACGACCTGCAGCGCGAACGCCTGGCCTGCCAGCGACCGGGGCCACCATTTCGCCATCGCGCGCCCCCAGGGATCTGAACGTTATGAACTAAACCGTGACCTGGCTCACGTCCTCGCCGAACATCCTTGCAGACCACATTTCGCGTCGAACTGGAGGAAGCTCACATGGCCACGAACTTGGACCGTCCGCCCGCCGCGGATGCGCCGCCGCCGAAAAAGCGCCGCGACCGCACGCACTGGCTCTACCTCGCCGTGATCGCCGCGGTGGTGGGCGGAGTCATCGTCGGCCTCGTCGCGCCATCCGTCGGCAAGGAGGTCGGCGTGCTTGGCACGATGTTCGTCAGCCTGATCAAGATGATGATCGTGCCGGTGATCTTCTGCACGATCGTGCTGGGCATCGGCTCGGTGCGGAAGGCCGCGACCGTCGGCAAGGTCGGCGGCCTTGCGTTTGCTTACTTCCTGGTGATGTCGACGGTGGCGCTCGGTATCGGGCTAGTCTTCGGCAACCTGCTCAGCCCTGGCAGCGGGCTGCACCTATCGAAATCCGCCGCCAGCAAGGGCGCCGAATTGGCGCAGAAGGCGCATGAGTCCGGCGGCACGGTCGAGTTCATTCAGCACACGATCCCGGACACCATGTTTTCGGCACTGACCTCCGGGAACGTGCTGCAGGCCCTGTTCATCGCGCTGCTGATCGGGTTTGCGATCCAGGCGCTCGGCAGCGCCGGCGAGCCGATCCTGGCGGGCGTCCAGCACCTGCAGAGGCTGGTGTTCAAGGTGCTCGCCATGGTGCTGTGGCTAGCGCCGATCGGCGCGTTCGGTGCGATCGCGAACGTCGTGGGGCAGACGGGCTGGAGCGCAGTGACGAACCTGCTGACGCTGATGGTCGGCTTTTATCTGACTTGCGTGGTGTTCGTGTTCGGTGTGTTGGGCGTGCTGTTGCGCGCGGTGTCGGGTGTGTCGATCTTCCGGTTGGTTCGCTACCTGGCCCGCGAGTATCTGCTGATCTTCGCGACGTCATCGTCCGAGTCGGCACTGCCACGGCTGATCGCCAAGATGGAGCACCTGGGCGTCGAGAAGACCACCGTGGGCGTCGTTGTTCCCACCGGCTACTCGTTCAACCTGGACGGCACCGCGATCTACCTGACGATGGCGTCGCTGTTCATTGCCGACGCGATGGGACATCCGCTGTCATGGACCGAGCAGATCTCGCTTCTGGTGTTCATGATCATCGCCTCCAAGGGCGCCGCCGGCGTCAGCGGCGCCGGCCTGGCCACGCTGGCCGGCGGCCTGCAGAGCCACCGCCCCGACCTGCTCGACGGCGTCGGCTTGATAGTGGGCGTCGACCGATTCATGTCCGAGGCCCGAGCGGTGACGAACTTCTCCGGCAACGCCGTTGCGACGCTGCTCGTCGGTTCGTGGACGAAGACCGTCGACCGGAGCAGGGTCAACGCCGTGCTGCGTGGTGACGACCCGTTTGACGAACTCACCATGGTCGACGACGAGGAGGATCGGCCGGTTGCCACGAAACCTCGGGAGGCGGTCACGGCCTGATGCGGTCCGGCGCTGCGCCCCGACGGCTTTGCGCTCGGGGCGCAGCTGCTTGGATTGCGCGAGCAAACAAGAAGCCGCCGACGAATCGTGCGCGGGAACGCCGGAGTGGATTGGGCGGCCGGCGACACGCCGACAGTCCCAGGATTTGCTGAACCAAATCCTGTGATTTACCGCTCAATTTCACAGGCAACCGTAAGAGACTATTACCTAATCTTAGTCCGTTGCCGGTCCGCGACATGGTTGCCAGTACTCCTATAGCGCCATGTGATGGACCCTGCGATGGCTTGCCAAATCTGTGGGACCGGAATATCTCTGAAAACTTACTAAGCGACGCCTGAGAGAATCGCGCGACACCTGAGGGGTTGGCCCAGGAGTGCGCCCGAAAACCAGATTTTCGTCGCTAGACTCGTTCGCGAACGGCGCCTACACGGCGTGATAAGACGTGATTTGTGCTGGAGACCGCCGTGGCGGCGCGAGGCACCAACGAGTTTGGCAAATTTGGCAAAGGGCTTTACGCATGCAAACTGTTAACCAGGAATCGACCGATGCCGCGAGCGGTGTGGCTCAGGCGAAATTCGACAAGATCGGTTCTGTGGCCGTTGGGCGCGGCCCGATCGCCGACGTCGCCACCGACACCAGCGGCCGCACACTCGTGGTGACGAACTACGGCGACGACAGCGTTTCGCTGGTCGACACCCACACTCTGAGCGTCGACGCTACCGTCGGCGTTCGCGGCGAACCGTTCGAGGCCACCGTGGTCGATCGGCACGCCCATATCGGCATCGCGTCGGCGAACTACGACGCCGTTTCCGTCATCGACATGGTCACCAAGGCACCCATCGCGACGTACGCGCTGACGGACAGCCTCATCGGCGTGGCGGTCGATCCGGACGGCAAGCGCATCTACGTGAGCACGCGCGGACGCGACAGCGTGCAGCTCGCGGCCATCAACACGACGACCGATGAAATCGACACAATCGAGCTCGCGCATGGCGCCGGCATAAGTGTCGACGCCGTGCGGACCGCCCCCGACGGCCAGCGGCTCTATGCGGCGGTGTCCGGCCTCTACGGCGGAAAGCTCGTGATCGTTGACGCCCACGCCGGCCAAGTCGTTCGGGCCGTGACGATCGGTTCGCCCATTCGCGACATCGCGGTGGCAGCCGACGGTCGCACGGTGTACGCGCTCACGTGCGACCCGCGACGCGGTGGTGCGATAACAATCGTCGACGCCGCGACCACCGACATCGCGGCGACCGTCGAGATCGGCGGGTTTCCGCTGCAGATGGCGCTGAGCTCGGACGGCACCCAGGCATACGTCGTCGACATCAAGCACGTCGCCGTGGTGTGCACGGTGACGATGGAGACCGTCGGCACGATCGGGGTCGGCACGCAGGCCTCCTGCGTGGTGGCAAGCCCCGACGGGGCTCGGCTCTACGTTGCCGACGACGCCGGTGTCGTGACTGCGCTGCGCGCCGCACCTACAACGTTGTTGCCGGCCTACGATGTCATGGCGACCGAGATGCTGCCGGCGCCTGCGGTTCGCGAAATGGAGCCGGCGGGCGTCTAACACCGGATCAGGCTGCCCCGGAGCCTGGGATGGCTTCGGTCCGTCGAGTCCAAGCTGCCCGACTTCCTCACGACCGGTTGGCACCCCACAACACCACGGCTTTGGTCTGCACTGCTGTGGCCTCCCTGTGAGTCGGCGGTCACGATTACTGGCGCCTTGTGGCCCGCGTCGGGCCAAGATGGAGAACTACGCCTCCAACGACGTCAAGAGGAAGCCTATGGACAGCACGATGCAGGACTTTCCGTTGACCGTGACCGGGATCCTGCGCCATGGCACCCGAGTGCACGGCGATCGGACGGTGATCACCGCCACCGGCGCCGGCTACCGCGAGACCAGCTACTGCGACTTCGGTGGCCGGGTGGCCCGGCTGGCACACGGTCTGCGCGAGCTCGGCGTGACCGGTGACCAGCGGGTCGGCACGTTCATGTGGAACAACCAGGAGCACCTCGAGGCCTACTTCGCGATCCCGTGCATGGGCGCCGTGCTGCACACCCTCAACATCCGGCTGGCTGGCGAGCAGATCGCGTTCATCGCCAACCAGGCCGAGGACGAGGTGGTCATCGCGGACGTGTCGGTGGGGCCGCTGCTGGGTGCGGTGCTGCCGCAGCTGAAGACCGTGCACAGCGTGGTCGCGGTCGGCCAGGGTGATCTTGACCCGTTGACCGCGTCCGGGAAAACGGTGGTGCGATACGACGAGCTCATCGGCAGCCAGTCGTCCGAGTACGACTGGCCTGAGCTGGACGAAAAGTCCGCGGCGGCAATGTGTTACACCAGCGGCACGACCGGCAACCCGAAGGGCGTCGCCTACAGCCACCGATCGACGTATCTGCATTCGATATCCGTCTGCGGCGCGAACGCGGTGGCCGTGATGGCCGGCGATCGTGTCTTGCCGATCGTGCCGATGTTTCATGCCAACGCCTGGGGACTGCCGTACGCGGCGGTGATGGCCGGTGCCGACCTGCTGATGCCCGACCGCTTTCTGCAAGCCGACCGGCTCGTCGACATGATTGAGCAGCGCAAGCCAACGATTGCCGGGGCCGTGCCGACGATCTGGAACGACGTCCTGCATTACCTGCACGACCACCCGGAACGCGACATCTCGTCGCTGCGCCTTGTCCCATGCGGCGGCTCGGCGGTGCCGCTCGCGCTGATGAAGGAGTTCGAGGAACGTTACGGCGTGCCGATCCGCCAGGCGTGGGGGATGACGGAAACCTCCCCACTGGCAACCGTGGCGTGGCCGCCACGGGACATCCCCGATGAGGAATACTGGCCACTGCGCAACACTGCCGGGCGCCCGATCGGCGGCGTCGAGGCTCGCATCGTCGACGACGACGGGAATGTGCTGCCCAACGACGGCCAGTCCGTGGGGGAGCTGGAGGTCCGGGGAGCATGGGTGACGGCCTCGTACTACCAAGACGCCGACCCGTCGAAGTTCCAGGACGGGTGGCTGCGTACCGGAGACGTCGGCCGAATGGACTCGCGCGGCTTCGTCACGCTGACCGACCGCGCCAAGGACGTGATCAAGTCCGGCGGGGAGTGGGTTTCGTCGGTCGAGCTGGAGAACGCCATCATGGAGCACCCCGCCGTCGTGGAGGCTTGTGTTGTGGCGGTGCCCGACGACCGATGGCAGGAACGGCCGCTGGCGGCGGTCGTCATCGACAAGGACGTCGAGGTGACCCCGGCCGACCTGCGCAAGTTCTTGAGCGAACGCACGGCGCGATGGTGGCTGCCGGAGCGGTGGACGTTTGTCGACGAGGTGCCGCGCACCAGTGTCGGCAAGTTCGACAAGAAGGTGATCCGCGCGCTGTACGCCGACGGCGCCTACGACGTCCTGTTGTGTCACGACTGAGGTAGACCGATGCAGACCACGATGATGGATTTCCCACTGACCGTGACGTCGATCCTGCGGTACGGCAGCACGATTCACGCCGACCGGATGGTGATGACTGCGACAGACGGCGGTTTCCGCGATATCACGTTCGGGCAGTTGGGGTCCCGAGCGGCACAGCTGGCGAACGGGCTGCGCCGCGTCGGCGTCAGCGGCGACGACCGTGTCGCCACGTTCTTGTGGAACACGCAGGAACACCTGGAGACCTACTTCGCGGCGCCGTGTATGGGTGCGGTGCTGCACACGCTCAACATCCGGCTGGCGGCCGAGCAGATCGCGTTCGTCGCCAACGACGCGGAGGACCGCGTCATCCTGGTCGACTTGTCGCTGGCCGACCAACTGGCCGACGTGCTGCCACAGATGCCGACGGTGCACACCGTCATCGCCGTCGGCGACGGCGATATCGACATCCTCGCTGCTGCCGGCAAGGACGTGGTCCGCTACGAGGAGCTGCTCGGCGGCGAGCGCACCGAGTACTCCTGGCCCGATGTCGACGAAAAGTCCGCGGCGGCAATGTGTTACACCAGCGGCACCACCGGCAACCCGAAGGGTGTGGTGTACAGCCACCGATCGACGTACCTGCACAGCACCGCGGTGTGCAGCACCAACGGGATGACGCTGTGCGAGCGCGATCGGGTGCTGCCGTGCGTGCCGATGTTCCACGCCAACGGATGGGGCCTGGCGGTGGCCGCCCTGGTTGCCGGCGCCGACATCGTGCTGCCCAACCGCTATCTGCAGGGCGATCGGATCCTCGACATGATCGAGAAGCGGCGGGTGACGTTGGCCGCCGGTGTCCCGACGATCTGGAACGACGTCCTGCATTGTCTGGAATCCGATCCAGCGCGCGACATTTCGTCGCTTAGGCTGCTTCTGTGCGGCGGCTCGGCCGTTCCCGAATCGCTGATGCGCACATACCAGGACAAGTTCGGTGTGACGCTGATGCAGTTGTGGGGCATGACCGAAACGTCGCCGCTGGCATCACTGGCGCGGCCACCCGAGGGCACCAAGGGCGAGGATGAATGGACGTGGCGGCGCACCGCGGGCCGTCCGATGTTCGGAGTGGAAATGCGTGTCGTCGACGACGAGGGCAACGTATTACCCAACGACGGAAAGTCGGTGGGGGAGTTGGAGGTGCGCGGTCCGTGGGTCACCGGCGGTTACTACGGCGGGCGCGACAGCGCAAAGTTCGCCGACGGGTGGTTGTCCACCGGCGACGTCGGCAAGGTCGATGCTCGCGGCTACGTCACGCTGACCGACCGCGCGAAGGACGTAATCAAGTCCGGCGGCGAATGGATTTCCTCGGTGGAGCTGGAAAACCACATCATGGATCACCCGGCGGTGCTGGAGGCCGCGGTGGTCGGGGTGCCCGATGACCGCTGGCAGGAACGGCCGCTGGTCGCGGTGGTGCTCAAGGAGCAGGCCGAGGTTACCGCCGCCGAGTTGCGTAACTATCTTCGCGACAGGGTGGTCCGCTGGTGGCTGCCCGAGCGGTGGACCTTCATCGACCAGGTCCCGCGCACCAGCGTGGGCAAGTTCGACAAGAAGGTGATCCGGGCGCAGTACGCGGAGGACGGCTACGACGTCGTCGAATGCCGCGACGACTGAGGAAGCAGCGGACGCCGAGCGTTATTCCTGGAAGCGGTATCCCATACCCGCTTCAGTAAGCAGGTGCTTGGGATGAGATGGGTCTTCCTCGAGCTTGCGGCGCAATTGCGCGAGGTAAACCCGCAGATAATGGGTCTCTTTGGCGTACGCCGGGCCCCACACCTCCTTGAGCAGCTCCTCTCGCCCGACGAGCTTGCCGCGGTTGCGCACCAGCATTTCGAGCATGCCCCACTCGGTCGGCGTCAGGTGCACCTCGTTGCCGTTCTTGGTGACCTTCTTAGCCGTCAAATCCACTGTGAAGGACGCCGTTTCGATGACCGGTTCGTCATCGTCGGTCGTGGCCGCGCGCCGGACGGCCGCGCGTAGCCGGGCCAGAAACTCGTCCATGCCAAAGGGTTTGGTCACGTAGTCGTCGGCGCCGGCGTCCAGCGCCTGCACCTTGTCGGTGGAGTCGATCCGCGCCGACAGCACGATCACCGGCGCGGTGAGCCAGCCGCGCAGGCCGGCGAGCACCTCGATGCCGGACATGTCGGGCAGACCGAGATCCAGCACGATCACGTCCGGTCGATTCTCCGCCGCCGCGCGCAGCGCGCCCGCCCCGGTCGCCGCGGTGGTCACCTCGTAACCACGCACCGTCAGATTGATTCGCAATGCCCGCAAGATCTGCGGCTCGTCGTCGATAACCAGCACCCGCGTCACGGCCGCTCGTCCTCCTTCGGCGCGGCCAAATCGATGACGACGGTGAGGCCGCCCCCCGGGGTGTCGGTGGCGGAAATGGTTCCGCCCATTGCCTCGACGAATCCTTTTGCAACCGACAACCCGAGGCCCACACCGATTCTGTTGTCATGGTCGCCCATCCGCTGGAAGGGCTCGAAGATCTGCTCCTCGGTGCCGCGAGGGATGCCCGGGCCTTCGTCGGCGACGTTGATCAGGACCCGATCGCCGACCCGCCCGGCATAGACGCGGATCACGCTGTCGGGCGCGTACCGCAGCGCGTTGTCGAGGAGATTAGCCAGCACCCGCTCGAGAAGTCCGGCGTCTGCCATCGCGACCGCGTCGCCGACCTCAACCTTGACCCGGTCCAACCCGGCGCGGCGATAGCCGGCGGTGCCCTTGCTGATGGCAAGGATCGCCCGTGGCACGACCTCCTCGAGGTACACCCGGCGCAGCTCCGGCCGCACCACGCCGGCGGCCAGTCGCGACGAGTCGAGTAGGTTGCCGACCAGACTGGTCAGCTGGTCGATCGACTCCTCGATGGTCGCGAGCAGTTCGGCGGTGTCCTCCGGGGAGAACCCGACATCATCGCTGCGCAGGCTCGACACCGCCGCCTTCGCGGCGGCCAGCGGTGTGCGCAGGTCGTGGCTGACCGCCGACAGCAGGGATCGACGCAACTCGTCGGCCTGCGCGATCGCCTCGGCCTTGCTGGCCTCCTCGGCCAGCTCACGCTGTTTGACCAGGCCGGCCGCTTGCTTCGCGACTGGCGTGAGCACTCTGCGGTCACGCGCGGGTAGTTTTCGCCCCGCCATCAGCATCCAGAATTCGTCGTCGCCGACTTCGATGGCGGTGTCGGCGGAGTCGACGTTGACGCACGGGTCTTTTCCGACGCACGCGACGATCTCACCATGCTCCGATTCACCGTCGCGGACCCTCAACATGCTCACGGCGCGTTGGGAATACGTTTCTCGTACCCGCTCGAGCAGGGTGTCGAGGTCGGCGCCGCGCAACACCGATCCGGCGAACAGCGCCAGCAGCTCGGCCTCTTGGGACGCGCGCCTGGCCTCGCGGGTGCGCTTGGCCGCCGCGTCGACCAACGCGGCCACAGCCACGGCGACGGCGAGAAGCACCAATTCGGTGACCGCCGCGTCGGGTTCGGCGATCGTGAACGTATACCGCGGCTCGGTCAGGAAGTAGTTCAACAACAGCCCGGACAGCAAGGCCGACAGCGCCGCCGGGGCGACACCGCCCAGCAGCGCCACGACCAGCACGCCGACGAAGAACAACGCGCTTTCGCCGCCGATGCCCATGAAAGAATCGAGCCACGCCACGGTCACCGCGCAGATCGCCGACGGCACGGCGATCGCGGCCAACCAGGACACCAGGTGCTGTTGGCGCGGCGAGATCCGCGACCACCCGAAGGCCCGGCGGGCTTCCCCGTGGGTCACCATGTGCACGTCGATCTTGCGGGACTGCTGGACCACTGCGGCGCCGATGCCCTCGTCGAACAGCCGCGCCCAGCGCGACCGCCGCGACGTGCCGACGACAAGCTGAGTCGCGTTCATTTCGCGCGCGAAGTCCAATAGCGCGGTGGGCACATCGTCGCCGACCACGGTGTGCACGGTCGCGCCCAGGCTCGTCGCCAGCTCGCGCACCTTGCCCATCTGGGGCGCGGACACGCCCGAGAGCCCATCGCCGCGAACGACATGCACCACCATCAGTTCGGCGCTCGACTTCGACGCGATGCGGGAGGCACGCCGCACCAGCGTTTCCGACTCCCGGCCGCCGGTCACCGCGACGACGACACGCTCGCGGGCCTCCCAGGTGGCGGTAATTTTTTTCTCTTCACGGTATTTGGCCAACGCCGCGTCGACCTGGTCGGCCAGCCACAGCAGTGCGAGCTCGCGCAGCGCGGTCAAATTGCCCTTGCGGAAGTAATTGCTCATCGCCGCGTCGACGCGCTCGGGCGCGTACACGTTGCCATGAGAAAGCCTGCGCTGCAACGCCTCCGGGGTGATGTCGACGAGCTCGATCTGGTCGGCCGCGCGGACGACTTCGTCGGGTACCTTCTCGTGCTGCTCGATTCCGGTGATCTGCGTGACGACGTCGTTGAGGCTCTCGAGGTGCTGCACGTTGACCGTCGAGATCACGGTGATGCCTGCGTCAAGAAGTTCCTCGACGTCCTGCCAGCGTTTCGGGTTCTTGCTGCCGGGCGTATTGGTGTGGGCAAGTTCGTCGACCAGTACAACCTGAGGTTGGCGTCGCAGCACCGCCGCCACGTCGAGCTCGGGGAAGCGGCGGCCGCGATATTCGATGCAGAGCGGTGGGACCATCTCGATGCCCTCGAGCAGATCAGCGGTCTTCTTGCGGCCGTGCGTCTCCACCACAGCGCCAACCACGTCGGTGCCACGCTCGAGCCTGCGATGCGCCTCGCCCAACATCGCGTAGGTTTTGCCCACGCCCGGCGCCGCGCCGAGGTAAATTCTCAGCTCGCCGCGCTTCTTTTTGTAGTCCGGTCTGTGGGCAACCGGCTGGTCCGCAGTCGTCACCCCTTCATCATCCACCCCGAATATCAGGTCTTCACCGGGTACTTCTGGTCG
Source organism: Mycobacterium sp. (assembly GCF_035640695.1). Classification (GTDB taxonomy): domain Bacteria; phylum Actinomycetota; class Actinomycetes; order Mycobacteriales; family Mycobacteriaceae; genus Mycobacterium. Next base: position 19,589 of record NZ_DASQVQ010000029.1, read on the forward strand.
AGTTCGATGTTCAGCTGCAACACGTTGACGCTTGCCTCACCCATAAAGCCGAGCACCCGCCCGTCCTGGTTGTCATGGACCGCCTGGCGCACCTGGTCCTGGTTGATGCCGCGGGTCTTGGCGATGCGTGGAATCTGCAGATCGGCGTACGCCACCGAGATGTGCGGATCCAAACCGCTGCCACTTGCGGTAACGGCATCCGCGGGGACCGCCGGCTGCGCCGGGGCGGCGCCGCGGATCGGCACGATCTGACCGATCGAGTAGTCCTCACCGTCGCGAGCGCACTCGACGCGGGCTCCCTCATAGGAGTTCAGGAACGGCGTCCGGGTCGTCGCGCACGGCTCGTTGACGCTTATCACGCGGGTGGGATGAACGACGTTGCCGGACGCGTCCCGCGGCCCGATCACCGACAGCACCGCGCCGACGCCGTCACCGGTGCAGAACGGGCGTGACCCGTCCACGCCCTCGAGCTTTCCGATCGCGGCGCTGCGCGAGCACACCTCGGTCAGCAGGCTCTTCTTGTCGGCGGTGTCGACGATGCTTTCCGGCCCGAGGTTGCTCGCGCCGGTCGCCGTCGGGTCGTACCCGTTACCGGCCGCCGAGGGGCGGCTCTGGAAGTACTGCGGCAGCGGGTTGCCGTTGGAGTCGGTGAACGACTGGCCGATCAGTCTGCTGCCGACGGGCTTTCCGTCGACATGAATGATCGAACCATTGGCGTTGTCGTGCAGCCCCGGTGTCTGCGCCACCAGCCAGATGAAGATCGGGTAGGCGATACCGGTGATCACCGTCAACACGAGCAGGGCGCGGAACGCGGCCCAGTGTTGGCGAATCAAATTCGAGAATTTCATGTCACATCCCCGGTAGGAATTGGATGACGAGGTCGATGAGCTTGATCCCGATGAACGGCGCGATGATGCCGCCGAGGCCGTAGACATAGAGGTTGCGTGACAACAGCTTCGACGCGCTGCTCGGCGTGTAACGAACACCACGCAGTGCCAACGGGATCAGCATGACGATGATGATCGCGTTGAAGATCACCGCCGACAGGATCGCCGACTGCGGGCTGTGCAGCCGCATCAGGTTCAGCACATCCAGGCCGGGGAACATTGCGACGAACATCGCCGGAATGATCGCGAAATACTTCGCGATGTCGTTGGCGATGGAGAACGTCGTCAATGCGCCGCGCGTGATCAGCAACTGCTTGCCGATCTCGACGATCTCGATCAACTTCGTGGGGTCCGAGTCGAGATCGACCATGTTTCCGGCCTCTTTGGCCGCCGACGTGCCGGTGTTCATCGCCACGCCGACGTCGGCCTGAGCGAGCGCGGGTGCGTCGTTTGTGCCGTCGCCGGTCATCGCGACGAGCTTGCCGCCCTCCTGCTCGCGCTTGATCAACGCCAGCTTGTCTTCGGGGGTGGCCTCGGCGAGGAAGTCGTCGACGCCTGCCTCGTCGGCGATGGCCTTGGCGGTCAACGGGTTATCGCCGGTGATCATCACCGTTCGAATGCCCATGCGGCGCATTGCATCGAACCGTTCCCGCATGCCTTGCTTGACGACGTCCTTGAGGTGGATGACCCCGAGCACCGACGCCTTGCTGTCGATGACCTCGCCGACCACCAGCGGGGTGCCGCCGGCCGCGGAGATCCCGTCGACGATGTCGCCGAGCTCGCCCGGAACCGTTCCGCCGTGGGTGCGGACCCATTCGGCAACGGAGTTGGCCGCGCCCTTGCGCAGCAGGTGGCCGTTTCCGAGGTTGACGCCCGACATGCGGGTGGCCGCGGTGAACTCCACCCATTGCGCATGCGACAGTTCACCGGGCGTGCGGGCCCGAAGCCCATACTGCTGCTTTGCGAAGACGACGACCGAACGGCCCTCGGGTGTTTCGTCGGCCAGGCTGGACAACTGCGCGGCGTCAGCAAGCGCGTCCGGTGTGACGCCACCCACCGGAATAAACCCCGACGCCTGCCGATTGCCGAGTGTGATGGTGCCGGTCTTGTCCAGCAGCAACGTGTTCACGTCGCCGGCGGCCTCGACGGCGCGGCCCGACATCGCGAGCACGTTGCGCTGCACGAGCCGGTCCATGCCCGCGATGCCGATGGCCGAAAGCAGCGCGCCGATCGTGGTCGGAATCAGGCAGACCAGCAGCGCGACCATGACAATCCCGGTCACGCCATTGCTGGTGAGCGCCAACGTGTCTGGAACGCCCGGGTTGTTAGACTTCGAGTAGATCGCCAGCGGCTGCAGCGTTGCGACCGCGAACACGAAGATAATCGTCAGGGCAGCAAGCAGGATGTTCAGCGCGATCTCGTTCGGCGTCTTCTGCCGGTTAGCCCCCTCGACGAGTGCGATCATCCGGTCGATGAAGCTTTCTCCCGGCTTCTGGGTGATCTCCACGATGATCCGGTCCGACAACACCGTGGTGCCACCGGTCACCGCTGAGCGGTCGCCGCCGGACTCCCTGATCACCGGGGCCGACTCGCCGGTGATGGCCGATTCGTCGACCGACGCAATGCCTTCCACCACGTCGCCGTCACCGGGAATCACCTGACCGGCCTCGACCACGACGATGTCGCCCTGCTTGAGCAGTGGCGCGGCGATCTCTTCCTCTTTGCCAGGGGTCTGCGGACTCCATCCGGTGAGACGACGGGCCATGGTGTCGGCCTTGGTCTTGCGGAGCGTCTCCGCCTGAGCCTTGCCGCGGCCCTCGGCGACCGCCTCGGCCAGGTTGGCGAAGATCGCGGTCAGCCACAACCACACCACGGTCAGCCAGCCGAACCAGGAGGGGCTGATGACCGCCAGCACCGTCGACCAGAGTGCGCCGATCTCGACGATGAACATCACCGGATTGCGCCACAGCGTGCGCGGATCGAGCTTCCGCAGCGCACCGGGCGTTGACTTCCACAACATCTTCGGGTCGAGCAGACCGCCCTGGACCCGTTTGGGCGCGTTCGCGTTCTCCGGCGGCGTCACCGTCGAATCGATGGTGTCAGTGGACATTTAGTGAATCCCTTCGGCAAGGGGCCCGAGGGCAAGCATGGGCAGGAAGGTGAGGGCGACCAGGATGAGCGTCACGCCGGCCACCATTCCGACGAACTGCGGTCGATGTGTGGGCAGGGTTCCGATTGACTGCGGCGTCGTGCCTTGCTTGGCAAGCGAACCGGCCAACGCGAGAACCAGCACCATCGGCAGGAATCGGCCGAATACCATCGCGAGACCGAGTGCCGCGTTGTACCAGACGGTGTTCACGCTGATGCCGGCGAAAGCCGAGCCGTTGTTGTTTGCCGCCGAGGTGAACGCGTACAAGACTTCGGACAGCCCGTGCGGGCCAGTGTTGAGCATTCCGGCACGTTCACCGGGCAGCGCCATCGCGATCGCCGCACCGGTGAGAGCGATCAACGGCGTGATGAGGAAATAGGCCGAGGCGAGCTTGATCTCGCGAGGGTTGATCTTCTTGCCGAGGTATTCGGGTGTGCGACCGACCATCAGACCTGCGATGAATACCGTGATCACCGCGAGGATGAGCATCCCGTACAGGCCGGAACCGGTGCCGCCGGGCGCGACTTCGCCGAGCTGCATATTGAATAGCGTGATCAACCCGCCCAGGCTGGTGTAGGAGTCGTGGAACGAGTCGACTGCACCGGTCGAGGTCAGCGTTGTCGCATCGGCGAACACCGCGGAGTTCGCGACGCCGAACCGCTGCTCGACACCCTCCATCGCCGCACCGACCGCGGTCGGCACCGTGCCGTGGTGCTGCAACTGGAACCAGCTCATGAAACTGACGCTGATGAGCGCCAACGTCGCCATGACCGCCGCGATCGCAAAACCCTGTTTCTTGCTGCCGACCATGCGCCCGAACGTGCGGGGCAGCGAGAAGCTGATCACCAGCAGCAGGAAGATCTCCAGCCAGTTCGTCCACGTGGTGGGGTTCTCGAACGGGTGCGCGGAGTTCGCGTTGTAGAAGCCGCCGCCGTTGGTGCCGATCTCCTTGATGGCTTCCTGGCTGGCGACGGGCCCGCCGGTGATGGTCTGCGGCGCTCCGGCCAGAGTGTTGGCGACCTGGTCGTGCAGGTGGAAGTTCTGGATCGCGCCGCCGGCAATCAGCAGGATCGCGGCGACCACGGAGATCGGCAGCAGGATGCGGATCGTGCCGCGGACCAGATCCACCCAGAAGTTGCCGAGCTGGCCGGTGTGCCTGCGGGCGAAACCACGCACCAGGGCGATCGCGACGGCGATGCCCACCGCGGCCGACACGAAGTTCTGCACCGCCAGGCCGGCCATCTGCACCAGATGGCCCTGCGTCGACTCACCCGAATAGGCCTGCCAGTTGGTATTCGTGACGAAGCTGACCGCGGTGTTCCAGGCCAGGGCGGGTGTCATCGGCGTCGCGGGATCATGCAAATGCAGCGGCAGTTTGCTCTGAACCAGCTGGAATATGAGCAGGAACAGGATGCTGATCGCGGAGAACGCCAGCATGCTGCGCGCGTACGCGCCCCACGTCTGTTCCGACTTGGGGTCGGCACCGATCGCGCGGTAGATCCACCGCTCCGCACGAGAATGCTTGTCGGAGCTGTAGACCCGGTACATGTAGTCGCCGAACGGAACGTGCACGACGGCCAGCGCGACGACGAGCACTGTGAGGAAAACAACGCCCGCTGCTGTAGTAGTCACTAGAACCTCTCCGGAAACAGCAGGGCCGCGAAGAGGAACAGCGCCAAAAGGACGGCCAGCGCAAGTCCAACGATGTTTTCGTAGCTCACAGGCCCTCGACCAACTTCACCACCAGGCCGAGCAGGGCGAAGATCGCCACCGTCAGCACGATATACACCAAGACACCCACTTCGTCTCCATTCGACGGGTCCGCTGTGCCCCCTATGAAGGACTAAACCGAAACCAACAAAAAACTAGGCCCGGCGACGCGCGGCGAATCGGTCGTTGATGGTTTCTTTACGGTCACGGCGGCCACCTTTACGGCGTTTGTGCGCCTGCACCGGGCGACGGCTGGTGACCTGGAGGTTGTTTGTCAAGGTTACGTTAACGGCCCGCGGCTTCACGTAGGAATCACGTAGGGATTACGCAACCAGAAGTTGCATTCGCTTTGGGCGTCCTAGCGTTGGCTCAGCGTGTCCCGCCGAGCCGAGGGGAGTCGTTTCCATCGACCATTCATCGCAGTGGACGACGGCAGCCTGGCTGCAGGTTCTCGCCGTCGTGGTGCTCGTCCTGGTCCTGCATGTACCACTGGGCAACTACATGGCCCGGGTGTACACCGACACCGCGCACTGGCGGGTCGAGAGTCTGATGTACCGACTCATCGGCGCGCAGCCCGATGATCGGCAGCGGTGGACGAAATACGCCACCGCGCTCCTGGCGTTCTCGGCGATCGGCGTGCTGCTTCTGTACGTGATTTTGCTGGTCCAGACGCTGTTGCCGGAGCCTTGGGGCCACAAGGGCATGACGCCGGCGCTGGCCTTCAACACCGCGATCTCCTTTGTCACCAACACCAGTTGGCAGAACTATCCCGGAGAGTCGACGCTCGGACACGTCGGGTTGGCCGTCGGTCTCGGGGTCCAGGCATTCGCGAGCGCCGCGGTCGGAATGTGTGTCGCCGTTGCGTTGATCCGGGGGCTGATTGCACGTCAGATCTCAACACTGGGCAACTTCTGGGTCGACTTGATACGCAGCGTGGTGCGGATATTGATTCCGCTCTCGGTGATCGTCGCGGTCATCCTCTTGGCGTTCGGGGTTATCTCGAATTTCAATGGTGCACAGACTGTTTCGGCCGTCGCTGGTGGTCAACAGACGATCCTCGGCGGTCCGGTGGCGCCGTGGGAGTCCATCAAGCTCATGTCCGGCGACGGCGGCGGGGCATTCAACGTCAACAGCGCCCATCCGTTCGAAAACCCGACGCCATTCACCAACGTCGTGGAAATTGTTGCAATGCTGTTGATTCCGGTCGCGTTCATCCGCACCTTCGGTGTTTTGGTCGGCGACAGAAAGCAGGGTTGGGCGTTGTTCGCCGCGGCCGCGGTGCTGTTCGTGATCGGGATTGTCGCCATTGTCGTCGCGACCTCGGTGGCGCACGGTACGGTCGTCCACGCCATCGGAGCTCCCGCCGAGGGTACCGAGACTCGGTTCGGGGTGCCCGGCAGCGCCCTATTCGGCCAGGTCGCTACCGCAAGCGCGGACGGTGCGGCCAACTCGTCGTACGACAGTTTCGTCGGCGCCGGGGGTGCGGTGCTGATGTTGAACATGATGCTGGGCGAAGTGGCGCCAGGCGGTGCCGGCAGCGGACTTTACGGCCTGGTGATGATGGCGCTGCTGGCGGTTTTCCTCGGCGGCCTGATGGTCGGCACGACGCCGGAGTACCTCCAGAAACGGCTGCAGGCGCGCCACATGAAGCTGGTCAGCCTTTACATCCTGGCCCTGCCGGCCGCGGTCCTGATCGGGACGGCCGTGGCGATGGCGCTGCCCGCTCAACGGGCTGCCATGCTCAACCCCGGGCCGCACGGGCTCTCCGAGGTGCTGTACGCGTTCACCAGTTCGGCGGCCAACAACGGCAGCGCGTTCGCCGGATTCAGCGGCAACACGACGTGGTACAACGTGGCGTTGGCGCTGGCGATGGTGGTAGGGCGATTTCTCCCGATCATCGCCGCGCTGGCGATCGCGGGTACGTTCGCGGTTCAACGACAAGGCGTGGTGACCGCGGGAACGCTGCGAACTTACAAGCCGACGTTCGTGGCCCTGATCGCCGGTGCCACGTTGCTCATAGTGGGGCTGGAGTACCTGCCCGCGATGGCTCTGGGCCCAGTCGCCGACGCCGTGCGGTGACGTAAGAGGTTCGTTAAGGAACTGAGCCCGGCCGTCAAGGGAGCGCTAGGGCGCTGGCCAACCTCGTTGCGCGCGCGTAACTCTGGATCGGTTGGTCCCCGACGCGAGGTCGGGGCTCGGCACACGAAAAAGGTGTTGAGTGAGTTGTCCGCAATTTTTCTCTCGGTGCTTGCCGGTATGAAACCGCGGTTTGACGCCGCGCTACGGCGCTATGACACGGGGATCACTCGCCGGGCAGCGATTCAGGGCTCGGGCGGTGCCATCGATCCGTTGATCCGACCCGGCGCAAGACCACGGCATCCGGTTTCGCAGTACACGTTGCGACGCTATGACTTGTTGCGCAAGTCCTTTCCGATGACCGAGCTTGCCTTACCGGCGAGGACGTTGCGGGACCATCGGCTGGCGAGATGGGCCCGGCAACAGCGTGCGGCGATCGACGTGCATACCAGCGAAGAACTCGCTATCGCGATCGCGAACGGGATAACCCCATCCCGGATGGTGGTGCACGCCGACGTGTTGTGCGATGCCGAGCTTCGACGTGCGGTCAACCTCGGCGTTGGCCGTGTGATCGTGGGCTCCATCGCACAGATCGAATTCGTTGCCGCGTGCGTCGATCGGCGGACTCAGGGTCTGCTGGTTCGGATGACCGACCCGAGCGCCCCGGACGCTCCCGCCTCCTTCGGTTTCCCGTTCGCGACCCGCGACGCCGATCAGGCGGTAGGGGTGGTTCTCGACCATCGCCACCTCGAGCTGCATGGGCTGCACGTCAAGGTGGGGATGGATGAGCATGCGTCGATCAGCTGTCCCGCCGCGATCGGCAACATGGTCGGCGAGATGGCGCATCTGCGCTGTCGGCACGGGCTGGTGCTGACGCGGCTCGGCCTCGATTGCGGCGACTGGGGCATGGAATTGCGCCAGCTTCTGGTCGGCATCGACGAAGCCGTCGATGATGGGTGCGAGGTAATGCGGTATCCCCGGCCCAGGGTGCTGGTGTCGACCGGTTCAATCGTCGCAAGGCCCGCGGCGGCGTAACCGGGGCCGGTCGTAAACATCGCGTCAAGGTTCGGGTCTGGACCGTCAAGGAAGCGCTAGGCGACGCGTCGGCACGCATTGGCCCGCGTAGTCATCGATGTATAAGCCGTATAAGCCGCGGCAACGACGGCCCGTCCGAAAGCCGGTTCGATGACTCTGTTCGATTTGGTCCGCACCGTCCCCGACACGGACGGCCCGCTGCACCTGTGCTCGTTGTACCGCAAGGCGTTCAAGCAGGCCGAACTGACGTACCCGGCGAAATATTTGACGGTTCCCGGCGCGCCGCAGTGGGTCAGGGGTCACCGGCTGACCGTCGGGGTGGGATCGGACGAGGATCTTGCGCTGGCCGTGTCGGCCGGTGTTCGGCCGGCGCAAATGGTCGTGCACTGCGACGGGGTCGGCGAGCGAACAATCCGGCATGCCGTGGCATTGCGGGCCGGACAGCTGGTCGTGGGTGTCCCAGAGACAGTTGCGACCGTGGCGGCGTATGTCGAATGGCCCCAACTCGTTCTGGCCGACATGACAACAGATCGCGGTGAAGACACCGTTACCGCCATCGCCACCTACAAACCGCTCACCTTGATAGGTCTGCGAGGTCGCCTCGACCCGGCGGCCATCGACGCGCTGGTTGGGCAGATGGCGCAGATCCGTCGCGACGACGGGGTGATCCTGACCCGGCTGAGCCTGGCCGCGGTCGCCGACGCGACCGAGCTCAACGTGGTGGGCGACGCGACCGAGCTCAAGGAGGTCGCCGCCGAGATCGATGATGGCCTCGACGAGTCCAGCGCCAGGTGGCGTTTCCCGCGCCCTGCCCTGGTGATATCGCCCCTCGACTAACTCGGCCTGCGGATTTGCGGCACCGCCGACCATGTCGCGTTGACGTGGGAAAATGGTCCCGGGTCACACTAGCCGCGAAGAGTAGTCAATGCCACAGTGTTGGCGCTCGCATGCCGTGCGAGGTTCGTTCCATGATGTTCGGGTATTAGGTAGATGCGCTAGCGAGGAGCCATGACCGACACCCTGGTGACACCGCCCGCCGAAACCGAACCGCGGATCCGGCTGAAGCACCACCTGCTGGAGCTCGACGACGGCCACGAGGTGGGCGTATCGGTCGGTGGCCGCGGCGTGCCGCTGGTGTTCATGCACGGCCTGGCGCTGAGCCGGCGGGCGTATCTGCGCATGTTGAGCCGGATCGCCGGACTGGGCTTTCTGGTGATCGCGCTCGACGCC
>NZ_DASQVQ010000030.1:0-6158 GCF_035640695.1 Mycobacterium sp.
ACGGGGGTGTGGCGGTTTCCAACGCGCATGGGACCGTTACCGGCGCGGCCGGCGGTGTGCTGCTGCGTCCGTTCGCCAGGCTGATCTCCAAGGACGGTGACAGCGTCACCACCTACGGCGAGCCCTGGAACATGAACTAAAAACCCCAAGGCAAATCAGCCCCCGGGTATGAACCGGGGGCTGATTTTCACGTGTGCGTCAGGTCTTGTCGGCGCTCGTCGTCTTCGCGGTGTCTGGGCTCGGCCCCGTGCCGGCATCCGTCGTGTGCCGGCCGGACACCTGACCGTTGGCCGACAAGATGTCGCGGATCTCGGTCAACAAGCTGAGCTCGGTATCCTGCGCCTGCTCCACCTCACCACGCTTACGGAGCCTGTTATAAGGCAGCACCACAACGAAATACACCACCGCGGCCACGAGGACGAAATTGATGATCGCGGACAACAGGATGTTGAGGTCAATGGTCTGCCCGCCACCGATGCCGAACCGCAAGATGCCGTAGTGCGATTCGCCGCCCGCGCCGACCCGGTTGATCAACGGCTGGATGATGCTGTCGGTAAATCTAGTCACCAATCCGGTGAATGCCGTGCCGATGACGACCGCAACCGAGAGATCAACGATGTTGCCGCGCGCCAGAAAGTCCTTGAAGCCCTTCAACATGTGACGGTCCTCCTCTGCTCGCTCACGAATTCATGAGGCGAACATAGTTCATCAAACCTGAGCGAGACCGTTTCAACTAAGACCGGTACCGGCGACGGTGCGTGCCGTGCGTACGCGCAGCACCACCAACACAGCCCATTCGGTCAGATGCCGCGCTTGGGATTACTCGGTGTCAACTCGACGCTGCGGCCGGCGCGGCTGCCGGCGTGCTTGACGCCGACTTGCCGTTCGACTCCGACTTTCCGTTCGAGTCCGACTTGCCGTTGGTCTTCGACTCGGCCTTATCGCCGGCGACGGCGCCGTTGGACGGTGCACGGCTGTCGGTGCGGTAGAACCCGCTGCCCTTGAAGACAATGCCGACGGAGTTGAACAACTTGCGCAACCGGCCGGTGCACTGCGGGCACGTCGTTAACGGGTCGTCGGTGAACGCCTGCACCGCGTCGAACCGATTGCCACATTCGGTACACGCGTAGGAGTAGGTCGGCACAGGAAACCTCCGTTAGACAAGCTCGTTAGCACTCTACCGTTACAAGTGCCAGACAGCCACTCTTCATTCCCGGCTATGACCCATTCGACAGTGCGACGAGCCCGAAACTTGGAGTCAACGCGTGCGTCATCGCTACGTCGTGCGGTTCAACGGGCAGCTCGTCGACCAGCTCGTCGTCGCGCACTACCGCGACCAACCTCGCTGAGGGTGCCCGAAAGTGCAGCGACCGGTCGTAGAAGCCGGCGCCCCGCCCGAGCCGCACCCCATGCCGGTCAACTGCCAGCGCCGGCACCAGCAACACCTCGGCCGACCCCATCGCCGACGGCGGCAGCCACGGTTCCGGTGGTTCGATCAGGCCAAACGGCGCGGCAACAAGTTCCCCAGGCCGATATTCGCCCCACCGCAGCGGCAACGGCGTGTCGTCGTCGGCCACGCGGGCGACCGGCAGCAACACCCGATCGCAGGCCTCCAGCAACGCATCGAGCAGCTCCGACGAACCGGGTTCCGATCCGACCGGCACGTACGCGGCCACGGTCGCAGTGCCTTCCACGACCGAGGGCACATGCGAACAGAGCGCCCGCGCTTCGGCGTTGTGCACACCGGGAGCAACTTCGGCTCGCGCCGCCAGCACCTTGGCGCGTAGCTGTTGCTTCACGGCGGAATTCACGGGATATCCAGTATCGGCGTTTTTACCGCCATTCCAACCAGAACCCGCGAGGCGTTGCAGTTAATGTGTGAACGATGACACTGCCCGAGGTCCCGATTCCACGGACCGCGATCGTGCCTGCCGCCGGTCTTGGCACCCGTTTCCTGCCTGCGACGAAGACCGTGCCCAAGGAGTTACTGCCGGTCGTTGACACCCCTGGCATCGAGCTCGTGGCCGCCGAAGCGGCGGAGGCCGGCGCCGAGCGGCTCGTGATCGTCACCTCCGAAGGCAAGGACGGCGTCGTCGCGCACTTCGTCGAAGACCTGGTGCTCGAGGGCACGCTGGAGGCCCGCGGCAAGAAGGCCATCCTCGAGAAGGTCCGCCGCGCCCCCGCGCTGATCAAGGTGGAGTCTGTGGTTCAGGCGGAGCCGCTTGGCCTCGGACACGCGGTGTCGTGTGTCGAACCGGTGCTATCCGATGACGAGGACGCCGTTGCGGTGCTGCTGCCCGACGACCTTGTGCTTCCCACGGGTGTGCTGGAAACGATGTCCAAGGTTCGCGCCAAGCGGGGCGGGACGGTGTTGTGTGCAATCGAGGTGGACCCCGACGAGATCAGCGCCTACGGCGTGTTCGACGTCGAGAAGGTGCCGGACGCGGCGAACCCGAACGTATTGCGGGTCAAGGGCATGGTGGAGAAACCCAAGGCCGCGGACGCGCCGTCACCGTACGCCGCGGCCGGCCGCTACGTGTTGGACCGCGCGGTTTTCGGCGCCCTGCGCCGGGTTTCGCGCGGCGCCGGCGGTGAGATTCAACTGACCGACGCGATTGCGCTGCTGATCGACGAGGGCCATCCCGTTCACGTCGTCGTGCATCGCGGCTCCCGACACGACCTAGGAAATCCCGGCGGCTACCTCAAGGCTGCGGTTGACTTGGCACTGGATCGTGATGATTACGGCCCGGACTTGCGGCGCTGGTTGGTAGCGCGGTTGGGCTTGACCGAGCAGTAGGTGCGTGCCGGGTCCACGTTCGACGGCAGAAAGGCATGCTGTGCGTTCGGTGGAGGAGCAGCAGGCTCGGGTGATGGCGGCCGCGGTCGCGCCAAGACCGGTCGGTGTGGCGATCGCCGAGGCGCAGGGCCTGATGTGCGCCGAGGAAGTGGTCACCGAACATCCGCTGCCCGGCTTCGACCAAGCCGCGATCGACGGCTACGCGGTGCGCAGCGTCGACGTCGCGGGCGTTGAATCCAACGGCGCCACAAGCGATGACGACGATGTTGACGAGGCGGACGCCATCGGCGTCGAGGTGAGGCTGCCGGTCGTGGGCGACATCGAGGCGGGCGCGCGAACGCCCAGCCGGCTGCAGCCCCGCCAGGCCGCGCGGATACAGACGGGTGCGCCGATGCCGACGCTGGCCGACGCGGTGCTGCCGCGGCGCTGGACCGACGGCGGCGAGAGCAAGATCAGGGTGTTGCGCAGCGTGCCGACGGGCGCCTATGTGCGACGCACGGGCGACGATGTGCAACCGGGCGATGTCGCGGTGCGCGCGGGCACGATCATCGGCGCGGCCCAGGTTGGGCTGCTGGCGGCGGTGGGCCGCGAGCGCGTGCTGGTGCATCCGCGACCCCGGCTGTCGGTGATGAGCATCGGCGGCGAACTCGTCGACATCTCCCGCACACCCGGCAACGGCCAGGTCTATGACGTGAATTCGTATGCCTTGGCGGCAGCCGGGCGCGACGCGGGCGCCGAGGTGACGCGGGTCGGCATCGTCAGCAGCGACCCCAAGGAACTGCGCGAGGTGGTCGAGGGCCAGGTGAACCGGGCCGAGGTTGTCGTCATCGCCGGTGCGGTCGGAGGTGCGGCGGCAGAACAGGTCCGCTCGGTGCTGTCCACGTTGGGCGAAATGGAAGTCGACCGCGTCGCGATGCATCCCGGTTCGGTGCAGGGTTTCGGCCAGCTCGGTAAGGAGCGCGTGCCGACGTTCCTGCTGCCGGCCAATCCGGTCAGCGCACTGGTGGTGTTCGAGGTGATGGTGCGGCCCCTGATCCGGTTGTCGCTGGGCAAGCGTCAGCCGCTTCGCCGGATTATCGAGGCGCGCACGTTGTCGCCCATCGCGTCGGTACCCGGGCGCAGCGGATTCCTGCGCGGCCAGCTGATGCGCGACCAGGACACCGGTGAATATCTGGTACAGGTCCTCGGCGCGCCCGGTGCGTCGTCACACTTGTTGGCCACGCTGGCCGAGGCGAACTGCCTCGTAACGGTGCCCAGCGACAGCGAGCAGATCCGCACCGGCGAGATCGTCAGCGTCGCGTTCCTGGCCCAACGCGGCTGAGTGACAAAGGTTTCCCGGGCCCGTGAACCTGTGGCGGTCGTCTTCTGTGCATCCCGGATGGCCGATGGCCGTCGGCCCGATCCGAGTCGCCGCGGGCTTGGTGCGACTACGGCCGGTACGTATGCGCGACGCCGCGCAGTGGAGTCGCATCCGGTTGGGCGACCGCCGACACCTCGAGTCGTGGGAGCCCAGCGCCGAAGCGGACTGGCAAGTCCGACACTCCATTTCGGCGTGGCCGTCGCTGTGCTCGGGACTGCGCTCGGAAGCCCGCAAGGGACGAATGCTGCCTTACGCGATCGAACTCGACGGGCAATTCTGCGGTCAGCTGACGATCGGCAACGTCACGCACGGTGCGCTGCGTTCGGCGTGGATCGGCTACTGGGTGGCGAGCGCCGCGACCGGAGGCGGGGTCGCCACGGGTGCGCTGGCGCTGGGCTTGGACCATTGCTTCGGCCCGGTCAGGTTGCATCGTGTCGAGGCCACGGTGCGGCCCGAGAACGCGGCCAGTCGCGCGGTGCTTGCGAAGGTCGGGTTCCGCGAAGAGGGACTGCTGCGGCGTTACCTCGACGTCGACGGTGCGTGGCGGGATCACCTGCTCGTCGCCATCACCGTCGAGGAGGTGTACGGGTCGGTCACCTCGACGCTGATCCGGGCGGGGCACGCCAGCTGGTCCTAGACGTGTTACAAATGTGACTCGCGTGACCGTTGATGCTTGTCAGGCGCGAATTACAGGTGTGTAATTGTAGGGCCGGGCCTCTGGCGCGCCTCGTTCGCCTGCTGGCGCGCCTCGTCCGCCGCGACGCTGACCAGGGCCCAGCCTGACGCTGAAAGGAGCGCGATATGCCAAGCGTCCCCCAATCACTCCTGTGGATATCGCTGGTCGTGCTCTGGCTGTTCGTGTTGGTTCCGATGCTGATCAGCAAGCGCGACGCCGTTCGCCGTACCAGCGACGTGGCGCTGGCCACCCGGGTGCTCAACAGCGGCCCGAGCGCGCGCAGGCTGAAGCGGGGCGGCCCCGCAGCCGGTCACCGCAGCGACCCCGACTGGCAGGCGCCCGAAGATGGCGACGACGAGCTGGACGATGAGGAGCACGACGAAGAGCCGCCGCGAATCAAGTCGGTCGTGCTGGCCCCGATCGACGACAGCGCCGACACCGAGCCCAATTACATCGACGTCGACGTTGTCGAGGATTCGGCGGCGCTCCCGGTGGGTCGCAGGGATCAACCGGTGGGTCGCAGGGACGTGCCGGTGGGTCGCAGGGATGTGCCGGTGGGTCGCAGGGACGTGCTGGTGGGTCGCAGGGATGTAGAGGAAGAGCCAGAAGCCGAACCACCGGCTGAACCGGTCGTCAGCGCGGTCCCCGACGTGGAGGATGACGTCGAGGACGCGGAAGATCACATCGCGGACGCGGAGGATGACGTCGCGGACGCGGAGGATGACGTCGAGGAAGCGGAGGACGACGTCGAGGAAGCCAGCGAAGCTATCGCTGGGGAGGCGGCCGAGGGCACCGACGACGAATACGAATACGTCGAGGACACATCGGGTTTGGCATCGTCAGACGATCCGCCAACGACGGTGCCATCGACTGCGTCGCGTCGACGCCGATACGATCCCGAGGCGGCCGCCGCGGCCAGCGCGCGCAAGTACAAGTTCCGCAGGCGGTTCGTCACGGCGCTGGTATTGATGTTGATTGCCTCGGCGATCGCGGGCTATTTCGCGTGGCCGACCGGCTGGTGGGCGTGCCGGATCATCGGGGCATTCACACTGCTGTACCTTGTGTATCTGCGCCGGCAGACGCGCATCGAGCAGCGGCTGCGCCTGCGCCGCATGCAGCGGATGGCGCGGTCGCGACTCGGCGTGGAGAACACCGAGGACGGCGCGCTCGACCTGGTTCCGTCGCGGCTGCGTCGACCCGGCGCGGTGGTGCTGGAAATCGACGACGAGGATCCGATTTTCGAGCACCTCGACTACACGCCGGGGCCAATGGGCTACCAGTTGCCGAAGGCCGCGGGGCAGTAGCGACGTTTCAGGGTCGCCGGC
>NZ_DASQVQ010000031.1:0-4157 GCF_035640695.1 Mycobacterium sp.
CGGTTGTCGCCGCGGCCGAATGCGGCGTCGAGGTCGACCAGGTGGATCCACTCGGCGCCGTCGCGCTGCCAGGCGAGCGCGGCGTCGAGGGCCGACCCGTACTCGGTCTCGCTGCCCGCCTGCCCCTGCACCAGCCGCACGGCGCGGCCGTCGACCACGTCGACCGCGGGCAGAAGTATCAAAGGCACGAAGAACAACCTTAGTCAGAGTGCGTCGACCCAGTTGTTCAGCAGCGCCGCGCCGGCGTCGCCGCTCTTTTCGGGGTGAAACTGGGTCGCCGACAGCGCACCGTCCTCGACTGCGGCGAGGAATGGCACGTGATGCGTCGCCCAAGTCAGTACCGCGTCGGGGTTGCCCTCCCAGCGCTGTGCGGCGTAGGAGTGCACAAAGTAGAAGCGGGTGCCCGGGTCGAGGTCCTTGAACAGCGTGCTGCCCTCGCCCGGTTCGACGACGTTCCAGCCCATGTGCGGGATCACCGGCGCGTCGAGCTTCGTCACCGCCCCGGGCCACTGGCCACAGCCCGTGCTTTCCACGCCGAATTCCACGCCCCGGGCGAACAGGATCTGCATGCCGACGCATACGCCGAGGACCGGGCGGCCCGCGGTCAGCCGCTCGGCGATGATCTTCTCGCCGCCGATGCCACGCAGCCCGGTCATGCATGCCTCGAATGCACCGACGCCCGGAACCATCAACCCGTCGGCCGCGGCCGCCGGTCCGGGATCGGCGGTCACCTCGACGTTGGCGCCGACGCGCTGCAGCGCGCGCTGGGCCGAGCGCAGGTTGCCGGAGCCGTAGTCCAGGACGACGACGGATTTGCTTGTCACAATGCGCCTTTGGTGGACGGCACGCCGGTCACGCGCGGATCGCGCTCGACGGCTTGGCGCAGCGCGCGGGCGATGGCCTTGTACTGCGCCTCGGTGATGTGGTGCGGGTCGCGCCCGTACAGCGTGCGGACGTGCAACGCGATGCGCGCGTTCATCGCGATCGACTCGAACACGTGATGGTTGATGACGGTGTGATACGGCACGCTGGAACCTGCGATCGTGGTGTGCCGCAGATAATCAGGCTCACCCGTGTGCACGCAGTACGGCCGGCCGGACACGTCGACGGCGGCATGCGCCAGCGCCTCGTCCATCGGGATCCACGCGTCGCCGAAGCGGCGGATGCCTTTCTTGTCGCCGAGCGCCTCGCGCAGTGCCTGCCCGAGCACGATCGCGGTGTCCTCGATAGTGTGGTGGCCTTCGATCTGCACATCGCCCTTGGCGCGGACGGTGAGGTCGAAGCTCGCATGGCTGCCGAGCGAGGTGAGCATGTGATCGTAGAACGGCACGCCGGTGTCGACGTCGACGTTGCCGGTGCCGTCGAGGTCCAGTTCGACGACGATGTCGGACTCTTTGGTGCTGCGTTCAACGCGGGCGTGTCGGTGTTCGGTCACTGAGCTCCTAGAGGTTGGGCGAGTTCGGTGGGCGCGAGCTCGGCGCTGGCGGCCAGCAGCGCGTCGTTCTCCTCGGCGAGCCCGGTGGTGGCACGCAGGTAACCGGCGATCCCGACGTCGCGGATCAGGATTCCGGCGTCCAGGTAGCGCTGCCAGGTGGCCGGCGCGTCGGCGAACTCGCCGAACAGCACGAAGTTGGCGTCGCTGGCAATCACACGGAAACCCATGCTCGCCAATGCTTTCGAGACGCGGTCCCGCTCGGCGATCAATTTCTCCACGCTGCCGAGGGTGTCGTCGGCGTGGCGCAGCGCCGCGCGGGCGGCGGCCTGGGTAACCGACGACAGGTGATACGGCAGCCGCACCAGCAGCATTGCGTCGATCACCGCCGGGGCGGCGATCAGGTACCCGAGCCGGCCGCCGGCGAATGCGAACGCCTTGCTCATGGTTCGGGTGACGACGAGCTTGGTCGGATATTCGTCGACGAGCGCGATCGCGCTTGGCTGCGAGGAGAATTCGCCGTACGCCTCGTCGAGGATCAGGATGCCGGTGGTCATCGCGTCGAGCAGCCGGCGCAGCTCGGGCAGCGAAACACTTTGCCCGGACGGATTGTTGGGGCTGGCGACAAACACCACGTCGGGCATGCGGTGGTTGATGGCCTGCACCGCGACGTCAACGTCGATGCTGAAGTTGTCGGCGCGACGGGCTTCGAGCCATTCGGTCTGCGTGCCGCCCGCGATGATCGGATGCATCGAGTACGACGGTACGAACCCGAGCGCGGTGCGGCCCGGCCCGCCGAAGGCCTGCAGCAGCTGCTGCAAAATCTCGTTGGAACCGTTTGCGGCCCAAAGGTTCTTGACACCGACCTGGACACCGGTCTGCAGCGATAGATAGTAGGCCAGATCGGTGCGCAGTGCGACCGCGTCGCGGTCGGGATAGCGGTGCAGGTCGGTGGCGGCCTCGCGCACCGAGCGGGTGACGTCGTCGACCAGCGCCGGTGTGGGCGGGTGCGGGTTCTCGTTGGTGTTCAGCCGCACCGGCACTTTCAGCTGCGGTGCGCCGTACGGCGACTTGCCCCGCAGGTCCTCGCGCAGCGGCAGGTCGTCCAGCGTGACGCGGTCGCCGGCCGGCCGCCCTGTTTGTTCTTCGCGCGCGCGGCTCGTCACTCCTCGAACCTCCGGCGCACCGCCTCGCCGTGGGCCGGCAGGTTCTCCGCCTCGGCGAGCGTGATCACATGCCCCGTCACGTCCTTCAGGGCGTACTCGGTGTAGTCGACGACATGAATCCCCTTGAGGAAGGTCTGCACCGACAGCCCGCTGGAGTGGCGCGCGCAGCCCGCCGTCGGTAGCACGTGGTTGGAGCCGGCGCAGTAGTCGCCGAGGCTCACCGGTGACCACGGGCCGACGAAGATCGCGCCGGCCGAACGGATCCGGTTCGCGACGCCCGCGGCGTCGACGGTCTGGATTTCCAGGTGTTCGGCGGCGTAGGCGTTGACGACTCGCACGCCGGCGTCGAGGTCGTCGACAAGCACGATGCCCGACTGCTTACCGGTCAGCGCGGCGGTGACCCGCTTGCGGTGCACGGTGGTTTCCAGCTGGGTGGCAACCTCGCGGTCGGCGGCCGCGGCCAGTTCCACGCTTGGAGTGACCAGCACACTGGCGGCCATCTCGTCGTGCTCGGCCTGGCTGATCAGATCGGCGGCGACGTGCGCGGGATCGGCGGTGTGGTCGGCAAGGATCGCGATTTCGGTCGGGCCGGCCTCGGCGTCGATGCCGACCTGCGAGCGGCAGATCCGCTTCGCGGCGGTGACGTAGATGTTGCCCGGGCCGGTGACCATGTCCACGGCCGCGAGCTCCGCGCCGTCGGTGTCGATGCCGCCGTAGGCCAGCAGGGCGACGGCCTGCGCACCGCCGACCGCCCAGACCTCGCCGACGCCGAGCAGCCGGGCAGCGGCCAGGATCGTCGGGTGCGGCAGTCCGCCGAATTGCGCCTGCGGCGGGCTGACGATCGCCAGCGAGTCGACGCCCGCTGTCTGCGCGGGCACGACGTTCATCACCACGCTCGACGGGTACACCGCGTTGCCGCCCGGCACATACAGCCCGACCCGCTCGACGGGAACCCAGCGCTCGGTCACCGTCGCACCCGGCCCGAGCGTCGTGGTGACGTCGGCGCGGCGCTGGTCGGCGTGCACGGCGCGGGTGCGTTCGATCGCGACCTCCAGCGCCCCCCGCACGCCGGCGTCGAGTTCGTCGAGCGCGTTGTCGAGCTCGGCGGCCGGCACCCGGACCGCGGCCGGCCGCACCCCGTCGAAGGATTCACCGAACTCCAGCGCGGCCTCGGCGCCTCGCTGGGCGACCGCGTCGATGATGGGACGGACCTTCGGCACGACGGCGTCGACGTCGACACCGCCCCGCGGCAGCGCGGCCCGCAAACGGGCAGCGGACAGCTCGGCGCCGCGCAGGTCGACGCGGGCCAGCAGCGGGCTTGATGCGGTCACGCCGACTATTGTCCCAGAGCAGCCCAAATTGTTATCGCCAGTAGGAGCGGCCATGTCCACAAAGGATCATCCGAACAACGCGCCCGGCGTGCCGATGCGGTTCCCGCCCTGGTTCGAACGCCTGCAGATCAAGTACATGAACCCGATCGTGCTGCGCGTCGCGCCCCATCTGCCGGGGGTTGCGGTCATCAAGCACCGTGGTCGAAGGTCCGGCAAGGATTACGAAAC
>NZ_DASQVQ010000032.1:0-2885 GCF_035640695.1 Mycobacterium sp.
CCGCCCGCGCGCGAGAGCCGGTCGACCTCGTCGGTGTACTGCCGGAAGATCTCCCTGCGCTTCGTGCGGGTTGAATGCTGCAGCAGGAAAACCGTTTCCGGAGTGAACAGGTGCAGCTCGCCCTCGCGACGGTACGCGTACTCGCCGCCGACCTCGAGCCTGCGGTGCACCCGCTCGGTCGGGTTTTCCGGGTAGGCGCGGCTATGGCGCTGCTTGACTTCTTCAGCGATCACATCGATACCGACGCCGCCGATCTGGCTGACGGTGCCGGGCATGTACTCGTCGACCAGCTCTTTACTGAGCCCGATGGCCTCGAATGCCTGCGCGCCGGTGTAGGACCCGACGGTGGAGATGCCCATCTTGCTCATCACCTTCATCACGCCCTTGCCGAGCGCCTTCAGGTAGTTGCGGATCGCGGTGCCGGGGTCGATACCGGTCAGTTCGCCTTCGCGGATGAGGTCGTCGATCGACTCGAAGGCCAGATACGGGTTGACCGCGGCCGCGCCATGTCCGATCAGCATCGCGATGTGGTGCACCTCGCGGGCGTCGCCGCTTTCGACCACCAGGGCAACACTCAACCGCTCCTTTGTGCGCACCAGGTGCGAGTGAACCGCCGAGACGGCCAGCAGTGAGGGTATCGGCGCCCTGGTGTGGTCGGAGTCGCGGTCGGAAATGACCAGTGTGCGCGCGCCTTTGGCGATCGCTTCCCTGGCGTGCAGCCGCAGATCCTGCAGCGCGTCGTTCAGGCCCGCGCCGCCGCGTTCGACGTCGTACAGCGCGCGCAGCACGGTGGCCTTCAATCCGGGATAGTCGCCGTCGTCGTTGATGTGCACGATCTTGTTGAGCTGGTCGTTGTCCAGCACCGGCCAGCCCAGCACGATTTGGCGGCATGACGCCGCGCACGGCTCGAGGAGGTTTTGTTCCGGTCCCATCACCCGGGCCATCGACGTGACGATCTCCTCGCGGATCGCGTCCAGCGGTGGGTTGGTCACCTGTGCGAAGAGCTGGACGAAGTAGTCGTAGAACAGCCGGGACCGTTGGGACAGGACGGCTACCGGGGTGTCGGTGCCCATCGAGCCGAGCGGCTCGGCGCCGGCCGCCGCCATCGGGGTGAGCAGGATGCGCAGCTCCTCCTCGGTGTAGCCGAAGGCAACCTGGCGGCGCACCACCGATTCGTGGCTCGGCTGGGCGCGGGTGCGATCCGGCAGGGTCTTGAGGTCGAGCAGTCCGGCGTGCAGCCACTCGGCGTACGGGTGAGCCTGCGCGAGTGCGTCTTTGATCTCGTCGTCACTGACCATGCGCCCGGCTGCGGTGTCGACGAGGAACATCTTCCCCGGTTCCAGCCGGCCCTTCGCGATGATCTCGGCGGACGGCACGTGCAGCACGCCGCTCTCGCTGGCAAGGATGACGCGGTCGTCGATAGTGCGCCACCAGCGTCCGGGCCGTAATCCGTTGCGGTCCAAGACCGCTCCCACCACGGTGCCGTCGGTGAACGTGACGCAGGCCGGGCCGTCCCACGGCTCCATGACCGATGCATGGAACTGCCAGAACGCCCGGCGCGGCCGGTCCATGCTGGTGTTGTTCTCCCAAGCCTCTGGGATCATCATCAGCACGGCGTGCGGCAGGTTGCGGCCGCCCAGGTGCAGCAACTCGAGGACTTGATCGAAGGACGCGGAGTCCGACGAGCCCGGCGTGCATATCGGTGAGAGCCGGCTCAAGTCACCCTTGATGCGTGAGCTGGCCAGCATCGCCTCGCGGGCGTGCATCCGGTTGCGATTGCCCTTCACGGTGTTGATCTCGCCGTTGTGGGCGATCATCCGGAACGGATGCGCGAGCGGCCAGGACGGGAAGGTATTTGTAGAAAACCGGCTGTGCACAATCACGATTGCGCTGGTGCAGCGCTCGTCGCGAAGATCCGAAAAGTATTGGGGCAGCTGAACGGTGGTCAGCATGCCCTTGTATACGATGGTGCGACTGGACAGCGACGGGAAGTAGACGCCGGTGCCGTCGGATTCGATATCCGGTGTCAGGTGGTCGGAACGCTTGCGCAGCGGATAGACGCGGCGGTCGAGCTCGACGCCGGACGGACGCACGCCATTGTGTTCGGGGGCGGTGACGAACAGCTGCGCCATGTACGGCATCGTGCTCAGTGCGGTCCGCCCGACGCCGGCGCCGTCTGGATCGACCGGAAGTTCGCGCCAGCCCAGCACTTCCAGGCCCTCGTCGGCCGCGATCGCTTCGACGCGTTTGCGTGCCTCAGCGCGGGCGAGGGGGTCCTGCGGCATGAAACAGATGCCCGCGGCGAAGGTGTTGGAACCGTCGGGGTTTGGCGCGGGCAGCTCGAAATCGGCCGCGGCGCGGTACAGTTCGACGGGCAGTTGCATCAGGATCCCGGCGCCGTCGCCGCTATTGGTCTCGGCACCGGCGGCGCCCCGGTGGTCCAGGTGCTCGAGCGCGACGAGGCCGTCGGCGACGATGGCATGGGAGCGTCGCCCTTTGATGTCGGCGATCATTGCAACGCCGCACGAATCAGATTCCCGCGCCGGGTCATACAGACCTCGAGCATCCGGGAGTGCCGAGAACAGCATGTGATTCGCACCTCCGCAATCCGTGGTTTGGGGACTGCGTTGGCCGTGCGCCAGTGTATCAGCGCGGGTGCTTCGTTACCCGCCGTAAAGCGTGGGGACCAGCGGGAAGCCGGGCATGTTGCGAGCGACGGTCCACGCGATCGCGGACAAGATCACGACGGCGAGGAGGGTCTTCGTTGTGGCGGGCCTTCCGGTGTGGTGGCGGTAGAGGATCCATGCAATCAGCGCCGGGATTCCGACCAGCAAATAGATGTTGTCGACGATTGCGGCCGCCAGGTTGCCGTGGATCAGGTCGTG
>NZ_DASQVQ010000033.1:0-26190 GCF_035640695.1 Mycobacterium sp.
TGGGGTGGCACGATACCGGCGACAACTGAGACCGACCAGCGGTTGGCGATCAATGCGTATCGCTCCAAGCGGGGGATGTCCCAGAAAACGCGGATGAACCTGGTGGCCGTGACCTTCGCCCGAGCCGCACGGGTCGAGCCGTACTTGGATAACTGGCCGGATTTGCGCCGCGCCCTGCTGTTCGGCCCTCTCGCACCGAGTTGTTTCCGGCTCGAGGGCCCGGATGCACTGCCCGATGCGCCGGTCCGGTTCGCGCGCGAGGCGGCGGCCTTCGGTGCGATCACGTCTAACGAGCTGACTGAGCGCGAACGGAGGTACTGGTCGCTCGTGGAAACTGCAGCCCCTGGCCCGGCCGGGAGTGATGGAGCAGCCGCGGTGATCGATAAGAGCCGCTGACTCACGTGTTCTGGTGGAGCTGCCCGTGGAGCTGCCGATGGAGCTGCCGGGAATCGAACCCGCGACCGAAATCCCAC
This sequence comes from Mycobacterium sp., assembly GCF_035640695.1. Classification (GTDB taxonomy): domain Bacteria; phylum Actinomycetota; class Actinomycetes; order Mycobacteriales; family Mycobacteriaceae; genus Mycobacterium. The sequence goes on from NZ_DASQVQ010000033.1 coordinate 474, forward strand.
TGACCTAAAGCGGATGGAAACCGTGGCGGCACGCGCATGTGTCGGCGTCGGCCGGCCGCGATTGCCGTTGCGGCGCCATCGATCCAGCCGATGACGACCAACTCTGCAACTATGTCCCCGTCCTTTTCATTGGGGCCCGCGTGCGCCGATGGGGTTTCGTCGACACGGTTGCGCCGTCGGACGGCCTATTAGCTCCGCTCAGCCGGCAGCGGACGGGCGAGACGGCGCCGAGCCGCCTTGCGGCTCGCGGACGGTCATTGACCGGATGATCTGCTCGCGGTCAGCCGCCGACGGGAGGCCCATGCCCGGCTTGTACCCGTATACCTCGTGCAACGGCGTGGAACCGGTGCGGCCGCCAAGGATGTCAATCGATTCGGTACTGATCAGGCCGGGATGCTCCACCCCGCACGCCTCGGCCACTTTGGCCAGGTCGCGGCGCAGCGTCTTTATATAGTTCGCGACCCGCACGGCCTTGACGTCCGGCACGACGCCGCGGGCCAACCACGCATTCTGGGTGGCGACGCCGGTGGGACACGTGTCGGTATGGCACTTCATAGCCTGGACGCATCCGATCGCGAGCATCGCTTCTCGCGCAACATTAATCATGTCGCAGCCGAGGGCGAAGCCGACCACCGCGTTGTCGGGCAGACCGAGCTTGCCGGCGCCGATGAAGGCTATCTGCTCATGCAGGCCCTGCTCGGCGAAGATTCGGTACACCCGGGCGAAGCCGAGTTGGAAGGGCAGCGAAACGGTGTCCGTGAAGATCAGTGGCGCCGCGCCCGTGCCTCCCTCGCCGCCATCGATGGTCACGAAGTCGACCCCCCGTCCCGTCTCCCGCATGAGATCGGTGAGCTCATACCAGAAGTCCAAATCACCGACTGCCGACTTGATTCCCACCGGAAGACCCGTTTCGGCGGCGAGCAGTTCCACCCAGTCGAGCAGGCTGTCGGTGTCGGAGAACTCGGCGTGCCGCGTCGGGCTGACGCAGTCGCATCCCTCACGAACCCCACGAGCGGCGGCGATTTCGGCAGACACCTTGGGGGCGGGCAACAGGCCGCCGAGGTTCGGCTTGGCGCCCTGGCTGAGCTTGACCTCTAGCGCCCGCACCGGCGCGCCGGCCACCACGTCCTTGAGCTTGTCCAGGTCGAAGCGCCCCTGGGCGTCGCGGCAGCCGAAGTAGGCGGTACCGATCTGGAAAATTAGTTCGCCGCCGTGCCGGTGATAGCGCGAAATTCCGCCTTCACCGGTGTTGTGGAGACAGTCGGCCAGCGCGGCACCCCGGTTGAGGGCCTCGATGGCGTTCCCGGACAGCGAGCCGAAACTCATCGCGGAGATGTTGACCACGGATTTCGGCCGGAATGCCCCCGGCCGGCCCCGTGCGGCACCGATCACCTTGGCGCACGGCAACTTGACCTCGCGCGCGGCCATCGGCGCCGACGGCGGCACCGCCCGACCGAAGGTGCGATGCTTGATTATCGGATAGCCAGTCGTGTACTCCACGTCGTTATCGGTGCCGAAGCCGAAGTAGTTGTTGTCCTTCTTCGCCGAGGCGTACACCCACCGACGCTGGTCGCGGGTGAACGGACGCTCCTCGTTGTCCGCGGCGACGATGTACTGCCGCAGCTCGGGGCCGACAGCTTCGATTAGGTACCGACCGTGCCCGATCAGGGGGAAGTTGCGCAGTATCGCGTGCTTGCGTTGTAAGAGGTCACGCACGATGACAGCCGCCACTGTCGACGTGGCCGCGGCGGCGAGACCACGAACGGTCCTGCTCATGCCGTCAGTGTTTCCGCGCGGCGGCGGCCCGAAACCGACGCGAAACACTCTGGTGCACTCCCTCGGGGCAGCCACGGAGAGCGTGCGATCGCCATGATGCAGCGGCTGCAATGAAGCTGTCACGACGCCGCTGGCACCGAATTGCTGAAGGACATTTCAGGAGAACGTTCTGGCGGTGTGGGCGGACAGCCTCACCGCGGTGCTCGACGACCTCGGGAGTCCCGAAGCGGTTCTCGTCGCGCCGACCGCCGCGTTCGCGACAGGGGCGCTGTTCGCGGCTACACATCCGTCCCGCACCACCGCGCTCGCGCCGGGTTGCATACCGGTGAGTGCGAGATTCGCGGCGATGACATCGGTGGGATCGCAGTGCACATCGGCGTGCGCGTGAGCGCGCTAGCGGGCCGAACGACGTGCTCGTGTCGAGCACGCTGCGCGACCTCGTGATCGGATCAGGGCTCGAATTCGAAGACCGTGGCGCACACCAGCTCAAGGGCGTGCCCGGCGAATGGCGCCTCTTCGCCGTCGCCTCTCCGTAGCGCTGGGTTTCGGCGAAATTCATTCCGCCTGCCGTAAGCGTTTGCGCATACGGTGGCTCCGATTACGTGAAGAACACTTTGTCTGGAACTGCAATCCCGCTATCGCGGACGCGGGGTTCCCAAATGCAGAAACGCGACGTCGAAGTTGGTTCCCCAAACGTAGGATCGCTGACCGGACCGTCGAATGCTGAACAGGGGCAGTCAATGAGCTCAGAAGTGACCAAACATACGCACGAACTGACCCGTAGCACGCGCCAAGGTGGCTTCTTGCGGGTGTGGATGGTGGTCGTGGCGTTCGCGGTTGTCGGCACGGCGGTCTCGGTGGTTCTGCATTTTCAGCGCTACGGCGTGCTCAACATCGGACAGCTTTTGCTAGCGCTGTTCCTTTGGATCAATGTGCTGGTCACTTTCTTGGAGATCTCGCTGTACCTGCAGATCAAGCTGATCAAGGAGCAGTACGCCAAGTTCCTGCCGGCCTATCGGGGCCGCGAGTTCGACCGCCTCGTAGAGTTCGTCACAGCGCCGATCCGATGGTCGGACGTACCGCGTCCCCGCAGGTGGGCCGAGGGGTGGGCGACCTACGCGCTGTTTGATGACGCATACGCGAACCAGAAAGCCTTCGGCTTCTGGGTAGACACAGGCAACGGGTTTTCGACGCTTATCCCATCAGTGGTGTTCATCTGCGGCTTGACCTATGACTTCATACCTGCGCAATGGCTGGGTATCGTCGGAGTGGCCCTGTTCTGGCAGAAGTTCTACGGAACCGTCATTTACTTCTGGGCCTATGTACACAACAAGCAATATGCAGGCCACGCCAAGCGCGACGTCGTGTTCGTCGTCCTGTTGAACGCATTGTGGTTCCTTGGTCCGGCCTGGGGCCTTGTCGTCAGCATCAGCATGATCGCATCCGGCGGCTCCGAGCTCGTCCGCTGAAGAGGCGCGGCAGATCGCCGCGGCGCAGGACCGCCGGGCTTGCAGTTGTGTTGATGGGGGCGTTTCCTCAACGACCAGGCGGAAAAGAGTTCCTCCGCCATCGGATTGCGCACTACCAAGTGCGATGCCGCCGACCCAACCTCGCCCGCCGGTTGGGGATACCTAGTTCGCAGCTGACGACGACCGTCAGCGCCGCGTCAACGTCAGCAGCAAGCGATTTACCTTCACGGATGTGAACGCGTACCCAGAGTCCGCTCGATCACAGTGAGTCGCAAAGTGTGCAGAGCATAGTGCAGCCGGGACTTTACGACGGGCTCGGTGACGTCCAGATCGGCGGCGATTTGGCCCGTGGTCCATCCCAGGTAGTACGACTTATGAATCACCTCACGATGCGACGGGTGCAACTGATTCAAGGCTTCACTGACCCATACGCGATCGAACAGCTTGTCCAGCTCGTTGGCTCGAGACGGGTCGATCCGTCCGAGCCGACCGACGTCAGAGTCCGCGGTCATGAAGTGGACGCGGCTTTCATAACGAAGTGTCCGTCGTCAGAGGCGCGCCACCCGGCGTCGCCGTGCGCGCGGCGCGCGAAGCGCGGCGGGCGTGCAGCCCGGTCCATGGATCCGTGCTGCCGCCGGACGCGGCCTGATTCTCCAGCAGATAGGTGAGGATGAAGTCGTGGGACGTGGCCAGGTGCTCCCGGGTAAGGCGGGCGGCCAACGCAGCATCACCGCTTTCGACTGCGGTGAGGATGCCCAGATGTTCGGATACCAGGTGCTCGGTCTGACCGACCACCTCAAGATGGACATACAGATAGCGGTCGGTGAGACCTCGCAACCGTTCGACGAGCTCGATCATCAGCGGACGGTTCGCGTGCTTATAGACCGCTGCGTGAAACTCGGTGTTGGCGGCCAGCCAAGTTCGGGTATCGGCGTGCGCTTCCATGATTTCGAGCTGCTTGCGCATTGTGAGCAGATCTGCGCGGCCGACATTCGGTACAGCGATTTGAGTGGCCAGCGGCTCGATCGCCTCGCGTAATTCGTAGAGTTCCTGCAGCTCGGCGACCGATATCCCGGTCACCACGGCGGTCGCGTTAGACGTGGGCTGCACGAGTCCCTCGCCGGCGAGGATTTGCAGTGCATCGCGCACCGGAATGCGGCTCACCCCGAACCGCTCGGCAATGCTCTGCTGAGAAAGTCTCGAGCCTGGGGCGATGTCGCCCTGCAGGATTTCTGACCGGAGCTGCGAAGCCACCCGGACCGCGGCATCTCCGTATGCCATCCCGCCTCCTTGTATACGATCTAGAGACATCGTATACGCCACTGCCCTTCACGTCGACCGGGCAGGTCGTGGAATTGCAGGGCGAGGCAGCCTGGCTTGACTTGTAGAGCAGTGGCAAGACGTACACGAGGTTCGGGCTTAATCAGCGAGCGGCGTCTTCTCGACACGCTCGAAGGGGAAGTCAGGAAGTCGCGGTGAACAGGTAGTCGGCGTCGTTGCCGACGGCGTCGATCCTCACGTCGTACTGACCGGGCGCGAGGCTCAGTGGCCCGATCGCACTGCAGCCGTCCATGATGCCGCGGTCGTTCAGTGCCCCGGTGGCGTCGACGACAGACCAGGTGAAGCCACTTACCTGGGTGCAGGCGCCGCCGGTTGTGAACGTCCACTGCTGCCCCGGTGCGACGGTGAAGCGGTAGTAATGGCGCGTGCCCGCGGCCACGTGGCCCGCGTTCGACGTCACAAGATTCAGGGCGCGATGGACGTCGCCGGGTGTGGCTTGCCATGCGATCCGGTACTGACCCTCACCGTTGATCGCCAGCCGGTACCTGCCGTCGATCGCGAACGCGACGCGTCCCAGGTCGGTACAACCGTCGACGACGCCGAGGGGGTCGGCGACCTGACCGCTGATCGGCTGGACTGTGTACGTGATGTTCTTTCCGGTTGGCGTGCAGACACTTCGGATGTTGGCGACGTCGCCTGCCTTCGCGGTGAACTCGTAGCTGACCGGTTGGACGCTACGCACGGCGCCGCTCACCGCGAGCCCGGACCCGAAACCCTTGGCGTTGAGCGGCTCACCGGCCGCTGCGGTGACGGTGCTCTCGCGCGACACCTGCGCAGCCGTCTGCGCCAGCGCCGGATTGCCGGTGACGGACACGTCGAAGACACACGCCGCCAGTATCGCGTCGCCGATGACCCTGGCGGAGTTGCACACCGAGCGCGCCTGGTCGCTCACCGCAGGGGAGAACTGCGGTTGCGCACTCGGGAATTTGCGGTCGGTGAATGTGTCCGTCGACTGTCCCGGTCCGTATTCGAACAGGCTGTCGCCCTGGGTGATTCGCCACGCATCGCCGAACTGCGATCGGGTGACGTCGTCGGGTGAGTCCACCGGCACGACCTTGCCGTCCGGGCGGGTCAGATCGTCGGCCGGGTCGCCGTTGAACGTACCGAACAGACCGCGCGGTTGGGTGCTCTTCGCCGCATCGGACGGCTCGAAAGAGACGCGCAGACCCCAGAAGCCCGACTCGTCGACGTCCAACTCTGAACCGTCGGTCCATCGCACCGTGTAGGCGCTGCCGACGAAGTTCTCGGCCGCCGCCGCGGTCGCGATCGTCATGCCACCACCCAGGTCTTTCTCTGAATCCTCGTCCACCGTCGCGGTCTCGTTCTTCGAGCCGTGCGTGATCGTCAGCCTGCCGTTGTCGAGGACGAATGCGATCCGCTGATTCCCGTTGCCGGCCGCGGCGCCGGTCACCATTGACGCATACGCCGAGTTGGGCACGGGCGCCGTTCGAAGCTGAACTCTGGGCACCGCAGCATCGTTGGACGTGAACGCCGTGAACTCGCCCACTTGCTGAAGGTCGTAAATCAATCCGTCGGTGGTGGTGATGTGCGGATCGCCGAAAGCGCTGTTGGTCTGCTTATTGGGCGGCTTCTGCTTCTGTTGCTGCTTCTGCTTGCACTCGTCGAAAGAGTCGGATCCGAACGGCTTTCCGTGATAAGTTGTGCGCATCTGCTTCTCGCCCAATGCTTTTCGCAGCTTGTTCTGCGCCTCCATGGCTCGCCACTCGGCGTTGGCGATACCATTGCATTTCTCGTCGAGGGTTGAGTCGGGTATGCCGTCCTGGTCGTCGGCGGCGTGCTGCAGTTCGTGATAGAGGGTCTCACACGGACTGGAGCTGACACCGTCGAGGACTACGGTGCGATTGGGATCCCAGTAGATGACGATGGGGTCGCCCGGTCCGTCGGGACGGTGGGTTTTGGTGCCCGTCCCGTTTACCGGCACTGTCACCTTCACGACCTTCACGACCGGGCTATTCGGGTCGTTGACGCGACTCCAGACGCCCGCTGGGTCGGTCGTCGTAAACAGTTCGCCGCATTGGTCGAGACCTGCGGCCGTGCCTGCGCCGGCGTCGATGGCTGCACGAGCGGTGGGCGGAGCGGACACGACGCCGGCGAGGCCGGCGACCGCGATACACGCAGCGACTGCGGTCGCCGCGAGCCGCCTCACGGTTGCACCCCGAACTCGACAGTCGAGGACGTACTTGGGACCGCGCACATGTCGGTGATGCCTGCTACCTGCGCAGGTCGCGCCGTAATGCGGTACGACCCGGGCTGGTCAAGCGGCCAGCTTGTCGTGCGGCCTTCGTCCGACGGAGTCTGCAACGAAGCCACGAGTGTCGGCGGACTGTTCGGGACTGTCTCGATGTCGAGCGGCACCGTCAGCGACTGCCCTGGCGGAACGCTCTGCAGGTTGTCCGCGACGACCGCCGACAAACCGTTGTAGTAGGAGTCAGTCCCGCCTTTGGCGATCACCGCTTGGCTGTCGCGGGTGACTGACAGGACCTCTACCGCTCCCGTCGCCGACGACGGCAGCTTGCAAGGCCGGCCGCCGTTATTGCGCAGCACCATGTCGATCTTCGGGGCGGTTCCTCTCGGGTACTGCGGCTGCGCGGTCTGCAGCGAGACTCCGACCGCGGCAGGCGCCGGCGCGCTAAGCGCGGGCTTCGTTGCCTCGCTGCCGTCGCAGGCGGACAACATCATTGTCGCCGCAACCACCGTGGCTACAAACAAGCGCATGAGGCACCTCCTTGCCGATGACGCTAGGAGACTGGCACCCAAGATTCGCGAGTATCACGCTACGCGTTTCCGACGTTCGGGCCATCGATCACCGAGACCGGATTCGACTGGGGATCGATCACCCGGCCGGAGCAATAATTCTGTGCTGTAATTCTTGGCGGATAATCCCTGAATGGCGTGGCTGCGCGCGCAGTTTCAACCAGCACACCACCAGCGCTTTGACACTGCAGAGCGGCCGCGTACCCGGCCCAGCGGGTCGACGCGCACCTCCCAACACTCGACACCGGGTGGCAGCGGGTGCGAAGACGTTCAACCGACGGACGCCGGGCAAGGCGGCATATTCCGGTACCACGACGAGTTTGTAGACGACGTTGGGGCATTCCTCGCGTCCTGAAGCCAGGGATCCGAACAGAAGGGCCGCATTTCTGCGGAGCTGCCGGGAATCAACCCGCTGCAAGAAACGACTTGACCTGCGAAAAGGCGGCAGGGGGAGCGGATTCGAAGCGGGAGAGTGTTGCGGCACCGGCCGACCAGGTCCGCGCGAGCTCGCCAGATCGAGAGGCTCAGCGAAGGCCGCTTAGAACGTGTGGTCGACCCGGATGCGTGTGGCGTTGATTTAGCTGCGATGATTGCCGTCGTGGCCGGCGGTGTGGGCAACCGGTCGGTCGAGAACCGAGCGGTAGCTGATTTCCTGATCGCGGCGGGTGTGCAACCGTCGGTCTTGGTCATTGACGGCGAGGCGGGCATCGGCAAGACCACGCTGTGGTTGGCCGCGATTGAGCAGGCGCGTGAGCGCGGGTTTCGGGTGCTCTCGGCGAGGGCCGGGCAGGCCGAGTCGATATTGGCTTACGCGGCGGTGGCCGATCTGCTGGGCGATGTCGAATCAGCTGTTCTGACAGCACTTCCCGACGTGCAGCGCGTTGCGCTGGAACGGGTTCTGTTGTGGGCTGACGGAGGTGGCCCCGCCACCGACCAGCGGGTAGTGGCGGCGGCATTCCTGTCCGTTGTCGAGGCCCTCGCGGTGGACACCCCGGTGTTGGTGGCTATCGACGATGTGCAATGGCTGGATTCGTCGAGCAAAAGCGTGGTCGCCTTCGCCACACGGCGGCTACGAGGACGGGTGGGGGTGCTGCTTACCGAGCGAACTGATCCGGACATCGACAACACGGTGTGGCTGCAGCTGAGCAGGCCCGACGGCGTTGTGCGGATTCGGGTGCGTCCGTTGACCATTGGCGGACTACACGCACTGTTCTTGGAGAAACTAGGTCGGTCGTTTCCTCGGCCCACGATGGTGCGCATCGCCGAGTTCTCCGGCGGCAACCCGTTTTACGCACTCGAACTGGCGCGCGCGATGGGCGGTCGGTCACCGGAGTCCGAGGGGGCGTTGCCCGCCACGTTGGCCGGGCTGGTGCGTGCCCGGATCGGACGCCTGGAAGACGATGCCCGGGACGTGTTGCTGGCCGCAGCATGTACGGCCGACCCGACGGTGGATCTGCTGGCACAGGCCACCGGCACCGGCGTCGATCGGACGATCGAGCTGCTGGAAGAGCCCGAGAGTCACGACATCATCAGGATTGACGGCAATCGGGTGCTGTTTTCCCACCCGCTGCTAGCGAGAAGTGTTTATGCGGACGCCGGTCCGGCCCGCCGCCGCAAGATGCATCGGGCGCTGGCCGACATTGTGACCCTGCCCGAGCTGAAAGCCAGGCACCTCGGGCTAGCCACCACTCGCGCGGATCCGGCGACACTTCGGGCTCTTGACGAAGCCGCCGATGCGGCGCTGGCTCGCGGAGCGCCCGCTGCCGCGGCGGAGTTGATCGAGTTGGCCATCGGGCTCGGTGGTGACACGTCATCGCGCCGGATACGGGCGGCCCAGCACCGTTTCCGGGCCGGCGATACCGAGCGAGCCCAAGCGGTGCTCGCGCCGACGATTGACAGGATGACGCCCGGCCCGGTTCGGGCGATCGCGTTCGACTTGCTCGCCGGAATGCGTATCTACGACAACAGCTTCCTGCAGGCCGCCGATCGACTGAAGGCTGCGCTCGACGACGCCAAAGGCAATCCTGTGGTGCTGGTACAGACTCTGCTTATGTTGTCGTTTGTTCAATTCGACGTCGACGAGTACGGCGAATCATTGCGACACGCGCGCCAAGCAGTGACGGTTGCCGACGGACTCAACCATCCGACGCTGACCAGTCAGGCGCTCGCGATGTGGGTACGGGTGAGCTTCACGTACGGACAAGGGTTCGACGAACGCGATCTAAGGCGCGCGCTCGAACTGGAAGACCCCGACATCGACGTGCCAATTCCGTTCCGCGCCAGCGCCATCAATGCCCTGATACTGGCCTGCACGGGTCGGATCGAGGAGGCCCGCGCACAGATGGATGCCACACGGCAGCGCTGCGTCGAACGCGGCGCCGAGGGCGACATAGTCGCCGTTGCCGGATATAGGGCATGGATCGATATCTGGCAGGGACGCTTCAGCGATGCCGCAGACGTTGCCAACGACGCCGTGGAGCGAGCCGAGCAGCTGGGCGGTGACCATGTGCTCGTGATTCCGTTGAGCGTGCGGGCAGCGGTCGCCGCCTACACCGGGCGCGAGCGCGACGCCCGCGCCGACGCTCATGAAGCCATGAAAACCGTCCAGCGAGGCGGCTCGCCCCGGCTGCCGGGTTACTGGCCGACCATGACGTTGGGATTTCTGGAAGTTTCGCTTGGTCGCTACGCCGAGGCGCTGACCACCTTGCAGCCGGTCCTATCCATCTTCAACACCATTCCCGGCACCGAGATCCTCACCGCCTGGCACATCCCGGACGCGGTCGAGGCGATGGTCGCGCTCGGTCGCTTCGAGGACGCCGAACCGCTGATCGAAGCGCTGGAACGCAACGGTAGCCAGCTCGACCGGGCCTGGATGCTGGCCGTCGGCGCGCGCTGCCGCAGCATGTGGCTGGCCGCCCGGGGTGACGTCATGGCCGCCGAACACGTCGCCCACCAAGCGATGACCGAGCACCAGCGGCTACCGATGCCTTTCGAACGCGCCCGTACCCAGCTGCTGCTCGGCCAAATACAGCGTCGGCAGCGCAGAAAAGAGGCCGCCGCGGCGACCCTGCACGAGGCGTTGCGCGCATTCGAAGGCATGGGAACCCCGCTTTGGGCCGAACGCACCCGTGCCGAGCTCCCGCGCACCAAAGTCAGCCCCGCCCGGGACCGCGGGCTCACACCCACCGAACGGCGGGTGGCCGAACTTGCGGCCTCCGGCATGACCAACCGCGACGTCGCCGCCGCCTTATTCATCAGCCCCAAGACCGTCGAACACAACCTGGGCCGCGTCTACCGCAAACTCGGCATCCACTCACGCGCAGAACTCGGGCAGTGGATAAGGCAACTTGACGTTAGGGAAACACCCGATTCGCCAGGTGCAGCGGACCACTAGTGTCCATTCAGTGGGGAGCGCAGCGCCGCAGGTTGCGTGCTATCTCGCAGAATGGTACCGGCCAGAGGTCACTCAGCAGCCGCTCGACGACACTGTCGCCAAACTCGACGCCGTCGCAGCCACGATGCGTGTGGAGGGCTCACCGGTGAAACTGCTGGTCACACTGGCAGTGCCCACCGACGAGGTCATCTACGGCGTCTTTGCCGCATGCTCGCCAGACATCGTCGTCCAGGCGTGCCGGCGCGCTGGCATCCCTCTCGAGCGGCTTAGCTCCGATGTCGCGGCTCAGATCACCTGAGTAGCGTGGGATGGAGGGCTGCGGTTTGCCACGAGCTTAGGGAAACCCCCGATTCCTCACTAGCGGCTTCCTGCAAAACTTGGTACGTTCAGCAAACCGAGCGGCCGTAACGGTCGCCGACCGGGGAGGAGCCATGGTCCTACTGCAACAGCCCCTCGATCCGACCGCGACGCATCCGACACACCGATGGCCCACCCGACCACCGGCAACAGCCGATTGGCCGACTTCTGGTGCAATGAACGACAGCTACTCGATCATTGAGGATGAGGAAGGCCCCGCTCATCCCCGGATCAGTGCCGTGAATGCGTCCGACGTGGAGATAGCGGGGGCGTTTCAACCACCGCAACGGCCGTATTGGTTGCTCTATGTGACCCCAACGCTGGCCGCCATCGCTGGGATTGAGTTTCGTCACGACCCCCTGCCGTTGTGTAGCCGGGAAGAAGCCAGGCAGTGGGTGAATCTGGTAGCCGAGCTGTATGTGAAAGCGGCATCGTGACACAAACACCGAGGAGCTCGACTGACAACCCAGCCCAGTGTTCGGCGGCCGAAGTCCGGATGGCCTGGGTGTCCAAGGCCCGCTGTCGCGCCACCGATCCCGATAAGCTGTTCGTGCGCGGCGCCGCGCAGCGCCAAGCCGCGGTGATCTGCCGGCATTGTCCGGTGATCCTCGAGTGCGGCGCCGACGCGCTGGACAACCGGGTCGAGTTCGGCGTCTGGGGCGGTATGACTGAGCGGCAGCGCCGCGCCCTGCTCAAGCAGCACCCCGAGGTGGTGTCGTGGGCCGACTTCTTCGCCACCCAGCGAAAACACCGCAGCGCCTGATAGCCCGGCGAGGCACCGACACGCGTCCCGATTCACGCATGGTTGCCGCGCTCGCGCCGTTTGGGCTCGACTTAGCGACATTAAGTGACGCGTACACGGCTGCCGCTCGCCGGGACGAACCGATTTTGTCGACGATGCCGCCGTAGCCGGACTCTACGACGCGCATCAAGTTGCCGCTTGAGGCGATCGGCACATACGCCAAGTCTCCGATGGCGCGGAACAGACCGATCGGGAGTGCGGCCAATGCGATTACGCGTTTATCGGTTGGATTCGGGCGGCCTCCGGCTCGTGGATTCGCCAACGTCTCCATTGCCGCGCGATCCCGTGCGCGGCCAGCGCGATCAACGCCGCGGCCACGCCGATAATCGGGGTCGTCATCGGCGACGACCCGGCGAGCATCAGGTAGCCGAACACGACACTGACCGCCAACAGCACTAATTGCGTTGGCGTCCAACGCGTAGCGGCGGGGAATCGCGTGGCCAGCAGCATCCCCAATGTCAGGGCGAGTGCGTGGCCGATGGCGGTGAAGTCCTGCCCGGGCGCGGCGATCAACACGCCAATGGCCAACCACCAGCCGATCCACACGGGTCGCAGGCGCGGCGGTATCGCGGCTGCCAGGGCGCCCAGGACAGCCGCGGCGCCATAGCTCACCCCGACGTCGCTGGCGAGCCCGACCGACTTCGGCAGCCAGCCCACATCGGTCGCCACGGCCAGCCATACAGCGACAATCAGCGTAGCGCCGACGTGACCGAGCGCGAATGCCATGACCAGACGCCTACCCCGCCAAAACCACTCCGCCAACGCCAGCAAGCACACCAGTCCGGGCAGCCGGACGTAGATCTGACCGCCGTCGGTGACGAACGCGCTGCCGACCAATGTGCCGAGATGGCCTCGCTGCAGGTTGTACAAATTGGTGCTCATGTGAGCGATGACGCTCTGCTGCACCTGCGGACCGAGCATCGATAGCGTGCCCGCAACCGCCATCAACACCACCGCGTAGGCCGCCGTGACACGCAACCGAACCAGCCCGGTGAACATGCGCGACATCAGTACCGGCTGCCCCATGCGAGCACCCGCCGGCGCATGCGGATGGCGGAGGACTAGTGCCGGCATACCGAGAACAACGCGGGCAAGGCGATTTCGCAACCCGCTTCGCGCGGGAGGTGATGCTAGCCACACCGCGCGGCGTCAGCGGGTGCGAGTCCACCACTACCAGGGTCGCTGACACATCAGGACAGGGCGGTGGATAACTATTGGCAGTACGACCTGCGCGAGCGGTCACGATGCCCGCGATCTTGTCAGTCGGCCGCGGGCTTCCGGACTGTCGACGGCATCTCCTGAAGGCGAGCGTATTCCGTTATGCCAGCGGCCGTGATCGCGCAAACAACGCTCGGGCGCCCATTAGCCCCAGGACGTTTGACGATGTGGCCGTCGTAGACACGCACCCATTCGAGCAACGCCGACGCCAGGAGATCAGCGGATGCTTTCCAAAGACTGTCGTAATCACCCACACTCACGACAAGTGCTGGTGAAAACGCTCTCAGAAGTTAGGGGGCCGATGATCGGCGAACCGATACCGAAACTCTCCAACGGCTGCCCGTGCGTGTCCATACGATGGTCGCGGGCAAGGCGCAGTATTGGGATCGGCCAACTTAGAGAGGGACGGCGTCGCATGGGTGCCTGGCATCTGCAGGACTTGACTACCGAAGCGGGAGCCTCACCGACTCCGGCCGTGAAACCGGCGGCCTATGTGTTCAAAGCCCAGGGCACCCAGCACGTGGTGTACACCGACGGCAACGACGGCCATGTTCACGAGCTTTGGTGGGACACCAGCGGCTGGCACCACAACGATTTAACCGCCGCTACAGGCGCACCGAACTTCGGAGCTCCACCAGCAGCCTATGTTTTCGACCTGCAAGGCACCCAGCACGTCGTTTACGCAGGGTTCAACCCCGGCCCCTCCCCGACGCTGCCCCTCCAGGAACTTTGGTGGGACAGCACGGGCTGGCACCGCAACGATCTCTCCGCCACTAGCGGCGCGCCCTACGCGGCGAGCCGCCCGGCCGGTTACGTGTTCGACGCCCAAGGCACCCAGCACGTGGTGTACTTCGGCGCGAACGATGCACATGTACATGAGATGTGGTGGGATCTCGACGGCTGGCACCACAACGACCTGACTGCCGCCACGGGGGCGCCTGAACCCGCCGCCGGCGGCGGCCCGGTCGGCTACGTATTCGATGCTCATCAAACACAGCATGTTTTCTACGTCGACTCCGCCGACGAGCACGTCCACGAACTGTGGTGGGACGACAGCGGCTGGCACCACGACGACCTGACCGCGGCCACGGGCGCACCCAACCCCTACTTTCTGGGCGTGTCGGCCTATACGTTCGACGCTCAGGGCACCCAGCATGTCGTCTACAGCGGCGTCGACAAGCATGTCCACGAACTGTGGTGGGACCACAACGGCTGGCACCACAGCGATCTCAGCGCCGTCACCGGCGCGCCCGCGGCAACGCAGTCCGCACCGTCTGGGTACGTCTTCGATGCCCAACGCACCCAGCATGTCGCCTACGTCGGAGCGGACAGCCATGTGCACGAGCTGTGGTGGCACACCAGCGGCTGGCACCACTACGACCTCAGTGCAGTCACTGGTGCCCCAGCCGCGGACGCCGCCTATGACCGCGGCCCCGCCGGCTACGCCTACGAGGCGCAGCGCACGCAGCACGTCATCTACGTCGGCTCGGATGCCCACATTTACGAATTGTGGTGGGGCTGAAGTCCTTCGACTTCGGCGCGGCACCGAAGCCAGGTGACAGGTCATGTTGGTAATCTGAGTACGCGAAACAACGCGAAATAACGTCGAGCAATCCCTTGAGTGCGGTCTCGAACTCGTCGGCCAGACGCCACACATCGGACACGAGTTCCCGGCATGCGATGATGCCGATGTCGAGCTTGCCGGTGAGCGATCGCCGTGATGTGAGGCCTGTGCCGTGAAAGACCGACCCAAGCGGGTACATCGCATAAACACAGCCAAGGAAGTAGAGCGGCACCAGCGGCCGTGCCGACGGATCCGCAGCATCGGAGCCCGGCCGGGGTCGCTCATCCCCGGCCGGAGATGCGAGGCTGATTAAACGTTCGATGGCCGGGCAATTCTGTGAGCGTTATGACGCAGGTAGACGGGAGCGGGGAAGGCGGCGTTGTCGCGACGCGACCACGCCATCTTCTGGACCGTCGTGCGGCAAGGAGCCGGATAGTGATGGTCGCGAGGGTGAGCGCGGCCGTGGGCTCGGCGGTGGTCGTGGCAGCCACGGCGCTCGGGTGGATCGCCCACCGCGACGCGTTGAGCGGTATCACCACGTCCCAGGCGCTGTCCCAGGTGCTCGGCGATGCACCGGTGGGCACCGGCGGCGATCAAAACATCCTCATTATGGGGGTGGACAGCCGCCGGGATCAGCAGGGTCGCCCGCTGCCGGCCGACATCTATGGCGCGTTGCACGCCGGCGATGAAACCACCGGCGACTATGACGCCGACGTGCTCATCGTGGTACGCATGCCGGCTGACGGCGGCCCCGTCACGGCGGTCTCCGTTCCCCGCGACGACTACGTCGATCTCGCCGGCTGCCCCGGGTCTGAGTGCGAGGGCAAGGTCAAGCATGCCTACAGCCTGGCCTATCACCGCGTGCTTGACGGCGGCGGAGCCGACACTCACGCGCGATCGCATCCGGCAACAAACGAGGTAAACGACCCGACAGCGCTCGAACAACCGGCGCGGGAGGCTGGCCGGCAGGCAGAGATTCAAACGGTGCGCGCTCTGCTCGACATCCCGATCGACCACTTCGTCGAGATCACCCTGGCGGCCTTCCTGCAGATCGCAAGGGTCATCCAGCCCATCACGGTGTGCCTGAACAACGACACGTCAGACAGCTACTCCGGGGCCAACTTCCACAAGGGCGTCCAGCAGATCGACGCAGCCCAAGCGATGGCATTTGTACGGCAGCGCCGCGACATCAACGACGAGTCGTTCACCGACCTGGACCGCACCCGCCGCCAACAGGCCTTTATCGCCTCGCTGCTAAATGCGCTGGGCCACAGCGGGGCGTTCACGAATCCCACCGCGTTGAACCGTCTGCTGGACGTCGCCAAACAAAACGTCGCGGTGGACGCCGGATGGGACCTGCAGGGTTTGATGCGCCATACGTCGGCCCTTACCGACAGGCCGCCCGTGCTTTACACATTGCCAGTCAGTGAATTTCGCCAACTGCCTGACGGTGAAGACGTCAACATGATCGATGTATCCACGATCCGTGCCACCGTGCACACGGTGTTGGCAGCCGGTTCCTCTCCCGCGTCCGCTTCCACTGCGAACGCGGACGCGCTGGCGCAGCGCGGAACCGATTCGCAGACAGGCACACCGAATATGGTGCTCAACGTGATCAATGCCGCCGGCCGGGACGGTGTCGCTGCGATCGCCGAAAACCGCTTCGCGACAGGAAAGTTCGTGCCCGGTTCGGTGACCACTGCCGACTCAATCAGTCCGACGAGCGCCATCGAATATGGGCCCGGTGCGGAGTCGGCCGCCAACGCGCTCGCTGGCGAACTTAACCTCACCGCCAACCCATCAAGCACGGTCGCCGCCGACAATGTGCAGCTGACGATCGGCGCCGACATCAGCCGCAACGACTACCTCCAAAACCGCTCCACCAAAAGTTCGGCGACTACTACCACGACTACCACGTCAACGGTCGCCACCGTGGCGGCAACGGGGACGCAAGGACCAGCACCCACCGATCTCACCCGCATGACCGCTGACGGCATCCCATGCGTGAGATGACTGTCGGCACCGTCAAAGGCCGGTCACCCTATCGGATAGCGGCTACCGCTGCGATAGCGCAGTCCGCGTTTGTGTGAGGGAACCGACCACTCGCGCGTAACGCCGACGGGCTACCGGAAATTGAGCGTGGGGCTTTTAGTAGCATTTTGCTACAATCTGTAGCAGAAGGCTACATGAGGAGCCGCGCCATGCCCGAAGCTGTCGACCGCGTCACCCGCGTTGCCGCCGACCTGGTGGCCAGCGCGGCGGCCGAGGGTGCCCGCCAGAGCCGTTCGGCCAAGCAGCAGCTCGACCACTGGGCCCGCGTGGGGCGGGCGGTGTCGGCCCAGCAGACGGCTTCCCGGCGCCGGGTGGAAGCCGCCCTCGCCGGGCATCTGCCGATGACCGAGCTGACCCTCGAGGAGGGCGTGGTGTTCAACGCCGAGATCTCGGCCGCCATCGAGGAGAACCTGTCGCGAACACATTACGGCGACGTGCTCGCCGCGCAAGGCATCACCACGGTGGCGCTCAACGACGCCGGGGACGTCGTCGAGCACCGGCCGGATGGCACCGCGGTGGTGCTGGCGAAAAACGGCGAGCCTCAAGGGCATCGGTAGCTCGGCCGCCCGGTGAGACGACTTGACCTGGTCGTCGGACCCAACGGCGCCGGCAAGTCCACCTTCGTCGCCCTGACGCTGGCGCCGCTGCTGCCCGGCAGCGTGGTCGTCAACGCCGACGAGATCGCCAGTCAGCGCTGGCCCGACGACCCCGTGTCGCACGCCTACGACGCCGCGCGGGTCGCCGCCGCCACCCGGGAGAAGCTGATCGTGCTGGGCCGGCCGTTCATCGCCGAGACGGTGTTCTCGCACCCGTCGAAGCTCGGCCTCATCCACGCCGCCAGGGCGGCGGGCTACACCGTCGTCCTGCACGTGCTGCTGGTGCCGGAGGACCTGGCCGTCGAACGCGTCAAACACCGGGTGGCCGCCGGCGGGCATGACGTGCCGGAGACCAAGATCCGTGAGCGCCACCGCAGACTGTGGGAGTTCGTCGCCGCCGCCATCGCCGCATGCGACACCGCGACCGTTTACGACAACAGCCGGCTCACCGGCCCGCGTATCGTCGCCCAGTTCAGCGGCGGCGGCGTCATCGGCCGCACATCGTGGCCGGCGTGGACACCGCAGCCGCTGAAATCGCGCTGGCCGAATTGATCTCGCGCCTGCACGCCGAGCGGTGTCGGCCGGGCCCGGCTAGCATCGGTTACGCGTGCACCGCCGGCGGGCATGTCCCCCGTGAGTGCCGGCTAACGTTCGCCGACCAACGCTGGAGACTCCCCCTTGACCGCGAATGCCTACGTTCGTGCGCTCGGCCTTGCCGCAGCTGTGGTGATGAGCGCAGCGCTCGTGAGCGGGTCGAGCGCGCTGCTGCTGCGCTGTCCCGCCGGCTGCACAAAGACGGTGGGCGGCCAGGTGGCGGCGCCCCCGCCGGCGCCGGCCATCGTGACGATCACGCCGCCGCCGGATGCGCGCGACGTCGATCCGCTCGCAGCGGTGTCGGTGACCGCCGCCTTGGGAAAGCTGACCGACGTGGCGTTGGTCAACGACGCGGGCACGCCCGTCGCCGGCATCATGACGCCCGACAATTCAGCATGGAAGCCCGCCGTCCCGCTCGGCTACGGGCGCACCTACACGCTCACCGCCGCCAGCCGCGGAATCGGCGGCGTGCCGTCCACGCGGGTATCCACCTTTACGACGCTCACCCCGAGCAATCAGACCAAGGTGTATCTGAACACCACCGCGGGCGCGGCGCTGCAGGACGGCGGGACATACGGCGTCGGAACGGTGATCGTGGCGCACTTCGATGAGCCCATCGGCGACCGCGCCGCCGCTGAGCGCCGGATGACCATCACCACCTCGCCGGCTGTACTGGGCTCCTGGTACTGGGTGGACGACCACAACGCGCACTGGCGCCCGGAACACTATTTCGCGCCTGGCACCACGGTGACCGTCGCGGCGAAGCTCTACGGCGCACAGCTGGGCGGCGGCCTCTACGGGCAAGAAGACAGCCAGGTGTCGTTTCGGATCGGTGACGCGCACTTGTCCATCGCCGATGACACCACCAAACAGGTCAGCGTGTTCGACAACGGCGCGCTGGTCCGCACGATGCCGACCTCGATGGGCATGGGCGGCACCCAGGAAATCGCCGGTCGGACACTGTCGTTCTGGACACCGCCGGGCGTCTACACCGTGCTGGACAAGGGAAACCCGGTGATCATGGACTCCTCCACCTTCGGGCTGCCGATCAACTCCCGCCTGGGCTACCGAGAGACCATCAAATACGCCACCCGCATCAGCACCGACGGCATCTACCTGCACCAGCTCGACGCCACGGTGTGGGCGCAGGGCAACACCGACACGTCACACGGTTGCCTGAACCTCAACGCCGACAACGCCGCCTGGTTCTTCAACTTCTCGATGCCCGGCGACGTCGTCGAGATCCGCAACACCGGCGGGCCGCCGCTGCAGATCGACCAAAACGGCGACTGGACCGTCCCCTGGGACCAATGGCGCAAGGGCAGCGCCCTGAGTTAGCCGCCAGCGTCGCCGTGGCTCTAGCCGAGGTTGTTCGGTTTAGACGCCTGATGAATGGCTAACCCGTACTCATAACGAGGGGTAGGAGCGCCGAGCGCGCACTTATTCGGGAGCGTGATCACGTATGGCCATGGCTACTACTGATATGAGCTGCGACGACGGTGACTACGACATATGGATAACCACCATCACCGAAGTGTCGACGCGCCTCGACGCCCTACAGACAGCCGTAACCGAGCTCTGCCACCTATGCGAGAGCGAGGACGTCCACAGCGAACAAGTCCTCGAAGTGCTTGACAGGCACGGCGTCATAACCAAGCCCGCTCATGGGCGGTCGGTCGCCGCATACGCGTAGTGCATCAGTTGCTGCGCCCGGAGCCCGCAGGGGGTCTGGCCTGGTCAAAAGCAGGTCAAAAGCAGTGCACCCATCAAGATCACATCGGTCAATTCAGGGGTGCACGCTCGACCGCGTAGACCTCATCAACGATCGCGGTCGGGCGTCCAAACCGAGCGGCTCGTAAAGCAAGCTGCGTGCCCCCCGCTCACCCCCTTTCGGGGGATTCCCTTTCGACTCCTTGGACGGTGGAGTTGTGCTATGAGCGTTGCGTCGCTGAGCCACGATCTGTACGGGTTCGCCATCGAGTTACGCCAGTTGGCCTATACCATGCCCGGCGGGCAGGAAGACCCGCTCATCCGACTGAGCGAGCGGATGGCCCGCCACGCCCAGAATCAGGCCGCCGAGGTAGCGCCAGCGCCTGTGCTTGGCGTTGCCGACGAGCACCACCATGCGGCTGCCGGCAGGATTGCCCGGTCCTAATAACCGCATGTAGCTCTTCAACTCAACAATGCAGATCCGCACCTCCATGCGCTGCAAAGCTAGGCACGACGATGCGTTCCCCATCAGAATGAATCGAAGGTGGCAGTTGCACTCTTACCTCGCTGCCGTCGGTGATAAAACAGCCGGTTGCCAATCCAGCGATGGGCGTGAAACCGGGATACGTCGGATGACCGACCATCGATCCCCGGTCAGCCGGCTGCTCTAGGCGGCGTTGTCGAGAAGATATCCGGCGCCTAATTGCCCCGGACGAACCAAGCGTGATGCCGGCGGACAGACCCGCGGACGGACCGCAACCAATGACCCCGAACTGACGACACCTAACGGCCCGGGACGGGCGAAGCGCGCGATGCCCGACACGCGTAACGCGATCGCTGCTTTGGCCTGGCAGTATCCGATGCGCACCCCGGCTGCGGTGAGGACCAGAAGCCCGACGACGCCTGGCAGAGCGACAACAGCAAGCGCCGAGAGTGAAGCGGCTGGCAGGAGTTCCTTCAAGGGTTGCCGGAAAAACGACTGCACAACCATTGGAACGGCGCCATTGGACGCGAGCCGTACCTTCCCAAGCAGCGACAACTCTTGAACCACGTCGGTCGTCCCCCCGAGCGATGCAACCCCGGCTGCGTTGCCGGCCAACAGCGTGCGCGGGGTAGGAACGTGTGGTAGGACCACCGGCAATTGAGATGCCACCGGTGGGGCCGCGAGCAGGGACACATCCGCCCCTGCCGGCGGCCCAGCACCGCCGACACCGCCCAATCCCTCCACTGTTGGCCCCGCCCCGGCGATGCCGAACAAGGAGGAAAGGTCGAACTGGACGACCACACCGGCTACCGAGGTGAGCATGTCCTGGACCGCCGCGATCATGTCAGAAGCTGACGTGACCATGTTCGGAACCGACGCGACGAAAGTCGCGACCGGCGCGACCACGTCCGGAACCCACGCGACCACAGTTGCGACCGGCGCGACCACGTCCGGAACCCACGCAACCACAGTCGTAACGGGCACGACCGCGTCCGCAACCCACGCGACCGCAGTCGTAGCGGATGCGACCACCTCGGCAACCGGCGCGACCGCAGTCGTAGCGGGTGCGACCACGTCCCCACCCGGCGCGACCGCAGTCGTAGCGGGTGCGACCACGTCCGCAACCGGCGCGACCGCGTCCGGAACCGACGCGACCACAGTCGTGACCGGGGCGACCACGTCCGGAACCGACGCGACCTGATTGGGAACCGCGGCGATGGGGCCCGAGTCTTTCTTCTCGTCCTTGGTGTCGGCGCCGGCAGGCTCCGTCTTCGGGGTTTTAGCGCCGGTGGACGGCTGCTCGCCTGGTTTCCGGCCCGAGCCAAACGTGCTCGTTACGCCCTGAACTGTCTTTCTCAGAGTCTCAGTGAGGCTGCCGGGCAGCCTGCTCGCCGTACTGCCGGCCGGGCTACTGCCGTGGCTCGACCGGGCGGCACCATCATCGCTGTGCGCGGTGGAAACGCTGGAATCGGGATCGGCCACGGCGACCGCGCCCCCGGTGCTACCCAAGAGGAGGCCGGTAGCGAGCAGCCCAGCACTACCCGCGAAGCGCAAATACGACGGAATCACAATCGCACACCCCCGGGCCTAAGGGCTTCCTCAGCAATCGCATTGTCCCACGATCCGACCATCGCGTATGCCAATATGGGCGTCCCGAATGGCGCCGAGCGAACTTGACCGCTCTAGGCCATTCGAGCCGGAGTTGTGGCGCCGCCGGTAACTGTCGCCGAACGTGACGCTGGTGCCACACTCGTTGCCGAGCGTGTCGCCAGCGTCACGGTGAAGGATGGTCAGGCCTGGTTGAGGGCCTCGATATCCAGGGTGATCGTCACCTTGTCGCTGGCGACGGCGCCGCCGGTCTCCAGCGGAATGCCAATGTCAATGCCGAAGTCGTTGCACGACCGACGGGGCTGGAAGCGGGCCGCCTCACCGTCGCCCATGCCGGTTGGCCCGCACACCGGTCGACCGGAACTTCACAGTGGGTACTTTTCGACCTCGAAGAAATCGGCAGACGCGATGTGGGCGTCGCGCTGCTCGTTGCCGGTAGGTCGCTGCTGCAATGCTCATGTCATCGCCTCCTCCCAACGCCTCACCGGGGACAAACTGAACTTCGGTCCGAGTTCCACAATGTGGTGAATGACCTGACTCGCTTTCGGCCGCGCCGCGTTTGAGTTCGGAGGTATTTGAGGTACGTGAAACGACGCAGTCCCACCGACGGAGTCCGCGGTGGGCCGTTTAATGGCGCGACTTGCGTCATCGGTGATACTTAGCCTGATCGCCATGGCGAGGAGGGACAAGCACGTGCTAAGGCATGACCCGACCGGTGGCTCAATCAGCTGATCCCCGACCGCTCGCGCGGTACAGCAATCAGCCGAGAGGCGCTGCGCGGCTCGGGGCGTATACGGGTCGCGGAATTTGAGAGGTAGACGCACCGTCGGTGTGCTTGGGTGAAAATCAGGTGACCGATGAGTGATCCAAGGGAACCACGAGTGCCTAGTCCACGCCCGCACCGACGAGTGGACAGCCGGGCGTGGCAGACCGGCTTGCGGATCGGCAAGGTGGCCGTCCCCATCCTGACCGCAGCTGTTGTAGCCGCCATCAGTCTGGCGGGCGTAATACATATTCCGTTGGGGTGGATTGCGTTGCTCGTGGTGACGCTTGCTTTGGTGGAATATGCCGCGGTGGAGGCGTTACGCACAAGCGACCAAACAAGACAGATTTATTTGTTGTGGTGTGCTCTCGGGGCGGCGATTTCGATCCCTATCGGCCTTTGGTCGTACCACCAGTGGGGTGATCCGCAAATCCGCGCACGCCCGGTATACGCGATGGTTGTCAATGGTGGTGGAGCCAAGGTGTGGTATCAGTCCGATCTGCCCGGGGAGCCTTACCGGTTGTCCCTTGGGTCAATCGCGGGCGGCTGGATCATCCAGGTTGATTGCTTCGGCGTCGCGCGGGATGGAACACATTGGTATCGAGTCAGCGGCCCGGGAAACGGTTTCCTGCCAACTGATGCGGTCCGGCCCGCCTACGGCGTCGACGGATCAAAAATTCCGGCTTGCTGAATTACCCCGGAAGCCAACGGCTTTGTAGATCTGACCTGCAGGTTCACTCCGTCTCGACCCCAGTGTCGAGCGCGAGAACCAGTTTGCCGGTGTTATCACCGCGGAACAACGCCAGCAGGACCTCGGGGAAGTCGCCGACGTCGCCGTGGATGACCTGCTCACGCGAACGCAACTCACCACTGCGCAGCCAATTCGCCAGCTGCACAATGGCTTCGCCATATCGGTCGGCGTAGTCGAATATCACGAAGCCGGTCATCGAGGCCCGTGCGACCAGCAGCTGCATGTAGTTGGCCGGCCCATGGAGCTGGCCGGTGGCGTTGTACTGCGAGATGGCCCCGCATAGTACGACGCGTGCGCCACGCGCCAGCCGCGACAGTGCAGCCTCCAGGGCCTCTCCCCCGGTGTTGTCAAAGAAAACGTCAATGCCGTTGGGGGCGTGTCTCTTTAGCTGCACACGCAGATCGCCGGCTTTGTAGTCGATAGCGGCATCGAATCCGAGCTCTGCTACCAGCCAGCGGCACTTGTCCTCGCCGCCGGCGATGCCGATCGCCCGGCAACCGTTGATCCGCGCAATCTGCCCGGCGATGCTGCCCACCGAACCGGCGGCTCCGGAGACGACGACGGTCTGACCCTGCTGCGGCCGACCAACATCGAGTAGCCCGAAGTAGGCAGTCAGCCCGCTGATGCCGAGGGCGCCGAGATGTACCGGGGCAGGCGCGAGGGTGGTGTCGACCCGAGTCACGCCGCCACCGTCGGAAAGTGCGTAGCGCTGCACCCCGAACATGCCATACACTTCGTCGCCGGCCGCGAAATCGGGGTGACGCGAGTCGATGACGCGCCCGATGCCGCCAGCTCGCATCACCTCGCCGATCTCGACTGGCGGCACGTACGACCGACCCGCGTTCATCCACGTCCGCATCGCCGGATCGATCGACAGGTACTCGACTCGCACGAGGAACTCGCCGTCCGCCGGACTCCCAGCGGGCTCGTCGATGACCTCCCAATCCGAGGGCTTAGGCAGGCCGATTGGACGGGCGGCCGGACGGCACACAGTGTTGACAAGCGTCATGATTCACATCTCCCGAATCGAGCTAACCGCGGTGGTCACCGCGTGGAGGGTCGCCCGGGACCCCGGGTCTTGGGCTGTGGAGGGCACGACCGCGACGCAGTCGGCGCCGGCTTCGCGGTAGGCGCGCAGCTGTGCCGCGACTCGATCAACGGTGCCCAACGCACACACACGATCGAGCAGTTCGACGGGGACGGCGGCCGCCAGTTCGCGGCGAGTTGCGCCGGTCCGGGCCCTACGGACTAGGTCGTCGAAACCCAGCGCGCTGAACATTTCACCGTAGCCGGGCGGGCCGAGATACACGGCCAGTTGAGCTGCAATTTGTGCGTGCGCGGCATCACCCGGGTTGAGGGCGACGGGCACCCACACGGTGAGGCGCGGCGCGGCGCGGCCTGCCATCGCGGCTGCGGTGTCGATTGCCACACGAACCTCCGCGACGCGGGCCGGCGAAGCTAGATTGAGCACGACCTCATCGGCGTGTTGCGCAGCCACCCGAATCATGCCAAGTCCGAACGCCCCCAACGCAATTCGCGTGTGGGGTCGCGCGCCGCGCAGTCGAAAACCGCGGCTGTTGACGTGCCGGCCGAAGTACTCGACGCGTGCGCCGGTCAATATCGACCGCAGGCATTCGATGGTTTCGCGCATGACCGACACGTGGTGCGCCCATTGACGGTCATGCCAGCCGATCACGATCGCCGGACTGGAGGCTCCCAATGCGATGTCAACCCGGCTGCCGGTGAGGGATGCGACCGAACTTAGACCCAGCGCCAGTGCCACCGGGCTGCGAACGCCGACGGCCAGCGGTCCGATCTTCAGGGTCATTCCGGGCGCGCGGAGCCCAACCGCGGTCGCGAGCGCGAACGCGTCGTAGGTGGCCATTTCGCCAATCCACACTGCATCGACACCCATGTCCGACGCCGCCAGCGCGACATCCATTGCCTCGTGGTCCGGCCGGTCAAGCCAGAACGGTAGGGCGACTTCGATACCGGTCACAGCATCGACACGTCGGCAGGCTGATCGAGCAGAACGCGGCCGGGCAACTCGCGCGACGCCTCGTTGACCTGGAAGTGGGCGGTGGCGGTGTATGCGTCGCGGAAGCGACGCTGCAGAGGTGCGCCGTCGTAGATGGCGCTGCCACCCGCCAGGTCATACATGTTGCGCACAACGTCGGCCGAGGTTCGCACCGCGTGCGTGGCCGCCAGACGCAGCCGGTTGCGCATCGCCAGCGGCACTGGGTCAGCATCGTGGCTGGCCTGCCAGGCCGCGTCGATTGCCTCGTAGTAGAGCGCGCGAGCGGCGCCCAGCGCCGCCTCGGCCATTGCCACGGCCGCTTGGGTCGCCGGACGTTCAGCCAGAGTGCGCGTCGACCCCAGCCCTTTCTTGCCGCCGGCCAGGTCGACGAGGTCGTCGATCGCGGCCCGCGCATTGCCCAACGCGGCTGCGCCGATCGACAACGC
>NZ_DASQVQ010000034.1:0-13924 GCF_035640695.1 Mycobacterium sp.
TCACCCGCTGCTACGCCGCGTCCCAACTGCTCAGCAGAGCATCCGCGGATTGTCACAATTCGTGACCCATTCCGTGCGGACCAACGGACCCGTCTCAACTAAATGTCCCTTATGACATTTCGGTGACATTTCAAATGAGAACTGACACTTCAGATGAGAACCCACAATTTTGAGAACCGACACTCCTCCGAACCCCCTGTCGGTTCTCAAATTTGGTTTCATATGGCGATGTTCTGACATGCAACAGTGCAGGGTACCGGACCCGCTTGCTCAGTTGGAGGAACCCAGCATCCAGGGCTCGGTCGACCGTGCGCGTATCGGCGAATTAACACCCCGCGGCACCACCAGCGTGCCCACAACACTAAGCAGGGTGCTCGTCACGACGAAAAGCCCCACCGCGAAGCCCAGCCACGCACCGATCACCGCATCGCCGCCACATTCACTCAGTTCAGTTCGCCGGCAGCTTCGAATATATCGAGCGAAGGTGGGTTCACACGGTATTAGGCTGCCGAATCCGGCGGGAAGGGGACCGGATACGGCTGGCCGTAGTCGGCCGACCGACTCACCAGCCGCCAAGCCACGTCGTCATCGAGGAGCTTACGGTCTGCGGCGATGCTCGATTCAGCGGCGTTGACGCCCAACGGCAGGTGCTCAGGAATGTCAGTGCGGCAGGCGATTTGGACGAGAATCTGCGCCGCGCGGTCGGGGTCGCCGGCCACCACGGCGTCTGCCTGGCGCAGCCGGTCCATCGATCCCACCGTGCCGGAATAGATTTCAGGTATCTCGTGCACCGCCATCGATGAGCCCGCCCAGTCGGTGGCGAAGCCGCTGGGCTCTACGACGAGCACCTTGATGCCGAACGGCGCGGTCTCGGCGCGCAGCACCCGGCTGAAACCGTCGATGGCGAACTTGGCGGCCTGATAGGACGCGATTCCCGGCGAACCTCCGACGCGGCCGCCCATCGACGAGAACTGGATGATCAGCCCGCCGCCCTGATCGCGCAGGACCGGGATAACCGCCTTGGAGACGTGGTAGACACCCCAGAAGTTGGTCTCGAACTGGGCGCGGAAGTCGGCGTCGTCTCCAGTTTCGATAGGCGCCACGTTGGCGTAGCCGGCGTTGTTGACGACCACGTCCAGCCGACCAAAGCGCTGTCGGGCCTCGCTGATCGCGGTCGCCACCGCGTCGGGGTCGGTGACATCGAGTCGGATCGGATGTACCCGGTCGCCGAACTCGGCAACCAGGTCATCAAGCTGCTCGGGGCGTCGAGCAGTCGCCGCGACCAGGCCGCCGTCGCGCAGGACCGCCGTAACCAGGGCGCGCCCGAAACCTCGGGAGGAACCAGTAATGAACCATGTTTTCGACATGCCCTTAGTGAAACACGGTTTTATAAATACCGCAACCCTGTTGTGTTATTGTGGGGGGATGACGCGGGTGGAGTTTCAGCGGGCGCGCTCGCCGGGAGCCAAACACCAACGGCAGACCGCGATCTTGACGGCGGCGCGATCGCTTGCCGCCGAGAACGGTGTCAGCGGGGTCACGCTGACGGATATCGCGGCTGCGGTAGCGATGCACAAATCGGCGATGTTGCGGTACTTCGAGACCCGCGAGGAGATCTTCTTGCGTCTGGCCGCGGAAGCGTGGCAGGAGTGGTCAGCGGCCCTCTGCCGTGATCTCGGCATGCTCGTCGCCCAGCAGACCGCGGATATCGCAGCGGCCATCGCGGGCACGCTGGCCGCTCGCGGGCTCTTCTGTGATCTGCTGGCCCAGACGCCCCTGCACCTCGAACGCAACGTTTCCCTCGATGCGGTGCGCGAGTACAAGCTCAGCACGCTGGCTGAGGTCGACCGCCTGGTCTCGGCCATCCGCGCGGTGCTGCCTTCGCTCACCGAGCAGGATGCCGTCGACGTCGTCGCGACCGCTACCAGCGTCGCGGGTACGTTCTGGCATATCGCGACGCCGGGCCCGGCGGTCGCCGCGCTCTACCGCAGCGACCCCCGACTGGCGCATGCCATCCTCGAGATCGAACCGCGCCTGACCCGGATACTTACCGCGCTCCTCGACGGTATGGCGAAACGCGCGAGCTGACGCGGTGGGTCTCACACGGTGGTCAGTTGTGGTGTGGGCGCGGTGTCCGGATCCTGCTCCGATTCCGGCTCGGGGTCGTTGGCGTTATTTGTGCGAAAGGTATTCAGCGGCCACCAGAACCAGCGTCCCAGTGCAGCGGCGATCGAAGGGGTCATGAAGGACCGCACGATGAAGGTGTCGACAAGCAGGCCTAGGCCGATGGTTGTGCCGAGTTGTCCGACCACCCGCAGGTTGCTGACGATCATTGAGGCCATGGTGAAGGCGAACACCATGCCGGCCGCCGTGACGACACCACCGGTAGCGCCGATGCCGCGCATGATTCCGGTGTTCAGGCCGGCGTGGATCTCCTCTTTGAGCCTGGACACCACGAGCAGGTTGTAGTCGGATCCGACCGCCAACAGGATCGCGACCGACAGCGGTAGCACGATCCATTCGATGCCGAAACCGGCGATGTTCGCGGGACTCGTGCAGTTTCTCCTGTGCAGTGTCTGGTCGAGGCGTTCGACGGCGGCCTTCATGGCCTCGATAGCACCCGCGGAGAGCCGCTGCGGAGAATGCCCCGCCGGACATGCCGCGACAGGCACGGCTCTCGGGTGGCCTGGCGAGGTGCTCGTCAAATTCAGCCGCCGCCATCAGAACGCACGACTCGTGGGACATCGGCTCGAGCTTGGTCAGCAGCGCCGAGAGGGGCGTGCCGTATGGCGTGTGGCAATGCGCCGCCGAGACGACGCGGCCCTAACGTCTGCCGGTGCAAGGCCAGATAATTCACTGGGAACTGCAATCACTGCCTCTCACCCTGCCAAATGCTCATATTTCGATACAATATCGAATAGATAGTCAATTGCCCGCTGAATGGAGAGCCGTGCCAAGTCGACCCCGTGTCCTCGTCCTCGCCGACCCCGACCCGGACGTGCCGCCCGCCCCGCTGCACCTCATCCCCGCGGACGTCGACGTGGTCGGGGTCGCATCGACTCCCACGGACGCGCAATTGGCCCGCGCGTCGGTTCTGTACATCTGGGACCACCGCTTCGCCGACCTGGCCCCGCTGCTGCGCCGCACCGACGAGCTGGTCTGGGTGCACGCCGCCTCGGTTGGGGTTAACCGGCTGATCTGCCCCGAGCTGGGGTCTGTCACCCTGACCAACTCGAGGGGTGTGTTCGATACTGCGATCGCCGAGTGGGTCATCGCGGCGGTGCTCGCGCACGTCAAGGGGCTGCGTGAGACATGGACGCAGCAACGCACGAGCACCTGGCGCCACCGCATCACCGGGCGGTTGGCCGGCACTCGGGCCGCGGTGGTGGGTACCGGCTCGATCGGCCGAGCCATCGCCGATCGCCTTGCCCGTCTCGATGTCCTCGTCACGCTGGTTGGCCGTACCGCGGACGACGACCCGCTGTTCGGGACCATCGGGAGCTCCGACGATCTGGTCACGATCGCTGCCGACGTCGAACTGCTGATCCTCGCTGTGCCGCTCACGCCGGCCACCACCGCGCTGATCGGGGCCGACGTGTTGGCCGCACTGGGACCATGCGGATTCGTCGTCAATGTCGGGCGCGGGCCGACGATCGTCGAGTCCGACCTGGTTGATGCGCTGCGAGCCGGGACGATCGCCGGTGCCGCGCTGGACGTGTTCGAGGTCGAGCCGCTGCCGGTGCACTCGCCGCTGTGGTCGTTACCCAACGTGCTGGTGTCGCCGCACATGTCTGGTGATTACGCCGGCTTTGAGATTGACATGATGACGGTTTTCGTCGACAACCTCGCGCGGTGGCTGCGCGGGGAGCCATTGCGTAACGTCGTCGACCCGGCTGT
The DNA here is from genome assembly GCF_035640695.1 of Mycobacterium sp. Lineage (GTDB taxonomy): Bacteria > Actinomycetota > Actinomycetes > Mycobacteriales > Mycobacteriaceae > Mycobacterium. The sequence goes on from NZ_DASQVQ010000034.1 coordinate 3,898, forward strand.
CGGCTACGTGCCGGGCTGAGCACGTTCGTTGTCAAGAGACTTCCACGGTCGGCCGGGTTGGCGGGTAGGTCGTGGTGAAGTCGGCGTCGCCCAAGCGCCAGTCAGCACCAGCCGTGATGGGTCGAACGGCCCCGAGGCAGACCCGAGTGGATGGCGCTGAGCGCCGGGTCGGCAGGCCCGTCAGCTGACTTCCTCGACCTGCTGATACCACCGCATGCGGGGGCCGATCTTGGCCCGCATCCGCCAGCGGCGGGACTTGGGCGCCTTGGCGACGTGGGCCCGCAGGGTGTTGATCTGGGTTTCCACCCGCGCCCCCAGCCCCGGGTCCAAGTCGCATCGCTGCAGCCACGCGGACAGCACGCTCAGGTTCAGGTCGGCCGAATACCAGAACCCCCAGTCGTCGCAGAGCACGTCGACGATGCGCTGCAGGTCGATCTCGCCGGCCGCGTGTCTGCCGAGGCCGTGTTCGCCGAGCAGCACCGTCAAGTCGATCAGGTCGTTGGTAGTCACCTCGTGTATCTGCAGCTTCGACAACACAAGGTCGGCGAGAGTGATGCACGGATCGGCCAGCTCCAGCCGGTCGGCGAACCTGATCGAGTGCGCCATCACCAGGGTGTCCATGAACACGTCGATCTTGATGCCGGTGTCGGGGTGGGCGAAGATCTGGCGCTTGATTCCCCACTCCCGCAGCCCGCGCGCCGCCGGGTCGGCGAGATAACCCTGCGCGCTGAAGAACCCGTCGATGCGCCGGTGGTCCCGGTCGCGCGCCCAGAAGTCGATGTCGTAAAACGGCCGCCGGCCCAGCTCATGCATCAACTCGTTGTGTGCTGGGCAGTGCAGATGTACCGCCACCGAGCCGGTGATGCGCAGCAGCAGCGACTGCTGCGCGGCGGTTTTCACCAGGCGGGTGGCCTCGCCCGGGATGCGTTGCGCCCGCGACAGGGTCGCGGCTTCGGTGTCGTCCACTACTCGACCGGGATCTCGCTGAACCGCCCCTTGAGGTCGGCGCCTTGACGGGCGCGGTAGAGCCGGAAACCCAGATACCAGGTGAGGGCGAACACCGTGACGGCCACCGTCATGACTTCCGAGAGGTGGTTGTTGGCGCCATAGGCGGCGTCGATGAGCAACCGGTAGAACACAAACACCACGCAGACCAGCGCGATCACGCCAATCACGGAGATCAGCGGAACCCTGCCGACGCGATAGGCGATCGGCGACGACTCGAACTCGCGCCGGCGCCGGAACGGGAAAACGATCGCCGCCAGACAGACGCCCATGAAGGGGATGCACTGGCCCAGGAAGCCGCCGAGCACCAGGACCGAGCTGGTAAACGAGTAGAGGCAAACCCAGATAAAAGCGATCCCAGCCGCGAGGGCCAGGGCGAAGGTGGGGGTGTGGAACTTTGCCGACACCGCCGAGAACCATTTTGGCGCCATCCCGTCCAGCGACCACGCCAGCATGCTGCGGGTCGAGACGATCATTGTGGTGGCGCCGACGAAGAACAGCAGCGATAGCACCCAGAGGCTGTTCACCACGGTGAGCGCCGGATTGCCTCCGGCGATACCGGTGTACAGGTTCACATACGGGGCTGCGTCGAGCGGGAACTTGGCCCGTGGCACCTCCGTCGAGGCCAGCATGAACGCACTGCCGAACGCCATGCGGTACAGGAACATCAGCAGGATCATCGCCGCGCCCATCGTCGCGATGGCCAGCGTCATGCCCCGCAGCTGACTGCGCTGCCCGTCCTTGACCTCACCCGCGAAGCTCACCGACAACACCGCGAACCACAGCGAGAACGCCGGCCACGCCGAGAAGAAGGCGCTCTGGTTCAGGCTGAACGGATGGGCGGAGTCCCCGGCGGCGGCGATGACGTTGTCGTAGGCGCCCGGCCCGGCGATCGCGTCGAAGTTGTGGTGAAAGTCCAGCACACCGGTCGCGGCGAGGGCCAACGTGATGAACGTGACGAGCAGACTGCCCACCGTGACGTAGCTGGCCCAGCGCTGAAACTTGAAATACAGCCCGGCGCCGCGGTACTGCACGACCGAAAAGACGCCGATCACCAGCACGCCGCCGAGGAACAACCCCCAGTTGCCAGCGAACCAGTTGCCGGCGCTGACCAAGGCCGCGTTGTGCTCCTGCAGCCCTAACGAGCTGAGCATCGGCGCGATGCCGAACTTCGACAAGAACGCCCCGTTGACCCCGGTATAGAACAACTGCCAGAAGACCAGCGACATGCTGAGGACCAGGCCGGCGACCGGATGCAGGATGCGCGACATGAACACGTAGTCGCCGCCCGAGCGCGGGTAGACCATGCTCAGCAGCGCATAACAGCCCGCGATGAACAGCCCGGCCACCGTGGCAATCAGGGTTGCCAGCTCCATCGACGCGCCTGGATAGAACTGCCACGCCGCGACAATGAAGATGATGTAGCCCAGCGCGATCTGCTGCCAGCCGTAGAACATCACGTCATCGGTGCGCACCTGCCGCACCAGCCCCGAGCTGGCCCGGGTGAACACCCCCGGCGCACCGGGAACCCCGAGTTTGACGCTGTCTGTCGCAGTCATGCGGATCAGCCCCTTACCAGGTGTGTGTTGACAACGCCGTGCTGCTTGTCGAGCTCAACGATTAGGCCGCCCAGGATGCCTTCGCTGTATTCGCTGCCGGGATTCGCGATCGGTACCCCGGCCAGTTCCCGCACTCCCCGCGATTCATGGATGTGCCCGTGCAGGCCGAGCATGGGCTGGTAAGCCGTGATGGCGTCTCGGGTGGCGGTGCTGCCGACTGGCACCATGCGCGGGCCGCCTGCGGTCACGACGGCGCGGAGGTCCTCGTCAAGCTCGGGTGCGTAGTCGAGCCCGGAGGCATGTGGCGGCACGTGCAGGTTCATGATGGTCTTGCCCGGCTCGGCGACCCCGGTCATCACCTCGTCGATGCGGCGGCCGAGATCCTCCTCTGACACGTCGCGCGGGCAAGCCCACGGCGTGATGTTGCCGTAGCCCATGCCCATGATCGAAAAGCCGCCGTCGAGGTCGATGACGGTGCCGTTGGGGTCCTCGATCAGGCTGGAGCAGGCCAGCATGTCGTCGACTTCGAAGTAGTCGTCGTTTCCGCCGCTGATCAGCACCCGCACCCCGGTACCGCGAAGGCGGTCCTCGGCCATGTCGATCCAGCGCTCGACCCGCGCGAGGATGAGTCGGCGAAACAACTCGTCGGTCTTGTCCGCGTCCCCGGCGTAGCTCTCGTACTCGTCGGGGGTGGTGAGGAACACATACTCGCCGGCGTCGGCGATCATCGCGAGCAGCTCGTCCAAAGCGCGTCCCGAGCTAACCTTGCGCTCGATGCCCGCGAACCGCGCCTTGTAGCTGCCCCGCTTGTACTCGATCACCGGCACGATGAACTTTCCGGTGATGTCGCCGCCGATCACGATCGTGTCGCATTCGTAGTGCTTCGGGGTGGCCAGGAACTTCTTCCAGCACCGCTCACTGCCGTGGATGTCGCTGCAGAAGTACATGCGCACCCCGACGAACGTATGGGCCGGTTGTTTCATGGGTGATAAATGCCCGTGTCGATAAAGTATCGAAAATGTCCTCGGCCGCCACGCGTGCTATCAATTAGGCGGTGACCGACGACCGCAATCGATACACTATCGATTTGGCGGATCGGTCCGGGCAACGTGGAGGCGGCGGTGAACGACGACCTGATGAGTCCGGCACTCGGCGCGGGCACTCTCGAGTACGAGTGGATGACCTGGCCGGAGATCGCAGCCGCGGCCGCCGCCGGCGCCCCCGTCGTGATTGCAGTGGGCTCGACCGAGCAACATGGCCCGCACCTGCCGGTCAGCGCCGACTGGGTGGTCCCCCAGGCGCTGTTACGCCTGGCCGCGGCCAGGCGCCCGTTCATCGTGGGGCCGCCGCTGCGGCTGGGCTACCGATCGCGGCCGGCCAGCGGCGGGGGCCAGCAGTTTCCGGGCACGTTGTCGCTGCGCGCCACGACGTTCATCGCCATGATCGAAGACCTGCTTGACGAACTCATCCGCACCGGATTCCGCCGGATCGTGCTCTACAGCTGGCATTACGAGAACGCCAACTTCGTCTACGAGCCGGCGTATCTGGTGTCCGGGCGCTGCTCCGACGTGAAGATCGTCGTCGTCGAGAATGGTATGCCCGAGTTCGAACCCGCCGATCTTGACGTGCTGTTTCCCGACGGCTTCCCGGGCCTGGCCCTCGAGCACGCCGCGGTCATCGAGACCTCGCTGTTCGAATACCTGCGCCCGGCGACCGTGCGGATGGACCGCATCGTCGACGACGCCCCGGCGCGCCACGTCGCCTGGGACGTGCTGCCGATCGACCCGAGGATGTCGACACCCACCGGTGTGCTGGCGTCGGCCACGCAGGCCAGCGCGGCCAAGGGTGAACTGCTCGCCGACCGGATCGTCGAGCACATCGTGGCCATTCTGGACGCGGAATTCCCGGCCGTCGAGCGCGCCTCGATGCTCCTCAGCGCGGCCGAGGAGCGCTGAGGTGCCCCGTGCCGCCGTGGTGACCGGGGCCGCAAGCGGAATCGGCCGTGCCACCGCCTATGCGCTGGCCGCCCGTGGATACCACGTCGCAGTCGACCACCTCGGTCGTGAGACCGAAGCCAAACAGGTCGCCGGCGACATCGGCGGCATCGCCTATGAAGCCGACGTCGCCGACGTGTCGGCGGTCGAGGCAATGGTCGCCGCGGTGGAGTCCGACCTTGGCCCGATCGAAATCGCCGTCGCCTGCGCGGGTTTCGACGTCGACGTGGCCTTGAAAGATGTGACGCCGCAGTTGTGGCACCGCAGTCTGGAGGTCATCCTGGGCGGCTGTGTCAACGTAATCGCCGCGGTCGGACCGAGAATGCGCGATCGCCGCAGCGGCTCAATCGTGTGCATCTCCTCTGAACTTGCCCTACTCGGAGACGAGAACCATGTGCCCTACGTAGCGGCGAAGTCGGCGATGATCGGTCTGGCCCGTTCGGTGGCCCGTGAGTACGGCCCGGATCAGGTACGCGTCAACATCATTTGCCCGGGCCCGACGGATACCGAGATGCTCACCGGGCGGTGGCGGGACGACGACTACCGGCACAGCATCCCCCTCGACAGGTTCGGCGCCCCTGAGGAACTGGCCCGCGCCATCGCCGACGTCGCGGAGTGGACGTGGTGTACCGGCCAGGTGATCTCCCCCAACGGCGGCGTGGTGATCCAGTGAACGGACAAGTGGCACTGATAAGCGGAGCCGCCGGGGGCATCGGACGGGCGATCGTGACCGCGCTTGCCGACGCTGACTGGACTGTCGCCGCCACCGATCTGCCCGAGACCGGCGACGTCGCCGATGCGGCGGCGACGATTCCGGCCGACCTGCGCGGGCGCGACTCCAGCCGCGCCGTCGTGGACGCCGTGCTGGCCCGGTTCGGACGATTGGACCTGTTGGTCAACAACGCAGCCACGATGACCCTGGCCGAGCCAACCGTCGCGTCGATGCCGCTGTGGTGGCGCGACATCGAGGTGAACTTGAGCGCCCCGCTGTGGCTGACCCAGGCTGCCGCTGCCGCGCTAGGGGGCAACGGCGGACAAATCATCAACCTCAGCAGCATCTCCGCACTGCGCGGCGAGGCCGGCTTTAGCGCCTACGCGGCGAGCAAGGCCGGGCTGCTGGGAATGACGCGCTCGCTGGCTCGCGAGCTCGCGCCGGCGATCCGGGTGAACGCAATCGCTCCCGGCCCTACCGACACCGATCAACTCAACCGCGACGCCGAGTTTTTTGGCGTGACGCTGACACAGCTGCACCATCACTACACGGCGGCCATGCCGACGGGCCGGTTGGTTCAGCCCGCCGAGGTGGCCGATGTGGTCGTATTCCTTGCCCGGTCGCGATCTATCACCGGGGAGTGCGTCCAGATCAATGGAGGGATGTTGATGTCGTGAGACGATCGCGACAAACCAGAAGCGGCATCCCACAGTGGCGGCCGCTCGACGAACGGAATGGCTATGGCGCACAACACTGAAGCGGCCGCGGCCGGCGTCGTTTCCGAGGTGGATACCGATCGGCGTGGCTACATCCTCGTGGTGGCCGCACGGTTGTTCCGTGTGCGCGGTTACCTCAAGACGACCATGACCGAGATTGCGCGCGAGTGCGGGCTGGGCCAGTCGTCGCTGTACTACTGGTTCCGCCAGAAAGAAGACATCCTGCTCGGTCTGCTGGCATTGAACCGGGTCTCGCTAGCCTTCGCTGAGCAGATGGTGGCGGCGGCCGGCTCACCAGCTGTGCGGCTGCTGCGGCTGCTGCAGCTGGACATCCTCGAACTGTGCTCGTCGCCAGTCGACATCTGCGAGGTGGAGGTGCTGGCCGAGCAGCAGCCGGACGTCTTCGTCGAGTTCTGGGCTGACACCGCCGCGTTGCACCGGCACATGGCCACGATCATCGGCGACGGCATCGCGTGCGGCGAGTTCGTCGACTGTGACGCGGAGTTCGCGGCGCTGAACATCTGCGCCGCAGAAGAAGGCGTGCAGCGCCGGTACCGCAACTCCGCCGCGCACGCCCCGGGCAGCGCGAGTCCGTTCCGGCACCGGACGTATTCGCGTGAACACGTCGCGACCGAGCTGGCGGCAATGCTGGTGCGGGGCTTGCTGCGTGACCCGGTGACGTTGCCGAAGCTCATCGCCGAGGCGGCGGCCCACGGCGACGTCACGCCGGTGCCCGCGTCGGCCGCGACGCCTCGATGACCGCCGAGATGCGCGCCGTGGCGTTGCGCCGCGGCTGGTACCCGGTCGCCCGCAGCGTCGACGTGGACCACCCGCGCCAGGCGAACCTGCTCGGCCGCCGGCTGGTGGTGTTCCGCACGGCCGACGGTCAACCGCGCGTGCTGTCCGACCGGTGCCTGCACCGTGGCGGAGCGCTGCACCTCGGCGAGGTCGACGGCGACTCGATTGAGTGCCCCTACCATGGCTGGCTGTGGCGCGGCACTGATGGCCGCTGCGTCTACATACCGTCCAACGGACCCACGGCGACGATCCCCAAAGCGGCTGTGATCAAGGCGTTTCCGGTCGTCGAGCGCTACGGCCTGGTCTGGACATGTGTCGGTGAGCCGCTGACCGGGCCGCCCGATCTGCCCGAACTCGAAGGGCTAGGTATGACCTACGCCGCTGGGGAGCCGGTTGATGTCAAGGCCGGCATCCTGGCGGCGATGGAGAACTTCCGCGATGTCGCCCACTTCCCGTTCGTGCACCGCGGGACGATGGGCCAAGTGCCGCACCAAGTTTCAAGGTTCGCAGTGCGCCGCGAGGGTTATCAGACATGGATGACACGCAGCTACTCGGCCGCCCATGGCGACGCGGAGCTGTTCCGCGACGTCGAAAACCTGAGTTTCGCCTACCATGCCGTGGCGCCGAGTATCGCAACCGTAATGCTGGATCACGGCGCCGGTGGAAAGCGGGTCGTCATTGAGGCGTTCACTCCGGCAGGCCCGACCGGGACCCGCATCTTCCTCGTCTCCGGCACCGCCGCGGACTACACCGCCTACGACCCCGCCGCGACGCTGGCTAGCGAGATGGCGGTGCTCCATGAGGATGTGCCGACTCTGGACACGCTCGATCCGCCGGAGGTCCCCTTCGACCGCGAGCACCACGAGCTGTCGGTTGAGGCCGACCGCTACACGCTCGCCACCCGCCGCGCTTTCGTCCAATTCATCCGCGAGGCCGGCGTGGCCGGCGACATTAGCGCAAACCCCGAATCCACCTTCACCACAACGGAAGTCGACACCGTCATTGTCCGGCCCTGACGCACCGGTGGGCCCAGTCCCCGGCACAATCGTGCCCCGCTACGCCGGCAAGTACACCTTCGCCCGGATTGCTGACATCGCCGAGGTCAGCGACTACCAGGTGGCCATCGTGGGAGTGCCCTTCGACGGCGGAACGTCATATCGGCCCGGCGCGCGGTTCGGTCCAATGGGGGTGCGCCAGGCGGCACGAGCGCTGCGGCCGGGGTATCACGTCGAATTGGGCGTGGCTCCGTTGGGCGAGGTGCAGGTCGTGGATGCCGGTGACATCCCCGTGACACCGTTCAACATCGCCGATGCCTGCGGGCAGATTCAACGTCACGTGACCGAGATCATGGGCACCGGCGAGCGCCGTCTCATCTCGATCGGCGGCGACCACACCATCACGTTGCCCAATCTGCGTGCCGCCCGTGCCAAGTACGGTCGGCTCGCCCTAATTCACTTCGATGCCCACCTTGATACATGGGACACCTACTTCAACGCTCCGTTGACCCACGGAACGCTGCTGCGGCGCGCGTTCGAGGAGGGTTTGCTCATTGAAGACCACTCGATACACGTCGGCATCCGCGGACCGCTCTACGATCGGATCGACCTCAATGAGGACGCCCGCATGGGGTTTCGCACCATCCGAGCCGCTGACCTCGATGTGCTCGGTCTCGAGACCGCGGCCGACGTCGTCCGCAAACGCGTCGCTGACGCACCCGTCTACATATCCGTCGACATCGATGTGTTGGACCCGGCCTTCGCACCCGGCACCGGCACGCCCGAAAGTGGCGGGCTGACCTCCCGCGAGCTTCTGCGCATGCTGCGTCTAGTTCATGGACTGCCCGTCATCGGCGCAGACGTCGTCGAGGTCGCCCCGGCGTACGACCATGCCGAAATCACCTCGCTGGCTGCTGCGACGGTCGTGTTCGACCTACTCGCCCTGATCGTGGCCGATAGCGAAAGTATCGGGGCGTTCTCTCATCAAGTGAATCAGTGCTAGCTCGGCCGCGACGCCACTCCCCCACCAAGCGATTCCACAAACGATGCCGATGCGAAGCGCGACGACCGCGCCGCAGCGGCGCGGGCGCACCGCCGGCAAGCGTGCGCAGCCCTGATCGCACAGCAAGTGTCCAACTCTGACCTGCTGCGGATCCTAGTGGGGCAGTACCTGTCTGGAGTTGCCGCCCGCGCCGCGACCTCGGCGGTGTCGGCGCTGATGCGTGACTGGGATGCCGACGTGGCCGGAAACGGCGACAAAGCCCGGGCGACCCGGGCATGGCACCGCGCGGTCCGGGTCGGAGACCAGCTCTACTGCCCGTTGTCCCATCGCGGGTCGGTCCGCATAGCCCTCCATCACCGTCTGCACAATCTGCCCGAGGCTCAGTCCGGGATCCTCGACCGCCGCACTGATGGCCTCGTCCGGCCAAGCGGCGGCGAATTGAGCGTCAGTTGCGTATAACTCGGCGATCCGTGCGGCGAGCCGCGCCTTGCGCCTTCCGGTTTCCTCGGACGCGTGTCCGGCGTCGGGCGTCATCGCGAATTCTCCCTAGAGTTCATCGAGCAGTGGATCTGTCGGTGCGCTTATCGCCGGGGGACAAGCTCGGCAGGGACGCCCAGCGCGTCGGCAAGCAATGGGTTGACCTTCCCGGGAACCTGGACGTTGGCAAAGTGGCCCTCCCCGGCGATGACGTCCAAGGTGGCGCCGCGGATCGCCTTGGCGAGTTCCTCGCCGCGGGCGACAGGCACGGTGGCGTCTTTCTCGCCATGGATGATCGTGGTGGGCACGGTGATCTCGTCGAGGCGGTCGCGCACGTCGAAGGCGAAGGTGGTTGTCGCCTGGCTTAAGTAGCCCTGCTTGTCGCCGCCGGCGATCATGTCGACCATCCAGGCCCTCAGGTCCTGATCGGCATTGGCGGTGAACGCCGCACCGACTCTCTCCTCGGCGATCTCGCGGAGGGTGTGCGACTCGACGTAGGCCCTCTGGGCGGCGACGGTCTGGGCCATCTGCTCGGGTAAGCCGGCGAAGGAGGCGAGCACGACCAGACGACTCAAGTCAGCGGGATAGTCCAACGCATATTGGAGGGCGATGGTGCCCCCCATGCTGCGACAGGATCGCCCACTTCTGTGCGTAACGCCTCTGCGTGCAAGTCCAAGTCGACGAAGTGCACCAGGGTGCCGTCCGGCGCCTCTGTGAATCCCCGAGGTTCTGTGCTCAATGCCATTCGATGTTCTTCCTTTGCCACGA
>NZ_DASQVQ010000035.1:0-2987 GCF_035640695.1 Mycobacterium sp.
GCGGGTGTTCGATCTGCATCGCGAGATGCGCATCGTGCGGCTGGGCCAGGGCGTGGACGCGACGGGTGAGTTCGCGCCGGAGGCACTGGCCCGGACGCGGGCCGCACTCGGCGACTACACGGCGCTGCTGAATCGCTACCAGGTACCGCAGCTGCGCATGGTCGCGACGTCCGCCACCCGGGACGTCGGCAATACCGCGGAGTTCTTCGCGATGACGTCCGAGGTGTTGGCCGCGGCGGTACCGGGTGCGGTCGCGGAGGTGATCACCGGCGAAGAGGAGGCCGCGCTGTCGTTTCACGGCGTGGTCGACGAATTGGATTCAGCCGCAGCGCCATTCCTGGTGACCGACCTCGGCGGGGGTTCTACGGAGCTGGTGTTCGGCACTGGTGACGTGGAGGCGTCGTATTCGGCTGACATCGGCTGCGTGCGGTTGACCGAGCGGCATCTGCATTCCGACCCGCCGACCGCTACCGAGGTGGCCGCCGCGCGCGAGGTGACCCGGGAACGGCTGGGGGATGCGCTGCGGGAGGTCCCGGTGGAGCAAGCGAGAACCTGGGTAGGGGTGGCCGGGACGATGACCACGCTGTCCGCGCTCGCGCAGAACATGACGACGTATGACTCTGTCGCCATTCATCTTTCGCGGGTCAGGTTTCCGGAACTGCTCGACGTCTGCGACCAGCTGATCGGGATGACGCGAGCACAGCGAGCGGTGCTGGGGCCGATGCACGAAGGTCGGGTGGATGTCATCGCCGGAGGAGCCATAATCGTCGAGGAACTCGCCGATGCGTTGCGGCAGCGGGCGGGGATCAGCGAGTTGATCGTCAGCGAGCACGACATTCTCGACGGCATCGCGCTGTCGATAGCGTAATGCGTTAGATTTGGCTCCGGTTAGGGAATTCGGTAGAACGGATCGGGTAGCAAGAATGTCCGTTCGGCGTGTCCGCCAGCGAGGTCGGACGGTTGATCGCCGATGTTCGCAACGATCGTGTAGCCCTCGCCTTCGATCGCCGCGCGTTGGGGCGCCTTGAAATCGGTCGCCGACTGATACTTGACGCCAATGGGTTCCATGATCAGCCGGTTATAGCCGGTGTAACCCGCGGACTGCAGGTTCTTTTCGGTGGCCGCGCGCTGACCTTCGTCCCGTCCGGTGATGAAGAAAACCGCCATGCCAAGGCTTTTCGCCATGTTATAGGTATCGAGTGTCGGCTGGATCACGGTTGACCTCGCCAACAAGTCCCAGCTGCGAAATGGGCACGGATCCGGCAGATTGCACGGCCCATTGGCGAAGTATCCAAAATCGTCGGCCTTGATGACTTCCCAGTTGGACAGACTTGTCTCGTCGATATCGAAGACAACGGCCGGGCGATTCGTCGTCGGGGCCTGTGTGCCGATCCAGTTCATCGCCTGCGCGGCCACTTCGGCCAGATCGGTCATATATTGCCCGCTATCGTGGTACTGGGTCGCGGCGATCTTCGCGTCACCGACGTTGGTTGGCTCGCCGGCGGTATCCGCGACAGGATCGGCGACCGCGACGACCGGCGCGCCGAGCATGGCCAGCGAGGTGACGACAACGGCGACTGTGGTGCGCATGGACATGGGCTGACCTTAACCGGCGTCGATTGGCCGGGGTAGCGTCTGCGGCATGTGCCGCTTGTTCGGGCTTCACGCGGACCGTTCCGTGACGACGGCGACGTTTTGGCTCCTGGACGCACCGGACAACTTGGTCGCGCAGAGCAAGCGAAATCCCGACGGCTCCGGGATCGGTGTCTTCAACGGTGACGGCAAGCCGGTGGTCGACAAGCGGCCGATCGCGGCGTGGGAGGACACCGAATTCGCCTGTGAGGCCCATGTACTGAGTGGGACGACGTTCATCGCACATGTGCGATACGCGTCCACCGGCAAGCTCGACGTCCGCAACACGCACCCGTTCCTGCAGGACGAGCGTATTTTCGCGCACAACGGGGTGGTGACGGGCCTGGATCAGATCGACGCGCGGCTCGAGGACCTTGGCGTCGCCGACCTTGTTCAAGGTGACACCGACAGTGAGCGGGTGTTCGCATTGATCACCGGGTCGATCAGGGCGAAAGCGGACGACGTCGACGCCGGTCTGCTGGATGCGCTGAACTGGTTGTCATCGAACGTGCCCATCTATGCGGTCAACTTGCTGCTTAGCACGGCGACCGACATGTGGGCGTTGCGGTATCCGGAGCCGAACGAGCTATACGCGCTCGATCGTCGGAAACCCGAGGCTGCAGGGAATTTCGACATGCAGACGCCGCGCATCCACGCCCAGTCGGCACACCTGGAGACGTACCCCTCTCTGGTGTTCGCGAGCGAGCCGATGGACGACGACCCGGGTTGGCGATTGCTTGATCCGGGCACGCTGGTGCATGTCGACGCCGACTTGTCGGTCACGGAGCGCGTGGTGTTGCCGGAACCGCCGAAGCATCAACTCCGGCGGGAAGACCTCACCATCACCGCGGCCGCATCGCAGCACCCGAACGTCACGTAATTGCGGCTGGCCGAGCGACCGTAGAAGTGCTGGCAGCCGCTTCCGTAGTTCCCGCAATGGTTGCCGGAGTTGCACCTCTGGCACCCACAGGTGCACTTCTTTTTTGGGGCCGCCGTGCGCGTCACTTGAATCATGATTTAGCTCCCGACCTCGAGGGTGACCTGGCTACTGGGGTCGCAAGGGCATTGGGGGTCGGGCTGTTCTTGCGAAGTTCGTAGGACATGTCGAAGCAGCGGCGCGTAACACTGTGGTATCCAGAGCACGATCCGAAGGCGGTTCAGGCGCGAAGTACTGTCTTAGCTGCGCAGCCCTCGTAGCCCAATTGGCAGAGGCAGCGGACTTAAAATCCGTCCAGTGTCGGTTCGAGTCCGACCGAGGGCACCGCGAACCCGCTGGTGAATGCACCACGTCGGCCCGGTCTGGTCGGATGCGACAGCGGGCGCCATCCTCGACGCCATCAATGCCCTGTAAAAAA
>NZ_DASQVQ010000036.1:0-5036 GCF_035640695.1 Mycobacterium sp.
GGAGGTTGATTTCGCAAAGCAGCAAGCTGTCCAAGCGATCGACGAATGGATTGGATGTCGGAGAAGGACTCTCGGCGAACGGCCGCCTCAACACACCGTCTGCACTACGACGGGAGCGCTACTGCGCCTGGCTCACCGACGACATATGGAAGTCCGGTATTCGCAGCGTCGGCATCGCGGCGCGGGTTGCCCAGTCACCCCATTCCCGCGGCAGCGTCACCTCGCTCGCACTCGCCTCCGTGACCCGGCGCAGCAGGCTCAGTGGGCTCTCGTTGAAACGGAAGTTGTTCACCGCTGCACTGACCTTGCCGTCTTCCACCAAGTACACGCCGTCCCGCGTGAGACCCGTCAACAGCAGCGTGGTCGGATCCACCGCGCGGATGTACCACAGCGTCGTCAGCAGCAGCCCCCGCTCGGTGCCCGCGATCATCCCGTCGAGGCTCGAGTCTCCGCCGGTCATTAATAGGTTGTCGGCCGGTGCGGCGACGGGCGCATCGAACTCGGCGGCGGTCGCGCGCGGATACGCCAGCGCGTTGATCGTCCCGTCGCGGATCCAGTCCACCCGGCCAATGTCCATGCCGTTGTCGAACACCGACACCGACTCCGATGAACTGCTCGCCGTCACGAACGGCGTGCACTCGAGTCGGCGCGCCCACGGGTCGGAGTACAACGTCAGCGGCAGCTCGGTCAGCCGCTCCCCCACCCGAGTCCCGCCGCCGGGCGCCGAAAACGCGGTGCGGCCCTCCTGTGCGCCGCGGCCGTCCATCACCCAGCTGACGTAGATCATCATGTCCGCGACGGTCGACGGCGGCATCAGCGTTTCGTACCGCCCCGCCGGGAGCGAAATCGTGCGCTGCGACCAGTCCAACCGTCTCGAAAGCTGTTCGAGCAGAACGTCGACCGGCACGTCGATGAAGTCGGGCGTGCTGGCTCCGGCCCACGCACTTCCACCGTTGCGCTTGGCGTTGATCTCCACCGAGCCCGTCGGCTGTGTGTAGCGCCGGCGCAACCCCCGGGTGTTGGCCAGAAACGTCGTCGTCATCGCATGGTGCGCGTATCCGTACAGCGTGTCGCGCCCGCGGAAGCCGTGGACCAGCGAGCTCGCCAAGCCGGCGAACGCCTCGGCGCCTGTTCCGGGCACCGGGTCATCCCAATCGACCGGCACGTCCGTACCAGGTATCAGAGGCGCACTGTCCCGCGCCTCCGGGGCCGTCCGTGCGACCGCTTCGCTCGCGACCACCAGGCTGGCGATCGCGTCCGGATCCACCTCGCTGGTTTGCACCGAACCGACATGCGCGCTATCGCCCTGGCGCACAATCGAAATGACAGCCGTCTCGCGCCTGGTCGATACGCCGTTGGTCGTCATCGAGTTGCCCGCCCACCGCAGCGAAGCCTCTGCCGTATCGTTGATAAGGACGATCGTTTCGTCGACCGTGGCGGCCGCCATCGCCGCGTCGATCACCTTCTGCGCCGGAATCACGCGGCGCCCTCTGCAAGCGTGTTGAGCACCCGAACGCCGCGGAACAACGCTGACGGGCAGCCGTGGCTGACCGGCGCCACCTGCCCGGGCTGCGCCTTGCCGCAGTTGAACGCCCCGCCCAGCCGCCACGTCGACGAACCGCCAACCGTCTCCATCGAATCCCAGAAATCGGTCGTGGTCGCCTGGTAGGCGACATCCCGCAGCTGCCCGTCCAGCCTGCCGTTACGGATTCGGAAGAAGCGCTGCCCGGTGAACTGAAAGTTATAGCGCTGCATGTCAATTGACCACGACTTGTCCCCGACGATGTAGATCCCGTCCTCGACACTCGCGATCAGGTCGGCCGTGCTCAGATCTTGCGGACCCGGCCGCAGCGACACGTTGGCCATCCGCTGGATCGGGACGTGGTGTGGCGAATCGGCGTACGAACAACCATTGGAGCGCTGCTGGCCCAGCCGTGGTGCAAACACCCGATCCAGCTGATAACCCACGAACACTCCGTCACGCACCAGATCCCAGCTCTGCGCGGCCACGCCCTCATCGTCGAAACCCACAGTGGCCAAGCCGAACTCAACGGTCCGATCGGCGGTCACATTCATCACCGGCGAGCCGTAGCGCATCGTACCCAGCTTGTCCGGAGTGGCGAACGACGTGCCGGCATAGGCGGCCTCGTAGCCGATCGCGCGGTCGTATTCGGTGGCGTGGCCGACGGATTCGTGGATCGTCAACCATAGATTGGTCGGGTCGATCACCAGGTCAGTGGGGCCGGCGCTCACGCTCGGCGCCTTGACCTTCTCGGCCAACCACGACGGTATCCGCGCCAGCTCGTCGCTCCAATTCCACACGTCGTCGCCGGCGAGGAGCTCCCAGCCGCGCGCCGTCGGCGGCGCTAGCGTGCGCATCGATTCGAAGCTGCCCGCGGCGGCGTCCACCGCCACTGCGTCCAGCATGGCCAGGATCCTCACCCGCTGCTGTGTAATCGTCGACCCGAAAGTGTCGGCATAATACGTCTGCTCCTTGACCGCGTTCATCGCCGCCGACACGTGGTCGACACCGTCGGCCGCGAGCAGCCGTCCCGAGTAGTCCTCCAAAACCGCGATCTTGTCGGCGGTCGAGACCTCGAACGGGTCGACCGCAAACGACGACACCCACTGCGCGTCGGAGTACACGGGCTCGTCCGCCAGCGCGATCCGTTCGGCGTTCAGCGGCGCCAGAGTCTTCGCGACGTCCACCGCCCGCCGCGCGGTCTCGGCGGCCACCTCAGGCGCCAGCTCTGCGTGGGACGCAAACCCCCAGGTGCCGTCGACGATGACTCGCACCGCCAGCCCGATCTCCCGGCTGAGCACCGACGTCTCCAAGGTTCCGTCGCGAAGCCGCACGATCTCACTGGTGATGCAGTGAATGCGCAGGTCGGCGTGGCTGGCACCGGCGCGTTTCGCCGCGCTCAACGCGGCATCGGCAAGTTCGTGGCGAGGCAGGGCCAGAAAGTCGGCATCGACCCCCCGGTTCGGCGTCACGGCTCCACCGTAACGGCAGCTCGGTTTAAATGACTGCATGGCCGACAAGGACGTGCGCTCCGCAACGCTGGGGTATGCGCTGTTAGCACCAAGCCTGTTCGGGGTGGCCGCGTTCCTGTTGCTGCCGATGTTCGTGGTGGTCTGGCTGAGCCTGCATCGCTGGGATCTGCTCGGACCCATTGAGTATGTCGGACTCGACAATTGGCGCTCGGTGCTGACGGACTCGGCGTTCGGCAACTCGTTGGCGGTGACGATGATTTTTGTTGCCATCGTCGTGCCGGTGCAGACGTTCCTGGGACTGGCCGTCGCATGGATGCTGGCGCGCGGGATGCCGGGCACCGGGTTCTTCCGCACGGTTTACGTGGTTCCGTGGGTTTGCGCGCCGCTGGCGATCGGCGTGTTGTGGCGCTGGATCCTCGCGCCGACCGACGGCGCCTTGAACACGCTGCTCGGGCGTCGCGTCGAGTGGCTGACCGATCCTGGTCTGGCACTTCCGGTCGTCTCGGCGGTCACGGTGTGGACGAATGTCGGCTACGTCGCGCTCTTCTTCCTCGCCGGCATCCTGGCAATTCCCGATGAACTGCACGATGCCGCACGAACCGACGGCGCCACGTCGTGGCAGCGCTTCTGGCGCATCACCCTTCCCATGCTGCGGCCAACAATGTTCTTCGTCCTGGTAACCGGAATCGTCAGCGCGGCACAGGTTTTCGATACCGTATACGCGCTGACGCGCGGCGGCCCGCAAGGCCGCACCGATCTTGTGGCGCACCGCATCTACACCGAGGCGTTCGGCGCTGCGGCTGTCGGTCGGGCCGCCGTGATGGCGATCGTGCTGTTCGCGATTCTGGTATCGGTCGCGCTCGTTCAGCATCTGTACTTCCGGCGACGGATCACTTATGAAGTTGTCTAACCTCGCCATCTACGTCGCGTTGGCCGTCGGCGCGGCGATTACGTTAACGCCCTTCGCGCTCGGGCTGCTCACCTCGTTCACCTCGGCCCAGCAGTTCGTAACGAAATCGCCGCTGTCGCTGCCTGATCCGCCGACGTTGCAGAACTATCGCGGCTTGGCCGACGCCGGATTCGGTAGAGCACTGATGGTGACGGCACTGATGACCGCGGTCCTGGTGCTGGGCCAGTTGGTGTGTTCGGTGTTGGCCGCATACGCCTTCGCGCGGCTGCGTTTCCGCGGACGGGATCTGCTGTTCTGGGTGTACGTGGCGACGTTGATGGTGCCCGCGACGGTGACGATCGTGCCGCTGTACCTGATGATGGCGCAGGCCGGACTACGCAATACATTCTGGGCGCTGGTACTGCCGTTTGTCTTTGGTTCGCCATATGCAATCTTCCTGCTGCGCGAATACTTCCGCGCGATTCCCGCCGACCTGATCAATGCTGCCCGGCTCGACGGCGCGAACACCCTTGACGTGCTGGTGCATGTCATAGTGCCGGCCAGCCGACCGATCATGGTCACTCTGACGCTGATCACCGTCGTGTCGCAATGGAACAACTTCATGTGGCCCTTGGTGATCACCAGCGGCAGCAAGTGGCGAGTGCTGACGGTGGCCACCGCCGGCTTGCAGTCGCAGTACAACGCGCAGTGGACGCTGGTGATGGCGGCGACCACCGTGGCCATAGTTCCGCTGATCGCGCTGTTTGTCGTCTTCCAGCGGCGGATCGTCCGATCGATTGTGGTTACCGGGCTGAAATGATCTCGCGCGTGAGGTTTTCGACGCTGGTCGCCGTCTCGCTGATTGCGGTGGCCGCATTGCTGCTCGTGGCGGTGCTGGTGTTGGACCGTTCCGCGCAGCCCAGCGGCAAGACGGTGGTGACGGTGCGCCTGTGGGATCAGCAGGTGGCAATGGCCTATCGCAAGTCGTTCGACGAGTTCACGCGCCACCACCCCGGCGTCGAGGTCCGCACCAATGTTGTCGCGTATGCGACATACTTCGATACCCTGCGAACCGATGTCGCCGGTGGCGGTGCCGACGACATCTTCTGGATCAGTAATGCGTACTTTGCCGGCTACGCCGACAACGGCAGGC
>NZ_DASQVQ010000037.1:0-41963 GCF_035640695.1 Mycobacterium sp.
TTGGGGATGGTTTACGTGCGTCGCGTCGTCCACTCATTGGTCCTCGTGCTGCTCGCACTGCCGGCCACGCTTGTGCTGGCCGTCACGCACACGATGACGCCACTTGTCGCTCTGACCGCCACGGCTCTGATCATGGGTGGCACGACCCACCCCCTGAGCGGTCCGACCGATAGCCCGCAGTTCATCCACGACTACGTGAACGGTGCGAACAATAACTACATCCTGGTGTCCGGATTCTGCGGTGATACCGGATGCACGCCCACCGCCGTTTCCACCCCGGAGCAGTTCTGGCCGCAAACGGGAACCATGACGTTCGACCAGTCGGTGGGGCAAGGCGTCACCAATCTGAATTCAGCGATCGACGCACAACCCGCCGGCACTCCGATCGTCGTCTACGGATATTCGCAGAGCGCTCGAATCGCATCCATCGAGAAGGCGAATCTCGCCGCAACCAACCCCAATTTGCCGGTGAGTTTCGTGCTCGTCGGCAACCCCAACCGACCCAACGGCGGCATCCTGGAACGCTTCAACGGCACCCAGATCCCGATCTTGGGCGTGACTTTCGACGGAGCTACGCCAACCAACACCAATTTCAAAACCGTCGACGTCACACGCCAATACGACGGCTGGGCGGATTTTCCCAATAATCCGCTGAACCCGCTCGCGGACCTCAACGCCGCGATGGGCATCTATTACGTGCACGGCAACTACGGAGACGTCGGTCTGAGCAACGCGCTCTACCAGGGTCAGTATGGGGACACGAAGTATTACATGATCCCGGCTGGCCGCCTGCCGCTGCTGACGCCGTTAGCCCAAGCCGGGGTCCCGGACCCCGCGCTGGCCGTGGTGGACGCGCCACTGCGCGTTCTCGTGGAAACGGGCTACGACCGCACCATCAGCCCCGGCGCGCCGACGCCTGCCATGCTGCTCTACTTCCCCAACCCGGTCCAGACGGGCGTCAACTTCATCATCGCAATCCCGACTGGGCTGGACGATGGCGCACAGGAGGCCATCAATGTCCGCCCCTTCGGAACCACACCGGCCGGTCCTTACGGTGTCGGCGGCCCGCCGGTTAATGCCGGAACATTCGATTCCACCGGATCGCCAACCGTGGCAAGCTCTCCCACCACGGCTGGGCCGAACACCAATGTGTTGGCGGACAAAGCGCCGGCGCCGGGTGCGGCGTCCGCGCCCGAGCCCGCGGTAGGTCCCGAACGGGTGCAATCGGCTGCCCAGGTCGCCAACACACCGCCGATACCGACGGGTACGCCGGCGAAGCCATTGACCGGAAATGCGGCGCAGTTGCCGGCGGCGGCGCAACCGGGCCCATCCGCGCAGCCCCCGGCGGGAGCCCCCACCGCTACGCTGCCGTCGGCGGCCAAACCGGGCGACATCCCGGCATCGGCGCCTAAACCGGTGGAGATGCCGAGCGCGCCACTCAAACCGGCCGATCGCCCGACGGCGCTGCCCAAACCGGCTGAATTCCCAACGCTGGCACCATTCCCGACGATGGCACCCAAGCCAGTCGAGGTTCCGACGCCGCCCAAACCGGCTCAGGTCCCAACACTGCCCAAGCCCGCGGCGGCCCCGACGTTGCCCGAGGCGCCGGCGTTGCCCGAGGCGCCGAAGCTACCCGAAGCGCCCGCGTTACCGGAGGCACCGCAATTGCCGGCACCGCAATTGCCGGCACCGCCGCCATTGCCGGCGTTCCAAAACCCGCTACCGCCCATGCCGGCGCCGCCATTGCCGGCATTGCCGGCCTTGCCGTCATTCCACATTCCGTTCTTCGGCTGATCGATGCGAACACCGTTGAGCGACTGGGCGTCGCGTGCGGTGCGCCGCTCTACTTCAGCCGGGCTTTTGCCGCTTTGACCACTTCGGCGGCGTCGCGGCTGGCCTGCTTGGCGTCCTGGTAGGCATTCTCGGCGGCGCGCAGGATGCGTTCGGCTTCTTGCAGGCGCTTGCGGGCGTCGTCATGACGCAGCCGGGCGGCACCGAGGTCGGCCTGCCGGTCGGCCAGCTGATCATCGGCCTCGGACTTGGCCCGCTCGGCCGCGGCCAACGTAGCCCGCGCCTTTTCGCGTCGCTGACGTGCGGCGGTGAGCTCGCCGTCGCGGGACTCTTGGCTGGCTCGCGTCTGGCGTGTGCCGTTCTGCTTTGCTTCGGCCCTTCCCTGGCGAGGCTGCGTGAATACCTGTGCCGCGTCGCCAAATTCGCCGAAGCCCGACCAGCGTTCTGCCTTGGTAAGCCGGCCCAGCCGCGCCGACACCTCGGAGTCGGCGATCGCCGCCTGCAGTGTGTCGGTGACGTCGTCGCGCAACGGCGCCGACGGGTTCGTCACCCCGGCCTCTTGAAAAGCCGTTCGGGCCAGTTCGTTGATGAGGTGCCGTTGTTCGGTGGTCAGTGCCCGGATGCTGTCGCCGGCCATTGCGGCGTGCGCCGCGCGCAGGCGCTTACCGAGGTCGGTGAGGCGCTGCTTGGCCCGAGGGTGCGTGAGCGCAAGCCGGTTGACGATCCACGCGGCCGTCGTGGGCTTGCGCGCAGCGGAGATTCGCTTGGCGAGGTCAGTCTCGCCGCGGCGCTTAGCCGCCTCGGCGAGATCGGTGCGGAGCGCGGTGAACTCTTCGGGCCTGACCTCATAGAGTTCATCGAGCTCGTCGCGGGCCACGACACCATCATTCCGCATGGCTGCTTCTGCAGATTGGCGGAGGCAAAGCCATTAGGGTCTGTATCAGGCATGATGCATCGTCGGAGTGGCTGAAGGGAGCGCGGCATGGCGACCGATCTGACGCTCTATCTCGATGATCAGCCGGGCGAGCTGGCTCGCGTCGGTGACGTGCTCGGCAAGGCGGGCACGAACATCGCCGGCCTGTGCGCGCTCACCACCGGTGGCGGGCAAGCCGAGGTGCACATTCTCGTCCAGGATGCGACGGCGGCGTTCGAGGCGCTGCAGCGTGCCGGCATCAAGATAGCCGCGGAGCAGGAGGTGATGGTCCTCGAGATAGAGGACCGCCCCGGCGCACTCGGTGAGGTTGCGCGCAAACTGGGCACCGCCAAAGTCAACCTGACCACTGCCTACCTTGCGACAAACACCCGGCTGGTGCTCGCCGCGGACAACCTGGCAGAGGCAAAGTCCGCGCTCGGCTGATCATCCCGTTGCAGCTCAATACCGAAACGACGTGTGCTTTCAGCATTTTCGGAATCCCCACGTGGCGTTGAGAGCCGGGTCGTGTTGGGCGGAGACCACGAACCGGCTCTCGAGGCAGTGTTCGACTACTCGGATTTCAGTTGTGACTCTTCTGCGCCGCGGCGCGAATGGAGTCGGCGAGTGTCCAGAACGACAGACCCAGCAGGGGCACGTCTTTGAGAAGGAACTCGCCGGTGAGCGAGATGGCCGGGAAGCCACCGCCGGCGGGCTCGCTCACCCCAGGAGTGGTGAACAGGAAACTGATGGTGGCCAGGAACAGCACGATCGCGAGCACACTGCCGACAATCGATAGCCGCGGCGACACCGGCTTGATCGCCAGCAACACCGCCGCCGTCACTTCGACGACGCCCAACAGAGCCGAAAACGCGTACACCGGAAAGATGTGGTAAAGCCAGCCCATGAACGGGCTGTTGGCCACCAGTGGCTGTATCTGGTGGGCCTCGAAATTGGCGAACTTCAGTGCGCCGATCCAGCCGATGACGAGAACGAGACCATAGCGGCTCAGAATGCTCGCGATGGTGTCGACTGTGGCGACATTCACGAGGTCGCTGATATTCGAACGGTTTCGGTAGTTGATCATGACTGCTTCTCCTTGGACAGTTATGCCGTTTGAGTGCGGGCGGTGAACCGCCGCTGAGCACCGCAACGTCGCCGTGACCATGACGAGTCCGGCGCTCCATACCGATTCCCGATAGCGGCTATCACTCACGCCGCTGACGGCGGCGCCGACGGCGAAATCGCGGCCAAGGCACTACACCAGGTTTCACTGATACGGCAACGGCAGATCGACTCCACTGGGGGCGGCCGCGGCGAGAGGATGTGTCCATGATCGAGTTAGAGGTACTTCAGGCTGATGTGACCCGGCTCGAGGTGGATGCGATCGCCAACGCGGCCAACACCGAACTCAAGCACGGAGGCGGCGTGGCGGCCGCGATCGCCCGGGCCGGCGGTCCCGCGGTGCAGCGAGAGTCGACCCGGAAGGCCCCGATCGGCCTCGGCGACGCGGTCGAGACGACTGCCGGTGACATGCCGGCGCGCTACGTGATCCATGCCGCGACGATGGAGCTCGGCGGGCCGACCTCGGGCGAGATCATCGAGCGCGCCACCCGGTCGACCCTGCGCAGGGCCGACGAGCTCGGTTGTCGCTCCCTGGCATTGGTGGCGTTCGGCACCGGCGTCGGCGGCTTCTCACTCGAGGATGCGGCCGCGCTCATGGTTGGCGCGGTCCGAAATCACCGGGCTCGCGCGCTCGAACGAGTGATATTCGCCGTGCACGGTGACGCGGCCGAGCGGGCGTTCCGGTCTGCCACGCAGACATGACCGAAAGGTGTGCCGCGACGCACCGACGATGGTCGGCCGGGGCACGCACGCTCACCGGAGTCGTAAACGATCCTCGTCATCGCGACAGCGGAGCAAACGTGATTACCAGCACGTCCCGCCGCGCCGGCTCGGCAGGATCGAGCGGGCGGATCGGCGAGACACCGTGCAACGTGCGACGGTCGTCGCCCAACAGCAGCGTGCCCGGCTCGGACAGCGTCGTCGTCAGCAGCCGTCGACCGTCGAGGTCATACACCGCGCTTTCGCCGCCGGCGGCGTTACGCCGCCCGATCAGCAGCGACGTCACGAGCGTGACACCGTCGCGGTGCAGACCCTCGGGTGTGGGCTGTCCCGCGGCGTCGGCCGACGCGAACACCCGAAACGGCGTCACCTTGGCGCTCCACTCGGGGAGGTCGTCGAGCGCTGTCGCCACGCCGCCCAGCAGCCGCAGCAAGCCGTGCAGCAGCGGATCGGCCGCGAAGGCATCGGTGAGCGGCTCGAAGTGGCGGTCCCGTTGCAGATACAGCGGGTTGGAGTGGGCGGGCTGCACGAACGCGTGGTGCGGCATCGGCTTGGCGACTCCGTCGGCCGGTCGGAACAGCAAGTGCCCGTAGCGGCGCAACCGGCGCGTGCCCAGCTCGGCCGCATAACTGTCCGGTGCCAATTGCTCCCAGTGCGACGCGAAGCGGGTCCACGCGTCGGCGTCGGCGCCGACGCACCCGCACAGGTCGGCCGCGGGCATCAAGTAGGCGCCAGCCGAGGTGAGCTGCCGGCGGGCGGCTTGCACCGGGGGGGCGGCCGTCGTCGTTTCCATGAAATCCGTGTACCCGGAAGTCGGGGAGGCTCAACTCAGCGGGCGGTGAATTCGACGGGCGCCACCACCGGTGCCGTGTTGTATCCGGTGACTCTCACCCAGTTCGGGTCCGTGCCGGTTCTTGGCACCACAGCGTGAAGCTCGACCGTTTCGCCAGGGAATACCGTGACGTAGTTGTCGCTGTATTCGATCGGCAGGATCTCATCGCCGTCACGCGTGGGCATGACTTCGGCGCGCTCGAAGAATGCGATCTGCCGTGTCGGGTTGTGCAGACGGATGGCGACGTAGTCGTCGTCGGTCGACGCCGAAGTTCGTTGCGCACTGACTTCAAGTGGGGTTGGCGCCATGTAGTTGAGCGCAGTCATATCGGCCCAAGTGGCCTGGTCCAGCTCAAACGGAGAGTCACTGCTTGGGTCGCCGACGTCATCGGGCAGCTGCGACTGCCAATAGACGTTGTCGGCAACGGTGTTGCCGGCGCCGTCGAGCAACTGACATCGCACGAAGAAGACCGCGGAGTCGGGGGCGACCTGCGGCAAGGCCATGGCTTGAACGGCTCCGCCGGCAGCCACGGTGAGGTTGCCGGCCGCTTGGTCTAGGCGCACAGTGCCTTGCAGGTCGTAGACACGCACACGCACTCTCAAATCCTGCTGGTTGCCCGGGGTTTGGTTGACCACGGTGATCTTTGCCTGGTCGTGGTCGCCGGTCGCATAAGAGTCGAAAACCACCGACAGCGGCCGCAGGCCTTTCTTGGCCCCGTAATAGGCGCCCCCGGGTCGCAGGTAGTAATCGAAGAGATTTCCGAAGAACGACGGCCAGTGGCCGTTGAGCATCCAGTAGATCGTCATTTTGTGGTTCGCCCATCCGTTGGCGGCGAATGCCTCGAATTGGGCGCGCGTTGACTCGTAGTGCGCGAGCTGCGCCTTGCGCGCGAACTCCTCTGCGCTGTTCGACACTCCGTAGCGAAAGTCCACGGCGCGCCGAATACTGGTCAGCGCGGCGTTTTTCGGGTTCGAGCCGGCATGGAAGTACCAGGCGTCGTTGATTGGCCACAGCTTGTCCGGTGGAATGAACATCTTCAGACTGGCGAACGGCGGGATATGTTCGTTGTCCCCCTGTTCGGCAGACGACCCCCGGGCGGCCCCATAGAGCCCGCTGAACCAGTACGACGGCGGGCGCCAAGTGTAGGGCCCGGCCATCTGGATGCCGTCCCACTCGCGTCCGCCGTCCTGGTCGCTCGCGTACGACGAGACGGTGTCCACGGTGGCATTCGGCCAGTGCAATGCGGTCAGTGTCGCGTGATATGAGTCGAGCACCGACGGCGGCGGTTTTCCGTCACTGCCGTTGGCCCAAATGAACGCCGACGCGTGGGGCCGCAGCATCTCGATCTGCGAACGCAAGCTGTCCTGCGCCACGCGATGATCCTCGCCATTCCATTGCTCCCATTTCTCCCACTGGTTGCAGCACATCCAGCCGAACATCAGCGGGATGCCGAGTTCGTCGGCGCTCTCGACGAAGTCTTCGCCGGGAAACTTTCCTTCCAGTCTCAGCATGTTGAGGCCGAGATCCTTCGCATAGCCCAGGATCGCGGCTTCACGGCCGGGGTCGTGGTCGAACAGCAGGTCGGGGGCGTAGGCCGCGCCGCGCACCAGGAAGTCCTTGCCGTTGACCTTCAAATAGAAGTTCCCGCCACTGCCCAAATCCGGGAACTGTTCGTCCTGATCGCGGTATTGGGACACACTACGGATGCCGAACCGCTGATGAGCGGCGTCGGTGACTTGGTTGTATTGACGGAATTCCAGGCGAAGATCGTAGAGGTTCGGGTCGCCGAGGGTGTAGGGCCACCACAGGTCGGGGTTCGCTACCGTCAATGCCGGGTACTTTTCCGGCGCGAAGCTGACCTCGCGCTCCTCGCCGGGCAACAAAGTCACCAATTGCTCAAGACGGATGCTGGGCTTGCCGGCCCGCGTGATGGTGGCACGGAGAACGCCACGTACCTGTTGGGCGGAGTAGTTGCGAAGCTCTGAGTAGATCGTCAGTCGTGCGCTGTCGGTTCTCGGCAACGGAAGTTCAGAATTCACCGTGGCCGGACCCAGCGCGACGGCGCCCGAAACATTGAGGTAGACCGGTTTCCAGATGCCCGCATTGCGATCGGGGACATACGAGTTGCCGTTGATGGGGTCCTTGCCTGGCCCTTGGTATCCCAGATATTTCCAGTTGATCCAGTCGTACCAACTGTCGGCCAGTTCTACCCCGTCGACATCCTGCAGCGCCCGCTCCGGCGTGACCTTGACCGCCAGGGTATTGGATTCGCCGCGCTTGATCCACTGCGTGACATTGAGCTCGTGGGCACTGTACATCCCGACGACCTCGTTGTTGCCGGCGACGAGGTGACCGTTCAACCAGACTTCGGCGCGGTAGTTGATCCCGGGGAAGTCGAGCACATATGTCGAGTGTCCCCCCGGCGCGTTGAAGGTGGTCCGGTACCACCAATCCCGCTTGTAGAGATCTTGGGGCACCTGACTGAGAAGATTCGTGCCGGAGTAGAGATTTGGATACGTGCCGTCGTCCTCGAGGGTATCCAGCACGGTTGCTGGCATGCGACGGATCACATGCCAGCCAGAGTCCGTGAAGCCCGGGCGGGAAACGGCCGCCCCGTCCGCCGGCACATCCGGCGCGGCCATGAGCTTCCAACCGTCGGCCAACTCGATCTTGCCCGGCGACGGCTCGGGAAGGGCGAAAGCCGCCAGGTCTCCCGCACACAGCACTAGCAGGATCGAGATGAAGACGCGCAGGAAGGTTTTTCGACGCCTCTCAACCGATATGGTTCTACTCCCTTCGATCGATGCGGCGTTGCGTTGCCAGAAGTAGAAGCTTGGGTTAACGCACATCATCTTGACGGTGACGATCGATACGTACAACCCGGGACGCTTGCCTCCCCGCAGTCTTGCAGCGTAACGGGGTTTGGTGCGGGCCGTCAGGTGGATCGATCGGCTAATGCGACCGGTTCGGGTTCGTCACACGGTGAGCTGGTCGGGGACGCGGCGGCGCCGGGCGATCGGATCGCGTCCGATCGCTATCGGCCGGCGCTAAAGAGCCTTGTGTGGGATGCCGTTGACCACGCCGCCGTCGATGACGAATTCGGTGCCGGTCGCGTAGGAGGACTCATCGCTGGCCAGGAAGAGCACGAACGTAGAAACCTCGATGGGATCGGCGGGCCGTCCGAGCGGGATCGGCACCATGTCGTCGGGAATGTTCTGTGTCATCGGCGTGCGAATCATCCCCGGATGAATCGAGTTGACCCGGATGTTGTGCGGTGCCAGCTCGATCGCGGCCGACTTGGACAGACCGCGAACCCCCCACTTCGATGCCACGTAGCCATGCACCCACGGGGTGCCGCGCAGTCCCTCGATCGACGAGACGTTGATGATCGATCCGCCGCCCGCGGCGATCATCGGCTCGACGGCCACCTGGATGCCCAAGAATGTGCCGGTGAGATTGACCGCCAGGATCTGTTGCCACTTGGTCAGATCGAATTTCTGCAGCGGGCCGCCGTTCACGATGCCCGCGTTGTTGACCAGCACGTTGAGTTTGCCGAATTCCCCGACCGCCGTGGAAACCCCGGCCTTCCAGTGCTCGGGCTGCGTGACGTCGAGGTGGACGAAGCGAACCGCATCGCCGAGTTCATCGGCCAGCGCCTTGCCCTCGTCGTCAAGGATGTCGCCGATGACCACCTTGGCGCCCTCTTCACTGAGGAGACGGGCATGAGAAGCACCCATGCCTCTGGCGCCGCCACTGATCAGTGCAACTTTTCCGTCCACGCGTCCCATGACGGGTCAGGCTACCCCAGGCGGCCGCCGAACTAGAACCTGTTCCAATCTGGTTCCGGAATGCGCACACTACCCGGGCATCTGCTTGCTACCGTCCGAAACAATCCAGGCCCGCGCAGATTAGACGTCGTCGTGAACACACCTTGGTGAGGAGACCCACATGGCTATCCGCGTCGCGCACATCGGCACCGGCAATGTCGGTCGGCTGGCGCTGATCGAACTCGTCACCAATCCGGCGTTCGAGCTGGCCGCGGTGTGGGTGTCGTCGGAAGCCAAGGTGGGCAAGGACGCGGGCGAGCTTGCCGGGCTTGATGTTTGCACCGGAGTTGCCGCCACCAACGACCTGGACTCGGTATTGGCGACCGAACCCCAATGCGCGGTCTACTGCGCGATGGGCGACACTCGGATGCCCGAGGCCATCGAGGATGTCCGACGCATTCTGGCGGCGGGCATCAACGTCGTCGGCTCCGCCCCGGTGGTGTTGCAGTATCCGTGGCACATCATGCCCGACCAATACATCGCCGCGCTGGAGGAGGCCGCGCGGCAAGCGAACTCGAGCATGTTCATCACTGGGGTCGATCCCGGGTTCGCCACCGACCTCGTCCCGCTCGCGCTCGCCGGTACATGTCAGCGCATCGAGCAGGTGCGTTGCATGGAGATCGCCGACTACGCCACGTACGACGGTGCCACGGTCATGTTCGACGTCATGGGATTCGGCAAACCGCTCGATGTTGTCCCGATGCTGTTTCAGCCCGGGGTGCTGAGCATCGGCTGGGGCACGTCGATCCGGCAGGTTGCGACCGGCCTCGGAGTGGAACTGGACGAGATCACCGACAGCTGCGTGCGTGAACCGGCGCCCGAGGCGTTCGACATCGCGGCCGGGCATGTTCGGAAGGGCGGTGTCGCCGCGATGCGATTTGAAATCCGAGGCATGGTCAAGGGCCATCCCGCCATCGTCATCGAGCACGTCACGCGATTGCGGGCAGACCTGCGCCCGGACTGGCCGCAGCCCGCGCAACCCGGCGGCTCGTATCGCGTGGAAATAGTCGGCGAGCCGTCCTATCGGGTCGACATCTGCCCCACGAGCCGCAACGGCGACCACAACCACGCCGCCATCGTCGCCGCGGCGGGACGAATTGTGAACGCGATCCCCGCGGTCGTGGCGGCGGCCCCGGGGATCAGGACGACGCTGGACTTGCCACTGGTCACCGGAAAAGGGGTGTACGCCCCGGATTCGCGCGCTGCCGGCCCGGCGCCGGCGTGACATGCGGTTGGCGTCAGCGGGCCGGCCTGCCGCGCCAATCCACGAACGGGCGGATGGCCAACACGAAAATCGCGAACACGACCAGCGGGGCCAATAGCGGCAGCCACGGCACCTGCAGCGGAAACAGCGACGCGACCAGCCCCGCGAAGGTAAACAGCACAGCGGAGATCACCGTCGGCGGAGTCGCAGTAACCACGCCACCGGCCGCGTGCCGCAGCACCAGATGGGCAGCAGCGCACAGTCCGGAAAACGCGGCCAACGTCGGCGAGGGCTCTGAGATCACGATCGCCGTCACCGCCAGCAAGACGGCAAGGGTTGCGCCGGGCCGAAACACCGTGCCGGCCAACACGGCCACCGCGGAAAGCATTGCCACCGCGAAGGCGATCCCGTCGGCCTGGACCAAGGTGGCCGCAGCCATCAGAAACCCGAAGGCCGTAGAAAACGCGCGGGACACCGCGGCCGATGGCGTCATCGCCGTCGCCGCGCCGGACGACGGTGATCGGGCACCAGATGCATCGACTGGTCCAACGTCATATCCCCTCGCCAGGGCACCACGTCAACACCGATCGTGGCCATGTCGCGATACATGAACGACCGCTGCAGGCCCCACATCCGAGCGATGAGCGGGTCCGGTTCGTGGTCGAACGGCGAGCCTTCGAGAACGTCGACCGCGACCACGACATGGCCCCGCTTGCACAGGTCGATCAGAGCGAGTGCGAACTCGGTATCCAGCAATGTGGAAAACGCGACCACGATCGCCCCGGGCGGAACGGCCGCGCGAGGCGCCAACGTCCCCGTCGTTGTTTCGAATCCGCTGCCCGCACCGAGCACGGTATCGAGCACCCGGTAAAACTGCCGTCGCCCGATGTCGGCGCCGAACCACCGGGGCTGGCGCCCGCCGAGTGCGACGATCCCGGCGCGGTCACCGTTGCGCAGAGCGCTTTGAACCACTTGGACGGCGCCACGCACTGTCTTATCGATGGCTTGCGTCGCCGGGCCCGCCGGCTGCGGGTACCTGTCGATCAGCACCACGACATCGGCGGCGCGATCGGTCAATCGCTGCGTCACGTGCAGGCGCCGGCGACGCGCGCTCACCGGCCAGTTGACGGTGCGGAGCTGGTCGCCCGGCACGTACGGGCGGACGTCGGCGTACTCGACACCCGGACCGATGTGTCGCGTGAGATGCGTGCCGAGCCGATCCAGCAATTCGGTTCGCGGAGTCGGTGTCGATTGCGGTGGTGCCATTGGAAACACGAACACCTCGGCGGCGTCGACCGTCGCCGCGCCCGCCAGTAATCCCCCGCGCGCGATCACCTCGACGCAGGCCTGGATCGGGTAACGACCCCACCGCTGGGCCGTCACCGCAACGGTTTGCCGGTTACGGGCACTTTGATCGACCACTTCCAAGTCCATTCCCACCGGCGCCGAGACGCTGAATTCCGCACCCACATCGTCGGATTCGGCCGTCACCCACGCGGTCAGCTGGGTCCGCTCGGTCTCAAAGCATCGCTGCGAAGCGGGCTGGGCGTGCACGTGCACCCTCGGTATGGGCCGTTGCCAGCCGATCGACCACAGCACGCCCAGCAGCGGTGCCGCGAAAGCAATGAGTTGCCACCGAGATCCGATCAAGGCGGCGGCGAGGGCCGCGCCGGCACAGGTTGCGATCGCCCGCGTCAGAGGTGATGCACGCCAGCGTAATTCGGCTTCGG
Organism: Mycobacterium sp.; assembly: GCF_035640695.1. GTDB lineage: Bacteria > Actinomycetota > Actinomycetes > Mycobacteriales > Mycobacteriaceae > Mycobacterium. The sequence continues at coordinate 12,140 of NZ_DASQVQ010000037.1, forward strand.
CGCGGCGGGTTTCGATCACGCCGCACGGCCGGTCATTGGGTCCCCCCGCGGGTGCGCGGAACCGGCAAGCGCCGCAACAGTTCCTCCACCACGTCGGAACCCTGAACCCGCCGCACCCACATCTCCGGGCGCAATGTGATCCGGTGCGCCATGGCCGGAACGGCCAGGGTCTTGACGTCCTCGGGTATCACATAGTCGCGGCCGAGCAGCAGCGCACGCGCCCGGGCGAGTTGCACCAGGTCGAGTTCGGCTCGGGGGCTGGCGCCGACCGCGACCTGCGGATGCTGACGGGTGGCGGTCGCCAGCGAGACCACGTAGTGCAGAACGTCATCGTGGACGGTGACCTGCTCGACCGATTCGCGCATCGCCAGCAGGTCGCGCGCGTCGACCACGTTGTTCACCGTCGGCTCCACCGAGCCCCGTTCGAGTCGGCGGCGCAGCATCGAAGTTTCCTCTCGCTGCGAGAGGTAGCGGAGCTCGAGCCTTACCGTGAACCGGTCCAGCTGCGCTTCCGGTAGTGGATAGGTGCCCTCATACTCGATCGGGTTGTCGGTGGCCAGAACGATGAAAGGCTCTGGCAGCCGGTGCGTTTCAGCATCGATACTCACCTGCCCCTCGGCCATCGCCTCGAGCAAGGCCGCCTGAGTCTTTGGCGGTGTCCGGTTGATCTCATCGGCCAGTAGCAGATTCGTGAAGATCGGTCCGGGGCGGAACTCGAAATGACCGGACTGCATGTCGTAGACGGTGCAGCCGAGTAGGTCCGCGGGCAGCAGATCGGGCGTGAACTGAACGCGCGTGAACCGGAGCCCTAACGCGGCGGCGAAGGATCGCGCAATCAGCGTCTTGCCGAGGCCGGGGAGATCCTCGATGAGCACATGCCCGCGGGCCAGCACGACGGTGAGGATCAGCATCAGCGCGTTGCGCTTGCCCACCACCACACGCTGGATCTCGTCGAGCACCGCCTCGGCGTGGGCGGTGGCCGTCGTGGCCGGCATCGTCATACCTGCTCCAACCGCCGCAGAATGTCGTCAAGCGCCGCGCGGCCGGGGCCCGGCTCGCTGTCGCCGGTGCGCGAGACGTTCTCCGGATCCACCCAAGCCCACAGCTGCGGTCCGAATAGCATCCGCCCGCCCGCCTGGAAAGCCCCGGGGTTCTTGGCTTGCTTTTGGCCGGTTGCCATTTCGAACTGTCGGGCAAGCATCGGCCGCAGATGCCGGTCCCAGTCGGCGCGGGTGGATTCCGACCGACGGATTTGCGTCTCGGTGCGAGACACCCAGCGGCGCAAGGACTCGCCGGCATCGTTGATGGCCGCCTCCTTCGGGGCAGGATCGATTTCGCGGGTGAGATAGCCGCGGATGCTGAGCAGCACCAGCGCCAGCGCGGCACCCGAGGTCCAGAGCACAAGCCGGCGGTCGGGCAGCAGCAACGCAATCACTTCTGCGATAAGGACCAGGCAAAATCCCGCGGCGACAAGCTTTCTCATGCAACGCTCCGAAGCTCGGCAAGAACGAGCTCAAGCGCGCGGACAGCCGACTCGCGATGATGCTCGTTCATCACATGAGGACTGAATCGTGCCTCGGCGAACAGATCCACCAGCTGCGTTGCGCTATCGGCATGCAGAGCATGGTGATCAACGGCTCGGGCCAGCACCTCCGTCGGTGTGTCGAAGTCCCGCGGAGCGGCGTCGGGAACATCCTCAAGTGCATGTTCCATCGCGGCGTAACAGGCGATGATCGCTTGCCGCGGTTCGCGGCTGAGATCCCCGATTTCTGCTAGACCGAGCTCGGCTGCTCGGGCGAGCGGGTGCGGCTCCGGGTCGGAGCCGGCGGGTTCGGCGCGATCATCGGCGATTACGGGTGTTCTCGCGAGGCGCCGCTGCCTGCGCGAGGCGATAACCGCTCCGGCGACGACCAGCAAAAGGAAGATCACCGTCGTCGCGGCGAGGTATCCGAAGAGGGTGTCGCCTTCCCCGGGCCGTGCGGGCGGCTCTGGCGGCGCGGTGCCGTCGTGAGGTGTCGGGGTGCTCGCCCCTGTTGCACTTGTCGGCTGATCGATTCCGTGCTGCGGACCGAATCGGGACAGCAGCATCAGAATCAGCAGCCAGACGATCAGCACGCCGAGCCCAATCAGCAACGAGCGCCACGTCGGTCGCGCCCCGCCGGTGCGGAACCATTCGGACCGGCCGGCGACGCCGGCCGCCACCGCACCCCGTGCGCGCAGCCGCACAATGATCGCGATCGCGACAACGGCCACCGAGACACTGAGCAGTGCCACAACGAAGAACGTGGCCGCCGGATTGCTAGTGGCGTGTTCGCGAGGCGAGTGTTCCCGGCCGGGAAGATAGCCGCGAAGAGCCGCCGCGGCGACGACCAAGAGCACGATCGGGGCGGCCACCCGCCCCGTCGATTTGTCGATAACCGCCATCGCACACCACTCGACTGATTGCTTGCTGACCCGTCAGCCGGCAAGCGGGCTTGCCCCATACTGGCACGCTGCCGTCGGCCGTCATGACGTAATGGTGCGATGAGCGTCGTGACACCGCTGCTGCCCGCCTGCGGCGGATTCCTGCTGGCCGTGTTGTGGATGGACCTCATCTTCGACACCGAGGTTCTCGCTCACCGCAATTCCGGTGACGAACTACCCGAATCGGTGCTCAATTCCATCGCAGGCTATTACCACCGCGCGACTACCGCCTCGCGGCCGATGAGCCATCTGGTCGCGCTCGTCATGCTGATCCTATTGGGCGCGTTGGCATTGCGCACCATCAACGGTCGTGACCCCGGCTGGCTCATCGTCGTCTCGGCAGCGCTCGCCGGCGTGCCGATCCTGCTCGCGCTGGTCCGCACGGTTCCCAACGCGGTCCGACTGGGCACCCGCGGAGGCAACGTGGTCGAACAGACGCGGCTCGCCCGCTCAATTTGCCGCGATCACCTGCTGTGCTTCGCCAGCATGTTCGCCTTCGTCGTGCTGACGGTCGCACCGATTGCGGTGGCTTAGCCCCCGGTCAGGGCAGCGCGCTGAGCGGAAACAGACTACCCAGCGCGTTCTGACCCGGCACCGCGCCCGCGCCGGGCAGCGCCACCGCTGGGGCGGTAGCCGCCGCCGGCTTGGTGCCCAGATTCGGCACCGCGACGCCACCCGGCAGCAGCGAAGCCAGGGCGGGCAGCGACAGCTGGTTGGGCAGCGGCACCGGAAGGCCTGGCACCGCCGGCAGATTCAGCTGTGCCGCCGGCGTGGTGGCGCCGGTGGCCGCCGCCGTGGCGCCGGTGGCCGCCGCCTGCGCGGGAGCCGCGGCCGCCCCGGGCTGCGGAACGGTGATCTGCGCGCTGGCCAGCGGCGGGGGTGTCGGCGGGGTCGCCGGAGCGCCGGTCAGCACGGACGCCGCGTTCTGCAGCACCTGCGGAGCGCTCTGTAACGCCTGCGGAGCACTGGCCGGTGAGGTCGCGATCTGCTGCACCAGACCCGGGATAGTCGGGGTGGTCGGCGCCGCCGGCTCGGCCGCCGCGGTGGCGCTCATCGCGAGAAGCGCCGAGCACAGGCCCGCGGCCGCACCCGCGGCGATGGCAATGCGTTTTCCGGTTCGTGACATGGTTCTCCCAATCCCGTTGACGACAGGTCTGGGCCGAACCTACGGCGTTACTAAAGTTACTCAAGTGACGCCTGTGGCGTTTTATTGAACCGATGCCAATGAGAGGCGCTCCGGTTACCGGGGGCATGCGCCGGCGTGCCGACTACTGCTTGGCTTATTGCTCGGCGCGCTCGCGTTCTTCGGCGGCCTTCGCCTTCGCGCGCGCCGTCTGTGCGGCGGCTTCCCGCTTGGCCGCCTCACGTTGAGCCTGGCCCTTGTCCTGCTGGGTGCGGCCCTCCTGGCTGATGTCGCCGCGACCAAGAACCGTTCCGATCAGCTCCTTGGCCTTTCCCAGCACGCCTTCCACGATTCCTTTGACTGCGAGTATCGGACCACTGACATAGTTGGCCACGTTCTCTCCCTCACTTTCTGCTACTTTCCGCTACTTTCTGCTTGGGTCCCGCACCCGGTGTGTTACCCGCAGCGACCGCTCGCCAAAAGTCCCCGCTTTCTCCCGTGGCGAACAGGCGCGAGGGCCCGCATCGCCGGCGCTGATCGGGTGACCCCAACGACGGTGTCGAGATGGGCTGCACGCCAATGGCCTTCGACATCGCCGGGCACTGCTCGGCGGTGCGCTTCGGCGTCTGGTTGTGCTGGTAGGCCGTCGGGGCCCAGGGTTGGCCGGCAACGAGCCCTCGTGGCGAGGACGTCGCGGCGGGGTACTAAACTAGAACATGTTTCAGTTCGGCTACCGCCAAGGAGCAGGCATGCATACCGCCATCTGCGACGAGCTCGGCATCGAGTTTCCGATTTTCGCCTTCACCCACTGCCGCGACGTGGTGGTCGCGGTGAGCAAGGCCGGCGGCTTCGGAGTGCTGGGCGCGGTCGGCTTCACGCCCGAGCAGCTCGAGGTCGAACTGAACTGGATCGACGAGCACATCGGCGAGCATCCGTACGGCGTGGACATCGTGATCCCGAATAAGTACGAGGGCATGGATTCCAACATGTCCGCCGAGGAGCTGACGAAGACGCTGCAGTCGATGGTGCCGAAGGAGCATCTCGACTTCGCCCGCAAGATTCTCGCCGACCACGGTGTGCCGGTCGACGACAGCGATGCGAACGCGCTGCAGCTGCTCGGCTGGACGGAGGCGACCGCCACCCCGCAGGTCGAGGTGGCGCTGAAGCATCCGAAGGTCAAGCTCATCGCGAACGCGCTCGGCACCCCGCCCGCGGAGATGATCAAACACATCCACCAGTCCGGCCTGCGGGTGGCCGCGTTGTGTGGCTCGCCGTCGCAGGCGCGCAAGCACGCCGACGCGGGCGTCGACATCATCATCGCCCAGGGCGGCGAGGGCGGTGGCCACTGCGGCGAGGTCGGCTCGATCGTGCTCTGGCCGCAGGTCGTGAAGGAGGTCGCGCCCCGACCCGTGCTGGCGGCCGGCGGAATCGGAAGCGGCTACCAGATCGCGGCGGCGCTGGCGATGGGTGCACAGGGCGCGTGGACCGGCTCGCAATGGTTGATGGTCGAAGAAGCCGAGAACACTCCCGTCCAGCAGGCGACCTACGCCAAGTCGACAAGCCGCGACACCGTGCGCAGCCGATCGTTCACCGGCAAGCCGTGCCGGATGCTGCGCAACGACTGGACGGACGCCTGGCAGAAGCCCGGCAATCCCGAACCCCTCGGCATGCCTCTGCAGTACATGGTCTCGGGAATGGCGGTCGCGGCCACGCACAAATATCCCGACCAGACCATCGACGTCGCATTCAACCCGATCGGTCAGGTCGTGGGGCAACTAACCAAGGTGGAAAAGACGTCCGCGGTCATCGAGCGGTGGGTGCAGGAGTACCTCGAGGCGACGAACACACTGAACGAGTTGAACGAAGCCGCCACCGTCTGACCCTTCGGAATAGTGTCGGTCGGGTGACTGGCACCGTTTGGACGCTGGACGCCTCCCATGGTGAGCTGCTCATCCGGACCGGGGTCACCGGAAGAGCCGCGACGATGGGTCACCGCTTGACCATTGCGATGAACTCATGGCAGGCGACGGTGCGGTGGATCGGCAACGCACCGACCGCGGTGGAGCTGACGGTGCGGGTGGATTCGCTTGAGGTGCTGCGGGGCGAGGGTGGAGTAACGCCGCTTTCGGGACCCGAGAAGGCGTTGGTGCGAACGAACGCACTGAAGTCGCTCGACGCCGCCCGGTTCCCGCAGATTCGGTTCCGCGCCGACGAGATCGACCAGATCGAGGACGGTTATCGCCTCACCGGCGCGCTGGAGATTCGCGGTAAGGCTCGCGAGCGTGTCGTCGACGTGCGCGTGGAGGATCTTGGCGACTCCTGGCGGCTATCCGGCGAGGCTCAGGTCAGTCAATCCCAGTTCGGCATCAAGCCCTATTCGATGCTCTTTGGCGCGATGAAGGTCGTTGACGACGTGACGGTGTCGCTTACCGCCGAGTGGGCCAAGGACGGCCCGTAAGCCGTCGCCGTTAAACGAAATCTGTTGCGACATAAAAGACTAAGCCGGGAATTTGACGGCGACCAGCTCGACTCGTTGTTGCCCCTGCGGGGTCTCATAGGTGACGGTGTCGCCGGCGGCGTGCCCGGCAAGCGCCCGGCCCAGTGGACTGCCGGCGGTCAACGTGTCGACCTCTTGACCGGGCGGCAGCTCCTCCACGACAGCAATCACCCGCATGGTCGCGACCCGATTGTCAGGAAACTTCAGGGTCACCTCCGTGCCGTCCGGCAGACCTGCGGCTGCGGCGGGGGATGGCTCCGCGCCGAGCAGCAGCCCCTCAAGCTCGGTGATCCGATCGTCGATGGCAGCTACCTGGTCGGCGAGCTGTATCTCGTCGGCGGCGTCACCACGGTCGCCGACGGTGTCCTCGTCACTTTGCAGCGCGGCGCGCAACCGGCCGCGGCGTTGTCGCAGTTCGGCCAACTGCGCGGCGATGCGCTCGCGCCCCTCATCCGAAAGTGGCGTCGCTCCCCCTTTCCGTGCCCTATCCCTGCAACCCGGTCTTCAAATAGTAGGGGCACCCTCGGGGGCGCTGCGAGAGGGCGAGGTTGAAACACGTTTCATTTCCGCTTTTGGGTTCCGCGACAGTCCATCAGTGGTGTAGCAATGCCTCAAGGACTAGAACACGTCGCGTTGAGGAGGCCATCGATGCCAACTCCGAATCTGCCCCCTGGGTTCGATTTCACCGATCCCGACATCTACGCCGAACGGCTGCCGATCGAGGAGCTGGCCGAGATGCGCAAGGTGGCGCCGATCTGGTGGAACGAGCAGCCGATCGGCCGGGGCGGCTTCGACGACGGCGGCTTCTGGGTGATAACCAAGCACAAGGACGTCAAGGAGGTGTCGCTGCGCAGCGAGGTCTTCTCCAGCCTGAAGAAGACCGCACTCCCGCGCTACAAGGACGGCAGCGTGGGCGAGCAGATCGAGCGGGGCAAGTTCGTCCTCCTCAACATGGACGCACCGCACCACTCCGACTTGCGCAAGATCATCTCGCGAGCCTTCACACCGCGGGCGATCGAGCGACTACGCGAGGACCTCAACCAGCGTGCACACAACATTGTCAAGGCCGCCGCGGCCGAGGGCTCCGGCGATTTCGTCGAGCAGGTGTCTTGCGAATTGCCGCTGCAGGCGATCGCCGGGCTGATGGGTGTGCCGCAGGAGGACCGGATGAAGCTGTTCCACTGGTCGAACCAGATGGTGGGCGACATGGATCCGGAATTCGCCAACAACGACGCGATCACCGCTTCGGTGGAACTGATCATGTACGGCATGCGGCTGGCCGCGGAACGGGCCAACGTGCCCGGCGAGGACCTCGTCACCAAGCTGGTCCAGGCTGACGTCGAGGGGCACAAGCTGTCCGACGACGAGCTCGGCTTCTTCGTGATTCTGCTGGCGGTCGCGGGCAACGAGACGACGCGAAACTCGATCACCCAGGGCATGATGGCGTTCACCGATTTCCCCGACCAGTGGGAGCTGTTCAAGAAGGAGCGTCCGGCGACGGCGGCCGATGAGATTGTCCGCTGGGCCACGCCGGTCACGTCCTTCCAGCGCACCGCGCTCGAGGACACCGAGCTGTCCGGGGTAGAGATCAAGAAGGGCCAGCGCGTGGTGATGTTCTATCGCTCGGCAAATTTCGACGAAGAGGTCTTCGACGACCCGTTCACCTTCAATATCCTGCGTGATCCCAACCCGCACGTCGGATTCGGCGGCTCCGGGGCGCATTACTGCATCGGCGCGAACCTGGCCAAGATGACGATCGACTTGCTGTTCAACGCGGTTGCCGACCACATGCCTGACCTCAAGCCGATCGCCAAACCCGAGCGGCTACGGTCGGGCTGGCTCAACGGCATCAAGCACTGGCAGGTGGACTACACCGGCAAGTGCCCGGTCACGCGCTAGGCCGTACGTGTGGTCGGATAGTCGATGATCGAGCGCCAGTAGGCCTCCGGTATCTCGGTGTTGGATCGCAACACCATGGCCAGGCCGGTGGCCATCGCGATGCCCAGCAGGCCCAGCCACAAGCCGGCAAGTCCGATGAGTACCCACAGCACCGCGGTGACCGCCGGCCAGGGCGAGAGCAGGACAAGCACCGGTGCGAAAAAGAATCCGGTTCCGATGTACCACGCCGACCCGACACGGTCGGAGATCAGCACCAACCGCAACCACCGAGGGATCGCGGCGTCGGCGCGCGAATTCTCCCGCATGATCGGTTCCCTCCTCGGTAGCTGACACCGTCCACGTTGCCGTCCACACGTAAGTGGCGCAATTACCTCCGACGTAGTGGAAGCCGCCCGGCGGCTTCGCGAGACTGGTGCGATGACGACCGCGCCGGCGCAGGCCCCGCCCTTCGGCTCATTGATGCGTGAGTGGCGCCGGCGGCGCCGTGTCAGCCAACTCGAGCTGGCGATCGAAGCGGACGTGTCGGCACGGCATGTCAGCTTCATCGAGACTGGACGTTCTGTCCCGAGCCGAACAATGGTCTTGCGCCTGGCCGACGCCCTCGACGTGCCGCTGCGTGAGCGGAACCAGCTGCTGATCGCGGCTGGTCTCGCGCCGGTGTATGCCGAACGCGCGCTGGATGATCCGGACATGGCGGCGGTGCGCGCGGGTGTCGAACGGGTTCTCAACGCATATGACCCGTACCCGTGCATCGCGGTCGATCGCGACTGGAACATCGTGCAATCGAACGCCGGCACGGCGGTGATGCTCGACGGCGTCGGCGTCCACCTGCTCGAGCGACCCAATGCGCTGCGGATCGCACTGCATCCCGACGGCCTGGCCCCGCGCATTCGCAACCTCGCTCAATGGCGGCACCACCTGATCGGTCGGCTACGGCGCGAGGCCGCGGTCAGTGGCTCACGCGAACTGGCGGAACTGCTGGCCGAAATCGAGTCATATCCCGGCGGTTCCGAGGAGACTCGGCATCTGGGCCGGGTTGTCGTTCCGCTTGAGCTGTTTACGCCGCAGGGACGACTTCTGTCGTTCCTGAGCACCGTTACGACGTTCGGCACCGCCCTCGACCTCACCGCGGCAGAGCTGAGCCTCGAGGCCTTTTTGCCCGCAGACGAGGCCACCGCGGCGGCGCTGAGATGACCGACGAAATGTTTGACGTCGGCCAAGACGCGACCTGATTGGCGAATACCGGTCGCGGGTCCTGTGAGTGGTCCGCATTGGTCTGACCACTTGACGTCTGGCCAACTGACCGACACCATGGGAGCGATGGCGCTGCAACCTGTGAACCGCCGCTCGGTGCCCGAAGATGTCTTCGACCAAATCGTGTCCGACGTGCTCAGCGGCGAGATGCAACCCGGCCACACCTTGCCGAGCGAGCGACGCCTCGCGGAGGTGCTAGGGGTATCCCGGCCCGCGGTCCGCGAAGCCCTCAAGCGTGTGTCAGCCGCCGGCCTCGTGGAGGTCCGCCAGGGTGACGCGACCACGGTGCGCGACTTTCGCCGCCATGCCGGCCTTGACCTGCTCCCCCGCTTGCTGTTGCGTGCCGGCGAGCTCGACCTCACCGTCGTCCGAAGCATCCTCGAGGCCCGGTTGCACAACGGTCCGAAGGTCGCCGAGCTGGCCGCCGAACGACATCGGCCGGAGCTGACCGGATTACTGGACGAGGCGGTGCGCCGGCTGCACGCCGAGGATGACCCCATCGAGCGGCAACAGCATGCGCTGACGTTCTGGGATCATGTCGTCGACGGCGCGGATTCCATCGTATTTCGGTTGATGTACAACACACTTCGCGCCGCATACGAGCCGGCGTTGACCGCGTTAGCTACCGTGATGGCCGCTGAGGTCGGTCGGCCGGAGGCTTACCGCACCCTCGCCGATGCGATCTGCGCAGGCGACCCGGCGCGGGCGAGACACGCCGCGCACGACCTACTCGAGCCCGCGACCACGGCGCTGGTCGGCGCGCTGACGAGCATGGAGGAGCCACGTTGACGATCTCTGAAGCACGCACCGGTCGCAAGGGGTTCGGCCTCGTCGACGCCCGGCGCGAATTCTGGAAACACCCTTCGCCGCGGATGATCGGCGCCGTGCTGGTCGCCGCACTGATGGCACGAATCGTGGTGGGCGATTGGCAGCTCACCGATGCACTGGTGCCCGTGGTGATGCTCGCAGCCTTTCCGTATTTCGAGTGGACGATCCACGTGTTCATCCTGCACTGGCGGCCGAAGCGCGTCGGGGGGCTGACCGTTGATCCGCTGCTCGCCCGCAAGCATCGCGAACACCATGGCGATCCGCGCAACGTGCCGCTGATATTCATACCGTGGAAGGCGCTGCTCTGGATACTCCCGCTCGCCGTAGCGATTGCGCTTCTCGCGTTTCCGCGACTCGGTCTCGGCCTGACCTACCTGCTGTTCACTACCATGTTGGGCCTTGGCTACGAGTGGTGTCACTACCTCATCCACAGCGACTACAAGCCGAAAACGGCTGTCTATCGCGCGGTTTGGCGAAACCATCGGCAACATCACTACAAGAACGAGCATTACTGGTTCACCGTCACAAGCTCAGGCACCGCGGATCGGGTGCTGCGGACGTATCCGGATCCGGCAACGGTCCGTACCTCACCGACCGCGAAGAACCTGCACGCCGTACACGCGTGACAACCAGACCGTCTTTCTCAACACGGCGATGTCGGGCCCAACGGCGCGTGGCAAGGTCGACGCTTCATCACACGAGCTCGCAAGCCGGCGGACGCTGAACGGATAAACCGTTATGCCTGCACGGTGATCGGATCGCCGATATGGACGGTGTTGAAGTACCACTGTGCATTGTCGGGGCTCAGGTTGATGCATCCGTGGCTGACATTCGAATTGCCCTGTGACGCCACCGACCAAGGAGCCGAATGCACATAAACGCCACCCGAGGTCACCCGGACTGCGTAGTACACCGTGAGCCGATATCCCTCCGGATCACTCAGCGGGATGCCGATGGTGCGCGAATCCATGATGACGCTCTGCTCCTTCGAGAGGGCGCTGAACGAGCCGACCGGCGTCGGATGCTTGGGCTTACCCATCGACGCCGGCATCTGCCGCACCACCTTGTCGTCGATGCTGACGGTGAAGGTGTGATTGGAGATGGAGGCGACGCCCACTACGGCGGAGCCGGCTTGGAAGTCCGTTTTGATGCCGCCGGCCATCAGCCTCACCGTGCTGTGGGCCGGCCAAAACTTGTCGGGAACCCATTGGACGACATTGTCGCTGAGCCATTCGAACCGCCCCGTCATGTCCTTGGGCGAGGTGACTTTGATCGTCTGTTCTGCGGCCGCGTGGTTGGCGATCGGCTTGGCGAAGGTCACAACAATCGGGGCCCCGACACCCACGACGTCGCCGGGCCGCGGTTGGACCGAGGTGACCGGGAACATCGCGGTCGATGACGTGACCGCGGCCACGCTGGCATTGCCGGGCGCGGTGATGACCATCGCCACGGCCGAGGCCACGACCAGCACAAATCGAACAGCTCTGCGCACGAACCACACCCCTTCGAGATGCTGCGATCAGCTAAGTTACATTCTATTTCGTAAAGGAAGCTGTGGACGTTAAGTCGCCGGTCGCCTTTCGCGTCATCGAAAACTATTCCGGCGTCCCTTTCCCCGGCGTGTCTGACAGTCGCCTGCGTGCTTCTGGGCGTGTAGATGGCTTATCGATGTCCATTGGCTGAACGCCGCGCGGACCGCGTCGCTACTATGGCCGAAAGTCATCTGCGATGCGGCGGTGGCTTTTCAGAGGCTTGTCAGAGGCTTTTCACAGACTGTCGGCGGAGGTGCGCGTTGCCGAGATACGGCTTCTCATGCGGGCGGTGCGGCGGGTTCGACGTTGTCCAACCGATGGTCAAGGCCAGCGCGCATGCGGTCTGCCCCGGCTGCGGTGAAACTGCTCGCCGAGTCTACGGCTCACCCGCGGTGAGATCGCTGGACGATGGGCTGCGTCGAGCGCTGAACGCCAGTGACTGCAGCGCCGATGCGCCTCAACTCGTTTCGTCGGTGCCCGGCGATCCGCGCAGAGCCGCCCGGATCACCACCGATCCCCGGCACGCCCGGTTGCCCCGACCCTGATCCCGGAGGTTGTCGTGCCCGACGTTGTTTTCTCAGTCGATCAGTCCCGCTCCATGCGTGATCAGGCGGTGCCCGGCCACAACCGGTGGCACCCAGACATCCCGCCGGCCGTCAACGTTCGCCCCGGCCAATCGATCCGCGTCGAATGTCGCGAGTGGACCGACGGCCAGATCGGCAACAACGATTCGGCAAACGATGTGCGGGATGTCGATCTCACCCACGCGCACATGCTTTCTGGGCCGATTTATGTCGAGGGCGCCGAACCCGGCGATCTGCTCGTCGTCGACATCCTGGATCTCGGACCGGTGCCGCAAGAAGTCGGCGACGCCCCCGGCCAGGGCTGGGGCTACACCGGGGTATTCGCGAAGGCAAACGGCGGCGGCTTCCTGACCGACCATTTCCCCGACGCGTACAAGGCCATCTGGGACTTCGCGGGCCAAAAGTGCACGTCCCGGCACATTCCCGGGGTCGAGTTCACCGGCATCACCCATCCCGGGTTGTTCGGCACCGCGCCGTCGACCGAACTGCTCACGCGTTGGAACGCACGCGAGCAGGCGCTGATCGACACCGATCCCGAACGGGTCCCGGCGTTGGCGTTGCCGCCTCTCGAAGAGAACACGCTGGGCGGCACGGCGACTGGCGACACACTGGCCTCGATCGCCCACGACGGCGCTCGCACCGTTCCCGCTCGCGAGAACGGCGGCAATCACGACATCAAGAACTTCACCCGTGGGTCGCGGGTGTTCTATCCCGTGCACGTGCCGGGTGCGCTCTTCTCCGGCGGTGACCTCCACTTCAGCCAGGGCGACGGCGAAATCACTTTCTGTGGTGCGATCGAAATGGGCGGCTTCATCGACTTCCACATCGATCTGATCAAGGGCGGTATGGAGACCTACGGGGTGACGACAAACCCCATCTTGATGCCCGGCAACGTCGAGCCGCGCTACTCGGAATTTCTCACCTTCATCGGCATCGGTGTGGACCACGGGAGCGACAGGCAGCTCTACAACGACGCCACCATGGCCTATCGCAACGCGTGCCTCAATGCGGTCGCCTATCTGGAGAAGTTCGGCTATTCCGGCGCGCAGGCCTACCTGCTGCTGGGTGCGGCACCCATCGAGGGCAGGGTCAGCGGGGTGGTCGACATTCCCAACGCGTGCTGTTCGCTGTATCTGCCGACCGCCATATTCGATTTCGATATCCGCCCGACGGCGTCCGGGCCGCTCAGAGCCGACAGGGGAAGTTGCGCCGTGTCATCGTGAGGTGGGCCGACACCACGACCGCTTGAAATCAGGGGTGGGCCAGCAACTTTCGCACTCTCGAGAAGAGTCGTCGCGCGCTTGGTAATGATTGATGATTCCGTGAAACAATCGAGGAATCAGCGCCTAGTCGATCTATCCGAAGTGCCCGAAAGGAGCCTCGATGGTGCAGCCGGAAAACACCGTTTACCCGGTTCGGGTCCGTGGTGACCTGGACCCCGGCCTTTCCCGCTGGCAGTGGCTGGTCAAGTGGATACTCGCGATTCCGCACTACATCGTGCTGGTCTTCTTGCACATCGCCTATGCGGTCGTCACAGTGATCGCGTTTTTCGCGATCCTGTTCACCGCCAAGTATCCCCGCGGTCTGTTCAACTTCAGCGTCGGGGTGCTGCGCTGGCGGTGGCGGGTGGCCTTCTATGCGCTGTCGGTCCTCGGCACCGACAAGTACCCACCGTTCAGTCTGCAGCCCAAACCCGGGTACCCGGCCGACCTGGAGGTCGACTACCCGGAGCGGCTGCACCGTGGTCTGGTGCTGATCAAGTGGTGGCTGCTGGCCATCCCGCATTACCTGATCCTGATGGCGATGTTCTACGGCGGTATGCGCATCATGGGTGACATGGGCGATGACGATAACCAGTGGGGTGACGCCTATATCGCGGTGCCGCTGGCCGGCATCCTGCTGCTGATCGCGGTAATCGCCCTGCTCTTCACGGCCCGCTACCCAAAGGGCCTGTACGACTTTGTCCTTGGCATCAACCGCTGGGGTTTGCGGGTGCGGGCGTACGCCTCGTTGATGCGCGACGAGTATCCGCCGTTCCGCCTCGATATGGGGCCGCGTGAACCCGAGGCCGCAGTAGCGACCGCGCCCGAATCCGCTTAATTCGCGGTGCGCCCGAGCGACACGTCAGCCGGATAGAATCTCCTGCAGCAGTGAAGATTCGATATTGCCGCCGGAGAGGATGATGACAGTTCTGCCCGCCGGCGTTGAGCGCTGGCGGTAGGCGGCCAACGCGACAGCACCACTCGGCTCACTGACCAAGTGAGCCTTGTACGCCAATTCGCTTACGGCCGAGCGAATCTCGGTCTCGGACACCGTGATCACGCCGTCCAGCACCTGCTGCAAGTGCGCAAATGTCAATTCGGACGGCTGTGACCGTAGACCGTCGGCGATTGTTCGGTTGCGAACCTCGACGGGCCAATCCGCCCGGTGCCCCGTCCGAAGGCCCTCGGCCGTGTCGGCCGCGAGTTCGGGCTCGACACCAAAAACATTGGCGTTCGGGCAGAGCGCCTTGACGGCGACGCCGATCCCCGACGCCAGGCCACCGCCGCTGACCGGGATCAGCACGCACTCGACTTCGGGCAAGTCGTCGGCAATCTCCAGGCCGATCGTGCCCTGTCCGGCGATCACGTCGGGGTGGTCGAACGGCGGCACCAGCACGGCACCGGTGTCGTCCACGACGGCGGCCGCCACGTTCTCGCGCTGCCCCGGTTCGCACAGCACGACCTCGGCGCCGTGCTCGCGGGTGGCTTGCACTTTGCCGGCCGGCGTTTCCTGCGGCATCACGATGTGGGCCGGGATGCCGAACGCCGCCGACGCGTACGCCACCGCTTGCGCGTGGTTTCCGCTCGAATAGGTAACGACACCGCGCGCGCGGACCGCGGCGTCGAGCCGGCCGATCGCATTGAAGGCCCCACGGACCTTGAATGCGCCGACCGGCTGCAAGTTCTCCGGCTTGATCCACAGCGGACGGTGGCCATCAGCCCAGCCCGCCGGGACAAGCGGAGTCCGTACCACGGCGATGCGGATCCGATCCGCCGCCGCGCGAATGTCATCGATAGTCACCAGCCGCACGACGCCAAGTTTGCCCGTCTATGGGGCTTGCAGCGTGATGTCGGTCCACGCCGGGTCGTCATTGCGGTGGTTGCTCATGTTGCGGCACTCGCCGTAGAGCTTGACGATTCCGACGTTCAGGTAGTCGCTGCTCCGATAGAAGATCGCGGTGACGCCGTCTTTGCTGAGCGTCTTGCCGAAGGCGTACTGGTTCGGTGGCAGGCCTTCGCTCCAGCCGCGGGCCGCCAGCGTGTCGGCAATCCTCTGGAAGTAGCCGACCGCGTCTCCGGGTAGCTCGAAGGTCATGTTGGCGGCGCCCTGGTACGGAGGGTCGGATTCGTTCTTGCACGACAGAAAGGTGTAACCGCCGCTCGCCCTGCGCAATTGAGTGATCGCGACGATTTGTCTTGCCGACTCGACAACTTGAGCCCGGGCCTGGTCATCGGTGAGCGGATGCGCGGGATGGTTTATCGTGTCGCTGGGCGACCTCAATGCGTGGGTCAGCACGAGGGCACCACCGAGGACCAGCGACACCATCAGTGCGCCGACGAGAAGGCGCACCGCCGGTGATGAGCGGACCCGGCCGCCACGGTTGCTTTCGGTCATCAACGATGCAGTGTGGCCATTCTAATTTCTAATCGCGGCCCATCTGCGGCTGTGCGGCAAGCCAGGCTTCGCCACGGCGCTTGGATGCCCGCGACAGCCACGCATCCTGGATCAGTTCGGCCAGTTCGGCCCTGCCCACCGCGCCCAGTTGCGAGGCTCGGACCAGCACCGACAGGTGGCCGTCGAAATGGTCGGTGGTGAAGAACGGCGTGGCCGGATCCTGGACGAGGGCCAGCTTTTCGCTCTCGGACTCCACCCAGATCACGATCACATCCGAGTACGGCTCGCCGGCCACCGGGTCCCTGGCATCCGGCCGGGGGGTGCGGAAGAACACAAACGACTTGCCGCCGACCTGATAGATGGCATTTCCTTTGGGGCCTTCGATTCGATTCACGTGCGGCATTGACGCCGCGATCTCATGCACGTCGCTGACCCGTGCGGGTCGATCAACCATGACGCGACCGTACCGGTTTCCCGGCATCACGATGCAGGCTTGTCAGGCCTGCCCTGACGCATTATTTTCGTCAGGCGAAGCCTTACGGACAGGAGTGCGATGAGTGGCGCCGGCCCAGCCGCAAAGATCTGGTGCTCGTTCTGCGGCAAGCCGAACACCGAGGTCGACAAGCTCCTGGCCGGCCCGGGCGTGCACATCTGCAACGAGTGCGTCTCGACGGCCGACGCGATCATCGAGGAGTACCGCGGCAAGCCCCACGAGCTTCGATTCCCGGTCTGGGAGTCGATGAGCGACGCGCAGATGCTCGACCATGTTCCGCGCATCGCCACGGTGGCACGGCAGATCGAAACGGACCTGCGCTCGTGGGTCCAAGAACTTCGGCGTCGCGGCGTGACCTGGTCGAGAATTGGTGAGGCCCTTGGCATTACGCGGCAGTCTGCCTGGGAGCGGTTTTCCGGCGAATAGTGAGACCTGCCGCGCGGCCCCGAAGCTAGGCCACCGGCGGCAGCCCCAAAACGCCCCGGACCATGCGTTCTGCGAGCGCGACATCGTGGGGGGCGCCGGCCAGCTGGATGGCAAGGCCCTCCAAAGCGCTGATCGCTCCGAGGGCCAGCGTACGGGCCGGAGGGCCGGGAGGAATGGAACCGGCGCGCCGTCCTGACGCGATCAGCGCGCTGAACCGCTCGGCCAGGCTTTTGCCGATTTCCTTCACCGCCCGACCGACGGGATGGTCACGACCGTCGAATTCGACGCGCAGCGCCATCATCACCCGCGCGACGTCGCGACGACAGAACACTACGTGGCCGCGCGCAAGTGCGATGAGCACGTCGACCGGGTCGGCCTGGCGCTGGGCGACCTGCCACACCTCGTGCTCCCAGGTGGCGGCCACCCATTCCACGACGGCCAACGCGAGGTCCTCTTTGCCATGGAAAAGGTGATAAAGGGCGCCCCGGGTGTATCCGGCGTCGTTGGCAACCTGTTCCAGAACGAGATTGCCGTAGCCGTAACGGGAAAAGCCCCTGGCCGCCGCTTCGAGCAGTGCGGCGCGGGTGTGCGCCCTGCGCTCGGCTTGAGTTCTCCGGCGGGCCGTGGAGCCCGACCTAGATACGTACATGTACGTATGTTACTCTGCGGAAGCAAGGAGGTTGACCGATGAGGCTTGCGGACACTGAGCACACCTCCAGGCCGTGGCGGATCCACGAAATCACCCCTGACTTCAGGCTGCTCGACGTGTGGGCGCTGCCGACGCCCGGAGGCCCCGACGACTTCCCGCGGCTGCTGGGGTTGTGGTCGTCGTATGACCCGAGTAGGGGCTCGTCCTTGGTCGTGCGCGCACTGTTCGCGATCCGCGCAAAGCTCGGCGAGCTGCTCGGCTGGGACCGCCTGGACACCACCCGGGGTCACGTGAACCCGACTCTGCGTGACCGGTTGCCGGACGATCTGCGCTCCGGGCCATCGGGCCCGGAGCGCATCTCGCCGTTCAAATCGCTGTACCAGACCGACAACGAGTGGGCGGCGGAAATCGTGAACCGCACCGTTCACGGCGTCATCCATCTGGGCTGGGTGCCTGATCCGGCGGGCGAGTACCGCGGGCAGCTGGCCGTCTTGGTCAAACCCAACGGCCTTTTGGGCACGGGCTACCTGACGGCGATCGCGCCGTTTCGGCATCTGATCGTCTATCCGCGCATGCTGCGTGAGGTCGGGCGGAATTGGCGCGCCCATGCGGAAAATCGCCGCTAAGGCACGGCGCTACGCCGTCACCGAGCCGCGCCGCGCGCCGCGCTGACGACGTCGCTGTACTACGAACGGCCAAGGTTGGCCCGCATCATCTGGGCGATCGTCGGCCCGCTGCACCGGCGCAACGCCCCATATCTGTTGGAGCGCGCGAGCCGGCCAGCGTCACCGCGACGCCACCGGTCGGGGGATCGCCTGTCGCCGCAGTGATGTCGGCAAGTAGACCGCGCCCGGGCCGGCGAGCGCGGCGCTGTCGGCGGGGTTGGAGATCGCGCACCGCTTCAGCGACAGGCAGCCGCAACCGATGCAGGAATTCAAGTTGTCGCGAAGCGCCACCAGCCCGGCGATCTGATCGTCCAGGCGTGCTCGCCACTCTTTGGACAGGCGGGACCAGTCGGCCCGGGTCGGCGTCCGGTTCCCGGGCAGTGTGTCGAGTGCGGCCGCAATCTCGTCAAGACTCAACCCGACGTTGCGGGCCGCGCGGATGAACGCGAGCCGCCGCAACATGTTTCGTTCGAACCGGCGCTGGCCGCCGGACGTCCGCGATGCGGTGATCAGTCCGTTGTGCTCGTAGAACCGGATCGCCGACGGTGCGAAGCCGCTTCGGGTCGCAACCTCACTGACCGTGAGCAGGTCGGCACTGTCCACGCGTCACACCTCTCTTCGCTTCTGGACTTGACTTAAAGTCAACTTTAACTACCAGTATGCCTGGTATGACTCAAGCGCAGCATCCCGTCGCAATCGTCACCGGTGGCTCACGCGGGTTCGGCCGGGCATTGACCTCGGCCCTGCTGGACCGCGGCTGGACCGTCGTCACCGACGCCCGACGCACAGCCGACTTGTACGAAGCGGCCGACACACTGAATTCGCCGCGACTGATTCCCATCGCCGGGGACGTGACCGAGCCGACCCATCGGGCCGCATTGATCGTCGCGGCCATCGATGCGGGGCGGTTGCGCCTGCTGGTGAACAACGCCAGCAGGCTCGGTCCGAGCCCGCAGCCTGCCCTTGCGGATTACCTGGCCGCCGACCTGCGGGCGGTGTATGACACCAACGTCTTCGCACCTCTGGCATTGATCCAGGCCGCGCTGCCGGCGCTGACCGACAACCACGGTGCGATCGTCAACGTGACGTCCGATGCCGCGGTGGAGGCGTATGCGGGGTGGGGTGGCTACGGCTCGTCGAAGGCCGCACTGGACCACATCTCGGCGATCCTGGCGGCAGAGATCCGCGTCGTGCCGGTCTATGCCTTCGATCCGGGCGACATGCGCACCGAGATGCACCAGGCCGCGTTCCCCGGCGAGGACATCTCCGATCGCGCGGAGCCCGAATCGGTGGTGCCGGCGTTCTTGCGGCTGATGGATGCCAGGCCGGCGCCGGGGCGCTACCGGGCCAGCGACCTGCACGCGATCGGGGCGAGTGGATGACCCTGGCCATCCCGCGCACCCGCTTCAATCGCTCCGCCGGTTCGGATGCAACCGAACCGCCCGAGGCACACGGCATACCGCGCGATGGTGTCAAACTGCTTGTCGCACACCAGAACAGCGTCGCGCACGCGCGGTTCTACGACCTCGGCAACTACCTGCGCCCTGGTGACCTGTTGGTGGTGAACAACTCGGCCACGCTGCCGGCCGCCGTCGACGGCCGCCGCGGCGGCCAACCGATCACCATCCATTTCTCGACGGCGCTCGGCGACCACGCCTGGGTGGTGGAATTTCGGCCGGCCACGAACGCGACCGGACACCTTCCCGATATCCGGCCGGGTGAACGCATCGTCCTACCAGACGGGGCGGCCGTGGTGGTCGACGCGGCCTATCCCGAACCGGGCGTGGCGGGCAGCCGGTTATGGCTGTCGCGGCTGGCGATCGAGGGCGACGTCACGGCTTACCTGGCCCGGTATGGCCGGCCCATTCGCTATGCGTACGTGCCACGGCCGTGGCCACTGCGCGCTTATCAGACGGTGTTCGCCCGCCGACCCGGCAGCGCCGAAATGCCCAGCGCTGCACGGCCATTCAGCGCTGAGCTGGTGACGTCGCTGGTCGCGTCCGGCGTCGCCATCGCACCGGTCACACTGCACGCCGGGGTCTCCTCCGCAGAGCCCGGAGAGCCACCGGTGCCCGAGCCTTTCCATGTGCCGCCCACTACCGCGCGGCTGGTGAACCTGACACGCACGACCGGAGGACGAGTGATCGCGGTGGGTACGACGGCGACGCGAGCCCTGGAGTCGGCGGCGACGGTCGAGGGGGCGGCTCACCCAGCGGACGGCTGGACGGACATCGTCATCGGGCCCGACCGGCCGGTGCGCGTGGTCGACGGGCTGATCACGGGTTGGCACGCCGCCGGCGCGTCCCACCTGTTGCTGCTCGAGGCGGTCGCCGGCA
Organism: Mycobacterium sp.; assembly: GCF_035640695.1. Taxonomy (GTDB): domain Bacteria; phylum Actinomycetota; class Actinomycetes; order Mycobacteriales; family Mycobacteriaceae; genus Mycobacterium. The sequence goes on from NZ_DASQVQ010000037.1 coordinate 32,546, forward strand.
TCGATCTCGTCGCCGCGGCTTATCGCGAGGCGGTCAAGCACCGCTACCTCTGGCACGAATTCGGTGACAGCGCGTTGCTGCTGTCGGGACGCTGAGTTCGCTCGGGCGACGGTCTTGTCCTGCACGTGTGAAATCCCGTGGTCGGAATGGTCTCGGCAGTACGAGGCAACCGAACGAGTCATGGAGCACTGTTGGGGTCGACAACCCGACGAGTGTAGGGAGGACTGGAAAATGACTCTGCCGGTGCGACGTTCCGGAGGTCAGTCCGGCGTATGGCGGCCATTCCGCGGCTTCGAGGACCTGTATTCCGAATTCGACCGACTTGTTCAGTCCATGGTCGGTGGCGCGACTGGTGACGGCGCATGGTTGCCCGCGGCCGACATCTCCGAGACGGACGAGGCCTACGTCATCGAGGTTGAGGTGCCGGGCGTAAAGGGCGAGGACATCAACGTCGAGCTGGACGGAAACGAGCTCGTGGTGAACGGCGAGGTGAAGGAGCGCACGCGGGAAGGTCTGCTGCGTCGCCGCACCCGACGGATCGGCAACTTCGAATTCCGCGCGACGCTGCCTGGTGACCTCCGCGCCGACGACGTTGAGGCTTCGCTGGCCAATGGCGTCCTGACGGTGCGGGTGCCCAAGGCGCAAAGCACCAAGCACAGCAAGATCGAGGTCACCGAGTCGTCCAACGGCTCGAGCTGACGCCGGTCGGGAAACCCGGTTCTCCCCCAGCTCCGCGGTGATCGGGGGCCGGGGGCCCGAACATGCCGCGGCGCGTCGCAAACCCGCTATTTGTGCAGCTCGGCTCGCATCTGGGTGAACCGGAACAGCCCGGGTTTGCCGACCACGTCCTCATAGGCGCGCACCTGCTCGTCGATGAACCGCATGCGATCCTGCGGCTGCAAGCGGTCGGTCCACGCTGCCGAGCCCACTGCGCACCAGCTTTCGAACTGCTCTCGCGAGCCGAAATCCCACTGGCGGTCGATGACCGTGAGCGCCGCCACGGTCAGTCCCGCCGAGGCGGCCAGTTGGGCGTACCCGGCCGGATCAACATGGACGTAGGGCGCGGCGAACCCGTCAAACCACTTCGCCCAATGCTGACTTCGAGTCAGGGTCATCGCGATCGATTCCAGGCTAGTCCGCTCGCCGGCACAGACCACCTGTATCAACACCCGCGCGCCCCGATGCACCACCGACGCGATCTGCGCCAACGCTTGCTGCTGTTCGGGCACCCAGTGCAGCGCGTTGAACGAGACAACGACATCGAACTGTTCACCGAACGGCAACCTTCGCGCATCGGCGCGCACGAACGCCGGCCCGGACCCGGCGCGAGCCGGAATCGCATGCGCCGCAGCGATCATCCCGCGCGACGGATCCATGCCCACCACGTAACCGCGGGCCACCTTGCTAGCGATCGCGTGCGTGACATATCCGTCGCCGCATCCGATGTCCAGCACACGTTCGTTCCCGTCGAACGCGAGGCTTGCTATCGCGTCTTCGGCCATCGTGCGCTGCAAACTACTCACCCGCGCGTAAACCCGGCCATCCCAATCGGTCACAATGCTTAGTTAACTCCCCTTTTCGTCGAGATTGATCGTTACCGCTTCGAAATGGCCACCACGGCGCGCCTTTTCGGGCAAACCACGCCGACACAACCACCATGGCTCGCATGCCACTGCTGAGCCGCCGCGTCATGCTTCGTTACGGTGCCGGCGCGGCCGCTGGAACCGCGGCTTCCTACGCGTTGAGTGCATTGCTCGAGCCCGGGACGCCCGCGGCCGAGCCTGACCGCCCGTCGGGCGCCGCCCCGTCGTATCTGACCGGATCGTTTGTCTCGGCCGCTCGTGGCGGCGTCGAAACCAGCTGGGCGATCGCGCGGCCGCTGGCAGCCACCCAGGCGCTGCGGCCGGTGATCGCGTTGCACGGCAGGGGCGGCAACGCCGGTGGCGTGATGACCATGGGTGTGCAGGACGGTCTGGCGCAGGCGATGAAAATCGGCTGGCCGCCGTTTGCGGTCGTCAGCGTCGACGGCGGCGGCAACAGCTACTGGCATCGGCGGTCATCGGGCGAGGATGCCGGCGCGATGGTGCTGACCGAGCTGCTGCCGATGCTGACCAGCCACGGCCTGGACACCTCGCGGGTGGCGTTCCTGGGCTGGTCAATGGGCGGTTACGGCGCACTGCGGCTGGGCGCCTCGCTCGGTCCGGCGCGCACCGCCGCAATCTGCGCGGTCAGCCCGGCGTTGTGGACGTCGTACGCGTCCGCCGACGCCGGCGCGTTCGACGGCCCCGACGACTGGGCACACAACACGGTGTTCGGCCTGCCGGCACTGTCGCAGATTCCGCTGCGGATCGACTGCGGCACCGGCGACCGGTTCGCGGACACGACACGACAATTCATCAGCCAACTCCGCAGGCCCCCGGCGGGCGGCTTCTGGCCGGGCGGGCACAACGTGTCATTCTGGACCAGTCTCATGGCCGCCGACCTCACCTGGATAGCGTCACAGCTGACGGCATAGCCGGCGGCCTGCGTCTTACCTGTACGTTGACCCCCAATACCGAGTGCTGGGCGCAAGTCGTGAGAAGATCGCTGCTCGAGTGAACACAATCACCACGCCAGAACGACGCCGACCCCGACGGAGCCGCCCTGAGCGCGCCGGGCGCGCTCGGCACGCCAAATCGAGTCCGCGGCGGCGACCATCGCGGCGAACGGAATTCCGCCCCGACATCGAGGGCCTGCGCGCGGTCGCGGTGCTGGCGGTGGTGTTGTTCCACGCGGGCGTGCCTGGCGTCGGCGGCGGGTATGTCGGCGTCGACGTCTTCTTCGTCATCTCCGGCTTCCTCATCACCGGGCTGCTCTGGCGTGAGGTGTCCACGACCGGCGGTGTCGCCCTGGCGAAGTTCTACGGCGCGCGAGCCCGCCGGCTGCTTCCGGCCGGCTGCACTGTGCTGGTCGCGACAGCAATCGGCGCGGCGGCGCTATTGCCGCCGGTCCAGGCCCGCGAGGTGCTCGGCGACGGCATCGCCAGCGCCCTGTATGTGGGCAATTACCGGTTCGCGGTCCAAGGCACCGACTACCTGAACGCCGGCGCGCCGCCGTCGCCGTTCCAGCACTACTGGTCGCTCGGCGTCGAGGAGCAGTTCTATCTGTTGTGGCCGGCGCTGATCATCGGCACCGCGTGGCTGGTCCGGCGGTGGCGCCGCGGCCGCTCGGAGACCGTGCCGTCGGGGCTGCCTTACCTGCTCGTGCTCGCGCTCGTGGCCGCCGCATCTTTCGCGGTGTCGTTGGCGTGGACCCACGCGCTGCCGTCGTGGGCATTCTTCTCACTGCCGAGTCGGGCGTGGGAGTTGGCCGCCGGTGGGCTGGTGGCGTTGTCGGCCGTCGCATGGCGCCGGCTGCCGGTGCCCGCGGCCGCGATTGTCGGCGCGGCCGGGCTGACGCTGATCATCGTGGCCTGCACTCAGCTCGGCGAAAAGACGCCCTATCCCGGGACGGCCGGCCTGCTGCCGGTGCTGGGCACCGCGCTGGTGATCGGGGCGGGCTGCGCCGCACCGGATTACGGCGTCGGGCGTTTTCTGTCGGTGCCGGTCATGCGGGCGATCGGCCGGGTGTCCTACTCCTGGTACCTGTGGCACTGGCCGGTGCTGCTGCTCGCGCCGCCGCTGCTCGGTCACCCGCTCGGACTGGCAGAGCGGCTGGCGGCGGCCGCCGCCTCACTCGGGCTGGCCGTGCTCACGCTGGTTTTCATCGAAAACCCGGGCCGGTTCGCGCCGCCGCTGCGGCGCTCGGCGGCCGGCAGCCTCGCGCTCGGCGGCGCCGTCACCGCCGTGGCCGTCAGCGTCGGTCTGGTCCTTCTGCTCATGGTGCCTGCGCCGGTCGGCCATGGTGCGCCGGCGGCGGCGTTGCGGGTCGACGCGGCGGCGCCACAACCGACCACGGACGCCGACCCGCACGATGCGGCGGTGCAGCAGCTGATTGCTCAGGTGCGCGGCGCGGTCGCCGCGTCGGCCGATCTGGGCGCCGTCCCGTCCAACCTTTCGCCGTCGCTCGCCGATGCGCCCGGGGACAAGCCGTCGGTGTTCCTCAACGGCTGCGTGCGGTCGTGGCGGGAGGTCGGGCAGGACGAGTGCGCGTCGGGTGACACCGCCTCGGCCACGACGGTCGCGCTGGTCGGCGACTCACACGCGGCAATGTGGCACCCGGCGTTCAAGCAGATCGCCGAGCAGCGGCACTGGCGCCTGGAGACGCTGGGCAAGGTCACCTGCCCGCTGTCGGACCTCAGCCCGATCACCAGCCCCTACTTGGGCCGCGAATACACCGAGTGCGAGCAGTGGCGCGGCGAAATCCTGGGCCGGCTGCAGGCCGAGCGGCCGCGGCTGATCGTGTTGAGCATGTCCCGGCGATACGGCGCCGACTTCGGGTTCACCTCCTACGACCCGGCTTGGATCGACAGCCTCACGCGGCTGGTGGCGAGGCTGCGGAGCAGCACCGGCGCACCGGTCCTGGTGCTGGGCCCGATACCGGACCCGCACTCCACGGTGCCGACCTGCGTGTCCGGCCATCTCGACGACGCCATGGCGTGTGCACCGGCGAGGTCGGTTGCGGTAAACGACGGCGGCATCGCGGCCGAGGCGGCGGCGACGGCTGCCGGCGGTGGGCAGTACGCCGATGTCACCGACCTGTTCTGCACCGTCGACCGCTGCCCGGTCATCGTCGGCAACGATCTGGTGTTCCGCGACGACAACCACGTCACGATCGAGTACGCGCAGGTGCTCGCGCCGGTCATCGCCGCGCTGGCCGACAGGACCCTGGCCCGCGCATGAGTGGCCGAATCGACGGTTTCCACGGTCCTAAGATCGGCCCATGCACGGAGAGGTGACGGTCCACATGGCGGCGCCGGCAGCCAAGATCTGGGAACTGATCGCCGACGTGCGCAACACCGGCAGGTTCTCGCCGGAAACCTTTGAGGCCGAGTGGCTCGACGGCGCCACCGGTGCCGCGGTTGGTGCCCGGTTCCGCGGCCACGTCCGGCGTAACGAGATCGGCCCGGTGTATTGGACGACGTGTCGGGTCACCGACTGCGAACCGGGTCGGGAGTTCGGCTTCGACGTGATGATCGGCGACCGGGTCGGCAACCACTGGCACTACCGGTTGACGCCTTGCGACGGGGGCACCGACGTGACGGAGTCGTTCCGGCTCAATGATTCTCCCGGGCTGAAGATTTACTGGACGCTGCTCGGCTGGCTGCGCGGACCGCGCAATTTGCGCGACATGAGAAGAACGCTCGAGCGGATCAAGGACGTCGCCGAGAACTCTTGAGCGACACACTCTTCGCAGCGATGCCGCTGATCACCCTGTCGCATACCGCGGCCATGTCGGCGCGCGCCTGATCGGCATTGCCGGCCCGCGAAATGTAGAGCGCCGCCTCGTCCAGCGCGCCGAGCAGCACGTGGGCGGTCGGGCGTAACGGCTGGTCTGCTATCGCGTTCTCGGCGATCGCATGCGCCAGCATGGCCTCGATGACGCCGAGCCCATACTTCGTCCCGACGGCGCGCCATCGATCCCAGCCCAGCACCGCCGGCGCGTCGATCAGCACGATCTGCTGCACGTCCGGCGCCGAGCAGCGATCCAGGAACAGCCGCGCGCCGACCCGCATGGCCTCCAGCGGGTTGGGCGGCCGGGCGACCATGATCTGCTGCGAGATGTCGGCAACCAGATCCCGCTCGACGTCTTCGTACACCGCGGCGAACAGCGCCGCCTTGTCGTCGAACTGGTGGTAAAGGGCTCCCCTTGTCACGCCCGCTGCTTCGACGATGGCCTGTGTCGATACCTCGGCAAAGCCTTTGTCGGCGAACAGCTTTCGTGCCGCGTGGATCAGCACGCCGCGCGTTGCCGCGCTCCGCTGCGCCTGGGTGCGACGGGAGCTGCGTGCCGCCCGGCGAGCGGCCGAACGATCACGGTTGACTTTCATACAGCCTGCACGTAAGTTTCATACAGCGAGTTTGTAAGTTCGGACCTGGAAAGGATAGCGAACATGCCACAGGTCGCGCTGGAACAGGCAACGATCGACTACCGCGTGTTGGGCCCCGAGGACTCGGCTCATCCTCCCGTGCTGTTCGTGCACGGCATCCTCGTCGACCACCGACTGTGGATTGATGTCGCCGAAAGGCTTGCGCGCGAGGGCTTTCGGTGCATTCTGCCGAACTGGCCACTGGGCTCGCACACGATTCCGGTCAACAACGGCGCCGACCTGTCGCCCCGCGGGCTTGCCACGCTGATCCGCGACTTCATCGTCGCGCTCGGTCTCACCGACGTGACCCTGGTCGGCAACGACACCGGCGGCGGCCTGTGTCAGTTCGTCATCGACGCCCATTCCGACCACATCGGCCGTCTGGTGCTCACCAACTGCGACGCGTTCGACAAGTTCCCGCCGTTTCCGTTCAACGTCGTCTTCGCGCTGTTACGCGGGCCGGTCACCATCAAGACCCTGTTCTGGCAGATGGGGCTGCGCCCGCTGCGGCACTCCCCGCTCGGCTTCGGCCTGCTGATGAACAATCCCGACCCGCAGCTCACGGCCGGGTGGCTGGAGCCGTGCCGCAACGACTCGCGCATCTGCCGCGATCTCGCCACCCTGCTGCGGCAGGTGGCGGCGACGGACCTGACCGACGTGGCGACGCGATTGGGCAACTTCACCAAGCCCGTCACGCTGGCGTGGGGACAGCGCGACCGCTGCTTCACGCCGGCGCTGGGTAGACGGCTGGCCGAGCGGTTCCCGCACTCGACGTTGATAGAGGTGCCCGACGCGCGCACCTTCGTCGCCCTCGACAATCCTGGCGCGGTGGTGGACGCGATCGCCGCGGTCGGCGCCGACAAGCCGCCTTCCTGATCGCCCCCGATAGCCCAGACGGTAGTCGTTGGCCCATCCGGGTTTAATCCGCCGCCGCGGGTAAACCCCTAATCAACTGCCGGCACGCCCGGCGGAGTGAGGGCAGGAGGCGACCATGAACGCGGGCGTCCAAACGGGCACGGTCACCACACAAGTGCCGGCACGGTTGGATCGACTGCCCTGGTCGCGGTTTCACTGGCGCGTGGTCGTCGGGCTCGGGGGTGTCTGGATCCTGGACGGGCTCGAGGTCACGATGGTCGGCAATGTGGCAGCGCGCCTCACCGAAAAGGGCAGCGGCATCGAGCTCACCGCCGGCGAGATCGGCGTCGCGGCCGCGGTCTACATCACCGGTGCGTGCCTGGGCGCGCTGTTTTTCGGGCAGTTGACCGACCGGTTCGGTCGCAAGAGGCTATTCATGGTCACGCTGGTGCTCTACCTCATGGCCACCGTGGCGACGGCCTTCGCGTTCGCGCCGTGGTACTTCTTCGTCACGAGGTTCTGCACCGGGGCGGGTATCGGCGGCGAATACGCCGCGATCAACTCCGCAATCGACGAACTCATCCCGGCCCGGGTGCGCGGACGGGTCGACCTGGCGATCAACGGGTCGTACTGGCTCGGCGCCGCCGGGGGCGCCGCGGGCGCGCTGTTGCTGCTCGACAAGTCGATACTCCCAATGAATTTGGGGTGGCGCCTCGCGTTCGGTATCGGTGCGGTGTTCGGTCTGGTGGTGTTGCTGGTGCGGCGCAACATTCCGGAAAGCCCGCGATGGCTGTTCATCCATGGGCAAGAGCAAGAGGCCGAGCGGATCGTCACCGAGATCGAGCAGGAAGTCGAGCGGGAAACGCACCAAACCCTTTCGGCGGCAGAGGGATCGATCACGGTGCGCCAGCGCAAGTCCATCTCGTTTCGTGAGATCGCCAAGGTCGCCTTCACGCTCTACCCCAAGCGTGCGATCCTCGGCCTTGCGCTCTTCATCGGTCAGGCGTTCATGTACAACGCGTTCACGTTCAACCTCGGCACGCTGTTGAGCAGCTTCTACGGGGTCGCGTCCGGTGTCGTGCCGGTGTTCTTCATCGTGTGGGCGTTGAGCAATTTCGCCGGACCGCTGGTGCTCGGGCGGCTGTTCGACACCGTCGGGCGCAAACCCATGATCGCGCTGTCGTACCTGGGTTCTGCCGCGATCGCCGCCGCACTGGCCTGGATCTTCGTGTCCGAGGCCGGTGGCGTGTGGACGTTCATCGTCGTGCTCGCGGGGTGCTTCTTCCTGGCGTCTTCCGGCGCGAGCGCCGCCTACCTGACCGTCAGCGAGATCTTCCCGATGGAGACACGGGCGTTGGCAATCGCATTCTTCTACGCCGTGGGAACGGCCATCGGCGGCATCACGGGCCCACTGCTGTTCGGCCAACTCATCAACTCCGGCGACCGCGGTCTGGTCGCCGTCTCGTTCTTGATCGGCGCCGCGGTCATGGCCATCGCGGGCATCGTGGAAGTGGTGTTGGGTGTCAAGGCCGAAGGAAAGCGGCTGGAAGACCTGGCGTTGCCGCTGACCGCCGCCGATGCGGCGCAGGATGCGACGGAAACGCCGGCGGCGAACCAAGTTGCCCGCAAGGACCGCCATCGCGTGGGCCCGCCCGACCGATGTTGAGATGCCGAGTCTTCGGCCACCGGACCGCGTTCTACGCCGACGGGCGCACCCTGCGGTGGGAATGTGACCGCGGTTGCGGCCGGGGCACCGGCTCAAAGCAGTACCCAACCGCCGAGGAGGCGCGCCGTTACGCCGCCGCGTTCAACCGCCGCGACACCGCAGATCTCGGGAAGCGGGCACCGCTGATCGGTCTGCTGCCGCTTCGGTTATGGCGCAGACTCCGTGGCCACTAACCCTTTTCGAGGTGCATTGCCTGGTGCGCGCTTGAGATTTCGCATCGGGGTGTCGGAGCGGAATTCGCAGGCATTCGGGCTATCGTGAGCACCGCCGACTGCCGTCAATGCAAGGTATGCGTATATGAGCGACCCGCTTGGGTTGTCGATCGGGACGACCAACCTGGTCGCCGCGCGAGTCGGCCACCCGCCGGTGACGCGCCGCGCCGAGTTGACGCTGTTTTCGCACCGCGCGCCTGAGGTGGGGCTGCCTTCGGAGAATCCCGATCTCACCGAGCCGGGCACGGTGCTCAGCGGGTTCGTGGAGCGCATCGGCGACCCGGTACCGCTGGTGGCCGAGGACGGGTCGACCCACCGCGCGGACTGGCTCGTGGTCGAGGCCCTGGATGCGATGGTCTACACCGTCAACGGCCAGGCTCCGCCGACGCAGATCCGGATAGCCGTGCCGGCGCATTGGGGCCATGCCGTGCTGGATACGGTGCGGGCAACGTTGCGGACCAACGCGACCCTGTCGCCCAACGGCGTGACAGCTCCGCTGGTGTCGGATGCCGTCGCGGCATTGACGGCCTTGGCCGTCGATCCGGGGTTGCCGACGAGTGGTGTGGTGGCACTCGTCGATTTCGGCGGCAGCGGCACGAGCATCACGCTCGTTGACGC
>NZ_DASQVQ010000038.1:0-64406 GCF_035640695.1 Mycobacterium sp.
TCGTGGTCACCTTGGACACCTGGACCACCGGATGGCGCCCGCGCGACCTCAACGCCGGCAATTTCCCCCAGCTGCGCGGCTACGTGCTGCAGAACTACTTGACCGACGAGATCTTCTGCCAGCGGCTGGCCAAGCCGCCCAAGGAGGACATGAGAGCCGCGGCGCTCGAATGGGCCAAGGTGTTTGGTAACTCCTTGCATTGGGAGGATCTGAGCTGGCTGCGCTCGCTGACCACGCTGCCGATCCTGCTCAAGGGCATCCAGCATCCCGACGACGTACGCAAGGCCCGCGACTACGGCATCGACGGCATCTACTGTTCCAACCATGGCGGCCGCCAAGCCAACGGTGGGCTTCCTGCACTGGACGCCCTCCCAGCGGTGGTGGAAGCAGCCGACGGGATGCCGGTGCTGTTTGACTCCGGGGTACGCAGCGGCTCCGACGTGGCCAAGGCGCTCGCCCTGGGCGCCACCGCCGTCGGCGTCGGCCGGCCCTATGCGTATGCACTGGCCGTCGGCGGCACCGACGGCGTGGTGTCCCAATTGCGTTCGCTGCTAGCCGAACTCGACCTACTGATGGCCATCGACGGCTTCCCCGCCATCGCCGACCTGCGCGCCGCCGGCGCGCAACGCATCTGAACGGATACCGCTATGTCACATGTGAACACCGCGCGGGGCCCAATTGACCCCTCGGGTCTGGGCGTCACGCTGATGCACGAGCACGTCTTCATCATGACCACCGAGGTCATGCAGAACTACCCCGAACAGTGGGGCGATGAGGCCGCCCGCGAAGCCGACGCGGTCGCGCGGCTGAACAAACTCAAGGTGACCGGGGTGGACACCATCGTCGATCTGACCGTGATCGGGCTGGGCCGTTACATTCCGCGCATCGCCCGCGTCGCCGCCGCTACCGAGCTCAACATCGTGGTGGCCACCGGCGTGTACACCTTCAACGACGTGCCGTTCTGCTTTCATTACCGGGGTCCGGGCGCCCCGCTGGGCGGCCCGGAGATCATGACCGAAATGTTCGTTCGCGACATCGAGCAGGGCATCGCCGACACCGGGGTGCGCGCGGCGATCCTCAAATGCGCCACCGACAAACCCGGGGTGACCCCCGGCGTCGAGCGGGTACTGCGCGCGGTCGCACAGGCCCACCGCCACACCGGCGTGCCGATCACAACGCACACCCACGCGAAGACCCGCCGCGGCCTGGAACAGCAACGCATCTTCGCCGAGGAGGGCGTGGACCTGTCCCGGGTGGTCATCGGACACTGCGGTGACAGCACCGACATCGACTACCTCGAGGAGCTGATCGCCAACGGCTCCTACATCGGGATGGACCGCTTCGGCATGGACCTGGTCCTGCCGTTCGAAGACCGCGTCAACACGGTGGCACGCATGTGCGAACGCGGGCATGCCGACAAGATGGTGCTCTCCCACGACGCGAAATGCTATTTCGACGCGCTACCCGAAGAGTTGTTGCAGAAGGTCGCGCCCAACTGGCACTACCTGCACATCCACAACGACGTGCTGCCGGCGCTGCGGGCGCGCGGCGTCACCGAAGAGCAAATCACCACCATGCTGGTGGAAAACCCCCGAAAGATCCTCGACCACCAGGGCGGATACTGACATGAGCGTCTGTGTGGCCCTTATTAAAGACCTCGCCGCCCGGTTTGGCTGCGACATCCTGGGACCACCAGTTAGCGAATAAGCCCGCAGCAGCTCGGACCCGATGCGGTTTCGGTGGAGGACCTCGCCGAACCCAGACCCTGTCCGCGCCGTTGTGCAACCACATTGAGGAATGCTAATGACTGAACACGACGACGCCCAGTACGAGAAGGCGCTCAACATCGCCGAAGGGCTACTTGGCCAACCGCTCGTGCTACCCATCGGCCCGGGCGAACCGCCCGCGGGCAACGACTTCCGCCGCCTCGCCACTGTCCATACCTTCGGTGACTCGTGGTCACGTACCCGCGCACTCGACACGCAGAGCCGGGCTTTGATCTCGGTGGCAATTGCGGCCACATTGGGCACACACGAGCCGCTTCGCGGACAATTACGAATTGCCTTAAGAAGCGGTGTCACCAAGGAACAGCTGGTCGAACTCTTCATCCACCTCGAGGCATACGCCGGCGCCGCTCGCGCCTTCGACAGCTACCAAACGGCGCTGGCCGTGTTCGCCGAAACCGCCGAGAACTAACGAAGACGTCCGGGATGCGCTTTGCCACGGCGGCTAGTTGGCCGGCGTAGGCATCGCGTCCGGGACCCTCGCGGAGCGCGGTAGCCGCCGTTTGTGGCGACCCCACTGAAACCCGGCGAGTGGCGCACGCTGGCAGGCGTTCCGGCAGCTGTGATCACGGTTAGCACAAGGTGTGGCCCTCAGCGACCTGATTCGAATGCTTGTGCGCGCCGGTCTTTTTCGCGCAGCCATCCTTTTCGAGCGGCGGGATGCCACTTGAGCGATTCGGGGACATATCGCCACGTCGCGCGGATCGTGGCGCGAATCAAGCGGTAGCGGCGTTCGTCGGCTGCAGTCCAGGCGATGTTGAAACGTTCACGCACGATTGGTGGGAGGCCGCCGAAGATGACCAGCCGCATGGGTGGTGCAAGGGCCGCCCGTATCGGCAGGGTGGGTAGCAGCGCATTGGCCAGGGGCCGCAGTTTGGGGTGGGTCGGGTAGTGCGGTGAGGCACTCATGTCCGGGATTGCACGGCGCCCGATGAATTCGATCAAGTAATCGGCGGCCGGGTTGGGTTGCAAGACTTCCCGACAGTAGCGGTCGAACTCGCGGTTGAACGCGGCACGATCGGCAGGCAGCACCGAATCGGTCACGCCGTAGCGGCGATACCATTCGCAGCCTTCGATGTACAGCTGCCCGCGTTCGCGGTCGGTGAGCCGGTGGCGGTCCCAGTATTCGGCGACCCGGTGCACCATCCGCTGGAAGGTGGCGTGCGCCCACCAATAGACGTGCGGATCCAGAGCGTGGTAACGCACGCCGGAGGGCAGTGTGCCCTTGATGTCGCGGTGGAAGTCGCGCACCCGGGCGCCGGTCGTGTTGGCGTGCGGGCCATCGTAGATGGTTCCCAGGATGCCCGGCAGCGAGCGAAACACGCGATCGACCGGGTCGTCGAAGAAGTTCGAGTGATCGATGAGGCCCTGGCCGATGGCCGGGTGCATGGTCTGCAGCAACCCAGCGGTGCCGCCTTCGAACGCGATGCGCATGTCCCCGGCCCATCGCCACAGCAGCGATTGGGGTCCCAGGTCGAGCCGCGGGCCGGCCGGCGGCCGTGTGTGCGCACCCACCGGTTCAGCGTCTCATCCAGTCGGGCCACGTATCGAAGCGCGGCGGTGGTGTGGATTCGGTGGGGTGCGGTGCGCTTGGCGCGTGCCGCATAGCCGCCGGCAGTCGTGTGGTGATCAGCACGGCGCCGATCAGTGCGATCGGGATGGCCCAGGCCCGCCGCGCAGCCACCGCGCTGTGGCATTGGCCGATGAAGTCGGCGCCGGCGGGTTGGGCCGCGGCGGCCTGGGTGAGGTCGGGGCTAAATCCGTTGCCGCAGTTGATTTGCCAGCCCCACTGATGGAAAGCATCCAGGAAAACCGGGAAGCGAAGAGCGAACAGGCCGGCCGCAGCAAGCAGCGCGGCGGCGATCGTCACCGCTAGGCGGCTGCGGAAGCGGTTGGTCATGGCGTTTGCGGGCCTCATGGTGGCTGACGTCGGCGTTCAGAGTGTCAGTTGCCCAAGGTCGTGGGCTTGGTCGCCGAAGTACTTCCGCAACAGCTCGGCGCTGGCACGCTCACCCCAACGCTGCAGATAGGCTCTCCCCCACCGGGTGCGGGCCACGAGGTGGTAACGCACGAAGTTGGCCGCCAGCACCGGCAGCACGACAAACGGCAGCACGCGCGGTAGTTGCAGATCGCTTATGCCCTCGCTGCGCAGGAAGTAGCGCAGCATACTCAGTAACCGGGCCCGCGCGTAGGCCCCGCGGGTGGCCGCGAAGTTCTTGTAGTGCAGGTGGCGTTGGGCCTCGACCACGGCGTTGGCCAGCGGTGGGCCGGCGGCGCTCACGGTGGACTGGGTGATGAGGAAATGGTAGTTGAGTCGGTGCTGCTGGCGTTCGGTGTCGCACAGCCAGTCCTCGTCGACACCCATCAGCCAGCCAACGTATTTCCACATGTGCATGATGGCGCGCGACTCCGCGTGGGTGACGCGCACACCGAGCAGCCGAACTCCTAACAGCAGCGCCCCGTTAAACAACCCCAGGGTCGCGGCCTGGTCCGTCTGGTTGATTGGCAGTCCCCACTGGTCGACGTCCCATCGCCCGTTGGTCTCGAACTGCTGGTTGACCAGGGCGTGCATCAGCCGGACGTGCACCGTCGTCTTGAACCCAGCCCCGGTGCGGCGCAGGGCATCTGGTCGCGAGACGGCAACAGCCCACTGTTGCGTTTCAGCCAGCCGGCGCACCGTCTTGGTGCCAGTTAGCCCGCCGGTTTCGACAAGCAGGTCGGAGGGGCCACCGAAGCGGTAGCCGCCAACCAGGGCCAGCGCCAGCATCACATCGGCGGCGTTGGTGCCCAACCGCCGGTAGGCGGCGCCACCGTCGTTGATCAGGTCGAAGTCCACCCACTCGGGCACCTGCTCGACGCAGGCGAAAAAATCGCGAAGCGGTGGTGGGCACTCGGGCACGCTGTCGACGCCGAAATCGAGGGCTCGTTTGAATTGGCCCATCGTCACCTTGTCGCGGTGATCAGCATCGGTGATGCGCATCGCCGCCACCAACGCCGCACCGACTTCATCGCGGTGCATCAGTCGCCGGCCAATGGCGTCGACCAAGTGCGGATCGGGCCGGGCGGTGCGGGTCAAGATCTGCAGGGGGCGCCCAAGGCGGCGGTTGCGGTGCTCAGCCTGCCGGAACCGGTGCGGGTAGCCGCAGGCGACCTGTTGTGCGACCATGACCCCATGCTGACACGAGCGTTTACTCGCCTTCAATTCGCATTCTGATGCCCAGGCACCCCCGCGTCGGTGCACGCCGCACACCGCGGCAGGAACGCTCGCGCGCCATGGTGGAACGGATCATCGATGCCGCCCAAGAGGTGTTGATCGCGCACGGCTACCAGGGAGCGTCCACCAATCGCATCGCTGCGACCGCCGGCATCAGCCCCGGCTCGCTGTATCAGTACTTCCCGAACAAGGATGCGATCGCCGCGGCGGTGATTGACCGCTATAGCGATTCGCTTTCTGCTCGCGTGGCCGCCACCGTCGCCGAGCGCCTCGACCAGCCCGCGCCGGTGTATGTGCGCAGCTCGATCGCCGCCCTGCTCGATGCACTGGACGTTCACCCCGAGTTTTTACGCGCCATCATGGAACACACCCCCCGACTAGGCGCGGCCAGCAAGCTGATTGCGTTCGAGCAGCGCATCGCGGAACTGACGCTGGCCTATCTGACGTTAAACCGCGCCCAGCTGCGCCCCGACGTCGGTTTCGACACCGCATCCTGGATGCTGGTTCGGATGGTCGAACACCTCACCATCCGCTACATCCTCGATAGGCCCGCGATCACCCGAGACGAATTTCTAAACGAAATCACCACCCTCGCACTGAACTACCTGCGACCGTGGACCGAGCCGCAAGACTCCGGCACCAACGGCGCCTGACCGCTGCGGCGCGGCGTGTTTGGCGGGATGCCCGCCCGCCCTGCACGAGCCTCCCGCTGACGGGAGACGTCAGCTATCGAGGAACACCACGTTCGACTCGACCGGATTACGCGGTATCGCGAGGCTGTCCGCCGGGAAGGCGGGGTCCGGATAGCCGATCGCCAAGCCACATAAGATGGTCAGCTCATTGGGTATGTCCAGCTGAGCGCGCAATGGACACCCAACCTATCTAGGCGACTTCTCATCTTCGTGGCGAATCCAGTAACCGCACACAACATCGGCCTTACCGGCGCAGATGGGTGGCCGCGCCGATCTCATCATGGCGCTGTCTGTGCTGTGTTCAGGCTGTACTTGTCCAGGACAAGGGCCGCACATCGGCGACGTCGTACTCGGCTAGCGAAAGCGATAGCACCGCCGGGAATTGCTCGTTGCTGAGGTTGTTCCTGCGGAAGGTTTCGAGGGCCGCTTGCGACTCCCAGCGCTCAAAGATGTTGACGCGGCTGGGGTCGATCAGGTCGGCGCTGACGGCGACGTCGAGGCAGCCAGTTGCCCGGCGTGCTTGTTCGACGATCATCCCGCTGCCTGCGAGGTAGGCCTCGCGCTGCTGGGGCTCGACGGTGGCATGTCCGGCAACGATGACCATTGGTCCGCTCCTCGTTTTCGCGTCTTCGTGTCGTGCCCGACCGGCACCTGGTACCCCTCTATACAGCACAAGAACGCAAATTCATCGGCCGTCTCTCCACTTAGCGCCGCACGGCAGGGAATCGGCGATCTCAAGGCCGAGACGCCGTTACGGCCATGTCAAGGGGGTAGTTCGTGGACACCGCGACGGTGCAACGCTGACGGTGCGGCACTGGGTGCTTCAGCTCGGATGTCGGGTATAAGATCGCCGTATTCGTTAACACACTGGGGTACAGGGTGATTCGGGCCGTGTTGCCATTCTCGCTTGCCAGCAATGGAATCGGGACAGATTGTCGTCGTTTTGCCGGTGCGCGTTGCGGGTATGGCTAGGGAGCCCAGGATGAGAGTGAGGGTCTGATGAAATCAGAATGCAGGACCGCGGTCGCGCTCTTCGGTGGGGCTGCCGTCCTCATGTTGGCGATCGGATGCGGCGGCGGTGGCGGTAATAAGCCGACGACTACGACGACAACGACGACCACGACGACAACGACGACCACCTCGCCAACACCAGCGACAACGACACCCACCGCAACCGAGGGTCCCACCGGCGGTGGCACAGCACCCGGAGGCCCCACAGGCGGCGGCGGTCCCGGTGGCGGTGGTGGCCAAGTCCCCGGGGGTCCCACCGGCGGTGGCGGTCCTGGCGGTGGTGGCGGCCAAATCCCCGGTGGTCCCACCGGCGGTGGCGGTCCCGGCGGTGGCGGCGGCTGCGTGCCAGGCGTGGGTTGCGTCTCGGTGCCGTAATCGTAGTGGAGGGCCAGTGCCGAGTGCCGCGCGCTCGCCTCTGTCAATCCACAGCCATTTTCGACATCACGCGGCGGCACTCACTTGCGCTGCCGACGTCGTTGCAGAGTTAACTCGCCGACCCGCGCGCCAACTCAATGTGACCGGGTCCCCCCGGCACCCGCTGCACGTCTCGCGACGCATTCGCTCACCACGGGAGTTGTCGAGGCCGTGTCCTACAGTTGGGGCATGGCCTCCGGGCAAGCCGCGAAACGGCCGGGTGGGCGGACCGCCGCGGTGTCTGATGCCATCCGCACCGCTGTCGAGGAGCTTGTCGCCGAAAGGGGCAGCGAGCGCGTCACGATTCCGATGGTCGCCGAGCGTGCCGGGGTGAACCCGACCACGGTGTATCGACGGTGGCCCGATGCCGCGACGATGATCAATGACCTGGCCACCTACCGGCTCGACCCCGACCGGCCGCTGCCCAACACCGGCGATCTGCGCTCCGACATCGCCGCATGGGCTAACGAAATCCTGATGCACTATCGCAAGCCGATCAACGCCGCTATCCTGCGCGGCGGCGCCGCGGTCGCCGGCGACGACGAGTCCGATTGCCTGCGAGGCAGACTCGACGAAGCCGCCATCCTGGTCCAACGCGCCGGACGGAATGCTCCCGTCTCCACGCAGGACGTGATCGATCACGTGCTCGCCCCGATCATGTACCGCGTGATCTTCCTGCCATCGACGCTCACCGACGACTACGCGCACCGGCTCATAGACACCCTGTTCGGGCACCGTCCGCCGGCCGCTTTGCCGCGGCCTCGGGCGCTGCGAAAGAAGTCCAGCGGCCCGCGCATGAAATAGCGAAGCGCCACCGCGAACCAGCTCATCGACAGGGCGGAGACCGCCACGAAATAAAAGCAAAAATCTTTGCGTTAGGTCTGTGCATGAGCGAAGGCCTTCAAGTACCCGACCGATCCGCCCAACCGCTGCTGTCGCCCTACAGGATGGCAGGCCTACAGCTGGCCAACCGGGTGGTGATGGCGCCCTTAACCCGGTCGCGCGCTACCAACGTGGAATTGACTCCAACTGATCTACACGTGAGGTACTACGCCCAGCGCGCCTCGGCGGGACTACTCATCACTGAGGGGGTGTGGATCAGCCGCGACGCGGTCGGCTGGAACGACGTCCCGGGGCTGTTCACCGACGCCCAGGTCAGCGCGTGGTCGGCGGTGACCGATGCCGTGCACGCGGCGGGCGGACGGATCTTCGCCCAGCTGTGGCACACCGGATCGTCCTCACATCCCGACTTCTTCTCGGGCACACCGCCGTTGGCGCCGTCGGCGGTCAATCCCGGCCTGCGTTCCCACACCCCCTCAGGTCTGAAGCCCACGGTGGTTCCGCGTGCCATGACCCGAGCCGACATCGCCGCCACGGTCACCGATTACGCCCAGGCCGCGGCCAACGCGCAGCACGCCGGATTCGACGGCGTGCAACTGCAGGCAGGCTTTTCCTACCTGATTAGCCAGTTCCTCAATCCCGCAACGAATCTGCGCACCGACCAGTACGGCGGCTCCGTCGAGAACCGGGCCAGACTGCTGTTCGAGATCATCGACGCCGTCGGTGAACGCATTGACTTGAACCGCGTCGGGGTGAAGGCCGGACCCGCCTGGGCCGAACACGGCGCGTTTCAATCCACCCACGACACTCTGGAGACCAGCGACTATGTGATCGGCCGGCTCAACGATTACCCGATATCTCATCTTCTCCTGATGACCGCCATGGCCGACCTGTCCGGGCGTCCCCTGGCGAACCTGCAGGGCCGGGGCATGTATGAGCACTATCGGCCTCTGTTCGACGGCACCCTGATCGCCAACGTCGGGATCACGCCGGAGGCGGGCAACGCTCTCATCGATGAGAACCTGGTCGATTTGGTCGCCCTCGGTCAGCCGTTCATCGCCAATCCTGACCTGCCCGCCCGCCTGGCGACCGGCGCCGCGTTGACCGCCGCTGATCCCTCCACCTTCTACATCGGCGGCCCGGTCGGCTACATCGACTACCCCGAAGCGACACCAGCATGAACGCTCGCATCCTCGGGTGATCGGCCCCACCACTTCTAGCTCCAGCACCGCCCGGAAAGGACCATCCCATGGCCACACCGCACGACAACAAGGCCTTCGTGCTGACCGCATTCGACACCCTGTTTAACCGGCGCGACTACACGGCCGCCGAAGCATTCTGGTCGCCCAACTACCTGCAGCACAGCGCCCACATCGAAGCCGGTCGCGACGGACTGTTCAACCTGGTCAAAGCCGCCCCACCGGACTTGCGCTACGAGAACGCCCTGGCCGTCGCCGAAGATGACTACGTGCTGCTGCACGGCCGGTTCAGCAATAACGGCCAACCCAGACCGTGGATTGTCGTGGACATCGTGCGCCTGGAGAACGGGCTGCTCGCCGAGCACTGGGACGTCATCCAGGACGAGGCAACCCGCGCATCGTCAAAGAGCGGCCTGCCGATGTTCGGGGATCACTTCCCCGATTAGCCCACGCGGGCCGACACACGGGTGCCTACCTCGAAGCGACATCACCGGCGCCTTGGTGCCGCAACGACGCTCACGGCCGCCGCGTTGAGCTTCGCCGCCCCAGCGCCGATCCAGCCGTCCGACCGCGCCATGCGCTACACACCCGGTCGCCATGGATGTACCGACTATCCGCCGTAGGAACCAACTGCTTGTCAGGAGAGCCCGTGGACGAATTCACCAGTGCCGAACAGGCGTTGGCCGTGGTAGACCTCGTCACCCAGACGATTGGCGACGACGACCTGCACCGCCCCACGCCCTGCCGTGACTTTGATGTGACGGCCCTCGCCGACCATCTCATCGACACGATCTCACGCCTGGGTGCCGCCGCCGGTATACATACCGCGGCCCCCGACGGCGGTTCCATCGATCAACGCATTCACCAAATGACACAACCCATCCTGGATGGATGGCGCCGTCGCGGGGTGGCAGACGATGTTGTGTTCAGCGGGCGGACACTGCCCGCCAATCTTGCGCTTGGCATCCTGGCTCTCGAACTCCTTGTCCACGGCTGGGATTTCGCCGTAGCACTCCATCATCCCCTTCGCGTGTCGGACGCCCTCGCCGCGGACGTCCTCGGCCTGGCACAGCAAACCCTCACTGCACAAAGCCGCGCCACGGCCGGATTCGATCCACCCGTGCCCGTGCCCGCCGGCACCGGCGCCTTCGACCGGCTCATCGCTTTCACCGGCCGCGACCCACTGCAGATGAACCCAAGTGGAGCAGACTACGACCATGGATAGGTCAGGCGATGACGTCAGCGAAACCCTCAGCCGCGTCATCGCTAGTCTTTTTCCACTATTGGGGAGGCGCTCAATTTCACGCTCGCTTTCGCGGGCGTCGCAGATGCCCCACTTGGTGCCCTTGGTGAGCACCTTGGACAGCCGCGGCCCCATCGCCGACACGGTGTCGAAGACGAGCTCGCCACCGCCGAACCGATCCGTGAGTGACGGGCCGCGACACGGTATTCCGGCTCACCCAATCCTCTTGCTGCCCGCAGTCTTTCGTCTGCCCTGGAGTCACGAGTTGGTCACGGAATTGTCACACCACGTGTTGGCACTGACGACCCAGTCTCTCCGCCACGAGCCCCCTGATCAACCGGCGGCCGGATTAGTGTCGAACTCGTTATCCGAGAGCACAATTCACGAATACATTCACGATGGCCGAAGCAGTATTGCGGCCGGCGAAAGCGGCGCACCCAAACGAGAGCGGAAAGCCCTTCTCCAGGGCATCTTTCAGCCAACTTACAGCGGATCTCAGTATCTTCTCAGTACGGTTGCGAAACTATGGATGCGGCACCGACAACTGTGGCGCCCGGTTGGGCGTCAAGCGCATTGGAAGTGCGAGAGATCACCGTCGATCTCGTCGTGTCTGTCTAATGATTTGCAGTTGCTCGATTAAAAACGAAGCGGTTCACCAGCCCACAGCCATTCCACGAAAGCGGTAGGCCATCACCCCATGAATGACGTTACGAAACACGGGTTGAGCAAGGTACCGGCAGTCACCCTGGGCTTCTGGATCATCAAGATTTTGGCGACGACGCTCGGCGAGACGGGCGGCGACACAGTGACGATGACGATTTTGCACGCTGACACCGTAAGGAATTGGGGCTATCTGATCGGCGTCGCGCTGTTCGGCGGCGCCCTTGTGGCGCTCGTTGTCGCGCAGATCGTCGCCAAGCGCTTCCACCCGATTCTGTACTGGGCGACGATCGCCGCCTCGACGACGTTCGGCACGACGCTTGCCGACTTTGCCGACCGATCGCTTGGGATCGGCTACACGGGTGGATCGCTTCTGCTGTTGTGTTGTCTCTTGGCAACCCTGGGGTTCTGGCATCGGTCGGAGGGAACGGTGTCGGTAAACACCGTTTCGACGCCGAAAGTAGAGGGGTTCTATTGGGCCACAATCACGTTTTCGCAGACTCTAGGCACCGCACTCGGCGATTGGCTCGCTGACACCGGCGGGCTTGGTTATGAAGGCGGTGCGCTGGTATTCACTGCGGGTCTCGCCGCGGTCGCGGCCCTGTATTACTGGACAAGCGTGTCGCGCGTCACCCTCTTCTGGGTCGCCTTCATCCTGACCCGGCCTCTCGGCGCAACCGTGGGCGATTTCCTCGATAAGCCTGTCAACCACGGCGGTCTGGCCCTGAGCCGCCCGCTGGCTTCCGCGGTAATCGCGGCCGTAATCGTCGTGCTGCTCATGGTCCTGCCGCAGCGCGCAGGACGGCACCCTGGCGAGAAAGAAGATCGTATGGCGGTAGGACCGGAATCGGTTGGCGTCGACGATCGGCAGCCGACCGACGGCGTCTTAACCAATCAGGATGCCTCGGAGGCGCCAGCCAGAGAGGCCACTCGTGACGAGAATTTCCGTCGCCGTTTGGGGCCGGTTGACGGGTGACCGAAGCCGTCGCGTCCGAATTCGCGGGATGGGGCCGCTGCGAGATACATCGGCTCACCTCAGCGCGGTCTGCCCCCAATCCGGATCCGAGAATCCGAGATCCGCGGAACAGAGCTTGGGCGCACATCGTCGCGTCCGAACCGGAACACGCTCACTGCCAGGGCGGCAACCAGTTGCGTCATCCTGCGGTTCGAACTCGCGGAAATTGAGCGCCAGTTCTGTTCTAGCCCCTCGCATGTTCTGATGAAAAACGGCGAGCTGACCGGGAAACCGGCGGCCCGCTACTCGCCCTCTACCGCGACGCGCAGCTCCTCGGCCCACTCGCTGTAGGGCCGGATCGCGTACGCGCGCGTGTCCACCGAGCCGCCGAGCTTCTGGATGATCGGTAGCGACTCGAGCGCCTGGTCGAGCGACGTGTGGTCCGGAACGTCGAGCACGGCGAAGACGCTGCGCTGGCCGACGACCTTCCACAGGTTGGTCACCGCCCCGGCATCGACCGCCCCCTGGGCCGCGCGCGCCTCCTCGAGCCAGATCTCGAAGAGCTCATCGCGGCTCATCTCGACCGGCTGGTGGATGTCAAATTGGATGAAGTACTGCACCGTCCGTCTCCTCCTTGGTTTCGCCGTCGGGCGGTGGTTAGCGTCCCACGAGGGCGGTGGTGCGCTCAGCCCCACATAAGCAGTTCTAATGTAGGGCAAGGATCATTAGCTGTACTGTCGCACCTAGAGTTCTTAACGTCGATCTTGTGACCATGGTCGTCGGGTTCCTCACCGCTATGACGCTGATCGTCGCGATCGGTGCGCAGAACGCATTCGTGCTGCGCCAAGGCATTCGCCGTGAGCATGTGGCGGCGGTCGTTGCGGTATGCGCGTTCTCCGATGTCGTGCTGATCACGGCCGGCGTCGTGGGATTCGGCGCGCTGATCGCGGCATACCCGGGCATCGTCGGCCTGACAAGGATCGGCGGTGCCGCCTTCCTGATGGGCTATGGCCTGATGGCCGCCCGGCGGGCGTGGCGGCCGACTGGACTGACACCGTCGGACTCGACGCCGGCCCGTCTGGTCAGCGTGGTGCTCACCTGCCTCGCGCTCACCTGGCTCAACCCGCACGTCTACCTCGACACGGTCGTGCTCCTGGGCGCACTGGCCAACGAACGCCACGACGGCCGTTGGCTTTTCGGCGTCGGCGCGGTGACGGCCAGCATGGTTTGGTTCAGCACGCTGGGTTTCGGCGCACGGCGGCTGCGAAGCCTTTTCGCCACACCGACGGCGTGGCGCGCACTGGACGGGCTCATTGCGGTGGCCATGGCCGGCCTCGGCGTCGCAATGCTCGGATCATGATCTTTACGGAACTTTAACAGTTCCTCTTATTTGATAGTGCCTATCATAATATAGACACTGTCAGTTTGAGGAGGTGGATTATGTCGCGACGGACTCGCTGGTGGGCGCTGGCCGCCTTGGCGCTGAGCATGCTGACGATCGGGCTGGACACCACGGTGCTGTCCGTGGCCCTGCCGACGCTGGCCGTGGATCTGCACGCTAGTACCGCGCAGCTGCAATGGTTTTCCACCTCGTACACGCTCGTGCTTGCCGCGCTGCTGCTGCCCGCGGGCGCGCTCGGCGACCGCTATGGCTACAAGAAGATGCTGTTGCTGGCGTTGTTGATTTTCGGCGCGTCGTCGGTCTGGTGCGCGTACTCCGGCGGCGCCGACATGCTGATCTTCGCGCGTGTCGTTTTGGGTGTCGGCGCGGCGCTGATGATCCCGCTGTCGATGGCAGTGCTGCCGTCGATCTTCCCGGACGCGGACGAGCGCGCACACGCGCTGACAATCTGGGTGACGTCGACGGCCGTCGGCCTTCCGTTGGGGCCCATCGTCGGCGGCTGGCTGCTGTCGCATGTATGGTGGGGCGCAATCTTTTTGATGAATGTGCCGCTCGTCATCGTCGGGCTCGCCGCCGTCGCCGCGTTCATTCCAGAGTCACGGGCTTCGGGCTCGCATCCGATTGATCTGCTCGGTGTTGCCCTGTCATCGGGCGGGTTGGCCGGCCTGACGTTCGGCTTCATCCGCGTCGGCCAAGAGTCATGGAGCGACACGCTTGCGTGGGCGGCGATCGGCACCGGCATGCTGGCGCTCACCGCCTTCGTCGCGTGGCAGTTCCGCGCCCGCCGCCCGTTGATCGACCTCGAGCTGTTCGGCACGCCCGGATTCCGCTGGGGCACAGTCGTTATGACGATGATGGGCCTGATGATGTTCGGCGTGCTGTTCGCGTTGCCGCTGCTCTTCCAATCGGTTCAGGGCGCCTCCACGCTGAACACCGGCCTGCGCCTGTTGCCGTTGATCGGCGGCCTGTTGGTGGGCAGCCGGATCGTCGACCGCATGGGCAAGCGGCTGGGCAGCGGCGTGACGATCGCAATCGGCTTCGCACTGATCGCCGCGGGCCTGGCGGTCGGTGGGCAGACCACCGTCACCACCCCATTCTGGGTGGTAGCCGCATGGCAGGCAGTGATCGGCGCGGGCATGGGACTGGCGATGCCGACGGCGATGAACGCCGCTCTGAATACCCTGCCGCCCAGCAGGACCGGCTCCGGTTCGGCGCTGATCCAGGCGCTGCGGCAGGCCGGCGGCGCGATCGGGGTGGCGCTGCTCGGCACCGTCCTGAACGCCGGCTACCGCAGTGCCACGCCGCGGGTGCCCGACCACGCCCTGCAACACCGAATCGACGAGAGCGTGTCCGCCGGTGTGGCCGTCGCGCACGCCACCGGGCGGCCCGACCTGCTTGCCGCGGTGCAATCGGCCTTCGTGCATGGCATGTCGTCGATGCTGTGGATCAGCGCGGCGATGGCCGCGGTGCTCACGGCGGTCACGCTGGTCGCGTTCCGGCCACAGTCGAGCGGGCGCCATCATGCGCACCGCGGCCAACCTGGCTTCGCCGATGCGCGAGAATCGGAATATGCCAGACGCTGAACCTCCGCTCGGCTTGCGGGAGCGCAAGAAGCTGCGAACCCGCGAGACGATTCGGCGCGAGGCCTTCCGGCTGATCGAGGAGAACGGCTACGCCAATACCACGGTCGAGCAGATCGCCGAGGCCGCCGAGGTGTCGCCCAGCACGTTCTTCCGCTACTTCCCGTCCAAGGATTCCGTGCTGCTCGCCGACGACCTGGATCCGGTGCTACTGGCGGCCCTGGAGCGGCAGCCGAGGCACCTGTCGCCGATCAAGGCGCTGCGCCGGGCGATCGACATCGCAGTCAAGTCGATGTCGGACGAACAATGGGAGTTCGAACGCACCCGGCAGCGGCTGGTGTTCTCGATTCCGGAACTGAAGGCCGCCCAACTCGACGAGTATCACCGCACCATCAGGGTGACGGCCGAGGCCCTGGGCCGCCGGTTGGGCCGCGACCCGGACGACTTCGAAGTTCGAGTGTTCACCGGCGCGGTCGTCGGCGCGATGCTCGGCGTCATCGATGAGGTAAACGACGTACCCGGGTCCTTCGACGTGGTCTTTCGCGCGCTGGACTTCCTGGACGCCGGCATGCCGCTGAAATAGGTCTGCTCTCCGGCGGCCGTATTGTGCGGGGACTTCCAGCCCCATTAGAGCAATCTCAGCTACGCTCACGCGAATGCTGAGCAGGCGGGGGTTCCTCGGTGCGGCCGGCGCCGCCGGACTGCTCGCCGCCGCGGCCTGTGGCTCCAACGAATCGGGGAAAGGTCCCGCCGGGGCGGTGACCGTCAAGCACCAGTTCGGTGAGACAACGGTGCCGTCACCACCCAAACGGGTGGTCAGCGCCGGTTTCACCGAACAGGACAATCTGCTTGCCGTCGGTGTGGTCCCGATCGCGGTAACGAACTGGTGGGGCGATCAGCCCTTCGCGGTGTGGCCGTGGGCGCAACCGAAACTGGGCGCGGCACAGCCGGTGGTGCTCAGCCTCACCGACGGCCTGCAGTTCGACCAAATCGCCACGCTCAAGCCAGATCTCATCGTCGCCACCAACGCCGGCCTGGACCAGGACGGCTACAAGCGGCTGTCGGCCATCGCGCCGACGATCGCACAGACCAGCGGGCAGCCGCCGTTCTTCGAACCGTGGAAGGCGCAGGCCAACGCGATCGGCCAGGCGGTGTTTCAGGCCGACCAGATGAGGTCGCTGGTCGCGCAGATCGACAACAGGTTCACCGAATTGGGCAAGACCAACCCGCAATTCGGCGGCAAGAAGGTGCTGATTCTGCAGGGCACCTTCTATCAGGACAACGTGATCGCGACGAGGAAAGGCTGGCGCACGGAGTTCCTCAACCAGATGGGCATCGACGTGCCGGACACCATCGACGCGTTCAAGGTCGACGACCGCGCGTTCCTTCCGCGTGACCAGGCGGTGGAGGCGCTCGATGCGGCCGATGCGCTGATCTGGAAGACCGAAAGCGACGACGAGGAGAAACGTTTGGTGGCCGACCCGATGTTTCAGCGGCTTAAGGCGACCAAGCAGAACCGCAACCTGTTCACCGGCAAGGATCTGTCCGGGGCGATCGCGTTCTCGTCACCGCTGAGTCTGCCGGTGGTCGCGGACCAATTGACGCCGATGTTGTCGAAGGTGTTGAGCTGAACCCGGTAACCGAGATCACCAACCTGCTGTACCGCTACGCCGAGTACATCGACTCCGGCGACTTGGCGGGCGCCACTTCGCTGTTCGAACATGCGGTACTGCGCATTGGCGACACGGACGACGCGACGATCGACGCGGCCGGGCTGCTGAGGTTCCTGCGCAATCTGGTGATCCGCTACCCGGACGGCACGCCGCGCACCAAACACGTCACCACCAACCCGATTGTTGAGATCGACGAGGACGCCGGCACCGCGACGTGCCGCAGCTACTACACCGTGCTGCAGCAGACCGACGGCCTGCCCCTGCAGCCCATCGTGAGCGGCCGCTACCACGACCGGTTCGAAAGGGTCGATGGCCGGTGGCGCTTCTCGTATCGCGACTACACGCTGATCGACTTCGTCGGCGATGTCAGCAAGCACCTGTCACAGCGCAGCTGAGGCTCCGGTGCTTGGATGACGAAGTGACCACGAGCGACACCAGCACACAGGCCGAAGCCCGCGCCGTCTACGCCGAAGTCGGGTCGAAGTACTATCCGATGCTGGTCGGCCTGTTCACCGGGCTGGTGCTGATCTCCAACGTGACCGCCACCAAGGGCGTGGCGTTCGGCCCGATCGTCGGCAATTGGTCGATCATCACCGACGGCGGGTTCATCGTGTTTCCGCTGACATATGTGATCGGCGATGTGCTCAGCGAGGTCTACGGGTTCCGCGCCGCCCGGCGGGCCATCTACATGGGCTTTGCCATGGAGGCGTTGGCGGCGTTCGCATTCTGGGTGACCATCTACCTGCCCCCCGCCGACTTCTACACCAACCAGGCGTCGTTCGAAAACGTCGTGCACGCGTTCACCCAACTCATCGTCGCCGGGTTAGCCGGATTCATCGTCGGTCAGACCATCAACGCGTGGGTCGTGGTGGCGATCAAGGCGCACACCAAGGAAAGACACCTATGGGCGCGCCTGGTCGGTTCGACATTCGCTGGCCAACTCGGCGACACGCTGGTGTTCTGCACCATTGCCGCCAGCGCGATCGGCATCAACAGCTTCGGTGACTTCGTCACCTACACGGCGTTGGGGTGGGTGTACAAGACCATGGTCGAGGTCGTCATGCTGCCGATCACCTATCGGGTGATCGCGTTCGTCAAGCGCCACGAGCCGACGTATCAGCTAGGGCCAGTTTGAGCCTTTGGTAAGGCACCTCTGGCAAGGCTCGAAGGTTTGCGGCTGTGGTGGTTACTCGGCGGTAAGTTCAGTACATGACCGTTGCAACAGGCTTGAGAGTGCTCGACTACGGCGACCACGCTCTGCTGCTGCAGTTCGAGAGCACCGCAGAGGTGATCGCGTGGACCGACGCGCTGCGGGATGCCAATCTGCTCGGCGTGATCGACCTCGTGCCGGCATCGCGCACCGTGTTGATCAAGCTCGGAAGCCCCCGCTATCAGCAGCTGACCCGGCAGCGGCTGGAAAAGCTGGTGGTGGAGCCCCCCGACACGTTGGAACCGCCCGCCGAGCCGGACGTGGTGATTGATGTCGTCTACGACGGTGCCGACCTCGCCGAGGTCGCGGCCATGACCGGGCTCGACGAGGCGGATGTCGTCGCTGCCCACAGCGGCACACCGTGGCGGGTGGCCTTCGGCGGCTTCGCGCCGGGGTTCGCGTATCTGGCCGGCGGCGACCCTCGGCTGGAGGTGCCGCGGCGCGATGAACCGCGTACCAGGGTGCCCGCCGGTGCTGTCGGCCTGGCCGGCGAGTTCAGCGGCATCTACCCGCGTGAATCGCCCGGCGGCTGGCGGCTGATCGGGCATACCGACGCGGTGCTGTGGGACATCGATCGCGATCCTCCCGCGCTGTTGACGTCCGGCATGTGGGTGCAGTTTCGGGCGGCGTCATGACCACCACGCTCGAAATCATGCGCACCGGTCCGCTGGCGCTGATCCAAGACCTGGGCCGACCGGGCAAGGCGAACCTCGGCGTCACCCGATCCGGCGCCGCCGACCGGCGATCGCACGCGCTGGCCAACCGGCTGGTGGCCAACCCGGATGACCGGGCGACCATCGAGGTGACCTTCGGAGGGCTGACCGCACGCGTTCGCGGCGGTGACGTCGCGATCGCTGTCACCGGCGCCGACACCGACCCCGCAGTGAACGGAATTCCGTTCGGCACCAATAGCATTCAGCACATACACGACGGCCAGGTAATTTCGCTTGGTCCACCGCACTCGGGCCTTCGGGCGTATCTGGCGGTGCGTGGTGGCATCGCCGTCGAACCAGTGCTCGGGTCGTGCAGCTACGACGTGATGTCGGCCATCGGCCCGCAGCCGCTGCAACCGGGCGACGTGCTGCCGGTCGGCGAACACACCGACGACTTCCCCGAGCTCGATCAGGCGCCGGTCGCCTCGTTCCCCGCGGACCTCATCGAGCTGGCGGTGGTGCCCGGTCCGCGCGACGATTGGTTCAAAGATCCGGACGCGCTGGTGCACAGCGACTGGGTGGCCTCCGACCGCAGCGACAGGGTCGGCATGCGGCTGGCCGGCCCTGCGCTGCAGCATCGCTGGCCCGGCCGCCAGCTGCCCAGCGAGGGCGCGACCCGCGGCGCGATCCAGGTGCCGCCGAACGGCATGCCGGTGATCCTCGGCCCCGATCATCCGGTGACCGGCGGCTATCCGGTGATCGGCGTGGTGACCGACGACGACATCGATCGGGTGGCGCAAATCCGTCCCGGTCAGCATGTGCACCTGCACTGGTCGCGGCCACGCCGACCGTGGTAGACCGATTTTGTGCGCACGCAGGTCCACACGGCCCGCCTCATCCACACCGCAGACCTGGACAACGAGACTCGGCAGAGCGCGCATGAGCTGCTCGTCGACGCGTTCGAGGGCGACTTCAGCGACGACGACTGGGACCACACGCTGGGCGGAATGCATGCGCTGGTCTACTACCACGGCGCGCTGATCGCACACGCCGCGGTTGTGCAGCGCCGGCTGCTCTACAAGGGCAGCTCGCTGCGCACCGGTTACCTCGAAGGCGTTGCGGTGCGTGCGGACTGGCGCGGCCAGGGCCTTGGCACGGCGCTGATGGACGGCGCCGAGCAGGTCATTCGCGGCGCATACGCGTTGGGCGCCCTGACCCCCACGGAATCGGCGCGCCAGCTGTACCTGGACCGCGGCTGGATCCCGTGGAAGGGGCCGACGTCGGTGCTGGCGCCGGTCGGGCTCAAGCGCACCACGGAAGACGACGGCGCGGTGTTCGTCCTGCCCGTCGCCGTGGACCTCGATCCGGGTGCGGACCTGGTGTGCGACTGGCGAACCGGCGAAGTCTGGTAGCGCGCGTAGGTTGGACAGCGTGACATCTCCGACGTTTCGACCAAGCCCCGAGACCTTCGACAAGATCTACCGCGGCGAGGCCGCGTTCGATGGCGCACCGCCACCCCGCGCGATCCCGTGGGATGTCGGGCAAGCGCAGCCGCGATTGATGGAACTCGAAGCCCTCGGCGGGATCGTGGGCGACGTGCTCGACATCGGCTGTGGGCTCGGCGAGAACTCGATTTTCCTTGCCTCCCGCGGATATTCGGTCACCGGGCTGGACGGGTCGCCTGCGGCGATCGAAAGAGCGCGGAGCCGGGCCGCCGAGGCCGGGGTGACGGTGAGCTTCGACGTCGCCGACGCGACGAACCTCACCGGCTACGACGGGCGCTTCGACACCGTGGTCGACAGCGCGCTGTACCACTGCCTCGACGACGACGGTCGGCTGGCCTACGCCGCGGGCCTGCACCGCGCGACGCGTGCCGGCGCCCGCTGGCACCTGTACTGCTTTTCCGACGGCAACGTCAACGGTGTGATCGCACCGATGGTTGGGGTGCCGGAGTCCAACATCCGCGAGACGCTCGGCGCCACCGGCTGGCGGATCAACTACCTGGGCCCCACGACATATCTCGCGAACAGCGACGCGTTTCTCGGCGACATCGACGAGCTGCCGCAGGAACTCCGCGAGCAGATGGGACCGGAGGCGGTTGAACAGATGAGCCGCGTCAACGAGCGGTTCGCGACCATCGCTGGACTGCTCGACGACGGCCGGGTGCATCTGCCGTTCACGGTGGTGCATGCCGAACGGGTGGATTAACGCCGAGCGTGAAGCCTGGGCGGCGAGCGTGAGGCCTGGGCGGGAGTTGTCGGCGTGGCGACACCCGACGCTCACACTGGATGACCGGTGTTCACACCCGATGGCGCGATGGCGCGATGGCGGCCGGCTTCACCGCCAGCGCTGCAGGATTTCGCGAGTCCGGCCGGCCAGCGCCGACTGCAGAAATGGCCCGAAGCTGATCCGCGCCACACCCAGCGGGCCGAACGACGCCGGGTCGTCGACGTCGGGCAGTGCGATCGCGTTCACCGGCAGCGGCAGTTCGGCGCACAAGCGCCGCAACGTATCCCGATCGTGGCGACCCACCGGGTACAGCACGTCGGCGCCGGCCTTGGCCGCCTCGGTCAGCCTGGCCACCGCGCGGTCGACGCGGTCGGACTCGTCGCCGTCCCGACGCAGGAACAAATCGGTGCGGGCGTTGACCACCACGTGCACGCCCGCGGCGTCGGCCGCGGCCCGAAGCGCGCCGACCAGCTCGGCGTGCTGCTGCACCGAACGCAGCCGCTTGCCCTCGTGGTGCACGGTGTCCTCGATGTTCAGACCGACTGCGCCGACACCGAGCAACCCGTCGATCAGCCGCGCCGCGGGCTCGCCGTACCCGTGCTCGATGTCGACCGAGACGGGGACCTCGACCGCTGCGGTGATCTGGGCCACCCGGGCCAGCACGTCGTCGAAGCGCATGCCGCCGCCGTCGGCTTTGCCGATCGAGTCGGCGACCGGGTGGCTGCCGACCGTCAGCGCCGCGAACCCGGCCTCGACGGCCAGGGCCGCCGACCACGCGTCCCACACGGTCGGCAGGATGACCGGATTGCCGGGCTGGTGCAGACGCAGCAGCACGGCCGCGCGATCTTGCAGAGTCTGTTTGGCGGGTACCGCTGCCGACATCTCCAGCCTCCGTGGTGTAAGCGCATTTGCGGCCGTGACCGGTGTCACGTGTTCCTCATCATGTCGCTAGCATCGAGTCAACCACTGTGATCCGTGACACCGTCACCCAAGGAGGTCCGTTGACCGCCCCAGCAGAACTCGACGAGCTGCACCGCCTGATCGGTAGCGTGCGGCAATGCGTGACGTCCCTGAAGACCAAGTGCGGCGACACCCCCGCCATGCGCCGCCTTGTCAACGACGCCGACCGGCTGCTCAACGACGTCGAGCGGCTCGACATCGACGCTGCGGAGCTGGATCTCGGGCGCGCCGGGGCGTACCAGCACCCCGGCGAGAAGATCCCGGTGCCGGACACCCAATATGACACCGACTTCTGGCGCGACGTCGACGACGAGGGTGTCGGCGGGCAGCGTTGAGGCCGGTCTTTCGGCGCGTGTACGGTTGTTGCCGCATTGACTCGGGGTTGGTCTGAGCAACCGAAATCTCGAGGGCCTATCTAATTGAAGAAGGGCGAATAGTGTGAGCGCACCCGCGACCGAGCGCACCGGCGTCTTGTCGCCGCATCGGGCGGCGATCCCAGAACGCACGCTGCGCACCGACAGGTGGTGGGTGGGTCCGCTTCTGACCGACCTCGGTCTGGCCGCGTTCATCATCTATGCGACCGTTCGGGCGTTCTGGGGCAGCGCGTACTGGGTGCACCAATACCACTACCTGACCCCGTTCTATTCGCCCTGCGTCAGCGCATCGTGTGAACCGGGCGCCAGCCACCTCGGCGTCTGGTTCGGCCACTTCCCGCCATGGATTCCGCTGGGCATGCTGGTGCTGCCGTTCCTGCTTGGCTTCCGGATCACCTGCTACTACTACCGCAAGGCCTACTACCGGGCGGTCTGGCAATCCCCGCCGGGATGTGCCGTGGCCGAACCACATTCACGCTACACCGGCGAAACGCGGTTTCCGCTGATCATTCAGAACAGTCACCGCTACTTCTTCTACGTGGCGATGATCGTCTCGGTGATCAACACCTACGACGCGATCACGGCGTTCCACTCACCGTCGGGTTTCGGATTCGGTTTGGGCAACATCATTCTGACCGTCAACGTGATCCTGCTGTGGATATACACGCTGTCGTGCCACTCGTGCCGGCACATCGCCGGCGGCCGACTCAAGCACTTCTCGAAGCATCCCGTGCGGTACTGGATGTGGACACAGGTCAGCAAGCTGAACACCCGCCACATGACGTGGGCCTGGATCACGCTGGGCACCCTGGCGATCACCGATTTCTACATCATGCTGGTGGCCAGCGGCACCATGTCTGATCTGAGATTCATTGGCTGACAGTTCGTTGCGCGCAGAGGCGCGAAAAGGCAAGTGAGGACTCATGGTTGAGGTGGAACGACACGCGTATGACGTGGTCGTGATCGGTGCCGGCGGCGCGGGGCTGCGCGCGGTGATCGAGGCCCGGGAGCGCGGCCTGCGGGTGGCCGTGGTGGGCAAGTCGCTGTTCGGCAAGGCGCACACCGTGATGGCCGAGGGCGGCTGCGCGGCTGCGATGCGCAACGCCAACGAAAAGGACAGCTGGCAGACGCACTTCTGCGACACGATGCGCGGCGGGAAGTTCCTGAACAACTGGCGGATGGCCGAACTGCACGCCCTCGAGGCGCCGGACCGGGTGTGGGAGCTGGAGACCTACGGCGCACTGTTCGACCGCACCAAGGACGGGCGGATCAGCCAGCGCAACTTCGGCGGCCACACGTATGCGCGACTCGCCCACGTCGGCGACCGCACCGGACTGGAGATCATCCGCACCATGCAGCAGAAGATCGTCTCGCTGCAGCAGGAGGACAAGGCCGAGCTCGGCGACTACGAGGCCCGCATCCGGGTGTTCGCCGAATGCACGGTCACCGAGCTCATCAAGGAGGGCGACCGCATCGCGGGCGCATTCGGATATTGGCGCGAGACAGGACGATTCATCTTGTTCGAGGCGCCGGCGGTGGTGATGGCCACCGGCGGCATAGGCAAGTCGTTCAAGGTGACGTCGAATTCGTGGGAGTACACCGGCGACGGACACGCACTGGCGCTGCGGGCCGGCGCGACGCTGATCAACATGGAGTTCGTCCAGTTCCATCCGACCGGGATGGTATGGCCGCCCAGTGTGAAGGGCATCCTCGTCACGGAGGGCGTGCGAGGCGACGGCGGGGTGCTGAAGAACTCCGAGGGTAAACGGTTCATGTTCGACTACATCCCGCCGGTGTTCAAGGGCCAGTATGCGGAGACCGAAGAAGAAGCCGACCAATGGCTCAAGGACAACGACTCGGCGCGCCGCACACCGGATCTGCTGCCTCGCGACGAGGTGGCCCGCGCGATCAACTCTGAGGTGAAGGCGGGACGGAACTCACCGCACGGCGGGGTCTACCTCGACATCGCGTCCCGGCTGCCGGCCGAGGAGATCAAACGCCGGTTGCCGTCGATGTACCACCAGTTCATGGAGTTGGCCGAGGTCGACATCACCAGGGATGCAATGGAAGTCGGCCCCACCTGCCACTATGTGATGGGGGGCATCGAGGTCGACCCGGACACCGGCGCCGCGACGGTGCCGGGGTTGTTCGCGGCCGGCGAGTGTTCCGGCGGCATGCACGGGTCAAACCGACTGGGCGGCAACTCGTTGTCGGACCTGCTGGTGTTCGGCCGTCGCGCCGGGCTAGGAGCCGCCGACTATGTGCGCGCGCTTCCCGACCGGCCGGCGGTGCCGCCGGAGGCCGTTGACGCGGCCGCCAAGATGGCGCTCGCCCCGTTCGACGGACCGAAAGACGGCGCGGCAGCGGAGAACCCGTACAAGCTGCAGATCGACCTGCAGGACACGATGAACGACCTGGTGGGCATCATCCGCAACGCCGACGAGATCAACGAGGCGCTGTCGCGGCTCGACGAGCTC
Organism: Mycobacterium sp.; assembly: GCF_035640695.1. Lineage (GTDB taxonomy): Bacteria > Actinomycetota > Actinomycetes > Mycobacteriales > Mycobacteriaceae > Mycobacterium. Next base: position 24,571 of record NZ_DASQVQ010000038.1, read on the forward strand.
AGGGAGCGGTTCCGCAACATCCTGGTCGAGGGCCACCGGCAGTTCAACCCCGGCTGGCATCTCGCGCTCGACCTGCGCAACATGCTGCTGGTCAGTGAGTGCGTGGCGAAGGCGGCGCTGACACGCACCGAAAGCCGCGGCGGCCACACCCGCGACGACTACCCCTCGATGGAACCCGAGTGGCGCAACACGCTACTGGTGTGCCGGGCAACGGCCGGCGATCCCGTCGTCCCCGACGTCGGCATCGGCAAGGAGCAACAGGTGCCGATGCGCCCAGACCTGATGGAACTGTTCGAGATTAATGAGCTCGACAAGTACTTCACCGACGAAGAGCTGGCCGACCATCCAGGACGGAGAAGGTAGATGAGCTACGACGCGAACCTGCGGGTGTGGCGTGGCGACGGCTCCGGCGGCGCGTTGCAGGACTTCACCGTGGAGGTCAACGAGGGTGAGGTCGTGCTCGACATCATCCACCGGCTGCAACAAACCCAGACGCCCGACCTGGCGGTGCGGTGGAACTGCAAGGCGGGCAAGTGCGGGTCGTGCTCGGCCGAGATCAACGGCAGGCCCAAGCTGATGTGCATGACCCGGATGTCGACGTTCGGCGAGGACGAAGTCATCACCGTCACGCCGCTGCGGGCGTTCCCGGTGATCCGCGACCTGGTCAGCGACGTCTCCTTCAATTACGAAAAGGCCAGGGAGATCCCGTCTTTCGCACCCCCGAAGGAGCTGCAGCCGGGCGAGTACCGAATGCAGCAGGAGGACGTGGCGCGCTCACAGGAGTTCCGCAAGTGCATCGAGTGCTTCCTGTGCCAGAACACCTGCCACGTGATCCGCGACCACGAGGAGAACAAGGAGGCCTTCGCCGGTCCGCGCTACCTGATGCGCATTGCCGAATTGGACATGCATCCGCTGGACACCCTGGAGCGGCGCATGTCGGCGCAGGACGAGCACGGCCTCGGGTTCTGCAACATCACCAAGTGCTGCACCGAGGTGTGCCCGGAGAACATCCAGATCACCGACAACGCGCTGATCCCGATGAAGGAACGGGTGGTCGACCGCAAGTACGACCCGGTGGTGTGGTTGGGTAACAAATTGTTCCGTCGCTAGTTGTCGAGTCGTCACAGTGTCGGTGTCGGTCCAACCGGGGAAGCCTCGAAGCATGGACGCGACGAGCATTAACGACATTCGCACGGCAATCCGGGAGCTATCCGCTCGCGCCGACCTCGCTCGCAAAGAGGGCCGTGACGACGACGCGGCCGAGATCGAGCGCCGGATCCAGGGTTACCGCCAGGAACTGTCCGAGCGGCCCTAGGGGTGCACGAACGGCGACTCGGCGTCAGGCGCCGAGCCGGCGAAAAGTGCTCCGGTGAAACACGATCGGCGCCACGTCGGGATGCACGGTGATGTCGTTGACCCGCAGGATGACGATGGTGTGATCGCCGGCCGGCACTGACTGCTCGATCGAGCTTTCCAGCCAGACGCTGGTGCCGTCGATGAACACCGCGCCGTTGGCAGTGGAAACGGTCCGCAGCCCCGCGAAGCGATCACCGGTGCGGGCGGCCAGTGCGCGGGCGGCCTCGTCGTGGGACTCGCCCAGCACGCTGATGCCCAGCCGCGGCAGGACCCTGAGCTTCGGCCAAGTCTGCGAGGTGTTCTGCACCGCGAACGACACCAGCGGCGGGTCCAGCGACACCGGGACGAACGTGCTGGCGGCCAGGCCCACCCTGGTGCCGTCGACCTCGGCCGCGATCGCGATGACACCCGTAGGGAAGTGCCCGAACGCCTCGCGAAGCGACGCCGCAGTCAAGTTGCCGGAGCCCATGCCACCCTCCCCGACTCACCCTACGCCCGAGCTGCGGTTTACCGGTACCGGCGAGCGGTCCGTCAACGCTTCCGGAAAGGCGTTGCGAGTGATCCGCGTCACGGACTCCGCCGGATATGCGTTGGCACAGGTAAACGGCTGTTAAGCAGGTGTCAAGACCGCTTGGATTGGAGGCGCCGCCGGGTTAGCCACTGGAATATTCGTCACACTAACTTGCGTTCAAGTTACTGATCGGTATAGTTTGAGTCAGGTTACTGGTGGGTAACTTAGCAATGAGTACCCAACCCCAGGTGGCTTTCTCGACGAGGAGGAAATGTGAGCCACTACAAGAGCAACGTCCGCGACCAGGAGTTCAACCTGTTCGAGGTATTCGGCGTGGACAGGGTGTTCGGTGAGGGCGAGTTCAGCGAGCTGGACACCGACACCGCCAAAGAGATGCTGGCCGAGATGAGCCGCCTGGCTGAGGGACCCATCGCCGAGTCATTCGTCGACGGTGACCGCAACCCGCCGCTGTTCGACCCGAAGACGCACTCGGTGACACTGCCCGAGTCGTTCAAGAAGTCCGTGCACGCTGTGCTCGAGGCCGGCTGGGACCGGGCCGGTATCGAAGAAGTGCTGGGCGGCATGCCCATGCCGAAGGCGTTCATGTGGGCGCTGCACGAGCACATCCTCGGCGCCAACCCGGCGGTCTGGATGTATGCCGGCGGCGCCGGGTTCGCCAACATCCTGTACCACCTCGGCACCGAAGAGCAGAAGAAGTGGGCCGTGTTGGCCGCCGAGCGGGGCTGGGGATCCACCATGGTGCTGACCGAGCCCGATGCCGGCTCGGACGTGGGCGCCGGGCGCACCAAGGCCGTCAAGCAGGACGACGGGTCCTGGCACATCGAGGGCGTGAAGCGGTTCATCACCTCCGGTGATTCCGGCGATCTGTTCGAGAACATCTTTCACCTGGTGCTGGCCCGCCCCGAGGGTGCGGGCCCGGGCACCAAGGGTCTGTCGCTGTTCTTCGTCCCGAAGTTCCTGTTCGACTTCGAGACCGGCGAAGTCGGCGAGCGCAACGGCGTGTTCGTCACCAATGTCGAGCACAAGATGGGCCTGAAGGTCTCGGCCACCTGTGAGTTGTCCTTTGGTCAGCACGACGTGCCCGCCAAGGGCTGGCTGGTCGGTGAGGTGCACAAGGGCATTGCGCAGATGTTCGACGTGATCGAGCAGGCCCGGATGATGGTCGGCACCAAGGCGATAGCGACGCTGTCGACCGGCTACCTGAACGCGCTGGAGTACGCGAAGAACCGCGTGCAGGGCGCCGACATGACCCAGATGACCGACAAGACCGCTCCGCGGGTCACGATCACCCATCATCCCGATGTGCGCCGCAGCCTGATGACCCAGAAGGCGTACGCCGAGGGCTTGCGGGCGATCTACACCTATGCGGCGACCTACCAGGACGCCGCGGTCGCCCGGGCGGTCCACGATGTGGACGCCGAGCTGGCGGTCAAGGTCAACGACCTGTTGCTGCCGGTGGTCAAGGGTGTGGGATCCGAGCAGGCCTACGCGAAGCTGACTGAGAGCCTGCAGACGCTCGGCGGCTCGGGCTTCCTGCAGGACTACCCGATCGAGCAGTACATCCGCGACTCGAAGATCGACTCGCTCTACGAGGGCACGACCGCGATCCAGGCGCAGGACTTCTTCTTCCGCAAGATCGTCCGCGACAAGGGTGTGGCGCTGGCTCACGTGGCCGGGCAGATCGAGCAGTTCGTCGAGAACGAGGACGGCAACGGCCGGCTGAAGGCCGAGCGTGAGCTGCTGGCCACGGCGCTGCAGGACGTGCAGGCCATGGCGGCGTCGCTGACCGGGTACCTGATGGCGGCTCAGGAGGATCCGACCAGCTTGTACAAGGTGGGCCTGGGTTCGGTGCGGTTCCTGATGAGCGTCGGCGACCTGCTGATCGGCTGGTTGCTGCAGCGTCAGGCCGCGGTGGCCATCCAGGCGCTGGACGCGGGCGCCGCCGGTGCGGATCGCGACTTCTACGAAGGCAAGATCGGGGTGGCGTCGTTCTTCGCGAAGAACTTCCTGCCGCTGCTGACCAGCACGCGCACCGTGGTGGAAAACCTCGACAACGACGTGATGGAGCTGCCCGAAGCGGCCTTCTGATCATGCATGTCTTGCTCGGCGCATAAAGGGCGGGTTCGGGACGACACCTGAGGGCGTCTCGCTTATCCTGCGCCGCCGGCTTTCACCTCTTATGCCGGCTCTTCGGACCAGTCTTTCCCGAACCCGTCGTGCCTGGCATTTTACTCCGGACACGGCCGGCGAGGAAGTAGTGACCGCCGCCGGGTCCCCTCTTGCCGGCGGCGGTCACTCGGAGGGAAAGGATGCCCCGTGCTGTCGTCGGGTCGGGGGGTCAGACGGCAACACGGGGCTACCGGTTTATCGATGCCGGCGACGGCCGCGTTACAGCCGATCCGAGATTTTTCGATCAGGCCTCAACGATCGCGACGACGCCCTGCCCGCCGGCCGCGCAGATCGAAATCAGGCCGCGAACGGTGCCGGTACCGCCGGTCTGCTTCTTCTTCTCCGCCAACTGCTTGGCGAGCTGCGCGACAATCCGTCCGCCGGTCGCGGCGAACGGATGCCCGGTCGCGATCGACGACCCATTGACGTTGAGCTTCGACCGGTCGATCGACCCGAGGGCGGAATCCAGGCCCAGCCGCTCCTTGCAGTAGTCCTCGGATTCCCATGCCTGCAATTGCGCAAGCACCACCGACGCGAATGCCTCGTGAATCTCGTAGTAATCGAAGTCCTGCAGGCTCAGGCCGTTGCGGGCCAGCAGGCGCGGCACCGCGTACGTCGGCGCCATCAGCAGACCGTCCACGCCGTTGACGTAGTCGACGGCCGCGGTCTCGGCGTCGACGAAGTAGGCCAGCGGCTCCAGTGAGTGCTGCTCGGCCCAGGCCTCGCTGGACAGCAGCGCCACCGACGCGCCGTCGGTGAGCGGCGTCGAGTTGCCGGCGGTCATCGTCGCGTCGCCGGCCCGCACGCCGAACACCGGCTTGAGCTTCGACAGCTTCTCCACCGACGCGTCGGGCCGCAGGTTGTTGTCGCGGTACAGGCCCAGGAACGGCGTGACGAGATCGTCGAAGAAGCCGCGGTCGTAGGCCGCACTGAGGTTGCGGTGGCTTGCCGTCGCGAGCTCGTCCTGGTCGACGCGCTTGATGCCCATCTGCTTGGCGGTGATCGCGGCGTGCTCACCCATCGACAGCCCGGTGCGCGGCTCGCTGTTCACCGGGATCTCCACGCCAAGCGACGTCGGCAGCTTGCCCAGCAGCTTGAGCCGGTCGACGTTGGACTTCGCACGGCGCAACCCAAGCAGCGTCCGTCGCAGGTTGTCGCCGAGCCCGATGGGAGCGTCCGACGCGGTGTCCACGCCACCCGCGGCGGCCACCTCGTAGCGTCCCGCGGCGATGCCGTCGGCGGCGGCGATCGCCGCCTGCAGGCCGGTGCCGCAGGCTTGCTGCAGATCGAACGCCGGCGTGTACGACGACAGCGAACTGCCGAGCACACATTCGCGGGTCAGATTGAAGTCGCGGCTGTGCTTGAGCACCGCACCGCCGATCACCGCGCCCAACCGCTGGCCGCTCAGATTGAAGCGGTCGATCAGACCGCCGAGCGCGGCGGTGAACATGTCCTGGTTGGACGCCTCGGCGTAGGCACCGTCCGATCGTGCGAACGGAATCCTGTTGCCGCCCAAGACGGCGACTCGCCGGAAAGTCTTGTCGTTGGCCACTGTGCCTCCACTGTCGATCGGGCTTCACGGGCCATACTACTCACCCTTATTACTGAAGAGTAAGTTCGTCCTCGACAGGCAATCAGCGACACGAGAGGCAACTCAGTGGCCCCGACCGATCTGTACTCGCAAATCGTCAACTCCGGCCCAGGGTCCTTCTTGGCCAAGCAGTTGGGCGTTCCGCAGCCGCCGACGCTGCGTCGCTACCGGCGCGGCGATCCACCGCTGGCGGGATCGCTGCTCATCGGCGGGGAGGGCCGCGTCGTCGAGCCGCTGCGCAGCGCGTTGGCCGAGGACTACGAACTGGTACGCAACAACCTGGGCGGCCGCTGGGCCGATTCGTTCGGCGGCCTGGTGTTCGACGCGACCGGGATCACCACCCCGGAAGGGCTGACGGCACTGCACGACTTCTTCCCGCCGCTGCTGCGCAACCTGGGGCGGTCGGGCCGGGTCGTGGTGGTCGGCACCACGCCGGAGGCGGCCGGCGGCGTCGACGAACGCATCGCGCAGCGCGCGCTCGAGGGCTTCACTCGGTCGCTTGCCAAGGAGCTGCGCCGGGGCGCGACCGCACAACTGGTGTACCTGGCGCCCGACGCGAAACCGGCGGCCACCGGGCTGGAGTCAACGATGCGGTTCATCCTGTCGGGCAAGTCGGCCTACGTGGATGGTCAGGTGTTCTATGTCGGCGCCGCCGATGCGACGCCGCCCGCGGACTGGGACAGGCCGCTTGACGGCAAGATCGGCATCATCACCGGCGCGGCCCGCGGCATCGGTGCGACGATCGCCGAGGTGTTCGCGCGCGACGGTGCCAAGGTGATCGCGGTCGACGTCGAGAAGGCCGCGGAGGCGTTGGCCGACACCGCCACCCGCGTCGGCGGCACCGCGTTGACGCTGGACGTCACCGCGGCCGACGCCGTCGACAGGATCACCGAACACCTGCGTGAACATTACGACGGTCGCGTCGACATCCTCGTCAACAACGCCGGCATCACCCGCGACAAGCTGCTGGCCAACATGGACGACGACCGCTGGAACGCGGTGCTCGCGGTCAATCTGCTGGCGCCGAAACGGCTTGCCGAGGGGTTGGTGGGCAACGGGTCGATCGGTGACGGCGGCCGGGTGGTCGGTCTTTCGTCGGTGGCGGGCATCGCCGGCAACCGCGGCCAGACCAACTACGCCACCACCAAGGCGGGCATGATCGGCATCACCCAGGCCATGGCGCCGGTGCTGGCCGACAAGGGCATCACGATCAACGCGGTTGCGCCCGGCTTCATCGAGACCCAGATGACGGCGGCGATCCCGCTGGCCACCCGCGAGGTGGGCCGGCGCCTCAATTCGCTGTTGCAGGGCGGCCAGCCCGTCGACGTCGCCGAGACCATCGCGTATTTCGCCAGCCCAGCGTCGAACGCGGTGACCGGCAACGTCATCCGGGTTTGCGGCCAGGCGATGATGGGCGCATAGGGTGAGCACCGTGACCGAACACTCCCAACCGAGCGGGCTGCGCAACCTGCTGCGGGCAGCCGCCGGCGCGCTGCCGTTCATCCCGCGCGGCGACACGCTGCCCGACCGCACGATCAGCGTCGAGGGCATCGAGATCGATCGCTCGAACGTCGCGCAGTACGCGGCAGTAACCGGCCTGCGCTACGGCGACCACGTCCCGCTGACCTACCCGTTCGCGGTGACGTTCCCGGTGGTGATGGAGCTGGTGACGGGCTTTGACTTCCCTTTCGCCGCAATGGGTTCGGTGCATGTGGAAAACCAGATAACCCAGTACCGGCCGATCTCGGTGACCGATACGGTTGACGTCAAAACGCACGCCGAGAACCTGCGTGAACACCGCCGGGGCCTGCTGGTCGATGTGGTCACCGAAGTCAACGTCGGCAATGACAGGGCGTGGCACCAGATCACGACGTTTCTGCACCAGCAACGCACCAGCCTGTCTGACGAGCCCAAGCCCGAACCGAAGAAGCCTCAGAAGCTGCCGCCGCCCAACGGGGTGCTGTCCATCTCACCGGGCACGATCCGCCGGTACGCGTCGGTCGGCGGCGACCACAATCCGATCCACACCAATCCGATCGCCGCCAAGCTGTTCGGATTCCCGACCGTGATCGCGCACGGGATGTACACCGCCGCAGCGGTACTGGGCAACATCGAGGGACTGCTGCCGGAGGCGGTGAACTATTCGGTGCGGTTCGGCAAGCCGATTGTGCTCCCGGCCCGGGTCGGGCTCTACGTGGACCGCGTCTCCGACGGCTGGGAGCTGGCGCTGCGCAACCTTTCGAAGGGCGACCCACACCTGACCGGAACGGTGACTTCGCTCTAAGCCGACCCGGAGGTGACGGACTTCGACGTCGTCTCGGCACTGGGCGCGCCGCGGAGGCCGTGCCAGAACAGGCCGATCATCAGCTCGGCGGCCTCGTCGACGTCGGCGTCGCCGGTGCTGACCCGGGTGCCCACCGCCTCGCCCGCACCCACCAGCGCGACGGCCATCATCTCGAAGTCGGCGTCCGGCGTTGGATTTCGCGTGCCCGCCTGCAACAGCCGCGCCACCAGGTCGGTGATCTGCTCGCGTCCCTCGCGCACCGTGTGGGCGAACGCCTGCGAGCTGGTGGCCTGGGTGTACAACACGATCCAGGACGCCCTATTGGCGTCGATGTAGCGCAGGAACGACAGAATGGCGTTACGCAGCAGGTCTTTCGGGCCCTGCTCGAAGTCGATGTCGGTACTGACGGTCTCGACGAACCGGGCCAGCTCGCGGCTCAGGCACGCACCGAAGAGCTCCTCCTTGGAGCCGTAGTACAGGTACAGCATCGGCTTGGATATCCGCGCCTGCGCGGCGATCGCGTCCATCGACGACTCGTGATAGCCGTTCATCGAGAACACCTGCACCGCGGCGTCGAGCATCTGCTGTTCACGAACGGCCCGCGGCAACCGCTTGGTGCCCCCAGCCATTCGTGAACCTTTCGTGCCGTTTCGGGAAGCCATAGCTGACTTAAGAGTAAGCAATTCGTTGCGTCTCAGCCGCCGCACCGCGGATTAGGGCCCTTTTCGGCGGCCATCCGCTGCACAGCTGCGTCGACGCCGGCCTGCGACAGCTCGCCGGCCGCCAGCGCGGACTGCAGCCGGTCGAGCACGGCGGGCACCTCGTCCGTCGTCACCCACAGCGCGGTGTCGGCCCCGGCCTTCAGGCTGCGCAGCACCGCCTCCGCCACCCCGTAGCGGTCGGTGATCGCCCGCATGGTCGACAGGTCGTCGGTGAACACCGGCCCGCCGAACGGCGGCGCGTCATATCCGCCCGACCGCAGCAGCGCATACGCCGCCGGACTAAGACTCGCCGGATCACTTCCGGTCAGGCCGGGCACCTGCATGTGCCCGATCATCACGCCGACCGGCGCTTGAGTCACCAACGTTCGGTACGGCACCAGGTCAACGCTCTGCAGCTGGTCCAACGGCGGGGTGACGACGCCGGCGGCGTGCGAGTCGCCGGACGCGCGGCCGTGGCCCGGGAAGTGCTTGAGCACCGGCAGCACCCCGGCCTCGCGCAGGCCACGGGCGTAAGCCCCGGCATAATCGATGACCACGGCGGGATCCGCGCTGAACGAACGGTCACCGATCACGCTGTCGGCGGGCGCGTCGGTGACGTCGACGACCGGGGCGAAGTCGATCGTGATGCCGAGGTGGCGCATCTTCTGGCCGCGGTCCCGCGCCTGGGCGTAGACCTCGTCCGGAGTGCTGGTCTCCGCCAGCGCCCGCGGCGACGGCGCCGGTCCGATCAGCGCGGCCAGCCGCGACACCCGCCCGCCTTCCTCGTCGACGCTGACCCCAAGCGCCAGCGGGCCGCCGGTGCGGGCGATCTCGGTCAGCGAGCCGTCGGTCAGCATCGACAGATCGGTCCAGCCGCCGATGAAAATGCCGCCCACGTGGTGGTCTGCCACCACCGCCCGCGCGTCGGCGGCATCCTTCACACCAACCATCAACAGCTGCGCCAACTTGTCACGGGTCGACATCGATGCCGCGTTGCCGCACGGCGCCGGCGCGGGCGGGACGGTGGCGGCGGCCCGGTCCGGTTTCGCCGGCGGGTGGGCGGCCGGCGTGCACGCCAGCACCAGCGCGGGCACCGCGGCGAGCATGATCAGGAAGCGCATCGGGCCATGCTGTCATGCGCCGGTGCGACCGGGGGTCGGCGGGGATGATGAGATGCACGTCCGCAAACCGGTGCGCGCGCGTCCGGTGCCGGTAGTTCCGCCGTGCCGCTGACTGACTCTGCTACCTTGTCGAACAACCGCGCGCCGAACGCTAGGAGTCAACAACAATGAACCGGTTCGTGCTGCCCGCGACGGCCAGCATCGTGGTCGGGCTGCTGCTGGGCGCAGCCGCGATCTTCGGAATCACGCTGATGGTGCAGCAAGACACCAAGCCGCCACTGACCGCCGGCGATCCGCAGTCGTCGGTGCTCAACCGGGTCGAGTACGGCAACCGCAGTTAGCCCGGCGGCGCCAAGCCCGGCGCCCCCCGCGGCCGCTGCGCCGCCGGTCACCGACGGAGTTTCGACCCGCTGGCTGTGGGCCGTCGGGGCCGCGGCACTGATCGGATCGTTCGCCCAGTCCCCGGGGTTGATCTCCCCCGACACCAAGCTCGATCTCACCGCCAACCCGTTGCGCTTCCTCGAGCGCGCCGCGAACCTGTGGAACAGCGAGCTGCCGTTCGGCCAGGCGCAGAACCAGGCGTACGGATACCTGTTCCCGCACGGCACCTTCTTTCTGTTCGGGCATCTGCTGGGACTGCCGGGGTGGATGACCCAGCGATTGTGGTGGGCGCTGCTGCTCACGATCGGCTTCTGGGGTGTGCTGCGGGTCGCCGAGGCGCTGGGCATCGGCAGCACCGGCTCGCGGGTCATCGCCGGGATCGCATTCGTGCTCTCGCCGCGCGTGCTGACGACGCTTGGCTCGATCTCGTCGGAAACGCTGCCGATCATGCTGGCGCCGTGGGTGATGCTGCCGGTGATCCTCGCGTTACGGGGCGGAGGGTCGATGCGGGTCTTGGCGGCGCGCGCGTCGGTGGCGATCGCATTGATGGGCGCGGTGAACGCGGTCGCCACGCTGACCGGCTGCTTGCCCGCCCTGATCTGGTGGGCCTGTCACCGGCCGAACCGGTTGTGGTGGCGATTCACCGGATGGTGGGCGCTCGGCATCGTGCTGGCCGTTTCGTGGTGGATGGTCGCGCTGGTGCTGCTGGGCCGGATCAGCCCGCCGTTCTTGGACTTCATCGAATCGTCCGGGGTGACGACGCAGTGGACCTCGCTGGTGGAGATGTTGCGGGGCACCGAGACGTGGTCGCCGTTTGTCGCGCCGACGGCCACCGCGGCCCAGTCGCTGGTGACCGGGCCGGTGGCGATCGTGGCGACGACGTTGGTCGCGGCGGCGGGGCTGGTCGGACTGGCGATGCGATCGATGCCTGCCCGCGGCCGGTTGGTGACGATGCTGTTGATCGGCGTCGTGCTGCTGGCCGCCGGCTACTCGGGCGGCCTGGGTTCGCCGATCGCACACGAGGTGCAGGCGTTTCTGGATGGGGCCGGCACGCCGCTGCGCAACGTGCACAAGCTCGACCCGGTGCTGCGGTTGCCGCTGGTACTCGGGCTGGCGCAGCTGCTGGGCGGTATCCCGCTGCCGGGCACCGCGCCGCGACGGGCCTGGCTCAACGCGTTCGCGCATCCCGAACACGACAAGCGGGTCGCGGTCGGCATCGTGGTGCTCGCCGCGCTGGCCGCCGCGACGTCGCTGGCGTGGACGGGACGGCTGGCACCATCGGGCGCGTTCAGCGCGATCCCGCGGTATTGGCACGACGCCGCCGACTGGCTGACCGAACACAACACGGGCACGCCGGCGCCCGGGCGGGTGCTCGTGGTCCCCGGGTCGCCGTTCGCCACCCAGGTGTGGGGCACCAGCCACGACGAGCCATTGCAGGTGCTCGGCGAAAGCCCTTGGGGGGTAAGGGATTCGGTCCCGCTGACGCCGCCGCAGACCATTCGCGCGCTTGACTCGGTGCAACGGCTGATCGCCGCGGGACGACCGTCCCCGGGTCTGGCCGATACCCTTGCCCGCCAAGGCGTTTCGTATGTGGTGGTACGTAACGATCTGGACCCCGACACGTCACGGTCGACGCGGCCGATCCTGGTGCACCGGGCAATCGATGGTTCCCCCGGGCTGAGCAAGGTCACCCAGTTCGGTGATCCGGTTGGCGCGGGCACGGTGCCCGGCTTCGTCGCCGACAGCGACCTGCGGCCGCGGTATCCGGCGGTCGAGATCTACCAGGTGCGCACGAACGGCAATCCCGGCGCGCCGTACTTCGCCGACACCGGCGCGATGACCCGCGTCGACGGCGGGCCCGAGGTGCTGCTGCGGCTCGACGAGCGCCGGCGGCTGGCGGGCGAGCCGCCGGTGGGCCCGGTGCTGATGACCAGCGACGCCCGGCGCGCCGGGCTGCCCGCCTCGTCGGTCACCGTCACCGACACCCCGCTGGCACGGGAGACCGACTACGGCCGCGTCGACGACCACTCCTCGGCGGTCCGCGCCAAAGACGATCGCCGCAACACGTTCAACCGGGTGCCCGACTATCCGGCCGGCACCGAGGCGCGGTACGGCGACTGGGCCGGCGGCCGGCTGACCGTGTCCAGTTCGGCGGCGGACGCCACCGCACTGCCCAATGTCGCGCCCGCGACGGCGGCGGCGGCCGCGATCGACGGCGACTCGGCCACCAGCTGGGTGTCCAATGCGCTGCAGGCCGCGATCGGCCAGTGGCTGCAGGTCGACTTCGACAAGCCCGTCACCAACGCGACGATCACGATCACTCCGAGTGCCACCGCCGTCGGCGCGCAGGTCCGCAAGGTTCAGCTCGCCACCGTCAACGGCACCACCACGCTGCGGTACGACCAGGCGGGCAAACCGGTCACGGCGGCGCTGCCGTACGGCGAGACACCGTGGGTGCGAATCACCGCGGCGGGCACCGACGACGGCTCCGCCGGCGTGCAATTCGGCATCATTGACGTCGCGGTAACGCAATACGACGCAAACGGTTTCGCTCACCCGGTCAACCTGCGCCATACGGTGACGGTGCCGGCGCCGCCGAAGGGTTCGACGGTCAACGGGTGGGATCTCGGCTCGGAGTTTCAGGGGCGGCCGGGGTGCGCGGCCGCCGCCGACCGGATGCACTGCGCGGCCACGATGGCGGCGTCGCCGGAGGAGCCCGTCAACTTCGGCCGCACGTTGACGGTGCCTGCGCCGGTCTCGGTGACGCCGGCGGTGTGGATGCGACCGCGCCAGGGTCCGGCGCTCGCGGACCTGATCAGCGAGCCGGGCACCGCCCGCGCCGGCGGCGACGCCGACGTGATCGACGTGTTGGGTTCGGCCTACGCCGCCACCGATGGCGATCCGCGCACCGCGTGGATCGCGCCGCAGAACGTGGTGCACGGCAGAACCGCGCCCAATCTGACGCTGAAGCTGCCCCGACCCACCGAGGTGACCGGGCTGCGGCTGACACCGAGCACGTCGACCCTGCCCGCTCACCCGACCGTGGTGGCCGTCGATCTCGGCGACGGCCCGCAGGTGCACGAGATCCGAACCGACCGGGACGGCGACGGGGGGCAGACGCTGGCGCTGAAGCCGCGGGTCACCGACACCGTCACGGTCAGCGTGCTGGATTGGGACGACGTCATCGACCGCACCGCGCTGGGCTTCGACCAGCTCAAGCCGCCCGGCATAGCCGAACTGGCGGCGCTGGGCAGCGACGGCCGGCCGATCGCGGCGGCCGACGCCGCGCGCAACCGGGCCCGGCCGGTCACCGTCGGGTGTGGAAGCGGGCCGATGATCGCGATCGCCGGCCGCTTCGTGCCGACGTCCATCCACACCACGGTCGGTGCGCTGCTCGACGGGCAGCCCATCCCCGCACAGCCGTGCGATCGAGCGCCGATCGCGCTGCCGGCCGGCGAACAGGAACTGCTGATCAGCCCCGGCGCGGCGTTCATCGTCGACGGGGCGCGGCTGAACACCGCGAATGCGGTCGCCACGGGGCCCTCTACGCCGGCCCCGACCAGGCCGGCCGACACCGGCACATGGGGCCCCGGCCGCCGCGAGGTCCGCACCGACCCGGCGCCGATGTCGCGGGTCCTGGTGGTGCCGGAGAGTGTCAACCCCGGCTGGGTCGCGCGCACCGCCAACGGCGTCCGGTTGACGCCGGTCACCGTCAATGGCTGGCAGCAGGGCTGGGTGGTGCCCGCGGGGACGGCCGGGACGATAACGCTGACGTTCGCGTCCAACGACCTTTATCGCGCCGCCCTCGCCGGCGGCTTGGCCCTGCTGCCGCTGCTGGTGCTGCTGGCGCTGTTGCCGGTGCGCCGGCCGCCGCGACCGGAGGAAGCGGCGCGGCCATGGCGGCCGGGACCGCTGGCGGCGGTGGCGGTGCTGGCCGTCGGCGCGCTGATATCGGGCGTGGCCGGAGTCGTGGTGTTCGGCATCGCGTTGGCCGCACGTCACGTTCTGCGCACCCGCCAACGGCTCGGCGACGCCGTCGCGGTGGGCACCGCGGCCGGGGGCCTGATCCTCGCCGGAGCGGTGCTGTCACGGCACCCGTGGCGCGCAGTGGGCGGCTATGTCGGACACTCGTGGGGCGTTCAGTTGCTGGCGCTGATCGCGGTTGGCGCAGTTGCAGCGACGGTGGTGTCGATCACGGTCGGGCCGGGCAACTATCGTGGCGAGCAGGACCGCGAAGTGAGCGGCGCGGATGGAGGAGCCGGATGACAAAGGCCGCCGAGTTGATAGTCAAGTGCCTTGAATCCGAGGGCGTTTCGGTGGTATTCGGATTACCGGGCGAGGAGAACATCCGATTGGTTCGGGCGTTGGCGGCGTCGAGCCTGCGCTATGTGCTGACCCGGCACGAGCAGGGCGCGGCGTTCATGGCGGAGATGTACGGCCGGGTAACCGGCCGTGCGGCGGTGGTGTCCACCACGTTGGGCCCGGGTGCGATCAACATGCAACTCGGGGTCGCCGACGCGACCACCAACAGCACGCCGATGGTCGCGATCTCCGCACAGGTCGGCCAGGACCGCGAGTACAAGGAGTCGCACCAATACGTCGACCTGGTGTCAATGTTTGCGCCGATCACCCGGTGGGCCGACGGCGTGCCGACCGCCCGCGCGATACCGGAGATGTTCCGCAAGGCGTTCAAGCTCGCGGAGAGCGAGCGCCCGGCCGCGGTCTACCTGGCCGTGCCCGAGCACATCGACGCCGACGACACCGACTACGACCTCAAACCGCTGCCGCGCAACGTGGTCCGGGCCGAGGCGCCGGCACCCAACCAGGTCAAGCGGGCGGCCGACATCCTGCGCAATGCCGAGCGGCCGGTCGTGGTGGCCGGACACGGCGCCGCCCGCGCCCGGGCCACCGCGGCGCTGATCCGGTTCTCCGACAGGCTCGGCATTCCCGTCGCGAACACCTTCCACGGCAAGGGCGTCATGCCCGACGATCACCCGACCAGCATCGGGACGATCGGGTTCATGACCCGCGACTACGCCAATTTCGGGTTCGAAACCGCCGACGTCATCATCGCGGTGGGATACGAGCTGCAGGAATTCGACCCCGTTCGCATCAATCCGGACGGCGACAAGAAAATCATCCATGTGCACCGCTTCCCCGCCGAAGTCGATGCGCACTATTCGGTGGATGTCGGGATCATCGGCGACATCAGTGCGTCGTTGAACGCGCTGACCGACGCGCTGGACGGGCGGCACTTCGACGGCGACGCCGCCCCCGGACGCGATCTGCTCAGCGCGGAATTCTCTCGTGGGCAGCAAGATTCACGCTTTCCGCTGGCGCCTGCGCGGATCGTCGCCGACACTCGCGCGGCGCTGGGCCGCAGCGATATCGTGCTGGTCGACACCGGCGCCACCAAGATGTGGATGGCCCGGCTCTACCCCACGTATGAATGCAATACCTGCCTGATCTCAAACGGGCTGTCCACCATGGCCTTTGCGCTACCCGGGGCGCTCGGGGTGAAACTCGCCAAACCCGACTCCAAGGTGCTGGCGGTGGTGGGCGACGGCGCATTCCTGATGAACGCGCAGGAGATCGAGACGGCGGTTCGGGAGCGCATACCGCTGGTCGTGCTGATCTGGGAGGACGGCGGCTACGGGCTCATCGAATGGAAGATGGACCTCGAACTCGGTGAGCATCACTACGTGTCGTTCAGCAATCCCGACATGGTGACGTACGCGGACAGTTTCGGCGCCAAGGGATATCGCATCAACAGCGCCGACGAGTTGCTGCCGACGTTGAAGGCCGCGCTCGACGACGACGGCGTTTCGCTGATCGCGTGCCCGGTTGACTACTCGGAAAATCTGCGCTTGACCGATACTCTCGGTCACCTCGACGAAGTGCTGTAGGGCGACCGAGACGGTCGGGCCGAGTCGGTCGGGCCGAGTCAATGCGAGACGGGCTCGGGCACGTCCCTGACCGAGCTGTCCAGCGGCGGTGTCGGCCGCTGATGACGAAACTCCCAGCCTCGCAACGCAACCCGGCACGGCGACTCGACCAGTGCATAGCTCACCGCGGCGATCGAAAACCCGAAGGCCAACGTCAACACCAACACCACCGGCATGTCGCCGTTGAACACAAACTTTCCGATGACCGGGAACACCATGGCCAGCGCGGCCAAGTGCCAGATGAACAGGCCGTACGACCACCGGCCCAGCGTGACCATCGACGCGCTGCCCAGAATCCGATGCGGCGTGTCGGGGCGGTCCAGCACCAGCGGCGCCAGCAGCGCGGCGGCGACCACCGCGCCCATCGACGTGCGCACCACGAACTGGCTGAGCGTGGCCGGCGTCAGTCCTTCGGGGCCGGCCAGCGGCGACGCCGCCACCAGGTAGGCCGCGACCGCGATCACCGCCATGAGCGCCCGCCGCCGCGCCAGCCGGTGCGGCCACCCGATCGGGCTGACGGTCCACTCGGCCAGCAGCATGCCCGCGGCGAACCACGACGCGTAGGCCGGCGGCCAGTTCAGCGGATTGAGGCCCTGCGCGGTGTGGATCGGGATGAAGCCCCAGGCCAGACTCGCGACGGCGACCGACGCGATCACCGGCACCCGGGCCGACACCGGCAGGCGCCGGGCAACCAGTGCCAGGATCGGCAGCGCGATATAGAAGCTGACCTCGACCGACAGGCTCCACATCTGGGTCAAGCCGGCCGTCAGCGTCAGCGGCACATAAATCTGGGTCAGCGTCAGATTCGCCAGCCACACCGTCGGGCTGGGATTGTGGTTGTCGGGCAGCAACGTCAAGATCACCACCACCGCGACGAGGTAGGCGGGCATGATCCGGACGAATCGCGAGCGCAGATAGTGCCCGGTCGGCGGGGTGTGCCGGAGCCCCCGCGCGGCCGCGGCGTGGCCGCGCCACAGCAGGAACCCCGACAACGCGAAGAACACCGCGACGGCGAGGTCGAACCGGCTGAACAGCCGGCCGGAAATGCCCGAGGAGTGGCCGGTCTGGAATGCGACGTGGGTGATCACCACGCCGATCGCCGCGCAGGCCCGCATTCCCTCGACCGCGGGCAAAAAGCTCCGTGTTCCGCCGACCGCCGATTCGGTGTTGGGCACGGGCACGTTAAATAGTGTGCCGGGCGGTGCACAGGTGCCGGGAACCGGGTGAAGCAAGCGCCCGGGAACTGGGTAAAGGAGGCTGAGCCGTGGCCTTAAATTCGGCTGTTAGGGTCAAACGAGTTTTGCCTCCACCGCCTGGTGGCGCATGTGGCGGCGGATGGTCACGCGACCGGGCTCGGTCGTCGAAACGGCCGGAGGGAGGCACGGTTTGAACCGGGCTGTTGCGTTGCGTATCGCGGCCTGCGGCATCATCGGCTTCGGTGCGGCGCTGCTCATCGCCGCGTTATTGCTGTCGACGTACACGGTTGACAGGGTCAGGAAGATCCCGCTGGACATCGACACCACATTGGTCAGCGCCGGAACCGGCACCGCGCTCGACCCCGCGTCACTGGCGAGTCCGCGCTTCGTGATCGACAAGAACGTTCCGCTGACCATGCAGCAACAGATGACCGTCGAGTCGCCGGCAAACGCTCAGGTGGTGACGCTGCAAGTGGGCACCACGCTGCGACGGACCGACAAGCAACAGGACAACGGCCTGCTGCTGGCCATGGTCGACACAGTCACGCTGAACCGCGCCACCGCGATGGCCGTCTCCAGCGACACCAACCCCGGTGGCGCCGTGCAAAAGCCGCGCACGATCGAGGACACCAAGCCCCCGACCAACGTGGTGCTACCACACGAGGGACTGAGTTACCGGTTCCCGTTCAACGTCGAGAAGAAGACGTACCCGTACTTCGATCCGATTGCGCAGAAGCCGTTCGATGCCAACTACGACGGCGAGGACGACGTCAACGGGCTGACCGCCTATCACTTCAAGCAGAACGT
Organism: Mycobacterium sp.; assembly: GCF_035640695.1. Taxonomy (GTDB): domain Bacteria; phylum Actinomycetota; class Actinomycetes; order Mycobacteriales; family Mycobacteriaceae; genus Mycobacterium. The sequence continues at coordinate 42,654 of NZ_DASQVQ010000038.1, forward strand.
CGGTTACGACAACGACGGCAAGCTCGCCGAGCCGATCAAGTACCCGTCGCTGTATGACCGCAGCGAGGACGGCACGGTCACCGCCCGCGCGTCGGAGTGGGGACTGCCCGGCCCGCCCGACGACCCGGTCACGATGACCCGGTACTACGCCGCGCAACGTGACTTCTGGGTGGATCCGATCAGCGGCACGATCGTCAAGGAAAAGGAACGGGCATTTCAGTACTACGCCCGCGATCCGCTGAAGCCGGAGACGACGTTTGTCGACTACACGGTGACCTCCACGGAGCCGACCGTCGAGTCTCAGATCAACGCCGCGCGCGACCAACGCGATCAGATTGCGCTGTGGGGCCGCATTCTGCCGATCACGTTCACCGCGATTGGGGTGATCGCCATCGTCGGCGGCGTGCTGCTGGGCCTGTTCAGCCTGCGGGCCGAGGACACGCTGATCGACCCGGGCCTCGACACCGCCGACCACGGGTTCTTCGGGCCGCGCGGGGAGGCGGCCGAACCGGTGTCCGGCGCCGAGGCGGCAACCGAGAAACTGCCGACGCGGCGCCCGACGCCGCCAACCGCTCCACCGGGTGCGCCGCCCAGGTAGCCGGCTAGCGCCGGATGTCGCCGACCGGGCGGCTCCGGCGGCCTACGCGCTGGTGCTCGCGTTGGTGGTGACGGCGCCGCTGCTGGCCCCGGGCTACCTGCTGTTGCGCGACGCGGTGTCGACCCCGCGGTCGTATCTGTCCGACGACGCGCTCGGATTGTCCGAGTCGGCTCCGCGCGCGCTGCCGCAGGACTTCGCCGTCGCGGTCGCGTCGCACGTACTCGACGGCGGCGTCGTGGTCAAGGCGCTGCTGATTGCCGGCCTGGGGCTGGCCGGCTCGGGTGCGGCGCGGTTGGCGGCCCATGTCGTGCCCGACGCCCGGCGATCCGGCGAATTCGTCGCGGCCACGGTCGCGGTGTGGAATCCGTATGTTGGCGAGCGACTGCTGCAGGGGCACTGGAGCCTGCTGGTCGGCTACGGCTGCCTGCCGTGGGTGGCTGCCGCGATGATCAAGCTGCGTTCGGGGGCGACGGCCGCGTGGTGGTCGCTCGCATTCTGGATTGCGCTGGCCGGGTTGACCCCGACCGGGCTGATGATGGCCGCAACGGTCGCGCTGGTGTGCGTCGCGGCGCCCGGTGCGGGGTGTCGACGCTGGCTGTGCGGGGCGGGTGCGCTCGGCGTCGCGGTGTTGGTGGCGTTGCCGTGGCTGAGCGCCTCGGCGCTCGGCGGATCGCCGGCGGCACCCCAGGACGGCGGTGTGGCGGCGTTCGCGGCGCGGGCCGAGCCGGGTCTGGGCACGCTGACGAGCCTGGCGTCACTCGGCGGCATCTGGAACGCCGGTGCGGTACCCGCTTCCCGCACAACGCCTTTCGCGGTGGTTGCGGCCGCGGTGTTGCTCGGCATCGTGGCGATCGGGGTACCGGCGCTGCGGCACCGGCCGGTCGCGGTGGCGTTGCTGGTGCTGGGCGCGGTGGCGGTGTTGGTGCCCGCGGGGATGGCCACCGGCCCGGGCCAGTCGCTCGTCGGGGCGGTGTTGCGGGCCGTTCCGGAACTCGGCGTGGTACGCGACGGGCAAAAGTGGGTTGCGCTCGCGATGCCCGGGTATGCGCTGGCCGGCGCGGCCGCGGTGCTGACATTGCGGCGTTGGCTGCGACCGGCATTGGCCGCTGCGGCGTGCTGCGTGGCATTGGTGGCGGTGCTGGCGGACCTGGCCTGGGGTGTCGGCGGGAAGGTCGTCGCGGTGCGCTACCCGCCGGGGTGGGCGGCGGTGGCGGCGACGATCAACGCCGAGCCGCGCCCGGTCGCGGCGCTGCCCGCCGACACGATGCGCCGGTTCGGGTGGTCGGGTGCCGCGCCGGTGCTGGATCCGTTGCCGCGGTGGGTGCGTGCCGAGGTGTTGTCGACCGGTGACCTGACGATCTCGGGGCAGACGGTGCGCGGCGAGGGCCGTCGCGCCCGCGACGTCCAGCGGCTGCTGCTGACCGGCGCCGATCCGGCGTCATTGGCTCGCGCAGGCACCGGCTGGGTCGTCGTCGAGTCGGGCACCGGTGGTGAAACCGGCTCGGCGGCAAGGACTCTCGGTGAGCTGCCGGTGGCCTACCACGACCACGACCTGACGGTGTACCGGGTCGGCGGCGACCGGCCCGGCGCATCGGCCGGCCGGCGCGCGCTGATGGTGGCCGCGCATCTGGTGTGGCTGGCGGTGCTGGCGGCCGGCGCCGCGGGCATGGCGGTCGGCGCGGTCCGCAGCGGGCGAGGTGCGGTAGTCAGACCAGGCCGCTGACCCGCTGGCCGGCCAGCACCGCCTGCAGTACGGTGTGCATCGCGGAAGCGCTTTGCCGCCAAGAGAATTCCGCGCTGCGGGCCTGTGCCTTGCGGCCAAGCTCATCGCGAAGCACGGGATCGGAGAGCAGCTCCTCGAGCCGCTCGACCAGCTCGGCCCGGTCGTCCACCAGCATGCCGGTCACCCCGTCGACAATCGAATCGTTCAATCCGCCCGAGGACCGGTAACCGATCGTCGGCACGCCATGCTGGGCCGCCTCGGTGACCGCCAGCGCCCAGCCCTCCTTGCGCGACGGCAGTACATGCACCCACGCCCGTTGCAGCAACTCGTGTTTGGTGACATCGCCGACATGTCCGTGGAATGTCACCGCAGCAGAGATGCCCAGTCGATCGGCGTGGTTGATCAGCCGGTCCCGCCACCAGCCGCCGCCGATGATGTCGAGGTGCAGAGCGGGCATCGTCCTGTGCAGCACCGCGACCGCCGCCAGGGCGTCTTGGATCTGCTTGTGCGGCACCAGCCGGGACAGCACGGCGACCCGCGGGGCCGCGGCGCGCGGCAGACTCAGCGTGTGTGGCGGAGCCTGGTCAAGCCCGTTGCGCACGACCGCGATGCGGTCGGGGCCGACGCCGAGGTCGGCCAGGTCGCGCGCCGACGGCAGCGACACCGTCACGTACTGGTGGCGCCGGTGCATCCGCGGCGAGAGCCGCGACTCGCAGTACCAGCCGAGCCGGCCCAGCCAGCGGCCGGCCAGCGGCCACTGGTCGCGGTGGCAGTGATGCACCAGCACCGCGACCCGCCTGCCGAACACCAGCCGGGCGAAGAACGGCCACCCGTTCTGCGTGTCGATCACCACGTCGGGCCGCACGTGCCGCAGCGGGCCCAGCCCGACCCTGGCCGCCGCCATCGCCAGCAGCGCCAAGGGGTACACCGAGAAGCGGCCACCGCCGCGGCTGATGCGCACCCCGTCGACCACCTCGTCGCGCCGCGAACCCGGATACCGCGCGGTGCGCAGCGTCACCGCGATCCCCGAGGCCGCCAATTGCGCGCCGATCCGCTGCAGGTACATCTCGCTGCCGCCACCCTGAGGATGGCCGATGTCGCGCCAGCACAGCAGCAGCACCGCGCCGACGCCCCCTCGATTCCTCGCGGCGAACGACATCCGGTTCAGCGTAGCCTCAGGCCGATGGCGGCCACCGACATCTTCGCCGGGCGGGCAACCCTGCGTCGTTCGCTGCGGCTGTTGGCGGAGTTCCGGTTCGAGCAGCGACAACCGCATCGTTTCTATGGCGCGCTGGCCGACGACACCGTCGCGATGGTCGACGACCTGTGGCGGGCCACCCACGGTGCGTCGCCGGCGGGCCGAGTGCTGCTCGACGTCGGCGGCGGTCCCGGCTACTTCGCGAAGAAATTCACCGAGGCGGGCGTGCAGTACCTGGCCGTCGAGCCCGACGCGGCCGAGATGCACGCCGGGCCGACCGTCGACCGGGAAGCCGCCAACTTCGTCCGGGCCTCGGGCATGGCGCTGCCGTTCGCCGACGACAGCGTCGACATCTGTCTGTCGTCGAACGTCGCCGAGCACGTGCCGCGGCCGTGGCGGCTCGGTGATGAGATGCTGCGCGTCACCAAACCGGGTGGGCTGGCGGTGCTGTCCTACACGGTGTGGCTGGGCCCGTTCGGCGGCCACGAAATGGGCCTGACGCATTACTTCGGCGGTGCCCGCGCGGCGGCCTGGTACGCCCGACGGCACGGACATCCGGCGAAGAACAACTACGGGTCTTCACTGTTCGCGGTCTCGGCGGCCGACGGGTTGCGGTGGGCCGACGCCACGGGGGCACTGGAGGCCGCATTTCCTCGCTACCACCCTCGATGGGCGTGGTGGATGATGCGCACGCCGGTGCTGAGGGAATTTCTGGTCAGCAACCTGGTGCTGGTTCTTCGGCCGCATTGATGCTTGACTGGAACAGGTTCTCGTTGTGGTTGCGGCTGGGTTAGGGTGGTCGATGATGGCCGAGTACGCCGCTGCGGAGCGGGCCCGCCCCAGCGCGTCGCAGCGTGATCCCGAGTTGCTGCGCGCCGACTTCGAGCGGTGGCTGACCGGCCGCCAGCCCGGCGCCGCCGTCGCGTCGGCCACGGTGCCGTCGTCCACCGGCATGTCCAGCGAAACGATCCTGGTGGACGCCGGCTGGGACGGCGAACCGCATCGGCTCGTGGTGCGGATCGCACCGCAGCCGCGGTCGCGCCCGGTGTTTCCGCACTACGACATGCGCTGCCAGTTCTTGACCCTGCGGCGGCTGCGGACACAGCTGAACCGGCCCGCGGTGCCGGGGGTGCTGTGGTGCGAGAACGACCCCGCACCGATGGGCGCGCCGTTTTTCGTGATGACCCGAATCGACGGTGAGATTCCCCCCGACGTGATGCCGTACACGTTCGGGTCCTGGCTGTCCGACGCAAGCGCCGCCGACCGGCGGCGGCTGCAGCACGCGACGGTCGAACAGCTGGCCCGGGTGCACGCCGCCGCGGCGGCCGATTTCGGATTCCTCGATCGTCGGCGTCCCGGCGAGACGGCGCTGCACGCCCATGTCCGGCACACCGAGGAGTACTACGAATGGATCGGCGCGGACGTGCCGCTGATCGAGCGCGGCTTCGACTGGCTGCGCGAGCATTGGCCGAACGAGTCGGACCCGGTGCTCTCGTGGGGCGACGCGAGGATCGGCAACATCATCTACCGCGATTTCACACCGGTGGCCCTGCTGGACTGGGAGATGGCCTCGCTCGGCCCGCGGGAGCTCGACCTGGGCTGGATGATCTTCCTGCACCGGTTCTTCCAGGATCTGGCCAACGCCGCGGGCCTGCCCGGGCTGCCGGACTTCCTGCGTCGCGACGACGTCGCCGACGCCTACGCCGACATCACCGGCCATCGTCCCGCCGACCTGGACTTCTACACCGCGTACGCCGCGCTCCGGCACGCCATCATCATGGTGCGAATTCAATTGCGCGCCATTGCTTTTGGTCAAGGTGAACTGCCCGACGATCGGGACAGCATGATCCTGCACCGTGACACGCTGGTGAGGATGCTCGACGGCACCTACTGGACCGCCCTGGATTCCGCTATGACAGGAGGCGCATGACCGACTACAAGACCGAATGGGACAAGCTGTTCATCGGCGGCATGTGGACTTCGCCGTCGACCAACGAGGTCATCGAGGTCCATTCGCCGGCCACCGGTGAGTACGTCGGCCGGGTGCCACTTGCTGCGGCGCCCGACGTCGACGCGGCGGTTGCGGCGGCCAGGAGAGCATTTGACGACGGACCGTGGCCGTCCACCCCGCCGGCGCAGCGGGCCGCCGTGATCGAGGCCGCGGTCAAGCTGCTCGAGGACCGCAAGGACTACTTCACCTACCTGCTGACCGGCGAGGTCGGTGCGCCGCCGACCATCGTCGAGACCATGCACTGGGCCGGCTCCCTCGGATCGCTGAACTTCTTCGCCGGCGCGGCCGACAAGGTGACGTGGACCGAGACCCGCAACGGCGCGTACGGGCAGACCATTGTCAGCAAGGAGCCGGTCGGCGCGGTCGGCGCGATCGTGGCCTGGAACGTGCCGCTGTTCCTTGCCGTCAACAAGCTCGGCCCGGCGCTGCTGGCCGGCTGCACGGTGGTGCTGAAACCGGCGGCGGAGACCCCGCTGACCGCGAACGCGCTCGCGGAGGTTTTCGCCGAGGCGGGGCTGCCCGAGGGTGTGTTGTCGGTGGTGCCCGGCGGTGTCGAGACCGGACAGGCGCTGACCTCGCACGCCGATCTGGACATGCTGACGTTCACCGGCAGCAGCGATGTCGGTCGTGAGATCGGCAAGCGGGCGGCCGACATGCTCAAGCCGTGCACGCTCGAGCTGGGCGGCAAGTCGGCGGCCATCATCCTCGAGGACGTCGACCTGGCCGCCGCGGTGCCGATGCTGGTGTTTTCGGGCCTGATGAATGCCGGGCAGGGCTGCGTGAACCAGACGCGAATCCTGGCGCCGCGGTCGCGCTATGACGAAATCGTCGAAGCCATCAAGAATTTCGTCGAGGCGTTGCCCGTCGGGCTGCCGTCCGACCCGGCCACGCAGATCGGTCCGCTGATCTCCGAGCGCCAGCGCGCCCGGGTCGAGGGTTACATCAAGAAGGGCATCGCCGAGGGCGCGCGGCTGGTCACCGGCGGCGGCCGCCCCGAAGGTTTGGACAGCGGCTACTTCGTGCAGCCCACAGTCTTCGCCGACGTGGGCAACGAGATGACGATCGCGCAGGAGGAGATCTTTGGGCCGGTGCTGTGCATCATCGGATACGACACCGAGGACGACGCGATCCGGATCGCCAACGACTCGGTGTACGGGCTGGCCGGCAGCGTCTGGACGACCGACGTGCCGAAGGGCATCGAGATTTCCGCGAAAATCCGTACCGGGACATATGGAATCAACTGGTATGCCTTCGATCCGGGTTCACCGTTCGGCGGCTACAAGAATTCCGGCATAGGACGAGAGAACGGCCCCGAGGGTGTTGAGCACTTCTGCCAGTCGAAGAGCGTGTTGCTGCCGATGGGCTACACGCTGACCTGACATCGCCGTGCGCGGAGGTCTGTTGGGTCCGAGGTTGGCGGACTAGGGTATTTTCCGTTCGGCGTGAGATGTTGGGCACCACTGCTTGATCGGAGGGAAGTCATGTCGGTATCCGTTGACCTCGCAAAGGCCCTCGACAAGGCGTACGAGGACAAGTCGCTCAAGGAGATCCTGGACGCGTCCCCGGCGGCGCTGGCCGGCGTCACCGACGACGACGCGAAGGCGCTGGAGAAGGCGTTCAACATCAAGACCGTTCGCCAACTGGGCGACAACAAGTACTATGCGGTCGCCGCCGCGATGGTGGCGCTCGAGAAAAGCGGCTAGGACCCGCCGCTCGTCGCGAGTCGCACTCACAGGTACTGCGCGAGCCAAATCGACAGCAGGCCAACGGCGGCGGCCGCCGCGACCGGGGATTCGACGAGACGATTCAACAGCTGACCGCGGATCTGGACGGCCAGCGTAGATAAAACAAACTGTGGAACTCCTGCGCGATTGAACGGTTTCGGCCATACGGGGCGTTGTCCCATGGAGGGCCCCGCACCGGTCCCCACCATCGTTGAAAGGAGACCCGATGCCGCAGCCGCAGTCTGATTACGCCCTTGTCGTCGACCCCCATCGAGAAATGACGGAGATGATTTTCGGCTTCTGTGTCAGCCAGATCGTCCGAACGGCCGCCGAACTGTCGCTGGCGGACCATCTGGCCGCCGGCCCGCTTAGCGCGCAGGAGATCGCCGAACGCGAGGGCACCGCGCCGGGTACCACCTTCCGGCTGATGCGCGCCTGCGCTGCCTTCGGATTGCTCACCACCGACGACGCCGGCCGGTTTCGAGGCACGGCACTGCTCGACACGTTGCGCACGGAAGCGCCCCGTTCTCTGCGTGCCTTGGCCATTGGGCTCAACAACAGGGCGTCCTGGCTGCCCTGGCTCAAATTAGGCGCGTCGGTGCGCACTGGCCACAGCCAGGCACACAACGCGCTCGGCATGGATTTCTTCGATTACCTGGAACACAACCCCGAGCTGGCGCAGGAATTCACTGCCGGCATGAGCAGCGGCACATCGGTGTGGGCGCCGGAACTCGCCGCCCTGATCGACACCACGAATGTGCGGTGCGCAGTGGACGTCGGTGGGGCCGGCGGTGCGCTGCTGGCGCTGCTGCAGAAGGCCGACCCGGGTCTGCATGGAATCGTGTTCGATCGGCCCAACATCGCCCGAGACGCTGAGCCGGACATCGCTCGAAACGGCTTCGCCGGACGCACCGAGGTCGTGGGTGGCGACTTCTTCGACTCGGTTCCATCCGGTGACCTGTATCTACTGAAGTTCATCCTGCACGACTGGGACGACGAGAGCTGCGTGAAGATTCTGCGCAGGTGCCGCGAGGCGATGGAACCGGGCGGCCGGATCGCGATCATCGAACTCGTTGTGGGCGATAACGGCGAGGACAGCCTGGCACCACTGATGGACCTCAACATGCTCGCAGTCGTCAACGGGCGCGAACGCTCGCTGCCGGAGTTCGACGCGCTGCTGCACAGGGCCGGGCTGCGCCGCACCGCGGTGCTGACGGCGGATTCTCCGCACAGCGTGATCGAGGCCGTCGCCGCGTAGGCCCCGCGGGGCGTCTCCGTCGGACCTAAGCGAGTCGAGCGCCTTGCCAGCTCGACAGGCATCCGCCGCGGGCCAACGCCAGCGTCACTCCGGCCGGCTCGGTCTCGGCTGCGGGGTAACGGAATTCGCCGACGTGCGCGGTCGGTGCCGCGATCTCGTCGTCGGTCAGCGACCCGGCGCCCAGCTCGACGCGGTGGCGCAGCAGTGGTGCCGGCCCAACGTCGGCGTGTAGCGAACTCGACCAGAACCCCTCGCGCTCGCCGCTTCTGCCGATCTGCGCGCGCTCACGGATCCGCACAACCGCGGCCTCGGTCAGCTGCAGCCGGGTGTCGCTGTGGTGGCGTGCGGAGGCGGCCACCACGGTGGGCTCCGGGTCGAGGTCGAGATCACCGGCGACCTCGAGCAGCCAGCACGTGCGCGACCGCGCGCTGGCGGCGCCGGGCAGAGCCAGGCTCGCCGCGACGCTGCGCAACCGAAGCCGCGCGCCGGCCTCGACGATCACCCGCATCCGGATCGTGTCGCCGCCTAACGGGCCGGCGGCCGCCGACACCAGGTGAACGGTGTCGGGCCCGGTGCGGCGTGCCTGCACCGCCCCCCGGCACTCGATGCACGCGGGCCTGCCCGGGTGCGCCGCGATGAGCACGTCCGAATGCATCACACCGTCCGCGCGATGCGCAGCTGCTCGCGCACCCACGCCAGCACCGGCCCGGCCGACGGATCCGCGGTCAGGGAAATCATCGCGGTGGGCCGGTCTCGCCGTACGGCCGCGGCGTCGCGGCGCATCACCTCCAGGTCGGCACCGACCGACGCGGCCAAATCGGTCTTGTTGATCACCAGCAGGTCCGAGTAGGTGACCCCGGGACCGCCCTTCCGGGGCACCTTGTCGCCGCCGGCCACGTCGATCACGAATATCTGCACGTCGACGAGCCCGGAGGAAAACGTTGCGGTCAGGTTGTCGCCCCCGGATTCGACCAGGATCAGATCCAGCGTGTCGTTGCCGGCCATCAGGTCATCGATCGCGTCGAGGTTGGCGGTGATGTCGTCGCGGATCGCGGTGTGTGGGCAACCCCCGGTCTGCACCGCGGCGATGCGGCGATCGGGCAGCACCGCATGGCGGCGCAGAAAGTCGGCGTCTTCGGTGGTGTAGATGTCGTTGGTCAGTACCGCCAGCGACAGTTCGCTGCGCAACGCTCGGCACAGCGCGGCCACCAACGCGGTCTTACCCGAGCCGACGGGTCCGCCGATGCCGATGCGCAGCGGCTCGTCGGGCCGGCGGGGGCGCTTCGGCCGGTCCACATGGACGTGTGGCTGGCCGTCGACGAAATGTGGTGGCATCGGGGGCCTTTCAGGAAACGAACAGCGGTCGGGATCGTTGGGCGTGCCGCTGCGCCAACTCGTCGAGCAGCGGGTCCGACAGGTCGCTCAGTGCGGCGCACGCGGCGGCGGCGGTCTGTTCGCACAACTGCGCCAGCTCGAAGCTCAGCGTCGCCACGTCGGCCGGGTCCAGCGCCAGCAGCCGCTGCCCGGCCGTGGCCGAGCCGGTCATCGTCGTGTACACCACCTGCAGTGCGGTGTTGCGCGGCGTGATCCCGGCGGCCGCGCCCACCGTCCCGGCGGCGACCGCCAGATGCGGGGCCGCACCGAGGGGCGCCCAGTCGAAATGCGGCCATACTCTCCGGGCCAGCCGCACCAGCCCGCGGCCCTGGGCACGCGACGCCTGCCGCGCGGCGGGAGCCGGTGTGCGGGCGTCGGTTTCGGCGTCGGCGGCGCGGATCGACAGGCGCCCGCGATGCACGGCCGCGGCCACCGACGCGGTCACCAAACCATGAGTGCGGATCCGGCGGCACAGAAACGCGCGCAGCGTCGCGACATCGGTGACCAGCCCGCCGGCGACCGCCTCCTCGACACCGCCGGAATGCACATGCGCGCCGGCCGGCAGCCGCGAGTCGGCCAGTGCCAGAAGTGTCGCCAGATCAGCCATCAGAACGTCGCCATCAGAACAGGAAATACCGTTGCGCCATCGGCAACTCGGTTGCCGGCTGCTCGTGGAAGACCTCGCCGTCGATGCGCACGGTGAACGTGTCGGGGTCGACCTGGATGCGCGGGCAGGCGTCGTTGAGCGGCATGTCGGCCTTGCCGATCCCGCGGACATCGCCGACCGGCACCAGGCGCCGGCGCACGGCGAGCCGCTCGGCCAGGCCCGCGTCAAGGGCCTGCTGCGAGACGAAGTGCACCGACGTTGCGGCCGCCGCCGGCGCCGCGGCCCCGAACATCGGCCGCGGCAACACGGGCTGCGGTGTCGGTATCGACGCGTTCGCGTCGCCCATCGCGGCCCAGGCGATCATGCCGCCCTTGATCACCGCGTCCGGGCGGACACCAAAAAACGCCGGCTCCCACAGCACCAGGTCGGCCAGCTTGCCGATCTCCACGGAGCCGATTTCGCGGTCGAGTCCATGGGCGATCGCCGGGCAGATCGTGTACTTGGCCACATAGCGGCGGGCCCGGTGATTGTCGGCGGCGCCGTCGCCGGGCAGGGCACCGCGGCGGCGTTTCATCACGTGCGCGGTCTGCCAGGTGCGCATCACCACCTCACCGATGCGGCCCATCGCCTGCGAGTCACTGCCGATCATCGAGATCGCGCCGAGGTCGTGCAGCAGGTCCTCGGCGGCGATCGTCGACGGACGGATCCGGCTCTCGGCGAACGCGAGATCCTCGGGCACGCCCGGGTTTAGGTGATGGCACACCATCAGCATGTCGAGGTGCTCATCAAGAGTGTTGACGGTGTGCGGGCGGGTCGGGTTGGTGGAGCTGGGCAACACGTGCGGCTCGGCGGCCACCGTGATGATGTCGGGTGCGTGGCCGCCGCCGGCGCCCTCGGTGTGATAGGCGTGGATGGTGCGCCCGGCGATCGCGCCGATGGTGTCCTCGACAAATCCCGCCTCGTTCAGCGTGTCGGAGTGCAGGGCCACCTGCACACCCGACGCGTCGGCCACCGTCAGGCACGCGTCGATCGCCGCCGGGGTCGAGCCCCAGTCCTCATGCACCTTGAAACCCGAAGCGCCGCCGCGCAACTGCTCCCACATGGACTCGGCGCTGACCGTGTTGCCCTTGCCCAGCAGCGCGATGTTCAGCGGCCAGCAATCCAACGCCTCCAGCATCCGGCCCAGATGCCATGCGCCGGGCGTGACCGTGGTGGCCTTGCTGCCCTCGGCCGGGCCGGTGCCACCGCCGATCACCGTCGTGACACCGCCGCCCAGCGCCTCGGTCATGATCTGCGGGCAGATGAAATGCACATGGCAGTCGATCGCGCCGGCGGTGAGGATGCGCCCATTGCCGGAGATGATCTCGGTGGACGGGCCGACGACCAACCGCGGATCCACGCCGTCCATGATGTCGGGGTTGCCGGCCTTGCCAATCCCCGCGATACGTCCGTCGCGAATACCGATGTCGGCCTTCACGATTCCCCAGTGGTCGAGGATCACCGCGCCGGTGATCACGGTGTCGGGTGCGCCCATGGCGCGGGTGGCGGTGCCCTGTCCCATCGACTCGCGGAGCACCTTGCCGCCGCCGAACACCGCCTCGTCACCCGCTCTTCCCGGTCCGCCGCTGCGGTCCTCGGTGATCTCGATCAGCACATCGGTGTCGGCCAACCGGATCCGGTCGCCGGTGGTGGGTCCGAACAACTCGGCGTAGCGCGCCCGTGACAGCGCGGTCATCGCGCGTCGAGCCTTCCCGGCGGGCTCAGGGTCAGTCCGGGCACCTCCCGGCGTCCGCCGAGTGGCACCAGCGAGACACGTTGGGCGATACCGGGTTCGAAGCGCACCGCGGTGCCGGCGGGAATGTCCAGCCGGTGCCCGTATGCGGTATCGCGGTCGAACGACAACGCCGCGTTGGCCTGCCGGAAATGCAGGTGGCTGCCGACCTGCACTGGGCGGTCACCGGTGTTGACGACCGTCACGGTCCGCCGCGGGGCACCGGCGTTGATGTCGACATCACCACTGCCGTAGCGGATTTCACCGGGAATCATGCGCGCGGCTAGGTGATCGGCTGGTGGACGGTGACGAGCTTGGTGCCGTCGGGAAAGGTCGCCTCCACCTGTACGTCATCGAGCATCTCCGGCACGCCGTCCATCACCTCGGCGCGGCCGAGCACCGCCCGGCCGCTGACCATCAGTTCAGCGACGGTGCGGCCGTCGCGGGCGCCCTCGAGCAGGTGGTCGGTGATCACCGCGACGGCCTCGGGGTGGTTCAACCGCAGTCCGCGCGCCTGGCGGCGCCGGGCCAGTTCGGCGGCATAGGAAATCATCAGCCGGTCCTGTTCGTGCGGTGTCAAGCGCATGGGGGCCGATCATGCCACGGTCAGCTGCGCTGGGCAGGACTGCTAAGAGGCCTTGGTCATCTGCGGCCTCACGGCCGGAATGCGGCTGTCACAACCTCGAAACAACCCGACCGTACCGTCGCGCAGAGTTCGCTGGAGGGACGAGCCATGACTGAGCAACTCAACAAGGAAGCGCTGCCCGACATCGGCGCCGACATCGACACACAGCTCGACACCATGACCGCCACCAGGGAGACCCTGGAGGACTACACGCTGCGGTTCGCGCCGCGCAGTTACCGACGATGGTCGACTGCCGTGGTGGGCATATCCGCGCTCGGCGGCATCGCTTACCTCGCCGACTTCGCGATCGGTGCAAACATCGGCATCTCCTACGGCACCACCAACGCCCTGTGGGGCATCCTCATTTTCTCGGTGGTGATCTTCGCCACGGGATTTCCGGTGGCCTACTACGGCGCCCGCTACAACATCGACCTGGACCTGATCACCCGCGGCAGCGGCTTCGGCTACTACGGGTCAGTGGTCACCAACGTCATCTTCGCGACGTTCACGTTCATCTTTTTTGCCCTCGAAGGCTCGATCATGGCTCAAGGGCTGAAGCTGGGCCTGGGCATCCCATTGTGGCTCGGCTACGCGGCATCGACGCTGATCATCTTTCCGCTGGTCGTCTACGGCATGAAGGTGCTCTCATCGCTGCAGGTCTGGACCACGCCGCTGTGGCTGCTGCTGATGGCTGCCCCGTTCGCGTACCTGGTGATCAGCCACCCGGATTCGGTCGGCCAGTTCTTCGCCTACCGCGGCCAGCACGACACCGCACCCAGTGCCGGGTCGGCATTGTTGGCCGCGGGCGTGTGCCTGTCGCTGATCGCCCAGATCGCCGAGCAGATCGACTACCTGCGCTTCATGCCACCGCGGACACCGGCCAATCGGCGCAGCTGGTGGACGTGGATGATTTTGGCCGGACCGGGATGGGTGTTCTTCGGCGCCGTCAAGCAAATCCTGGGTTTGTTCCTGGCGGTCTACCTCATCGTCAATGTCGCGGGGTCGGCCGGCATCGCCAACCAGCCGGTGCACCAGTTCCTCGAGATCTACCGCAACTTCATGCCGCATTGGCTTGCACTGACCGTCGCGGTGGTGCTGGTGGTGCTCAGCCAGATCAAAATCAACGTCACCAACGCCTACTCCGGCTCGCTCGCCTGGACGAACTCGTTCACCCGGGTGACCAAGCGCTACCCGGGCCGGCTCGTCTTCCTCGGCGTCAACCTGCTGATCGCGCTGATCCTGATGGAAGCCGACATGTTTGACTTCCTCAACGCCATCCTGGGCTTCTACGCCAACTGCGGAATGGCGTGGGTGGTGGCGGTGGCCTCGGACATCGTGTTCAACAAGTATCTGCTGGGGCTGTCGCCGAAGAAGCCCGAGTTCCGCCGGGGCATGCTGTATGCGGTCAACCCGGTCGGCTTCGGGGCGATGATTCTGGCAGCGGGGACGTCGATCGTTGCCTTCTTCGGCGGTCTCGGCGAGGGGCTGCGGCCGTACTCACCGCTGGTGGCGATCGGTATCGCGCTGGTCATGCCGCCGATCCTGGCGGTCGCTACGAGAGGCAAGTACTACTTGCGGCGCACCCACGACGGCATCGACATGCCGATGTACGACGATCTCGGCAACCCGTCCGGTGAGCATCTGAAATGCCATGTGTGCCATCATGGTTACGAACGGCCCGACATGCTCGCCTGCCAGACACACGACGCGTTCGTCTGCTCATTGTGTCTGAGCACCGACAAGGTCGCCGACCACGTGCTGCCCGCGCAGACTTAGAAGATTATCCGCACGATCGCCTCGGCGACCGCGGCCGGCTTGTCCGACCCGTCCAGCTCGACCGTGTGACGCACGATCAGGTTGACAACGCTGTCGTCGACCTTGTTGGCGTCGATGAGTTCGGAGCGCGCCCGGATGCGGGCGTCGACCGGCGCCGCGGCCACGAAGCGCACCTTGTTCAGCCCGTAATTGATGGCCATCTTCGCGTTCTCGACGCGCATGTTGTCCTTGGCAAGCGCGGGGATCAGCGACAGCGTCAAAAAGCCGTGCGCGATGGTTGTGCCATACGGGCTTTCGGTCTTGGCCCGCTCGGGATCGACATGGATCCACTGGTGATCCCCGGTCACGTCGGCGAATGCGTTGATGCGGTTCTGGTCGATCTGCAACCAGTCACCGACACCGAGCTCCTGGCCGACGTTCGCGACGGCGTCGTCGATGGACTTGATCACCTTCATGGGCGTTGCTCCTCCTGTGGTCTGTGTATTCAGACCTTAGCCAGTGCCGATTCCACGTCCGGTTCCACGTCCGGCAATCGCCCGGTCAGCCGTGGGCCTTCTTGGCGATGTGATCCCAGTCCTTCCAGGTTTGCAGCCGTTGCTGATAGATCGGGATGACGCGTTCGAGGGTATCGGCGCCGAAAAGCACACGCAGCGGCGGCTTTTCGGCATCGACAACATCCAGTAGCGCCTGGGCGGCCGCCTTGGGATCGCCGGACTGCAGGCCGGTGCGGCGCTGGGCGTTGGCCTGCCGCACGAAGTCGTACTCGGGCATCTCCGCCGACCGGCGCGCGGAGTCGCCGGCCCAGTCGGTGGCGAACGCGCCGGGTTCGACGAGCGTCACGTTGATGCCGAGCGGGCCGACCTCGGCCGACAACGACTCGCTCATGGCCTCCAGGGCCCACTTCGATGCGTGATACGCCGACAGGTACGCGAACGCCCCGATGCCGCCGATGCTGGACATCTGGATGATGTGCCCGGAGCCCTGTTCCCGCAGGAACGGCAGCGCGGCCTGGGTCACCCAGACCGCGCCGAACACGTTGGTCTCCAATTGGTCGCGCAGATCGGCTTCCGACAGTTCCTCGAACGCGCCGAAGTGGCCGTATCCGGCGTTGTTGACGACGATGTCCAGCCGGCCGAACCGATCGTGTGCGGCGCGGACGGCGGCGAAGTCGGCGGCCCGGTCATCGACGTCGAGTTGCAGCGCGAGGAAGCGGTCGCCGAACCGGTCTCTGATGTCGTCGAGGGTGGCGAGATTGCGGGCGGTGGCGGCTACCAGATCGCCGCGCTGCAGCGCCGCGATCGCGAACTCACGACCAAAGCCGCGAGAGGCGCCGGTGATGAACCAGACCTTGTTTTCCATCAGTCCAGAGTGCCTGGGATGGCTGAATTGCGCCTGTCAGCGGTCAGTTCGCCGTTGTTTCGCCGACACCTGCGTTGTGGCGGCGACACGCCGCGCGGGGCCGCAAAAAAGCAAGTCTGGGCGCATCTGGATCCAGCCCGGTCACCGCGCTCCAATTTCATCTAGCTAACTTCTATTGGAGTGACACATCGGGCCCGTCCCGGGGTTCGCACCGCCGAGCCCGACCCTGGTGGCGCCGGGGATCTGGGTTAATTCAATTAATCAACTCGGCGCCCGAATCAGCGGCCGCGAGCTACTCTGATATTCATACCGAGAGTGTCTCTTTTGGGGGTGAACATGAGCGACACTGCGAGGGGGTTGCAGTCGACCCAGCCCCACACTGCGTCGGCTCTGCTGCGCACGCTACACGCGAGCGAGGCGTCGGTGATGACGCAGCGGGTCGTGCTCCGTGAATGGCTGGTCAAGCACACGCCCGACAAGGGGCTGCGGGTCAGCCTGCGGCAAAACGGATACGGACTTCTGCTCGATGACATCTTTGGCCGTATAGCGCGTCACTCCAAGGGCCACGGATAGCCGGTCCGGGCGGGTTGGCAGTCAGGTACCCGTCCATCGGGGTGCGCGCTTCTCGGCGAACGCGATCGCGCCCTCCTTGGCGTCGTTCGACATGAACACCGGCCCCAGAATCTCCATCTGCTTGCGGAACATCTCGTCGGGATGCCAGCCCTGCGACTCGGTGATGATCCGCTTGGTGGCCGCGACGGCCAGCGGGCCGTTGGCGGTGATCTTCTCGGCCAGCTCCAGCGCCGCATCAAGCGCCTTGCCGGGTTCGGCCAACACGTTGACCAGGCCAAGTTCGTGGGCGCGCTGCGCGGGCACGTGCTCGCCGGTCAGCGCCAACTCCATCGCGATCTGATACGGGATCCGCCGAGGCAGCCGCAGCAGCCCGCCGCCACCGGCGACAAGTCCGCGCTTGACCTCCGGAATGCCGAAGGCCGACTCCGTCGACGCGACGATCAGATCGGTGGCCAGCGCGAGCTCGCAGCCGCCCGCCAGGGCGTAGCCCTCAACGGCGGCGATCAGCGGCTTGGCCGGTGGTCTTTCCGTGAAGCCCATGCCGCGGCCTTCGACCACGACGTTCTCGCCGCGGGCGAACGCCTTGAGGTCCATGCCGGCGCTGAACGATCCGCCCGCACCGGTGAGCACCCCGACCGACAGCCCGCCGTCGTCGTCGAGCCGGTCCATCGCATCGGCCAGGCCGCGGCTCACCGCGGCGTTGACGGCGTTCTTCGCCTCGGGACGGTTGATCGTGATCAGCAGGATCCGGTCCCGTTGTTCGGTAAGGACGACCGGCGCGTCAGATGGTTGGCTCACGGGTACATGAAACTACCGGACGACCGCAAAGTCGCGGTCGGTACCATCGGCCAGACGCCGATGCGGCCCTCCAACAGGGGAGAAACGTGAGCGACACCGATACCGATCACCCGGAAATCGGCAAGTGGGACCCAGGCCTTACCGAGCGCGTGATCGGCATTCTCCGGCCGTTCGTCAAGCGGTATTTCCGGTCGGAAGTGCACGGGCTGAAGAACATTCCCCGCGCCGGCGGAGCGCTGGTGGTGTCCAACCACTCCGGTGGCCTGTTCCCGATGGACGTCCCGATCTTCGCCGTCGACTTCTACCAGGAGTTCGGCTACGACCGGCCGATCTACACACTCAGCCACGACCTGATCTTCACCGGGCCGACGGGGGACTTCTTCGTGCGCCTCGGCTTCATCAGGGCCAACCCGCAGAACGCCGCCGAATCGCTGCGCGGCGGCGGGCTCGTGGTGGTGTTTCCCGGCGGCGACTACGACGTCTATCGGCCGACGGTGTGGGAGAACGTGGTCGACTTCGGTGGCCGCACCGGCTACGTCCGCTCGGCGATCGAGGCAGAGGTACCGATCGTGCCGATGGTGTCGATCGGCGGGCAGGAGACCCAGCTGTACCTGACCCGCGGCACGTGGCTGGCCCAGCGGCTGGGCCCCATTGCGCGCGCGGCGCGCACCAAGATCCTGCCGATCTCATTCGGGTTCCCGTTCGGCCTTAGCGTGGTCATTCCGCCCAACCTGCCGCTGCCCGCCAAGATCGTCACCGAGGTGCTCGAGCCGATCGACATCATCGCCCAGTTCGGCGAGAACCCCGACATCGCAGCGGTGGACGCCCACGTGCGCGAGGTGATGCAGAGGGCACTTGACCGGCTAGCCCGCAAGCGCCGGCTGCCGATCCTCGGTTGACGGATGGCGATCCAGGATCGGTTCAGCCAGGCCGGCGGACTGCTCGCAACGATGCGCCGCGCGGGGCTGATCGCGCCGATGCGGCCGGACAAGTACCTGCGGATCGCAGCGGCGATGCGGCGCGAAAACATGTCGGCGACATCGGGATTTGCCGCGGCGGCACAGCGCTGTCCGGACCGGCCCGGCTTCGTCGACGAGCGCGGCACCCTGACGTGGCGTCAGCTCGACGCGCGGTCCGACGCGTTCGCCGCCGCGTTGCAGGCGCTGCCGGGCGGCGGTAGGACAACCATCGGGATCATGTGCCGCAACCACCGCGGCTTCGTCGAGGCGCTGATCGCCGCCAACCGGATCGGCGCCGACGTGCTGCTACTGAACACCTCGTTCGCCGGCCCGGCGCTGGCCGAGGTGATCCGGAGCGAGGGTGCCGACACGGTCATCTACGACGAGGAGTTCACGGAGACGGTGGGCCGCGCACTGGCGGATCAACCCGACACCACGCGGATCGTCGCATGGGCTGAGAACCCGGCGGCCCACGACCTGACCGTCGAGAAACTGATCGAGGCGCACGCCGGCCAACGTCCCAAGCGGACCGGCCAACGGGGCAGAATGATTCTGCTCACGTCCGGCACGACCGGAAAACCCAAGGGCGCCAAGATGGGCAGCGCAGGGGCGGGGGCGCTCAAGGCGATCCTCGACCTCACCCCGTGGCGGGCCGAGGAATACACCGTGATCGCGGCGCCGATGTTCCACGCGTGGGGCTTTTCGCAGCTCGTGTTCGCCGCAACGATGGCATGCACGATCGTGACCCGCCGCAAGTTCGACCCCGAGGCCACGCTGGAACTGATCGACCGGTACCGAGCCACCGGCCTGTGCGTCGTGCCGGTGATGTTCGATCGCATCATCGATCTTCCCGAGGAGGTCCGAAAGCGCTACAGCGGCAGATCATTACGGTTTGCCGCCGCCTCCGGATCCCGGATGCGGCCCGACGTCGTCACCGCATTCATGGACGAGTTCGGCGACGTGATCTGCAACTACTACAACGCCACCGAGGCCGGCTTGATCGCCTGTGCCACGCCCGCGGATCTGCGCGCCGCCCCCAATACTGCGGGCAAGCCAGCGCCGGGAACCGAAATCCGCGTTCTAAACAAGGATTTCAAGGAAGTGCCGGCGGGGCAGACGGGCCAGATCTTCGTGCGCAACGACACTCAATTCGGCGGCTACACGTCGGGTGCGACCAAGGACTTTCATGATGGCTTCATGGCCTCGGGCGATTTGGGCTACCTCGACGAGGCCGGTCGGTTGTTCGTGGTGGGCCGCGACGACGAGATGATCGTGTCGGGCGGCGAGAACGTCTACCCGATCGAGGTGGAGAACGCCTTGGTGGCGCACCCCGAAGTCGCCGAGGCCTCGGTGCTCGGCGTCGACGACGAACAGTACGGTCAGCGGCTGACCGCGTTCGTCGTCCTCGAACCGGGCGGCGCCGCAACACCGGACGACCTCAAGAACCACGTGCGCGATCACCTCGCCAATTACAAGGTGCCGCGCGAGATTACGGTGCTCGACGAGCTGCCGCGAAGCGTTACCGGCAAGATCCTCCGCAACGAGTTACGGGCACGTGTGCACGCATCGGCCGGCGATGAGAAGTAGCGGCGGGGTGGGGCGGCGGGCGCTGCCGGGGCGGCGGGCGCTGTCGGGGCGGCGGCGTCCGCTGTTGCGGGCGGTGGTGGAATTCATCAATGCGCTCAACGGCTTTCGGCCGTTGGGGCGCAACGGCTACATCACGATCGCCGTGTTCTGGTTCGGGTGGCCGGTCTCGGAGGTCCCGTCGCTGTACCTGACCGCCTCGGTGCTGGACGCGCTGCGACGCGGGCGCCGCGGCGACTTCAGCGGCCGGCGCGGCAGGGCGGCGCTCGCGTTGACGGCCGCCAGCTGGGCGATCCTCGCGGTGCTGCATCGCCGCAACGTGACCTCCGGTGCGCCGCTGCGGGAAGCGCTGCGCGAAGAACTCGGCCCCGACTACATCGACGCGCTCAAGATGTTGCCGGCGACGCCGTCGCCGACCGGGCGGCCGAGCGCATGGCGAACTACGGTCGCGCGCCGGCGGTACGTCGACAAGCAGAGCACCGTGTGTTACGGACCGTACGGGCGAGCGAATCTGGCCGACGTGTGGCGCCGCCGGGATCTGCCCCGCGACGGGAAAGCACCGGTGCTGGTTCAGGTCCCAGGCGGCGCGTGGGCAATCGGCATGCGCCGTCCGCAGGCCTATCCGCTGATGGGTCACCTCGCCGACCGTGGCTGGATCTGCGTGTCGCTGGCCTACCGGGTCAGCCCCAGACACACCTGGCCCGACCACATCGTCGACGTCAAGCGGGCGCTGGCATGGGTGAAGGACAACATCGCGTCGTTCGGCGGTGACCCGGAATTCGTCGCGATCACCGGCGGATCGGCGGGCGGACATCTCGCGTCGCTGGCCGCACTGACGCCCAACGAGCCACAGTTCCAGCCGGGATTCGAAGAGGCCGACACGTCGGTGGTGGCGGCGGTGCCGCTGTACGGGCGCTACGACTGGTTCAGTACCGCAGGCAACGGCCGTCGGCAGTTCATGCTGTTGCTGGAACGGATCGTGGTGAAGAAGCAGCTCTTCGAGAACGAACAACTATTCATCGATGCGTCACCGTTGCGGTGGATGACACGAGATGCGGTGCCGTTTTTCGTGGTTCACGGCACCGACGACTCCCTCATCCCGGTCCAGGAGGCGCGTTCGTTCGCCGCCGCGATGCGCAAGGTGTCGAAATCGCCCGTGGCGTATGCCGAATTGCCGCACACGCAGCACGCATTCGACATTTTCGGCTCACCTCGAGCGCACTACACCGCCGACGCGGTGGGCCAGTTCCTGTCCTGGGTGTACGCGACGACCCGGCCCAAGAACCACTAATTGGCATTGGCGGTCTTGAAAGGTTTTTATCCACAACGGCTTTGCATTGTGGATAACGACATGGGCGTGACGGTGTCTATCGATAGCGTCGAGGCATGCGTTCGAATGAGGTGCCGGATCGGGATGGCGTGGCCGCTGTCTTGGATCGGTATCGCGCGGCTTCACAGGAGCTGGCCGCGCTGGACGTCGATGCATTGACCACCCCGGAGTTGTTTTCGGTGTTGGAGGGGGCCGAGACCGGTCGGCGGATGCTGCCGGTGATCGAGCATCGGGCCATCAATCTGGTCGATGAGCGCGCGACACCGGTCGAGCTTGGCGGGTCGCTGCCCAATGCGCTGGCCGATCGGCTGCGCATCACCCCGGCCGAGGCCCGCCGGCGGGTGCGCGATGCCGAGCAGCTGGGCCCGCGCACCTCGTTGACCGGTGAGCCGTTGGGGCCGTGGTGGCCGGCCACCGCGGCGGCCCAGCGGGCCGGACAGATCAATAACGCCCATGTGGGCGAGATTCGCCGGTTCTTCAAGCAG
>NZ_DASQVQ010000039.1:0-38529 GCF_035640695.1 Mycobacterium sp.
CGCAGATCCGGCGCATTCGGGCAGGCCTCGAGAATCGACGCCGCGTCGGAGCTGGCCGCCACCGAGACGAAAGTGCACGGCGGCTGCGGCTGCACCGGCGGATTGATCGGCGCGTCGAGCGGGCCCCACGCCAGCGTGCGCACCATGTCCGAGCGCCACATTTCCACCCGGGTGCTGCCCCACGCGAGCACCGTGATGCCGTCGGAGGCCAGCGTGACCTGCTTGTCGGCGTAGCCGGTGCGGGTCGGGCCGCGTCGCCCGGTGGCGCCGTCGACGGTGCTGACCTGACCGCAGCCGCGGCCGTCGGGGTAGACGGCCACCGCCAGGTCGTAGCTCCAGGTCACCCCGCACAGTTCGCGATCTCGGCCGAACAGCCAGCGTTGCCCGCCGGTCTTCGGGTCGCGACCGACGAGCTCGCGGCCGTCGCCGGTGACGACGGTTCCGCTGACCACGACCGGGGTGTCGGTCTTCGGGCTTGGCGCCGTCCACAGCTGGTTCAGTGCCGCGGGCAGCGCGCGGGCCGGCGCGGTGTTGGGCGCCGGTGTGGTCGCGGGCCGGCTGATGGTGGCCCGCGCGTCGCTGGTCCACCAGATCAACGCGGCCGCGACCGCGACCACCACAATGATCGCGAGCGCCGCAATGAGGTCGGCCCGGGTCCGCCGCTCGGGTCGAATCATGTTGTCTACTTGGCGTTTGCGGCTGCCCCGCGGCGCCGCCTGCGACGACGGCGCGTGTGTACGGCGTGGTCGGAAGCGGCCGCGTCGGCGGTCGGCGTCTCGCTCTGCGCCGGCTGCCCGGCGTGGCCGGTGGCCGGTTTGCCGCCCCGGGTGCGGCGCCGCGTCCGGTTACCCGCTGGCCGCTCGGCGCCGTCGTGGGCCTTTGGCTGCTTCTTGGCCGGCCCGGTCGATCGGGGCGGCCCGACCCTGCCGCCGACATCGGTCGGAATGCCCAGCTCGGCGTACAGGTGCGGCGAGCTGGAGTAGGTCTCTGCCGGTTCGGCGCAGTCCAGGCCGAGCGCCTTGTCGATGACCGCCCAACGTTCGAGCTCGTCCCAGGCGACCAGGGTGACCGCCACGCCCGCGCGGCCCTTGCGGCCGGTGCGCCCGATGCGGTGGATGTAGGTCTTCTGGTCCTCGGGACATTGGTAGTTGATGACGTGGGTGACGTCGTCGATGTCGATGCCGCGCGCGGCGACGTCGGTGGCGACCAGCACGTCGATGTCGCCGCCCCGGAACGCCTTGAGCGCCCCCTCCCGCGCCACCTGGCCGAGGTCGCCGTGGATCGCGCGGACCTTGAACCCGCGCTCGGCCAGCTCGTCGGCGACCTTCTGCGCGGTGCGCTTGGTGCGGGTGAAGATCATCGTCGCGCCGCGCCCGCGGGCCTGTAGCACCCGGCTGACCAGCTCGGCCTTGTCGAGCGCGTGGGCGCGGTAGACGAACTGCTCGGTCGCGTCGTGCACCGCGGAGGTGTGCGGCGCCTCGGCGCGAATGTGGGTGGGCCGGTTCATGAACGTGCGGGCCAGCGTGATGATCGGGTCCGGCATGGTCGCCGAGAACAGCATCGACTGCCGTGCGTCGGGGATCTGCCGCAGGATGCGCTCGATGTCGGGCAGGAAGCCCAGGTCCAGCATCTCGTCGGCCTCGTCGAGCACCAGCACGCTGAGCCCGCCGAGCCGCAAATGGCCTTGCTGGGCAAGGTCGAGCAGGCGGCCGGGCGTGCCGACGACGACATCCGCGCCGCCGCGCAGCGCCTCGATCTGCGGCTCGTACGGGCGACCACCGTAAATTGAGACGACGGTCAGCGGCCGGTCACCGGCGGTCAGGTATTTCGCGGCGGTGGCCAGGTCGCCCGACACCTGCAGGCACAGCTCCCGGGTGGGCACCACGATCAGCGCCCGAGGGATGCCGCTCAGCGGGCGAGCTTCATCTGATGCGATGCGCTGCAACAGCGGCACACCGAATGCGAACGTCTTGCCCATGCCGGTGCGGGCCTGCCCGATCAAGTCGTCGCCGGCCAGCGCCAGCGGCAGCGTCAGCTCCTGGATAGCAAAGGGATGTTCGACGCCATCTTCGGCCAATGCGCGCACAATTTCGTCGCGAACGCCAAGTTTGGCAAATGTTGTTTTGGGTGCGGATATGAGAGGGGTCATACGCCTTCCGTGTCGTTCCTCGTCGCGGTCCACGCGCGCACGAGTTTCGACTCCGGTTCACGATTCCCGAGGGCCCCTGCGCTATTAGGCGGGCCAACTGCGTGCACGCACATATCTCCATACATCACAGGCGGCGACGTTGCACCACCTGTAACACCATGATACCGGGCTACAGTGTGGGCCATGAGCTCGACGCAGCCCGCGGCAAGTCCGCACGTCTCGGCCGAGCCGGCCGCGCCGCGCATCACCGCCGACCACCCGGGCATCAACAAGCTGTTCGCATTGCTGGCCTACGGCGAGGTCGCGGCGTTCTACCGGCTCACCGACGAGGCCCGGATGGCGCCGAATCTGCGTGGCCGCATCGCGATGGCCAGCATGGCCGCCGCCGAGATGCACCATTACGAGCTTCTCGGGGATGCGTTGACGGAGCGGGGAATCGACGTCGAGCAGGCGATGGCCGGCTACGTCTCGGCGCTGGAGAATTATCACCGGTTGACCACGCCGAGCACCTGGCTGGAGGCGTTGGTGAAGACCTACATCGGCGATGCGCTGGCCGCCGACTTCTATCTCGAGATCGCCGACGTGCTGCCCGACGACGTCGCCGCCGTGGTGCGCGCGGTACTGGCCGAGACCGGTCATTCACAGTTCGTGGTCGCCGAGGTGCGCGCCGCGGTGACCGCAAGCGGACGGCAGCGCAGCCGGCTGACGCTGTGGGCCCGCCGGCTGCTCGGCGAGGCCATCACCCAGGCGCAGTTCGTGCTGGCCGAACACGACGAACTCGCCGATCTGGTGGTATCCGCCACCGGCGGCCTTGGCCAGATCGCCGAATTCTTCGACCGGCTGCAGCGCACGCACGCCGAGCGAATGAAGGAGCTCGGCCTGGCTTAGTGGTTGCAGGTCGCCGCTATCGTGTTGAAGTTCTGTGACACCAGCGTGCCGCCGAGCCCGTCGGTGATCGTGCAGTTGAGTTGGCTGGCGAAGCTGGTGGCGGTGACGGAGTTGACCGTCACGTCGGGGTTCATCACGAACGTTCGCGACCACGGCAGCAACACGTTGAGGTCGGTGTGGAATGCGCCCCGCTCGTCGGTGTAGGTGACGGTCACCAGGTCGCCGGCGCGACGGTTGCCGGAAATCGTGTAGACAACGGTCCGCGGCGCGGGCGGCGGCGGCGGTGCTTCGGCCGCGCGCTGCGGCTGGCTGGT
This sequence comes from Mycobacterium sp., assembly GCF_035640695.1. Taxonomy (GTDB): domain Bacteria; phylum Actinomycetota; class Actinomycetes; order Mycobacteriales; family Mycobacteriaceae; genus Mycobacterium. The sequence continues at coordinate 3,352 of NZ_DASQVQ010000039.1, forward strand.
CGGCGCGCTCGACCGGGTCGGCGCCGCGGACGGCGTCACGGTGCTGACGGTTTCCGGCGGTAGCGATGTGGTGATCGTCGGCGAGGGCGGCGAAGGCGGTGGCGCCGGCGCCACCGCGGGCCGGCTGGTTTGGGGCACCACTTTGCCCACCGCGCCGCCGTTGTCACCGGTGAGGATGACGATCGTCGCGACGACGGCGACCAGCAGCACCGCACCGGCCACTCCCGCTACCCAGCGCCAGCTCTTGTCTTCCCGGGGCTCCTCGTCGAGGTCCTCGTCGATGTCCCCGTCGATGTCCTCGTCGATGTCCCCGTCGTAGTCCTCGTCGAAGTCCTCGCCGATCGGCCGGGGCGGGTGTGTCGGTTGACGTTCCGGGTCTGCCCGAAACGACCAAGGATCCGACCTCGTCATCGCGCATCACTCCACTGCGTCGTCGCCCAGATGGTAGCGACGCGAATGCCACCGGGCGGGCTAGCCGGACGGCGTGTCGGCCCGGCGCTTCGCGTGCCGCGAACGGGTCGGGCCCACTGGACACCGCACGCGTCCACTAGCCTTTTCAGTCAGTGAGCCGACGAAGGAAGGTCAGCGTGGAGGTCAAGATCGGAGTCGCGGACAGCCCGCGCGAGCTGGTGTTCCGCAGTTCGCAGGCGCAAGCCGAGGTGGAGAAGCTGGTGAGCACCGCTCTTGCCAAGGGATCCGACGTGCTCAGCCTCGCCGACGACAAGGGCCGGAAGTTCCTGGTGCCCACCGCCAAGATCGCCTACGTCGAGATCGGCGCGGCCGACGTGCCCAGGGTCGGCTTCGTCGGATAGCCAGTGCCGGACAACTACTGCCGACCGATGCCTACTCGGGCCGCGCCAGCGGCACGTGTGACAGGCCGCCCCAGGCCAGCAGCACGGTGCCGTCGACGGCATCTTCCTTGGAGATCGGGCGGTCGGCTTCCAGCCAATACCGCGCCGACACCTGGCTCAGGCCGACCAGCCCGACCGCGATCATCCGCGCGCGGTACGGATCAAGCCCGGAATCGCGGCTGATCAGGTCGAACACCGCATCGATGCAGGCTTCCGTCGCGCCGTCCACCTGCTGTGTCACCTGACCGACGCCCGAGACCGTGTTCTCGAAGATCAGCCGGTAGCCCTGGCTGTCGTGCTCGATGAAGTCGAAGAAGGCCTGCACCGCGGCCCGCAGCCGTTGCCGGTTGTCGGTCGTCGTGCGCAGCGCCTGGCGCACCCCCGACACCAGGTTCTCCACGTGGCGGCCCAGCACCGCGAGATACAGCTCAAGCTTGCTGGAAAAGTGTTGGTACAGAACGGGTTTGCTAACGCCCGCGCGGTCGGCGATCTCGTCCATCCCGGCGGCGTGATAGCCGCGGTCAACGAAAATCTCGCTGGCAGCTACCAGCAACTGACCGCGGCGCTCGTCGCGGGGCAGCCTGTTGCCGCGCCGATTCGCGCCGTGGGAGCCGCCGGCCACTTCGTCGCCGGCGGTCAGCCCGCCGGTTCTGCGTCCGGCCGCATTTGCGAGATCGCTCATCAACACCTCTATCTGGTACTCCGAAAGATCGAGACTACTACCGTCCGGCATATGTTCGCCGGTAAAGCAGGTCGCTGCGGGCGTCCCGGCCCGCTCAGACCCCCCCGCCGGGGGGCAGGCGCGCCGGAAGTCGCACCCCCCGCGACTGTGACATTCTGGGTCGGTGACCTACGACCCGGAGCATCGCGCGGTCAGTCGTTTGCCCGTGCTGCGCGACGAGTGGCGCGAACCACTGCGCGCGCAACGTGACCCGGTCGCAGGCGATTCGGGGCGCGCGCGCTCCAACCGGGCCGGCCGGCGCCGCTGGCGCAAACGGACGTGGCTGGGTCGCTTCGTCTCGACGTACGGATGGCGCGCCTACGCGCTTCCGCTCTTGGTCGCGCTCACCGCGTTCGTGGTGTACCAGGCCGTCGCCGGCACGACTCAACCCGCGCGGCCGCGAGAGGGACCGGTGCAGGGGCCGCCGACGATCGGCTCGATGGGCACCGCGATCATCGGCGCGCCGCCGAAGGGTTTGACCCAGTTCGACGCGACGCTGCCGACCGGCGTCCTGCCCGACGGTGGGCCGTTCACCGAGGCCGGGGCGAAAACCTGGCACATCGTTGCGGGCGCCGAGCCGAAGGTTGGTCAGGGCACCGCGAAGGTGTTCACCTATACCGTCGAGGTTGAGGACGGCATCGACACCACGTCGTTCGGCGGCGACGACGGTTTCGCCCGGATGGTGAGCCTGACGCTGTCGAACCCGAAGAGCTGGACGCACAATCCGCAGTTCGCGTTCGTGCGCGTCGATGCGGGCAAGCCCGATTTTCGGGTGTCGCTGGCCACGCCGATGACCGCGCGGGAAGGCTGCGGCTATGAAATCCCGCTGGAAACCTCCTGCTATAACCCGTGGTACGGGCCGGACGGGCAGCCAAGGGTGTTCATCAACGAGGCCCGTTGGGTGCGCGGGGCGGTGCCGTTCCAGGGCGACGTCGGCTCCTACCGGCAGTATCTGGTCAATCATGAGGTCGGCCACGCGATCGGCTATCAGCGCCATGAGCCGTGCGACGAGAACGGTCAGCTGGCGCCGGTGATGATGCAGCAGACGTTTTCCACCAACAACAACGACGCGGCCAGGTTCGACCCGGATACCGTCAAGCCCGACGGCAAGACGTGCCGGTTCAACCCGTGGCCATATCCGATCGCCTGACGCCTCGCCTGACGCCTCGCCTGACGCCTTGCCTGACGCCCCGCCTGACGCCTCGTAGCAAGCGACTTCCCCGGGGAAGCCTCAGACCGTGATTCACGTTGTGTGATGTGCCTATTGTGAAGGTGTGCAGTCGGGCCGCGTGCGAGCCGCCGCACACCGCCGAGACTCACACCGCTGAGACTCACACCGGCTGAGACTCACGCCGCTGAGAATTAAGGAGCTATCGGTGTCGTCACCGCTGCCGCCACTGGTCGAACCAGCCGGTCGGCTGACGCGCGAGGAGGTCGCGCGCTATAGCCGGCATCTCATCATCCCGGATCTCGGCGTCGACGGGCAGAAGCGCCTGAAAAACGCGCGGGTATTGGTCATCGGGGCCGGTGGCCTCGGCTCGCCCGCGCTGCTGTATCTGGCCGCCGCGGGCGTCGGAACCATCGGGGTCGTCGAATTCGACGTCGTCGACGAATCCAATCTGCAGCGCCAGATCATCCACGGCCAGTCCGACATCGGCCGGTCGAAGGCCCAAAGCGCCCGCGACTCGATCCGCGAGATCAACCCGCTGGTCGAGGTGCGGCTGCACGAGGTGCGGCTGGACAACAGCAACGCCGTCAACATCTTCAGGCAGTACGACCTGATCCTCGACGGGACCGACAACTTCGCAACCCGCTACCTGGTCAACGACGCCGCCGTGCTGGCGGGCAAGCCCTACGTGTGGGGTTCGATCTACCGGTTCGAGGGTCAGGTGTCGGTGTTCTGGGAAGACGCTCCCGACGGGCGCGGCCTGAACTACCGCGACCTCTACCCCGAGCCGCCGCCGCCCGGCATGGTGCCGTCCTGCGCCGAGGGCGGCGTGCTGGGCATCCTGTGCGCGTCGATCGCGTCCATCATGGGCACCGAGGCGATCAAGCTCATCACCGGGATCGGTGAGCCGCTGCTGGGCCGGCTGATGGTTTATGACGCCCTGGAGATGAGCTACCGCACCATCAAGATCCGCAAGGATCCCGATACACCCAAGATCACCGAGCTGATCGACTACGACGAGTTCTGCGGCGTGGTGTCCGACGACGCCGCTCTGGCCGCGGCCGACTCCACGCTCACCCCCCGTGAAGTGCGTGAGCTGATGGAGTCCGGAAAGAAGCTGGCGCTCATCGACGTCCGCGAACCGGTCGAGTGGGACATCAACCACATCGACGGCGCGCAGTTGATCCCGAAGTCGACGATCGAATCCGGCGAGGGCCTGGCCAAGCTGCCGCACGACCGCATCCCGGTGTTGTACTGCAAGACCGGCGTCCGCTCGGCCGAGGCGCTGGCCGCGGTCAAAAAGGCGGGATTCTCCGACGCACTTCACCTGCAGGGCGGAATCGTTGCCTGGGCCAAGCAGCTCGAGCCCGACATGGTGATGTACTGACGGCCTGACGACACGTCCGCAAACCGCACCGACCTGCGGCTTCAGCACCGGTAACCTGACACTGTGAGTGTCCCGGCGACTGTCCCACGGCCGCCCGAGCATGTGCTCGCAGCATTCGGGCTGAGCGGCACCCGGCCCGTCCCACTCGGTGCCGGGTGGGAGGGCGGCTGGCGCTGCGGCGAAGTCGTGCTGACCATGGTCGCCGACCATGCCCGCGCCGCATGGTCGGCGAAGGTCCGCGAAACACTGTTCGTCGACGGGGTGCGGCTGGCCCGGCCGGTGCGCTCCACCGACGGCCGCTACGTGGTCGCCGGTTGGCGCGCAGACACTTTCGTGGTCGGCACTCCCGAGCCCCGCCACGATGAGGTGGTGTCGGCGGCGGTGCGGCTGCACGAGGCCACCGCGAAGCTTGAGCGTCCGCGTTTTCTCACCCAACCGCCCGTCGCGCCGTGGGGCGACGTCGACGTGTTCATCGCCGCCGACCGCGCCGCCTGGGAGGACCGTCCGCTGCACTCATGGCCGTCGGGTGCCCGCGTCGCACCGGGGTCGGCGGACGGCCAGCGCTCCATCGACCTGATCAACCAGCTTGCCGTGCTGCGCAAGCCCACCAAGAGCCCCAACCAACTTGTGCACGGAGACCTTTACGGCACAGTGCTTTTCGCCGGCACCGCGGCACCCGGCATCACCGACATCACGCCGTACTGGCGGCCCGCGCCGTGGGCGGCCGCGGTGGTCGTCGTCGACGCTCTGTCCTGGGGCGACGCCGACGACGGGCTCATCGAACGCTGGTCAACGTTGCCCGAGTGGCCGCAAATGTTATTGCGCGCGTTGATGTTCCGGCTGGCCGTGCACGCGCTGCACCCGCGCTCGACCGCGGCCGCCTTCCCCGGGTTGGCGCGCACCGCGGCGCTGGTGCGACTGGTGCTGTAGGCCTCACCGGGGCCCGTCGCGACGATGTGAGCAGGTTGTGACAAGCAGGTCATCGCCTGCAGCGTTGCCGCAACAAGGTTTTCCTACCGTGGCGCCATGGCAACCTCAACCACCGCCCGCAAGCACTACATCGAGCATTGGGACGGCGAAGACGTCGACGCATGGAACAACGGCGGTGCCAAGATCGCCCGGCGCAATCTGATCTGGTCGATCGTGGCCGAACACGTGGGCTTCTCGGTCTGGTCGATCTGGTCGGTGATGGTGCTGTTCATGCCGCAGGCCGTCTACCACATCGATGCCGCGGGCAAATTCTTCCTTGTCGCGGTACCCACCCTGGTCGGGGCGGTTCTGCGGATCCCCTACACGTTCGCCGTCGCCAAGTTCGGCGGCCGCAACTGGACGGTCTTCTCGGCGCTGGTGCTGCTGGTGCCGACGCTGCTGACGCTGTATTTCATGGCTCACCCGGGAACCTCGTACACGACGTTCATGGTCGTGGCGGCGTTCGCGGGCTTCGGCGGCGGCAACTTCGCCTCGTCGATGACCAACATCAACGCGTTTTACCCGCAGCGGCTCAAGGGCTGGGCGCTGGGACTGAACGCCGGCGGCGGCAACATCGGCGTCGCGGTAATTCAGATCGTCGGCCTGCTGGTGATCGCCTGGGCCGGCAACCGGTCTGCGCACTGGGTCTGCGCGGTGTATCTGGTGCTGATCGCGATCGCCGCGCTCGGGGCCGCGCTGTTCATGGACAACCTCGGCAATCAGCGCACCAACGCCCGCTCCATGATCGAGGTGCTGTCACACCGGGATTCCTGGCTCATCGCGCTGCTCTACATCGGCACGTTCGGGTCGTTCATCGGCTTCGGCTTCGCGTTCGGCCAGGTGCTGCAGATCAACTTCCTTGCCGGCCTGGCCCACGGCGGCAAGGTCACACCCGCGATGACCGCGCAGGCGTCGCTGCACGCCGCCCAGATCGCGTTCCTCGGGCCGCTGCTCGGGTCGCTGTCGCGGCCGCCGGGCGGCTGGCTTTCCGACCGGATCGGCGGCGGCAGGGTCACGCTCTACACGTTCATCGCGATGATCCTGGCGGCCGGTTGGCTCGGGGTCGCCGGCGAGATCGACGATGCGACACCGGGCGCCGCGTCGGGCGGCACGATGATCGCCTACGTCGCAGGGTTCATCGCGCTGTTCATCCTGTCCGGCGTCGGCAACGGGTCGACCTACAAGATGATCCCGTCCATCTTCGAGGCCAAGTCGCGCGGCCTCGACCACCTCGCCCCGGTGGAACAGGCCGCATGGTCGCGGCGGATGGCCGGTGCGCTGATCGGAATCGCCGGCGCGATCGGCGCGCTCGGCGGTGTCGGCATCAACGTGGTGCTGCGCGCGTCGTACCTGTCGGCCGCGAAGTCGGCGACGATGGCCTTCTGGGTGTTCCTGGCCTTTTACGTGCTGTGCGCGGTGATCACCTACTTCGCCTATGTGCGCACCCCAACCAAGTCGCCGGCCCGCAAGCCCGCCGCGGTCGACGAAGCCGCGGCCGCACCGGCGTGATGGCCGCACCGAAGTCGGTCGTGGTCGTCGGCCACGGCATGGTGGGGCACCGGTTCGTCGAGGCACTGCGCGACCGCGACCGCGACGGCCGTTGGCACATCACCGTGTTGTGCGAGGAGCCGACGCCCGCCTACGACCGGGTGTCGCTGAGCTCGTACGTCGGCAGCTGGGACCGCGCGGCGCTGGGGTTGCCCGGAAACGACTACGCCGGTGACGATCTCGTGCAGTTGCGGATCGGGGAGCGGGCCGCCGCCATCGACCGCGACGCGCGGGTGGTGGTCACGTCGAGCGACGACCGGATCGGCTACGACGCGCTGGTGCTGGCCACCGGCTCGTATCCGTTCGTGCCGCCGGTGCCCGGCAACGACCTCGAGCGTTGTTTTGTGTACCGCACGCTCGACGACCTCGACGCGATCCGCGCCGTCGTGGCGACATCCGATCCCGGGGCCGCCGGCGTCGTGGTCGGCGGCGGTCTGCTCGGCCTGGAGGCCGCAAACGCGCTGCGGCTGTTGGGCTTGACGCCGCACGTGGTGGAGCTTGCGCCGCGGCTGATGCCGCTGCAGGTCGACGAGGGCGGCGGGGCGGTGCTGGCCGATCTGGTCACCCGGCTCGGCCTGACCGTGCACACCGGTGTGTCGACCACCGCAATCGAGAACGCGGGCAACGGCTTACGCGTCACGCTGTCCGACGGCCAGGCGATCGACGCCGCGGTGCTGGTGTTCTCCGCCGGGGTGCGGCCGCGTGACGAGCTGGCCCGGTCGTGCGGTCTGGAGGTCGCGGAGCGCGGCGGCGTGCTGACCGACATCAGCTGCGCGACAAAAGACCCGCACATCTACGCGATCGGCGAAGTCGCCGCGATCGAGGGCCGCTGCTACGGGCTGGTTGCGCCGGGCAACGCCACCGCCGAGGTGGTGGCCGACCGGCTGCTCGGCGGTGCCGCGGAGTTTCCAGGTGCCGACCTGTCGACCAAACTCAAGCTGCTCGGCGTCGACGTGGCCAGCTTCGGCGATGCCCACGCCACCGGTGCCGGCGCACTGGAAGTCGTGCTCAACGACGCCGTCAAGGGCACCTACGCCAAGCTCGTCGTCTCCGACGACGCGTCAACGTTGTTGGGCGGCATCCTGGTTGGCGATGCCAGCGGCTACGGCACGCTGCGGCCGCTGGTCGGCCGCCGGCTGCCCGCCGATCCGGCTTCGCTGATCTCGCCGGCCGGTGCCGAAGTCGGTGGCCTGTCCCTCAACGCGCTGCCCGACGACGCGCAGATCTGCTCGTGCAACGCGGTGTCGAAGGGCACGATCTGTGCGGCCATCACCGGCGGGGCCTGCGACGTGCCCGCCATCAAGGGCGCCACCGCGGCCGGAACATCTTGCGGCAGTTGCGTTCCGATGCTCAAACGGCTGCTCGAGGCCCAGGGTGTCGAACAGTCCAAGGCGCTGTGCGAGCATTTCACCCAGTCCCGCGCCGAGCTGTTCCAAATCGTGGCGGCCACCGGCATCCGGACGTTCTCCGCGCTGATCGCCGAGTACGGCATGGGCACCGGCTGCGACATCTGCAAACCCGCGGTGGCGTCGATCCTCGCGTCCACGTCGTCCGACCACATCCTCGACGGCGAAGCCGCGTCGCTGCAGGACACCAACGACCATTTCCTGGCCAATCTGCAGAAGAACGGCACGTATTCGGTGGTGCCGCGGCTGCCCGGCGGCGAGATCAGCCCCGAGAAGCTGATCGCGATCGGCGAGGTCGCCCGCGACTTCGGCCTGTACACCAAGATCACCGGCGGTCAGCGCATCGACATGTTCGGCGCGCGCGTCGAGCAGCTGCCGCTGATCTGGAAGCGGCTCATCGACGCCGGCATGGAATCCGGCCACGCGTACGGCAAGGCGCTGCGGACCGTGAAGAGCTGCGTCGGCTCGACCTGGTGCCGCTACGGCGTGCAGGACTCCGTCGCGATGGCCGTCGACCTGGAGCTGCGCTACCGCGGCCTGCGCTCGCCGCACAAAATCAAGCTTGGCGTATCGGGATGCCAGCGCGAATGCGCCGAGGCGCGCGCCAAGGACGTCGGCGTCATCGCGACCGAGCGCGGCTGGAACCTGTACGTCGGCGGCAACGGCGGCGCCACCCCCAAGCACGCGCAGCTGCTCGCCGGTGACCTCGACGCCGAAACGCTGGTCCGCTACATCGACCGCTACCTGATGTTCTACATCCGCACCGCCGACCGGCTGCAGCGCACCGCGGTGTGGCAGGAGGCCATCGAGGGTGGCCTCGATCACATCAAATCGGTGGTGTGCGACGACTCACTTGGTATCGCCGCCGAGCTCGAGGCGGCCATGGAACGCCACGTCGCCGGGTACTCCGACGAATGGGCCGGGGTGCTGGCCGACGAGGAAAAGCTGTCCCGCTTCGTGTCTTTCGTCAACGCCCCCGATCAACCGGACCCGACGGTGCGATTCGACGACAGCGGCGCGCGCAAGGTCCCGGTGCTGCTTGGCATGCCCGCCCTCAACACGGGCGCAAGCTCCAGGTAATGGCTGCGAAACATCGCTGTCGTAACAAGACAGTGAAGGGGAGTTCACACCATGACTGTTGTCGCTGATCGACACTCGGCCGGGGTAGCCACCTGGAACCGCGCCTGCGCGCTGCACCGGCTGCTGCCCGGACGCGGTGTCGCGGTGCTGCTGCCCGGCGGCGAGCAGGCCGCGTTGTTCCTGCTGCCCGACGGCAAGCTGGCCGCGGTCGGAAACATCGACCCGTTCGGGCGTGCCGCGGTGATGTCGCGCGGCATCGTCGGCGACCGGCGCGGCGAGCCGACGGTGGCCTCGCCGCTGCTGAAGCAGGTGTTCTCCCTGGTTGATGGACGCTGCCTGGACGACCCAGGGGGCAAAGCGCAGCGACCGGGACACGCACGCGAGTCGCATGCGCTGCCGGTCTACGACGTCAGGGTGGTCGATGGATACGTCGAAATCAGAGTCGAAACCAGAACTGAAACCAGCGGCGGAACCGCAAACACCTGAACCGCTGGCGGGTTTCACCGTCGGCGTCACCGCCGCGCGGCGGTCCGAGGAACTGATCACGCTGCTGGAACGCCGCGGCGCCGCGGTCGTGCACGCGCCCGCGATCCGAATCATTCCGCTGGTCGATGACGTCGAGCTGCGCCGGGTCACCGCGCTGCTGATCGACCAGCCACCCGACGTGATGGTGGTCACCACCGGCATCGGTTTCCGCGGCTGGGTGGAGGCCGCGCACGGCTGGGACGTCGCCGACGAGCTGATCGCGGCGCTGGGCTCGACGCGCATCCTGGCCCGCGGCCCAAAGGCGCGCGGCGCGGTGCGCCAGGCCGGGCTCTGCGAACAGTGGAGTCCCGAATCCGAGTCCTCCACCGAGGTTCTGGCGCGGCTGCTGGCCGACGGGGCGGTGAACCTGCGCATCGCGGTGCAGTTGCACGGCGCGGCCAGTGAATGGGAACCCAACACCGACATCTGCGACGCGCTGACCCAGGCCGGCGCGCAGGTGGTGAAGGTCCCGGTGTACCGCTGGGAGCCGCCGGCCGACCCCCGGCGCATGGACCAGCTCATCGGCATGATCGTCAACGCCGAGCTGGACGCGGTCAGCTTCACCAGCGCGCCGGCGGTGGCCTCGATGCTGGAGCGCGCCAAGGCGATTGGCGCCCTGGATGAATTGGTCGCCGCGATGCGCGATGAGGTGCGGGTGGTCTGCGTTGGCCCGGTGACCAGCTCGCCGCTGCGCCGGCTGGGTGTTCCGGCCACCCATCCCCAGCGCTACCGCCTTGGCGCGCTGGCCAGATTGATCACCGACGAATTGCCTTGCACGGCAAAGACCTTCAGTGCCGGCGGCCATGTCGTCAGCGTGCGCAGCGGTGGTGTCGCGGTGGACGGCCGGATCAGGGCCGTGCCGCCCGCGGGCATGGCGCTGCTGCGGCGGTTGCTGGTGCGCCCCGGCTGGGTGGTTTCGCGTGCGGAACTGCTCGCACAGCTGCCCGGCGGCGGCGACGACACCCATGCGGTGGAGACCGCGATGGCACGTCTGCGATCGTCGCTCGGCGCGCCGTCAGTGATCGAGACCGTCGTAAAGCGCGGCTATCGGCTCGCGATCGACCCGGCGGAGTGCGATGAGCCGTAGTCTTTTTGAGCCACCCGAGCTTGTCCTGGTGGCCCATGGCACCCGCAACGCCGACGGCGTCCACACCATCAGCGAACTGGCGGCGGCGCTGACCGCGCGGCTCGGTCCGGTGCGTACGGCGTTCGTCGATGTGCTCGGCCCCAACCCCGCCGAAGTCCTCGCCGACGTCTCCGGCCCGGCGGTCGTCGTGCCGGCGTTTCTCGCGTCGGGCTACCACGTGCGCACCGACCTGCCCGCCCGCATCGCCGAGAGCGGACACCGGCACACCGTGGTCGCGCCGGCCCTTGGCCCGGACCCGGTGCTGGCCGCCGTGATGCACGCCCGGCTGGCCGAGGCCGGCTGGCGGCCCGGCGACGTGGTGGTGATGGCCGCCGCCGGCTCCTCGGACCCCGTCGCACGCCGCGAACTGCTCTCGGCGGCAAGGATGTTGGCCGATCACGTCGGCGAGGTGCATCTGGGCTACGTGGCCACCGGGGCACCGAACGTGCGCGACGTCGTCCGGGTACTGCGGACCGCCGGAATGCGGCGCATCTTCATCGCGTCCTACCTGCTGGCGCCCGGCCTGTTTCACACCCGCTTGCACCAATGCGGCGCCACCGCGGTGGCCGGGCCGCTCGGTGTGCATCGCGACATCGTCGACCTGATCGCGCGGCGGTTCGCCCGGGTGCCGGCGCCCGCATAGCCGGGTTTTCGTTCCCGGCGGTCCGGGCGGCCGCTCGGCCGAAGTGGCAGTATCGGATTCATGACCGCAATTCAGGCCGGCCGGCGACCGGGTTCGGCCCGCGATGTCGCCGCGCTGGTGGAAAGCCTCGCCGGGCGGGTCCGGGTCGTCGAGCCGCGGGCCCACCGCGAAATCACCAACGCGATGACCGGCGAACCGCTCGGCCGGGTGCCGCACTGCACCGCCGCCGACGTCGCCGCCGCCGCCGGGCGGGCCCGCGCCGTGCAGGCGACATGGGCGGCCCGGCCGATAGCCGAGCGAGCCGACGTGCTGTTGCGCGTGCACGACCTGGTGCTGGAGCGGCAGGACGAGGTGCTGGATCTGATCCAACTCGAGAACGGCAAGGCGCGCAGGCACGCGTTCGAGGAGGTCGTCGACGTCGCACTGACGGCCCGCTACTACGCCCACACCGCCGAGGACTACCTGCGCCCGGCACGCCGGCAGGGCGTGCAACTGATGCTGACCGAGGTCTGGGAGCACCATCACCCCAAGGGACTGGTGGGCATCATCTCGCCGTGGAACTACCCGCTGACCCTGGGCATCAGCGACGCGCTTCCGGCGATCGTCGCCGGCAACGCGATCCTGGCCAAGCCCGACGACCGCACCCCGCTCTCGCACCTCTGGGCGGTGCGGCTGCTGGAGGACGCGGGGATGCCCGCGGGCCTGGTGCAAACCGTCACCGGGCCGGGTTCGGAACTCGGCACACCGATCATCGAGCAGTCCGACTACCTGATGTTCACCGGTTCCACCAGCACCGGACGCCGGGTGGCCAGCCAGGCGGCGGAGCGGTTGATCGACTGTTCGATGGAGCTGGGCGGCAAGAACGCGCTGCTGGTGCTCGACGACGCCGACGCGGGCAAGGCCGCGCGCGGCGCGGTTCGGGCGTCGTTCTCCAACGCCGGGCAGCTGTGTATATCCATCGAACGGATCTATGTTGCGCGCTCGTTGTGGGACGACTTCGTGGCCCGGTTCGTGGCCGCGACGAACTCGTTGAAGCTGACGCCCGGGCTCGACTACTCGGCCGACATGGGCTCACTGATCAACGAGGACCAGCGCAAGACGGTGATCCAGCATGTCGACGACGCGGTGGCCAAGGGGGCGACGGTGCTCGCCGGCGGCCGCCCGCGCCCCGACATCGGGCCGTACTTCTACGAGCCGACGATTCTCACGGGTGTGCGCGCGGGCATGGACGCCTACGCCGACGAGACGTTCGGCCCGGTGGTTTCGCTGTACCCGGTCGACACCGACGAGGAGGCGATCGCCAAGGCGAACGACAGCGCCTTCGGGCTGAATTTCAGTGTCTGGACTTCCGATCCGGACCGGGGCCGGCGCGTCGCCGCGCGCCTGCAGGCCGGGACGGTCAACGTCAACGAGGCCTACGCCGCGGCCTGGGCGTCCGTCGACGCGCCGATGGGCGGCATGAAGGATTCCGGTGTCGGCCGTCGCCACGGCCAGCACGGCATCCTGAAATACACCGAGTCACAAACGATTGCGACCGAACGCGGGCTGCCCGTCGGCGCCCCGCCGTGGATTCGCGCCGACCGCTACGCGCGGGTGATGACGGCCGGGCTGCGGGCGTTGCGGCGGGTGCCCGGCGTCAAGTAGCGGGCGAGAACTCGTGGCGGACTTCGCCAAGCGGGACCCTGCCGTCGACCGACAACACGCCCTCGGCGCGCAGCAATTCCAGCTGACGGGTGCGCAGATGCGGGGCCGGCCGTCCGGACCCGAGGATGACGCGGTGCCACGGCAGATCCGACGAGTCGGTGCGCATGATCCAGCCGACGATGCGCGCGCTCGACAGCCCGGCGGCCTCGGCGACGTCCCCGTACGTCGCGACCCTGCCGGGCGGGATCGCCGCGACCAACGCCCGCACCAGCTCGACCTGTTCCTCGGTGACGGCAGCCACCGCTAGCCCAACAGCTTCCGGATCACGGCCGCCGTCTCGGCCGGCTTCGCCAGCGGCACCATGTGCGCGCAGTCGAAGTCGACCCGGGTGAAATCGGGGCCAAGCCCGACCTCGAGCGCCTCGATCAGCGCGTCCCCGACATAGGGCGGATCGGTTCGGACGGCCCGCACCAACGTGGTGCGCGTCCCGCTGCGCGGCACCACCACCGGTCGCGCCAGTTCGCTCCAGTAGCTCAGCATGGCGGGCAGGCTGATCCGCCAGCCGACGCGGCCCCTCGGCCAGTCGACCAGGTGCTCGTCGAGTTCGGCGTCAAGTTCGGCCGGGTCAACGTCGGCCCACGAGCCGTTGGCCTTCTCCGCGCGTGCCTCCTCGCGGTCGGTGTAGTCCGGCGATTCCACCATGTCGTCGGCGAGGTCTCGCATCCGTTCGCCGTCGAGTCCCACGGCCGGGTCCAGCAACACCAGCGCGTCGACCAGATCCGGCCGGACCGCGGCCAGGTTCAGCGCCAGCGCGCCCCCGAACGAATGCCCGACCACCAGCACCGGCCCGTCCGCGTCGCGGTCCAGCAGCGCCGCCAGCGCGTCGACGTTCGCGTCGATCGTCCACGGCGCGGCCCACGACGAGCGGCCGTGACCGATCAAGTCGGGCGCGGCCAGCGCGACGTCGGCCAAATGCTTTTCGGCCAGTGTCTGCCAGCGTTTGCCGTGGCCGGTCAGGCCGTGGATGGCCAGCACGCGGATCTCCTCGGCCGGGCCGTAGCGGTAGACGTTGAGCTTGCCGGTCACTCCCCCGATGGTGCCAGGGTCGCGCCGGGAGCGGGGTTTTGGGTTGAAACGATGCCACTCGGGATCAATCTTGTCGGACCCCGGTGGTGTCATGCCGTCATGTCCGAACTCAACGATCCGACGCGCCACGGGGTGGTCCGTCTCCTCGGCGGCCCGGGTACCGGCAAGACCAGCATGCTCGTCGATGCCGCGGCCGCCCGCATCGCCGCCGGGGCCGACCCGGAATCGGTTCTGCTGCTGTGTGGTTCGGCTCAGACCGCCGCGCGGACCCGCCGCGCGGTGACGGCGGCGGTGCTGACACCGGCAAGCCGGAGCAATCCCGCCGCTGGCCCGGCGGCGATCCGCGAGCCGCTGGTGCGCACCGTGCACTCGTATGCCTTCGCGGTGTTGGCGCTGGCCGCGCGGCGCACCGGCGATCCGCCGCCGCGGCTGGTCACCGGCGCCGAGCAGGAGGCGATCATCCGCGAGCTGCTGGCCGGCGACGTCGACGACGGACCGCACTCGCCGGTGGCGTGGCCGGCCTCGCTGCGCCCGGCGCTGTCGACCGAGGGCTTCGCCACGCAGCTGCGCGACCTGTTGGCCCGCTGCACCGAACGCGGTGTCGACCCGGTTCGGCTACAGCGCATCGGCCGGTTGACCGGGCACCCGGAATGGGTGGCGGCCGCCCGGTTCGCGCAACAATACGAGCAGGTCATGCTGCTGCGCGCGGCCGCGGGCATGGCGGCCCCGCAAGCCACCGTCCCCACGCTCGGCGCCGCCGAGCTGGTCGGCGCCGCACTGGAGGCGTTCGCGACGGACCCCGAACTGCTCGCGTCCGAGCGCGCCCGCGTCCGGGTGCTGCTGGTCGACGACGCGCAACACCTCGACCCGCAGGCCGGCCGACTGGTGCGCGTGCTGTCGGCGGGCGCCGAGCTGACCGTGCTCGCCGGGGACCCCAATCAAGCCGTGTTCGGTTTCCGCGGTGCCGATTCCGCGCTGCTGCTGCGGATCGATGCCGACCGCACCGTGACGCTCACCCGGTCGCACCGATGCGCCCCCGCGGTCGCGCGCGCCGTCAGCGCGGTCGCCGATCGGCTGCCCGGCCTCACCCCGGTGCGTGAAATCACCGGCGCCGGCGAGCAATCGGGGTCGGTGAGCGTGGCGCTGGCGGCGTCCGCACACGCCGAGGCCGCGGTGATCGCCGATGCGCTGCGCCGGGCGCATCTGGTCGACCGGGTGCCGTGGTCGCAGATGGCCGTGATCGTCCGTTCGGTTTCCCGCGCCGCGGCCGCGCTGCCGCGGGCGCTTGCCGCGGCAGGGGTGCCGGTGGACATGCCGCCCACCACCTGCCCGGCCGAGCACCCCGCGGTGCGGGCCCTGCTGACCGTGTTGGCCGCGACGGCCGCGGGCCTCGACGGTGAGCGGGCGGTGTCGCTGATCACCGGGCCGATCGGCCGCGTCGACCCGGTGGCGCTGCGTCAACTGCGCCGCGCCCTGCGGCGTCGCGAGACATCCGACCCGCCAAGGGAATTGGGTGCACTGCTGGTCGACGCGCTCACCGGCGAACTGCCCGAACTGCCGCCGGTTCTCGCGCGGCCGATGCGGCGGGTGCGCGCCGTGCTGGCCGCCGCCGCGCGCAGCCACACCGACGGGAATGATCCGCGATACGCGCTGTGGCGGGCATGGGAGCAGTCGGGGCTGCAGCGGCGGTGGCTCGCCGCGAGCGAGCGCGGCGGCGTGGCGGGCGCGCAGGCCGACCGCGACCTCGACGCCGTCACGGCGCTGTTCGACATCACCGACGAGTACCTGTCACGCACACCGGGCGCCACCCTGGCGGGTCTCGTCGACCACGTTGCCGCGCTGCCGCTGCCACCGCGCGCGCGGCGGCCATCGGCGGCGCGTGACGCGGTCACGATCGTCAGCGCACACGCCGCACTGGGCTCCGAATGGGACGTCGTCGTGATCGCGGGGCTGCAGGAAGGGTTGTGGCCCAATACCGTTCCGCGCGGGGGCGTGCTGCGCACGCAGCAGCTGGTCGACCTGCTCGACGGCGTCAGCGATGACCCCGCGTCGGTGTCCAGCCGCGCGCCGGTGCTGGCCGAGGAGCGTCGGCTGCTGGTCGCGGCGATGGGCCGGGCCCGGCGGCGGCTGCTGGCCACGGCCGTCGACACCGACGCGGGCGACGAGGCCGCGCTGCCGTCGGCGTTTTTTCACGAGCTGGCCGGGCTGGCCGGCGAACCGGCCGTCACCGCGGCGGTGTCCCCCGCGAGCCGGACGTTCCCCGTCGCCGCACCGCGGTTGCTGGCACCGGCCGCCCTGGTCGGCAGGCTGCGGTCGGTCGTGTGCGCGCCGGCCGGCGCCGTCGACGATCAGCGACGGCGCGCCGCCGCGACACAATTGGCCCGGCTGGCGGCCGCAGGAGTGCCGGGTGCCGATCCGGCGACCTGGTATGGGATGACTCCGGTCAGCACCGATGCGCCGCTGTGCGGCGGCGGGCAGCCGGTCACGCTGTCGCCGTCGACGTTGCAGACGTTGGTGGACTGCCCGCTGCGCTGGCTGCTGGAGCGCCACGGCGGGTCGGACGCCCGCGACATCCGCTCCGCGGTCGGCTCGCTGCTGCACGCGCTGATGGCCGACGGCGGCAAAACCGAGGCCACGCTGCTCGATGAGCTCGAAAAGGTCTGGGGCAGGCTGCCTTACGACTCGCAGTGGTACGCCGGCAACGAGCTGGCCCGGCACCGCGGCATGCTGTCGACGTTCACCCAATGGCGTGCGCAGACCCGGCACGAGCTCACCGAGGTCGGCACCGAGGTCGAGGTTGACGGCGTGCTGACGCACCCCGAGCCGGGACTGCCCGACGTGCGGGTGCGCGGCCGTGTCGACCGGCTGGAGCGCGACGCCGCGGGCCGGCTGGTCGTGGTCGACATCAAGACCGGCAAGAGCCCGGTCAGCAAGGACGACGCGCAACGGCACGCTCAGCTCGCGTTGTACCAACTCGCCGTGGCCGCCGGGCTGCTTGCGCAGGGCGACCAGCCCGGCGGCGCCCGGCTGGTTTACGTCGGGCGGTCGGGCGCCGGCGGGGCAGCCGAACGCGAGCAGGACGCGCTGACCCCCGACGCCCGCCGCGAATGGCAAGACTCGGTGCACCGCGCCGCCGCGGCGACCGCGGGTCCGGTGTTTTCCGCCCGCGTCAACGACGGCTGCGGGCACTGCCCGGTGCGGTCGAGTTGCCCGGCTCACCCAACCGGAGCCCGGCAATGACGACCCGATACAGTCCGACCGAATTGGCCGGCGCCCTGGGTCTCTTCGCGCCGACCGACGAGCAGGCCGCGGTGATCGCCGCGCCGCCGGGCCCGTTGGTGGTGATCGCCGGCGCCGGCGCGGGTAAGACGGAGACGATGGCGGCCCGGGTGGTGTGGCTGGTCGCCAATGGCTACGCCGGTCCGGGGCAGGTGCTCGGGTTGACGTTCACCCGCAAGGCGGCCGGCCAGCTGCTGCGGCGGGTACGGTCGCGGCTGGCTCGGCTGGCCGGCGCCGGTCTCGTCCCGGCCGCCGACGGCGCCGAACCGGCCACGGTCAGCACCTATCACGCGTTCGCGGGCGCGCTGCTGCGCGAGCACGGGTTGCTGCTGCCGGTAGAGCCCGACACGCGGCTGCTCAGCGAAACGCAGTTGTGGCAGTTGGCTTTTCGAGTGGTCAGCGACTACCGTGGCGAACTCGACACCGACAAGAGCCCCGCGACGCTCACCGAGATGGTGCTGCGGTTGTCCGGGCAGCTGGCCGAGCACCTGGTCGACACCACCGAACTCCTCGACACCCATCTGGAGCTGGAGCGGCTGGTGCACACCTTGCCGGCCGGGCCGCACCAGCGCGACCGCGGACCCAATCAGTGGCTGCTGCGGATGCTTTCCACCCAGCAGCAACGCGCACAGCTGGTGCCGCTCGTCGACGCGCTGCACGGTCGAATGTGCGCCGAGAAGGCCATGGACTTCGGCACGCAGATGGCCGCGGCGGCGCGGCTGGCCGCGGCGTTCCCGCAGGTCGGCGAGCAGCTGCGGCGGCGCTACCGGGTGGTGCTGCTCGACGAGTACCAGGACACCGGCCACGCCCAGCGGATCGCGCTTTCGTCGCTGTTCGGCGGCGGGGTCGACGACGAGCTCGCGTTGACCGCCGTCGGCGATCCGATTCAGTCGATCTACGGCTGGCGCGGCGCGTCGGCGACCAACCTGCCGCGCTTCGCAACCGACTTCCCGCGCAGTGACGGCGCGCCGGCACCGACGCTGGAGCTGCGGACCAGCTGGCGAAACCCGCCCCGCACCCTGCGGCTCGCCAACGCGGTTTCGGCGCAGGCGCGCCGCCGATCGGTGGCGGTCCGCACTCTGCGGCCGCGTCCGGGCGCCGAGCCCGGAACCATCCGGCTGGCGCTGCTGACCGACGTGCAGACCGAACGCGACTGGGTTGCAACACATCTGGCCCGCCGCTACCACGATTGCCGCGCCCGCGGTGTCCCGGTGCCGACGGCGGCGGTCCTGGTGCGGCGCAACGCCGACGCCGCGCCGATGGCCGAGGCGCTGGCGGCGCGCGGCGTGCCCGTCGAGGTGGTCGGTCTGGCCGGGTTGCTCGGTATCAGCGAAGTCGCCGACGTGGTGGCGATGCTGCGGCTGGTCGCCGATCCGACCGCCGGGGCCGCCGCGATGCGCGTATTGACCGGCCCCAGGTGGCGGCTTGGCGGCCACGACATCGCCGCGCTGTGGCGCCGCGCGAAGGAGCTGGCCGACGACCGTCCCACCGGCTCGTCGCTGGAGCGAATAGCCGCGGCCGCCGCGCCCGACGCCGACGCGCCGTGTCTGGCCGACGCGATCTGCGACCCCGGCGATTGGGCCGGGTACTCGTCACCGGGATACCGGCGGATCGGGGCGCTCAGCCGTGAACTCGGTGCGCTGCGGTCACGGCTGAGTCACCCGCTGCCGGACCTCGTCGCCGACATCCGCCGCGTGCTCGGCGTCGACGTCGAGGCGCGAGCCGCGCGCCCGGTCAGTTCGGGGTGGTCGGGCAGCGAGCACCTCGACGCGTTCGCCGACGTGGTCGCCGGCTACGCCGACCGGCCGGCAGCCTCGGTCACCGGTCTGCTGTCCTACCTTGACGCCGCCGCGTTGGTCGAAAACGGGCTGGCGCCGGCCGAATTCACGGTTGCCCCAGACCGGGTCCAGGTGCTTACCGTGCACGCCGCGAAGGGCCTGGAGTGGCAGCTGGTTGCGGTGCCGCACCTGTGCGCGCGCATCTTCCCGTCGACCGCGTCGACCCGCACCTGGCTGACCGACCCCGCGGACCTGCCGCCGCTGCTGCGCGGCGACCGGGCCACGCTGGCGGCGCACGGCGTTCCGGTGCTGGACACCTCCCGAGTCACCGATCGAAAACAGCTGTCGGACACCATCCTCGAGCACCGCCGTCAACTCGACCAACGCCGCATCGACGAGGAACGCCGACTGCTCTACGTGGCGATCACCCGCGCTTCGGACACACTGCTGCTGTCCGGGCATCACTGGGGCGCCACCGAAGCCAAACCGCGTGGGCCGTCGGACTTCCTGTGCGAACTCAAGGACATCGTCGATCGCTCGGCCGCCGCGGGTGACCCGTGCGGCGTCGTCGAACAGTGGGCGCCGACGCCGGCGGACGGCGATCCGAACCCGTTGCGCGACCACGTCGTCGAGGCAGCCTGGCCGGCCGACCCGATCGGGTCGCGCCGCGACGACGTCGAGCGCGGAGCGGCGCTGGTGCGCGCCGCGGCCGCCGTTGCCGATCAGGCCGCCGACGACGTCGAGGGCTGGGCGGCCGATGTCGACGCGCTGCTCGCCGAGCGCGCCGAGAACACCAGCGCGGTCATTGCGTCTCTGCCGCAACAGCTTTCGGTGAGCAACCTGGTGGACGTCGGCCGTGACCCCGACGGCGTCGTCCGGCGCCTGACCCGCCCGCTGCCGGCGCGGCCCGATCCGCATGCCCAGCTGGGCACCGCATTCCACTGCTGGGTGCAGCGCTTCTACGGCGCCGACCGGCTGTTCGACGTCGATGACCTGCCCGGCGCGGTCGACGCCGCAGTGGCCGGCCACGACGCCGAGCGGCTTGCCCGGCTGCAGGCCGCGTTCACGGCGTCGCCGTGGGCCGCTCGCACGCCGATCGACGTCGAGGTGCCGTTCGAGATGGCGTTCGGCGACACCGTGGTTCGCGGCCGGATCGACGCGGTGTTCGCCGAACCCGATGGCGGTGCGACGGTGGTGGACTGGAAGACCGGCACGCCACCGGATACGGCGGGGGAGCTGCGTCACGCCGCCGTCCAGCTCGCGGCGTATCGGCTGGCGTGGGCGGCGCTGCGGGGCTGCCCGCCGTCGCGCGTGCGCGCCGCGTTTCATTACGTCGCGTCGGGCCGCACGATCCGCCCGGCGACGCTGCCCGATCTCGACGAGCTGGCCGCGCTGCTGCGGCCGACGGGTTAGGCCGTGCGCCAGACCTTCAGCGCCTGCGTCACCAGCGGGACGTGCAACGGCAACCGCGCGAGCGCCGCGATGCGCCAGGCCGGCGGCTTGTTCCACGACAGCCGCACCATGTTGACGTTGGCCGGGAAAACCGCGAGGAACAACGCGGCCGCGGCCAGTCCGCCCAACCTTCGGGTCCGTGGCACCAGCAGCAGCGCGCCGGTCGCCAACTCCGCCACGCCCGACGCGTAGGTGTAGAGCCGCGCGCTGCCAGGCAATTCCTTCGGCATGATCGAGTCATAGGGCTTGGGCACGGCGAAGTGTGTCGCGCCCGCGCCGAGCAGGAAGGCGCCCAATCGAAGCGCGGCCGCGCGATTCGGTTTGCGGGGTTCTGCGGTTGTCGGAGTCATGACTACAGTGTGCTGGTGCGCTGCCGGGCAACGGAACCTCGTGGCCAAACCTAGGCTGCGCGGGCGGTTCGGCGCCGCCGAGGACGAGCTGACCACCCGGCCCGACGCCGCACTCGTCGAGGTGCTGCGAATTCCCGAGCAGTTCGTCAGCCCGGGTCGGCGGATCTTCCGGCGGGTGGTGTACGCGATGCTCACGCTGCTGGCCGCGGTGGTGATCGTTTACCTGGACCGCGACGGTTATCGGGATGTGCAGCAGAACCGGCTGTCGTTCCTGGACTGCCTGTACTACGCGACGGTGTCGTTGTCGACCACCGGATACGGCGACATCACCCCGTTCACTCCGTCGGCGAGGCTGGTCAACGTGCTGCTGATCACCCCGCTACGAATCGCGTTCCTGATCATCTTGATCGGTACCACGGTCGAGACGCTGACCACGCAGTCGCGCCAGGCCATGAAGATTGCACGATGGAGGAGCAGAGTGCGCAACCACACCGTCGTAATCGGATACGGCACCAAGGGCAGGACCGCGGTCGACGCGATGATCGGTGACGGCGCGGCGCCGGGCGAGATTGTCGTCGTCGACACCGACCGCGGCGTTCTCGAACAGGCCGCCGCGGCGGGCCTGGTGACCGTGCACGGCAACGCCACCAAGTCCGACGTGCTTCGGCTGGCCGGCGCGCACCACGCGGCGTCCATCATCGTGGCCACCAACCGCGACGACACCGCGGTGCTGGTGACGCTGACCGCGCGCGAGATCGCACCGAAGGCCAAGATCGTCGCATCGGTGCGGGAAGCCGAAAACCGGCACCTGTTGCGACAGTCCGGGGCCGACTCGGTGGTGGTGTCCTCGGAGACCGCGGGCCGGCTGCTGGGCATCGCGACCACCACACCGAGCGTTGTCGAGATGATGGAGGATCTGTTGACGCCCGAGGCCGGCTTCGCGCTCGCCGAGCGCGAGGTCGAAGCCAAGGAGGCCGGCGGGTCGCCGCGGCATCTGCCCGAGCTCGTGCTGGGCGTGGTACGCAACGGCGAGCTGTTGCCCGTCGACGCCCCCGAGGTGGACGCGATGGAACTGGGCGACCGGCTGCTGTACATCCGCAGCGCGGAGCATTAGATGACGCAGTTCGAGCTGCGCAACATCCCATTGCTGTCACGCGTCGGCGCCGATCGCGCCGACCAGCTGCGCACCGACGTCGACGCCGCGGTCGCCGGCTGGGCGCAGGCCGCGCTGCTTCGGGTCGATTCGCGCAACCGGGTGCTGATCTCCGACGGGCGCGCCGTCCTCGGCGACGCGGTCAAGCTGGCCGACCGGCCGCCGGACAACGCCGTCTTTCTCGGCCGCATCGACAACGGCAGGCACGTGTGGGGGATACGGGCCCCGCTCGAACCGCCCGAGCATGCCGACGTCGACGTGCTCGACCTGCGCCGCGCGGGCCCGATCTTCGACGATGTCAGCGCCCAGCTGGTCGCGACGGCCACCGCGCTGCTCAACTGGCACGACCGGGCCCGGTTCAGTCCCGTCGACGGCTCACCGACCAAGCCGGTCAAGGCCGGCTGGGCCAGGGCGAGCATCGTGACCGGCGACGACGAGTTCCCACGGATCGACCCCGCGGTGATCTGCCTGGTGCATGACGGCGCCGATCGTGCGGTGCTGGCCCGGCAGCGCGCCTGGCCGGAGCGGCTGTTTTCATTGCTGGCCGGGTTCGTCGAGGCGGGGGAGTCGTTCGAGACCTGCGTGGCGCGCGAGATCTGCGAGGAGATCGGCGTCGTCGTGCGCGACGTCCACTACCTGGGCAGCCAGCCGTGGCCGTTCCCGCGCTCGCTGATGGTCGGATTCCATGCGATCGCCGACCCGGATCAGGAGTTCTCGTTCAACGACGGTGAGATCGTGGAAGCCGGCTGGTTCACCCGCGACGAGGTGCGACACGCCCTGGCTCAAGGCGATTGGAGCACCGCGTCGAACGCGAAGCTGATGCTGCCCGGGTCCATTTCGATCGCCAGGGAAATCATCGAGTCCTGGGCGGCGCTGGGCGGTTAGCCGCCAGTTCGTCCAGCTTGGCCTTGACCTCGCGCAAGGTCGGGTTCGTCTGCGTCGAACCGTCGGCGAACCTCAGCGTCGGAACGGTTTGGTTGCCGCCGTTGGCCGACCGGACGAACTCCGCGGCCGCGGGATCGTCCTCGATGTCGACCTCGTCGTAGGAGATGCCGGAGGCCTTCAGCGCCGACTTCAACCGGAAGCAATAGCCGCACCACGTCGTGGTGTACATCGTCAGCTCAGCAACGGTCACAAAACCATTCAACGCCATGCGGCGGACACGTGTTTCCGCCACCCGCGTTCTGTCGGTCACCCCTGCCATGATGGGCGCCATGCCCGTCGGTGCCAGTCGCTCTTCGCCCGAGCGGCTCATCGGTGCCGCTCGCTCTTCGCCCGAGCGGCTCATCGGTGCACTCGACGACGAGCAGCGCGAGGCAGTGCTGGCACCGCGCGGCGCGGTGTGTGTGCTGGCCGGCGCCGGCACGGGCAAGACCAGGACCATCACCCACCGGATCGCCCACCTGGTCGCCGCCGGCCACGTCGCGCCGGGGCAGGTGCTCGCGGTCACGTTCACTCAGCGCGCCGCCGGTGAGATGCGCGGCCGGCTGCGTGAGCTGGACGACGGCGTGGGCACCGGCTCGGTGCAGGCCGTCACGTTTCACGCCGCCGCGCGCCGGCAGCTGCGCTACTTCTGGCCACGCGTCGTCGGCGACACGTCCTGGCAGCTGCTCGACAGCAAGTTCGCGGTCGTAGCCCAAGCGGCCGCCCGGGGCGGGCTGCAGGTCAGCACCGACGACGTCCGCGACCTGGCCGGCGAAATCGAGTGGGCCAAGGCGTCATTGATCAGCCCGGAGGACTACCCGGCCGCGGTCGCGAAGGCGAGCCGCGACACCCCGCTGGAGGCCGCCAAGGTGGCCGGGGTCTACGCCGGCTACGAGGAACTCAAGACCCGCCGCGACGGGCCGGCGTTGCTGGACTTCGACGACCTGTTGCTGCACACCGCGGGCGCGATCGAAAACGACGCCGGGGTCGCGCAGGAGTTCCGCGATCGATACCGCTGCTTCGTCGTCGACGAATACCAGGACGTCACCCCGCTGCAGCAGCGCGTGCTCGACGCATGGCTGGGCGACCGAGACGACCTGACCGTGGTCGGCGACGCCAACCAGACCATCTACTCGTTCACCGGCGCGTCGCCGCGCTACCTGCTCGGCTTCTCTCGGCGGTTTCCCGACGCCACCGTCGTGCGGCTCGAACGCGACTACCGGTCGACGCCGCAAGTCGTGTCGCTGGCCAATCGGGTGATCGCGGCAGCCCGCGGCCGGATGGCCGGCAGCAAGCTGCACCTGGTCGGGCAGCGTGAACCCGGTCCGGCGCCGTCGTTCGCCGAACACCCCGACGAGGTCGCCGAGGCCACCGCGGTGGCCAAGCAGATCGCAAAGCTCATCGAATCCGGTACACCGGCCGCCGAAGTCGCGGTGCTGTACCGGATCAACGCGCAGTCCGAGGTCTACGAGGAGGCGCTGACCGAGGCGGCCATCCCATATCAGGTGCGCGGCGGCGAAGGTTTCTTCACCCGCCAGGAGATCCGGCAGTCGCTGCTGGCCCTGCAGCGCGGCCTGGAAAGGGGAGAACGCGGCATCGAAGGGCAACTACCTCAACTGGTGCGCCAGTTGCTCGAGCCGCTGGGCCTGACGACCGAACCGCCGCCCGGCAGCAGGGCCCGGGAACGTTGGGAAGCGTTGACCGCGCTGGCCGAACTGGTCGACGAGGAGGTGGCGAGGCGCCCGCAGCTCGACCTGGCCGGGCTGCTGGCCGAGTTGAGGCTGCGCGCCGACGCCCGCCACCCACCCGTCGTGCAGGGCGTGACGCTGGCATCGCTGCACGCCGCCAAGGGACTGGAGTGGGACGCGGTGTTTCTGGTCGGGCTGGCCGACGGCACGCTGCCGATCTCCCATGCCCTCACCCACGGTCCCGACAGCGAAGCCGTCGAGGAGGAGCGTCGCCTGCTATACGTCGGAATCACAAGGGCCCGTGTGCATCTGGCGCTGAGCTGGGCACTCGCGCGCACACCGGGCGGTCGGCAGGGCCGCCGGCCGTCGCGTTTCCTCAACGGCATCGCACCGCAGACCCAGCCCGACACGACGCCGAGCCGGCCACGCCGGCAGCGCGGCGCCGCGCCGCGCTGCCGGATCTGCAACGCGTCGCTGTCCACGCCGACCGCCGTGCTGCTGCGCCGATGCGAAACCTGCCCGTCCGACATCGACGACGACCTGCTCGCCCAACTCAAGGACTGGCGGCTGCGCACGTCCAGGGAGATGAGCGTGCCGGCCTACGTGGTGTTCACCGACACCACGCTGATCGCGATCGCCGAGCAGCTGCCCACTGACGACGCCGCGCTGGTCGCGATACCGGGAATCGGGGCGCGAAAGCTCGAGCGGTTCGGCCCCGACGTGCTCACGCTGGTGCAAAGCCGCAGGTCAAAAAATGGGTTGTCCCGGTCGACTGGTAACCTCTAGCCTCGGTACGGGCGGGCGACCCGTCCATTCTGTGTTCGTGCGAGTCGACGAGAGGAGGTCCCGATCATGAAGAACATCAACCCGTTCGGCGTAAGCATGCCGGCTGCCGGCCGCGTTCGGGCCCTCCACGCTGCCACCGCGCGCTCCGCGCATGCGGGCATTGCCGCGCAGCGCAAGCGCCGCACCGCCGCCGCGACCGACGCGTCCGTGGATGGGGGCTTCCTCTAGAACGACCCCAACATCGCCGAGAGGCCACGGACCGAAAGTCAAAGGATCCGTGGCCTTTTTGTTGGGCGATCCCCAGCTGGTCATGGTCCTTCCGAACAACTGACGGAAACGACCAGGAAGCAGGTGATCGGACATGTCGACCCGGACATGCCGCGATGAGAAGCTGCCGGCGCTGCCTTGCCATGTCGGAGATCCCGACTTGTGGTTCGCCGAAAACCCCGCAGACCTGGAGCGGGCCAAGGCGCTGTGCGCGGAATGCCCGATTCGGGCCCAGTGCCTGGCGGCGGCGCTGGAACGCGAGGAGCCGTGGGGAGTCTGGGGTGGCCAGATTTTCGAGCGCGGCGTCGTGATCTCCCGCAAGCGCCCGCGCGGACGCCCGCGCAAGCACCCGCAGGTCAAACCCGCTGCCGCGTAGCAGCCGCCGAAGGTTACTCGGCGAAGCCGGGAAGATACTGCAACACAATCGATTTCAGAGGTACATGCGCATCCAGCTGGGCGTTGATCGCGACCGCCGATGCGATCACCCGCAGCGGCAATGCGAGCTTCGGCGGCAGGTCGAGCTGGCGCGCCGTCCTGATTTGTGCAACCGACCGATCCATTTGGACCATGGTCATCCTCTGCAACCACGTGCGAGTGAAGTGGAACACGTCGAACTGCACCGGCTCGACGTATTGGCGCAGCATGTCGTCGATTTCCCGCGCTGACACCTGCTCGCCGGGCTGAATGAAGCCGATCTTTTCCATCGTCGCCAATAGGTTGTCGTAGTCCTTGTCGAGGGCATACCGCAGCATGTGGCCCAACTCGATCGGCAGTCCGCCCGGCAATGGCGCGACGGCGCCGAAGTCGATGACGCCCATTTTGTTGTCGGGCATCAGCATGAAGTTTCCCGGATGCGGGTCGCCGTGCATCAACTCCAGGCGTTGCGGGGCGCTGTAGGTCAGTTCCGCCAACCGGGTGCCCATCAGATCGCGTTGTTCGACGGTCCCGTTGCGGATGATGTGCGACATCGGAATGCCGTCGATCCACTCGGCGATCAACACCTTCGGCGCACTGGCCACGATGTGCGGCACCACAAAGTGCGGGTCGCCCTCATAGGCGTTGGCGAACGCGCGCTGGTTGTCGGCCTCCAGCCGGTAGTCCAACTCCATCTCGGCGCGCTCGATCAGCTCGTCGACGACGCCTTCGACGTCGGCACCAGGGGAGAGCTGCTTGAGCATGCTGACCATCCGCTGCATCGTCTTCAGGTCCGCGCGCAGCGCCTCGTCGGCACCGGGGTATTGGATCTTGACGGCCACCTCGCGGCCGTCGTGCCACACCGCCTTGTGCACCTGGCCGATGCTGGCCGAGGCCACCGGCGAATCGTCGAAGGCCAGAAACCGCTCCCGCCACCTGGTGCCGAGCTGGGCGTCGAGCACCCGGTGCACCTTCGCCGCGGCCAGCGGCGGGGCGTCTTTTTGCAGTTTGGTCAGCGCCTCGCGGTACGGCCCGCCGTACTGCTCGGGAATCGCCGCCTCCATCACCGACAGCGCCTGGCCGACCTTCATCGCGCCGCCCTTGAGCTCACCGAGCACCTGGAAGAGCTGGTTGGCCGCCTTCTCCATCAGCTCGGCGTTGACCTCGTCCTTCGACATGCCGGTCAGCCGCTTGCCAAACCCCAACGCCGCGCGGCCGGCGAAACTGACCGGAAGGCTGGCCAGCTTGGCGTTGCGGGCCGCGCGCCGGCGCTTGATGTCGGTCACGGATACATCATCCATGACCGGGAGCCGGCGTCAGTCCTTGGCGTCGCCCTCGGAATCGTCGGGATGCTTTTCGAACTCGGCGATCGCTTCGTCGAGCGCGCTGTCGATGCCGCTGATGTCGCCGCCGATGATCCGGTCGATGAACCCGGCCGGCTCGTCGAGATCCTTGGCGCTCGGCAGCAGATCGGGGTGCTGCCATACGGCATCCCGGGCGTCGACGCCGGCCGCCTGCGTCAGCCGCTCCCACAGCACCGTGGCTTCACGCATCTTGCGCGGCCGCAGCTCCAGGCCGACCAGCGTGGCGAAGGTCTGCTCGGCCGGCCCGCCGGTGGCGCGTCGCCGCCGCAGCATTTCGGACAGCGCGCCCGTGCCCGGAATGCGGTCGCCCAGCGCGGCCGTGACCACGGTCTGCACCCAACCCTCGATCAGCGCAAGCAGGGTCTCGAGCCGCTCGAGTGCGGCGGTCTGCTCGGGCGTGGCCTTCGGCTCGAAAAGGCCCTGCGTCAGCAGCTGTTCCATGGCGGCCGGATCGCCCAACGACATCGGGTTGAACCCGCGCGCGGCCTCCTCAATGCCGCTCAGATCGATCTTCATGCCCTTGGCGTAGGCCTCGACCGTGTTGAGCAGCTGGCTGGCCAGCCACGGCACGTGGCTGAACAACCGGTGATGCGCGGCCTCGCGCGCGGCGAGGAAGGTCAGAATTTCGCCGCGCGGCTGTTCGAGTCCTTCCGACAACTCGTCGACAGCTCCGGGCAGCAACGCCGCCACGCCCTTGGGGCCAAGCGGCAGACCGATGTCGGTGGAGGTCAGCACCTCCTTGGACAGCGTGGCGAGCGCCTGGCCGAGCTGCGAGCCGAACGCCATGCCGCCCATCTGGGTCATCATTGACAGCAGCGGGCCGGCCATCGCCTTGGCCTCCTCCGGCAGCGCCTGCGCCCACACCGTCGAGATCTGCTCGGCCATCGGATCGCACAGCCGCTTCCACGTGGCCAGCGTGTTGTCGACCCAGTCGGCCGGTGTCCACGCGACGGCCTTGGTGGTGCCGGCGGGCAGCGCGGTAGCGCCGTCCAGCCACGTTTCCGCGAGGTGCACCGCGTCGGCGATAGCCGAGCTGGTGCCGGCCGGGACCGGCCGCACAAATCCGATCGAGTTGGACGCCAGCTGGCGGGCCAGGTCGTAGTTCACCGGCCCGCTGCTGCGGCCGCTGGTCATCGCGCCGCCGGCGCCGCTGAACATCTGACCGAGCCGGGTGAAGATCTGTCCGAGGTCGGCCACGTCGAAATCGCCGCCGGTGAAACCGAACGGATTCGGGCGCGTGTCGTCGCCTTCAGAGCCGGAGCCGTCGCCGGGATCCTTCTTGCCGCGCTTGTCGCGGTCGGGGTCATCCCCGCTGGAAAAGCCAAAAGGCAGGTCAGCCATACCGTCAACGGTACTCATCGCGGAGACCGAAGGTGGGCCGCCCAGTCACGCTCTCAGTGAACCTGCCGCAGGCACACGCTCTACATTGGTCGCCGTGAACAGGCGGATTCTGACGCTGGTCGTGGCGCTGGTGCCGGTTGTCGTGTTCAGCGCGCTGCTGGCCGTGGTGACGGTGCCCTACGTGTCGTTGGGTCCCGGCCCGACGTTCAACACGCTCGGCGAGTTTGACGGCAAGCAGGTCGTCGACATCGTGGGCACCCAAGTCCATCCCGCATCCGGGCATTTGAACATGACCACGGTGTCGCAACGCGACGGCCTGACCTTGGCCCAGGCGCTGGGCCTGTGGATGTCGGGCCGCGAGCAACTGGTCCCGCGCGACCTGGTGTATCCGCCGGACAAGACCCGCGAGCAGGTCGACAAGGAGAACACCACCGACTTCAAGCGGTCCGAGGACAGCGCCGCATATGCCGCGCTCGGCTACCTGAAGTACGGCCAGGCCCTGACCGTCGACGCGGTCAACGATCCCGGCCCGTCGGTCGGCAAGCTGCACGCGGGCGACGCGATCGACGCCGTCAACGGCACCAAGATCACCAGCCTCGACCAATTCCAGGGGTTACTGAAAGCCACCAAGCCCGGCCAGCAGGTCACCCTCGACTACCGCCGCAAAAACGCACCCCCCGGGTCGGCCACGATCACGCTGGGCGCCAATCCCAAGGGCGACTACGGCTATCTCGGGGTGGCGGTGCTGGAGGCGCCTTGGGCGCCGTTCACGGTCACCTTCAACCTGGCCAACATCGGCGGACCGTCGGCCGGGCTGATGTTCAGCCTGGCCGTTGTCGACAAACTGACCACCGGCGATCTCGCCGGACAGAATTTCATCGCCGGCACCGGCACGATCAGCGGCGACGGTAAGGTCGGGCCGATCGGCGGCATCACCCACAAGATGCTCGCCGCGCACGAGGCCGGGGCGTCGGTGTTTCTGGTCCCCGCCGAAAACTGCGCCGAGGCCCGATCCGGCAACGGCGACGGGCTCCAGCTGGTCAAGGTGGCAGACATCGGTCAGGCCGTCGACGCGCTGCACGCCATTTCAGCCGGTGGCGAACCTCCCCGCTGTTAAGGATTAGCTGAAAACGATGTGCGTACAGTTGGGGCACGTCACATCCAACACTTTCCGGGAGTAGATCGAAGTGGGAATGCGGCCGGCGGCGAGGATGCCGAAGCTGACCCGACGCAGCCGGATCTTGATCGCGATCGCGCTTGCTGTGGTGGTGCTGCTGCTGGTCGGCCCGCGGCTGGTCGACGGGTACGTCGACTGGCTGTGGTTCGGCGAACTCGGCTATCGCTCGGTGTTCTCCACCGTGCTGGTGACCCGCATCGTCGTGTTCCTGATTGTGACACTGTTCATCGGTGCGGTCGTGTTCGCCGGGGCGGCGCTGGCCTACCGCACCCGACCGGTTTTCGTCCCGACCAGCGGGCCGAACGACCCGGTGGCGCGCTATCGCACCGCGGTGATGACGCGGTTGCGGCTGATCGGCATCGGAATTCCGGCGGTGATCGGTGTCCTGGCCGGCATCGTCGCGCAGAGCTATTGGGTGCGCATCCAGCTGTTCCTGCACGGCGGAAACTTCGGCATCGCCGATCCCCAGTTCGGCAAGGACCTCGGGTTCTACGCGTTTGAGCTGCCGTTCTACCGGCTGGTGTTGAGCTATCTGTTTGTCGCGGCTTTCCTGGCCTTCGTCGCCAACGTGTTGAGTCACTACATTTTTGGTGGCATCCGGCTCTCCGGTCGCACCGGGGCGATGAGCCGGCCGGCGCGCATACAGCTGGTGACCCTGGCCGGGGTGCTGGTGCTGCTCAAGGCGGTGGCCTACTGGCTGGACCGCTACGAACTGCTGTCGCACACCCGAAGCGGTAAACCGTTCACCGGTGCCGGCTACACCGACATCAACGCGGTGCTGCCCGCCAAGCTCATCCTGCTGGCCATCGCGTTGATCTGCGCGGTCGCGGTGTTCTCCGCAATCGTGCTGCGCGACCTGCGGATACCCGCCATCGGACTGGTGCTGCTGCTGTTGTCGTCGCTGATCGTGGGCGCGGGCTGGCCGCTGATCGTCGAACAGATCAGCGTCAGACCCAATGCCGCGCAGAAGGAAAGCGAATACATCAGTCGAAGTATCACGGCTACCCGGCAGGCCTACGGGCTGAACGCCGACGCAGTGACCTACCGCGACTACAGCGGCAACAGCGCCGCAACCGCACAGCAGGTCGCCGCCGACCGGGCGACCACGTCGAACATCCGGTTGCTCGACCCGACCATTGTCAGCCCGGCGTTCACCCAGTTCCAGCAGGGCAAGAACTTCTACTACTTCCCCGATCAGTTGTCCATCGACCGCTACCGGGGATCCGACGGCAACCTGCGCGACTACGTGGTGGCCGCGCGAGAGCTCAACCCCGACAGGCTGATCGACAACCAGCGCGACTGGATCAACCGGCACACCGTCTACACACACGGCAACGGGTTCATCGCATCACCGGCCAACACCGTGCGCGGCATCGCCAACGACCCTAATCAAAATGGCGGCTATCCGGAGTTTCTGGTGAACGTCGTCGGCGCCAACGGCACGGTACGCAGCGACGGGCCGGCGCCGCTTGATCAGCCGCGGGTGTACTTCGGGCCGGTCATCTCCAGCACGTCGGCCGACTACGCAATCGTCGGCAAGAACGGTCCGGACCGCGAGTACGACTACGAGACCAACACCGAGACCAAGAACTACACCTACACCGGCCGCGGCGGCGTGCCGGTCGGAAACTGGTTGTCCCGCAGCGTGTTTGCGGCCAAGTTCGCTGAGCGGAACTTCTTGTTCTCCAACGTCATCGGCTCCAACAGCAAGATCCTGTTCAACCGCGACCCGGCCCAGCGGGTGCAGGCCGTCGCGCCCTGGCTCACCACCGACAGCTCGCTGTACCCCACGATCGTCAACAAGCGACTGGTGTGGATCGTCGACGGCTACACCACCCTGGACAACTATCCGTACTCCGAGCTGACATCGCTGACGGCCGCGACCGCCGACTCCAACGAGGTCGCGGTCAACCGGCTCGCGCCCGACAAGCAGGTGTCCTACATCCGTAACTCGGTCAAGGCAACCGTCGACGCCTACGACGGCACCGTGACGCTGTACGCGCAGGACGAGAAGGATCCGGTGCTGCAGGCGTGGATGAAGGTGTTCCCCGGGACGGTCAAGCCCAAGAGCGCCATCTCGCCCGACCTGGCCGCGCACCTGCGTTACCCCCAGGACCTGTTCAAGGTGCAGCGCATGCTGCTGGCCAAGTACCACGTCAACGATCCGGTCACGTTCTTCTCCACGTCCGACTTCTGGGACGTGCCGCTGGATCCGAACCCGACCGCCAGCAGTTACCAGCCGCCGTATTACATCGTCGCCAAAGACCTTGCGCTGAACAATGATTCGCCGTCGTTCCAGCTGACCAGCGCGATGAACCGGTTCAAGCGTGACTACCTGGCCGCCTACATCAGCGCAAGCTCGGATCCCGCGACGTACGGCAAGATCACCGTGCTGACGATCCCCGGTCAGGTCAACGGGCCGAAACTGGCCAACAACGCGATCACCACCGACACCACGGTGAGCCAGGACCTTGGCGTGATCGGACGCGACAACCAGAACCGGATCAGGTGGGGCAATCTGCTCACCCTGCCGGTCGCGCAGGGCGGATTGCTGTACGTCGAACCGGTCTACGCCTCACCGGGAACCAGCGACGTGGCGTCGTCGTACCCCCGGCTGATCCGCGTCGCGATGATGTACAACGACAAGGTCGGCTACGGTCCCACCGTCAGCGACGCGCTGACAAAGCTGTTCGGTCCGGGTGCCGGTGCCACCGCGGCCGGGGTGGCGCCGTCGGACGCCGCCCAGCCCTCCGATGGTCAACCGCTGGCCGACAACGCCGCGCCGCCGGCCGGCGCGCCGCCGAACAACGCGTCGCCGCCGCCGGCCGCCACACCGGCACCGGTGCCCGGCGCCGTCCCGCCCGGCGGCGGCCCGATCCAGTTGTCGGCGGCCAAGGCTGCGGCGCTGCAAGAGGTCCAAGCCGCGCTGGGCGCGGCGAAGCAGGCGCAGCAGAGCGGGGATTTTGCCGCCTACGGCCAAGCGTTGCAGCGCCTCGAAGACGCGATGACCAAGTACAACAGCGCCAGGTAGCCACCCTTCACCGGCCCCGCGCCCGGCGACCAGCCTCGTCCGTGGCGACCCGCCTTCGTGCGAGCCTCGTCGCGCCATCGGAGGAGGCTGGAGTCCGCGATCGCGGCCGCCACCGGGGATTTGGACGTGACCAATTCCTTCGGTAACCTGGCGTTTACCGTCGCGGGGTGGAGCAGCTCGGTAGCTCGCTGGGCTCATAACCCAGAGGTCGCAGGTTCGAATCCTGTCCCCGCTACCAGGTAAACGGCCCTCGGAAACTTCTCCGAGGGCCGTTTTCATCGGCTTTGGGAACACGTTTGGGAACATTCGCGAAGTGTGCGGTTCCGGTTCATGCTTGACATTTCAGTTCCGGTTGGTGCTTGACGGTTCGGGGACGCGGTTCCGGTAGGTCCGCGACAACAGTTCCGGTAGGTGCTTTACACCCTGGTTCGTAGGCCATCGCGACACGCCGTCAGTCGCGCGCCATCCCGCTGCCCAACCCCTCGCCGTTGTGTAGGTCTTCGGCCGGGCGGGTAGCCAACTATCCACCACAACTATCTCTAGGAGCCGGGAGGCCCCACTATGTCGAAGAAAAACAGCATCGTCGAGGGGCTGAAAGCCCCGATCAAAAAGGTCAAAGAGGTCGGCAAGGCCGTCAGCGACCCCTTCGAGAAGCTGCAGAAGGAAAAAAAGCTCGGCCCCGTGCTGCACTCCAAGGCGCTCGCCGCGCTGAAGCAGATCCAGCAAAAGAACCCGGAGCTTAAGAAGGTGCTGGATGAGTCGGCCGGCTTCGCGGTCGTGCCCGAGATCGGCCGCTCGTCGCTCGTCCTCGGCGCCGCGTACGGGCTCGGCGAAGTGTTTAAGGGCGAACGCGTGATCGGATATGCCGCCATCGTCGAGCTGACGATCGGGGTTCAGCTCGGCGGGACGACCTTCCACGAGCTCGTCGTCTTCCACGACGAGGGCGCACTCAAGAACTTCAAACAGGGCAAGTACGCCTTCGCGGCCGACGCGGCCGTGGAGATCGTCAGGGCCGGAGCGCAGGCCTCGAAGGGCTTCGGTGCGAGCTCGTCCATTTACGTGTTCGACGAGGGAGGCACGCTTCTCGACCTGGCGATCGGCGGGCAGAAGTTCATCTTCAAGCCGGCGGCGCTAGGCCGGGCGAGGACCACCGAGGGTGCGCTCGAAGAAGGCACCGCCCCCAAGTCGGGCCGGCAGGCGCAAAGTGCGAAAAAGCAAAGTGCGAAAAAGCAAAGGGAGCCCGCAGCCGGAGAGCGAGGAGGAGCCGGCCGAGACCGAGCAGGCGCCGCGCGGAAGCGCACCGGCAGCTGACGGGCGCACCGGCTCTTGGGCTTCGCGACGGTCTCCGCGACGAAGCCGCCGCCCGGTGACCGATCCAGAGCTTAATGTACCGGGTCGGACGTGCTTGGCGGGGAACAGAAGTCGAGGTTGCATACGCCACACCGCACGGCCGGCCCCGCAAGCCGCGCCAGGATGCGCTGACGAGTCAGCCCTCACCGAGTAAATAGCTCGCGGCTTATTCGGCTGCCTCACGGTCGTCGTTCTCTAGAACATGGGCGTACGTCTCAAGGAAGAACCCGATGTTGGCGTGGCCGATGCGCTCGCTGACGATCTTGGGGCTGACGCCGGCGCGCAGCGCACCGGTGGCATAGGAATGGCGCAAGTCGTGAAACGTGATGCGCGGAAGTTCGGCACCGCAGCAAGTCGGTCGAACCGCTGCCGGATCGAATCGGGATGAATTGGCCTGCCGTCTTGGTACGTGAACACGTAGTCGTGAGGTGGATAGTCGGGACCGAAGAACTCGCGCTCGGAGTCTTGAACCTCGCGCCAGCGCCGCAACGCCCCGACTGTCGCGGTCGATTGAGATCGCCTTGTCTGGCCGCAGTCGTCAGCCGTTTTTTACCAATGTGAACTGGCATACGTCGGTGTAGCCGTCACGGAATAGGTCGGCGCAGCCGGTTAGGTACTTCATGTAGCGCTGGTAGACCTCTTCGGATTGAACCGCAATGGCCTGCTCTCG
>NZ_DASQVQ010000040.1:0-13836 GCF_035640695.1 Mycobacterium sp.
TCCCGACGTGCAGCAGGCCGCCGAGGACCGTATTCACTGGTTCTTCTCGCTTGATCAGGTAGCTCGCCGCCAGTACTCCGAGGACACCGCGACCAACGTCTACTACGAGCAGATGGCGACCCACTGGGGCAACTGGGCAAAAATCTTCTTCAACAACAAGGGCGTGGTGGCCCATGCCACCGACGTCTGCATGAACTATCCCGCCGGTGACATGTCTGTATGGGACTGGCCCGTCGCTAGATAACCGTCATAGCCCAAAGTCGATGCCGTCGTCGAGGTTTCTGTGCACCGCCGGCCCGCGCAGCCGCAACAACTGTGTGTGCAACCGGCTCCAACCACCACCGCATCGAATTCCTCAGCCGCCATTTCAATCCCGGCGCCCGCGTAGCGCGGACAGCGCTCGGCGTTCGTGTTCGTGCAGGCTCTCGGTCAGCAGCTCGTGTTCGGGCAGCGGATCCGGTGACAGGAAGCTGCCCGTGCCGGGTGCGCCGGCCAAGCCCAGCTTGTTCAGCCGCTTGGGCAGCGGGGCGCCCTGGTACTCCAGCGCAATCGGGTGGCCGTGCTCGTCGACCGGGCCCAGCGGCTGGTGCAGTTCGATGTAGGCGCCGTGCGGCAGCCGCTTGATGATGCCGGTCTCGATGCCGTGTTCGAGCACTTCGCGGTCGCTGCGCTGCAACGCAATTGCCCATCGATAGGCGATGAAGTACACGATCGGCGGCAGCACCACCATGCCGATGCGGCCGATCCAGGTCATCGCGTTGAGCGAGATGTCGAACTTCAACGCGATGATGTCGTTCATCGCGCTCATCGTCAGCACCATGTAGAACGCGATGGCCATCGCGCCGATCGCGGTGCGCACCGGCACATCTCGAGGCCGCTGCAACAGGTTGTGATGCGCCCGGTCGCCGGTCACCTTCCGCTCGATGAACGGCCACGACACCAGCAGGACGAACACCACGCCCATGAAAAGCGCCACCCAGACCGGCGCCGGTATCGTGTAGCGGCCCAGGTTCAATTCCCACGCCGGCCAAACGCGAAGAAACCCTTCGGTCCACATCAGGTAGAAGTCGGGCTGCGAACCCGCCGACACTTGTGAAGGTCGGTACGGGCCGAGCTGCCAGATCGGGTTGATCTGCAGCAGACCGCCCATCAGGCCCAGGACCGCCACCGTCATCGCGAAGAACGCGCCGGACTTCACCGCGAACACCGGCAAAATCCGCACCCCAACCACGTTGTGCTCGGTGCGGCCCGGGCCAGGGAACTGGGTGTGCTTCTGGTACCACACCAAGGCCAGGTGCAGCGCGATCAGCGCCAGGATGATGGCCGGGAACAACAGCACGTGGATCACATACAGTCGCGGAATGATGATGTGACCGGGGAAGTCACCGCCGAACAGGGCCCAGTGCAGCCAGGTGCCGATCACCGGCAGGCCGAGCGTGATCGATGACAAGGTGGCCCGAACCCCGATCCCCGACAACAGGTCATCGGGCAGCGAGTAGCCGAACAGGCCCTCAAACATCGCCAGGATCAACAGCAGTGAGCCGATCACCCAGTTGGCCTCGCGCGGCTTGCGGAACGCCCCGGTGAAGAAGATCCGGGCCAGATGCACCATGATCGCCGCGGCGAACAATAGCGCCGCCCAGTGATGGACCTGGCGCACGAACAGCCCGCCGCGCACCTCGAAGCTGATGTCCAACGCCGTCTCATAGGCCCGCGACATCTGCACCCCGCGCAGCGGCTGATACACCCCGTTGTAGGTGACCTCGGCCATCGACGGGTCGAAAAACAGCGTCAGATACACGCCGGTGATCAGCAGCACGATGAACGAATACAGCGCGATCTCCCCCAGCAGGAACGACCAGTGGGTGGGGAAGACCTTGTTGATCTGTCGCTTCATCCCCGACGCGAGGTGATAGCGCTGATCCACCGCCTCGGCTTGGTCGGCCGCACGCCCGCTCAGCTTGGCACTCATGATGCGAACTCACACATCGAACCACCACAGCTCCGTCGTGGATCACTACAAGCCAGCGTACTACGCACGGTAGTACATCGCCGCGGCGTTGTACAGAGGCATCCATGCGATGACTTGTCGAGTGCCGGCGCCGAACACCGAGTCAAAGGTCTCGTCGACCGGCTGGCAGGGGAACCGCGCGTTGCCATCGCAAGTGCTCTTGAGAGCTTGCCCCAGCGGACACGGCGAGACGCCTTGCTGCTCGCGGAGATCGACGAGCATTCCTACCTGGCCGAACTAGCGGCGACGTTGAGCATGCCCAAGGCGACTGTGACGCTCATTCTGAAACGGCACACCTGCTCTGCTGCTGTAGATGCCCCCAATTATGGTTACTTCGTGCACCGTCGAACGGCCCTGAAGGTACCGGTGCTACTGGCAGTAAGCGCGGCACTGGCCCGAGTGCCCCGCGCCTCTGCCGAACCAGGCCGGTGGTCGGTTGACGACGCCAACCGCTGGTATCAAGCGCACCGCTGGCTCGTCGGCGCGAACTACATCCCTTCAAACGCCATCAATCAGCTCGAGATGTTTCAGCCGGGCACTTATGACCCCCGGCGCATCGACAGCGAGCTGGGCTTGGCTCGGCTGCTCGGGTTCAACAGTGTGCGCGTCTTCCTGCACGATCTGCTGTGGGCCCAGGATCGCCGAGGCTTTCAAAGGCGTCTCTCGCAGTTCGTCGCCATCGCGGCGAACCACGGCATCAAACCACTCTTTGTCTTGTTCGACTCCTGCTGGGACCCGCTCCCCAGGCCAGGTCCTCAGCGCGCGCCGAGACCTGGAGTGACCAACTCCGGCTGGGTGC
Organism: Mycobacterium sp.; assembly: GCF_035640695.1. GTDB lineage: Bacteria > Actinomycetota > Actinomycetes > Mycobacteriales > Mycobacteriaceae > Mycobacterium. The sequence continues at coordinate 2,811 of NZ_DASQVQ010000040.1, forward strand.
AAAGCCCGGGTGCTGAGCGCATCGACGATCGCAGCTACAACGGCATTCTGTACGACTATGTCACGGGAGTGTTGCGCCAATTCCGCAATGATGATCGCGTTTTGGGTTGGGATCTGTGGAATGAACCCGACAATCCCGCGCGCGAGTATCGCCAGGTGGAAAGGCAAGACAAGCAGGAGCTTGTCGCGACACTACTTCCGCAAGTGTTCCGTTGGGCGCGTTCTGTTGACCCTGTTCAACCGTTGACGAGTGCCGTCTGGCAGGGGGAGTGGGGAGATCCCGGGCGCCGCAGCACAATCAGTGGCATTCAGCTTGACAACGCCGACGTGATCACATTCCACTGCTACGGCAAACCAGCCGACTTCGAGGCCCGGATTGCTGAACTTTCTCCGCTGGGGAGACCGATCCTATGCACCGAATACCTGGCTCGGACTTTTGGCAGTACCGTTGAAGGAATCCTGCCAATCGCGAAGCAGCACAACGTTGGTGCATTCAACTGGGGTTTGGTAGCTGGAAAGACCCAGACGTATCTGCCGTGGGATTCGTGGGATCACCCATACACTACACCTCCGAAGGTATGGTTCAGCGACCTCCTGCAACCTGATGGATTGCCCTGTCAGGACAGCGAAATGCAAACGATTCGGACGCTGACCGGCAGGCTAGGCCAGACTTACCAGATTTAGGCGTAACAACCTTTTCGCCCGACCGGAACTGCCGCCCCTGCTTGGCGCGCGGCATAGCGCAGCGCCAAACCCGTACGGGAGCGGCAGTTTACCGGTAAAGCCGCACATTCGTTTCCGTTGTATTCGTTCTCCGCTGGAAAGTAGAGCGCAAACCAAGTGGCGACATCATATGCCGCCGGTCTGGCTACGCTGCGGAGCATCAGCACGACGTTCAGTATCGATTGAGCTCAATCAACCGCTCGTCGCTGATCCCGAAGTGATGCGCGATTTCGTGGAGCACGACGTGTCTGACCTCGCGGCGTAGACGATCAGCGCCGCCGGCAGCTAGTCGCGTGATTGGCCCGCGGAAGACGCTGATCTTGTCCGGAAGTACCCCGCCGTACGTGCTGCTCCTTCGCGGCAACGGTACGCCGCGATACAGCCCGAGCAGCGGTCGACCAGTGGGAGGCTCGTCCTCAACGACGATTTCGACGTTGCTCATGGCCGCACGGAGATCGGCCGGCAATGAGCTCAGCGCGTCATCAATGGCATCTTCGAATGGATCATTGAGACCCGGCTCCGAACGCGCATCCATCTCCGCAATGGTGCCAGAAACGGTGCTGGAATGGGCTTACTCACCATGTCGCTAGCGTACGGTCGCTGGAACGTCAGCAGTGGATGAGCGGAAGGAAGCTCGCGCATCCAGCGGCGTTCCCTTCATGGAGGCCTGACCTTGATAGGTGCGGTGTAAGAGCATTCGATCGACACTGCGCCGTCCGCCAGCGTTCGCACGACGTCGAAGTCGATCGCGCCGGGCCTGCCTGAACTCGCGCCGAGTCGTGCGGCCGCAGCACCATCTGTTTCGCTGCGACGCTTTGACCTCCGTCACTCACGTTACTGCCGACCATCGGCCAAGCTGTCACCTTAAGCCGCTCGTAGACTCCAGCGGCATGGCTGATGCTCCGCTCGATACGCAAGAGCGCCTTGAGCTGTGTGATCTCCTCGACGAGCTCGGTCCTTCCGCTCGAACGCTGCTCGAGGGCTGGACTACTCACGATCTAGCCGCTCACCTCGTGTTGCGAGAACGCGATCTCGTCGCCGGCCCTTGCATCGTTCTACCCGGCCCGTTCCAACGGTTCGCCGAGCGCCGTAGGGCCGGACTGGCCCACAGCAACGACTTCGCGTGGCTCGTCGCGCGGATCCGCTCCGGCCCGCCCATCGGGTTCTTCCGCATTGGATGGGTCCGCGCCTTGGCGAATCTGAACGAGTTCTTTGTTCACCACGAGGACGTTCGCAGAGCGAACCAGCGTGGGCCCCGTAACCTCACACCTGCAATGGAAGCTGCCCTGTGGCGCAACATTCGCCGCGGCAGCCACTACCTGAGTCGGCGGCTCCGCGCTGTCGGGCTCGAAATTGAGTGGGCCGGAACCGACGAGCGGGTGACGGTTCGACGTGGCGAGCCGACGGCTCGACTCAGCGGTCCGCCGGGCGAACTCCTCCTGTACGTCTTTGGGCGCCAGGCTGCAGCGCATGTCGAGGTGAGCGGACCACCGGAGGCGATTGCGGCAGTGCGGCGCACGCACTTCGGCATGTGAGTTCATCGCTCAATTCAATCCACAGGTCTTGACAATATCTCCAGCTGCTCCCGGGGAGCTGTGTCATCAGTAGTATCCGCGCGGCAGCACCGCAACGCCGTCGCTGACGGCACCATCGCCGAGCTGAAGCAGCGCGCCACCCACCTCTCCGGACGCCCCGACTGCGAGGACCCCGAGGCGCTGCCAGACGCGCGGATGCGGATCACCTGCACCGCCACACCGCCACCGGCATGCGGTCACGGTGGTCGGGATGGCGAGCGAGGTGATGTCCGAGCGGCCGCGCGAGCTGTACGCGATCACCGTGGACGGCCCCGAACTGGTGCGCCAGGACTGCCTCGGACTCGGCTGCCGGCGCCCCAATCCAGCCGCTTGATCATTTGAGGAGTCCCGTCAGCAAAGCTCGCGAATTAGGTCGCCGCGCGGTACGCCGGTCAGTGCCTACGAGCGCGCGTGATATGCGCGTAAATGCGGCGTCAGCACCCCGAGAACGCTCAAATCCCACAGCTAACCAACTCTTAGATAGCCCATAGCTGCAAACGAGGCTCGACACCGGCGGCAAGCGCTACGCTGACTACTGGTGGGGTCGATCTTGTGGCAATACGTTCATTGAAAGGTATTCATAAAATGGTCACGTTGTCGTGGATCAGATTCGCTGCCGCGGCTGGTGGGTTGGTGGCGTCGCTCACCGCTGGGGCCGGCATCGCGTCTGCAGATCCGGATCTAGATCCGATCGTAAACTCAACCTGCACTTACGGGCAGGCGATGGCTGCGCTCAACGCGCAAGATCGGGAAGCTGCCGCGAGATTCAACGCAGATCCGGTGGCGCAGGGCTTTTTGCATCAGTTCATCGACTCACCACCGGATCAACGCCTGAACTTGGCCCACACGATCCAGGGCATGCCATCGGCTCGGCCGTACCTCCAGACCATGAAGCAGGTCGCAAAGACCTGCAACCAGTACTCAGGGGATTGAGACGAGCTTCGGGCGACCTCGCCCCATCTGGACGTCAGGCACCCAACACTCGGTATAAGTCTCTTGCCCGCTCCGGGGAATGTACGACCTGACTGCACGCTGTCCCGCTTCGGGCAAAAATCCCGGGAACACACAAGAGTAGCAACGATCCGGCACAAGTTTAGTTGGCCAAGGGGCTTTATCCACCGCCGGCATCCGACAGCCCACCGCACCTCCGTCCGCAGTACGCGTGAATGGCGGCCTAAAGGTCGCGGCGGACGCATTTGCACTGGCGAGTGGATGCCTCGGCTAGCGCGATGCCAAGTATGGTGACCATCCCGGTGATGGCGTTCGTGCCGCTCGAGGGGCGCGAGTGCCGAATCGGCATCGCCGTTCGGTCCGAGGACCACCGACCGACGATCGAAGTAATCCGCCACATCGCGCCCATCCTGAGCGGCGCAGCGACACCGGTGTAGATCGAGGCTCGAGGATATGAGTTCCGGCACTTTGGAAATCGATTCCGGACTGACGGTTCAGGAGGCCGGCGAGGTTTACTGGTACCCCTCCATATTCGATTCGGCCGTATTCCTCCCCGGTCGAAGACCCGTGACCCAATACGCTTGTCCGGCAGAGTCGTTGGATATCACGCCGGACCATCGATGGCCACTTGTGTCCCGATTTGAAGCTGCGAACGCAACAGTTGATGCCTTCGGCAAAAGTATTGGCAGCGCGGGCCGTTGGTGTTTTCGTAGGTCGGCGTCGCCATGGCCAGTGTGGGCAGCACAGTGATACACGTCACTTGATCAATTCGGCGGTGCGTCTCGTCGTTACCTACGTAAGGGTGTCGATTGCAGACGGGAGCTGTGATGACTACGACGGCACTGGGTGTTCCGACCCACGCGGAACTGGTGGCCAGGGCACGGGATCTGCAGCCGCTGCTTCGCTAACACGTAGCCGATGGTGAGGTCTATCGCAGGCAGGCCGACGAGGTCATCGAAGCCCTTAGCGCGGCCGGTCTGTTCCGGCTGTTTACGCCGCGCCGGTTCGGCGGCTACTCGACGTCGCTGCGCACGCAGGTCGATGTCACCGAGGCGCTCGCCGAAGCCGACGGCTCCGCGGCCTGGGTCGTGGCCGTCGCTTCGGGAGGCGCGTGGGTGAGCGCGCACGCAACCGAACGGGCTCAGGAAGAGGTCTTCGGGCCGGACCCGGACGTCAGGATTTCCGGCAGCGCCAAGCCCGCGCCGGCCCGGCGGGTCGACGGCGGGCTGCGCGTGGATGGCCGCTGGGCATACGCGTCGGGTTCACCACACGCGTGCTGGGCCGGAATCGCGACGGCGGTCGCCGACGAGCACGGCCAGCCCCCCGGCACGTACTTCGGCCTGGTACCGCGGTCCGATCTCCGCCTGCAAGACACCTGGCACACGGTCGGCATGCGGGGGACCGGAAGCAACACCTGGGTCGGCGATGACCTGTTCGTGCCCGAACACCGATTGTTCGCAATAGCGGAGGTGGCCGACGGTTCACCGCGCCACGACGAACGCTCTACCGGCTGCCGTTCGCGCCGGTGGCCACGCTCAACCTGATGGGCACGCTGCTCGGGCTTGGTCGCGCGGCGCTGGACTACACCATTGCGCAAGCGCCGCTGAAGCCCATGCACCACACATTCTTCGCCCGACAGAGCGATTCGGTTGCCGTGCAGGTGCAAACCGCTGAGGCGGCGCTGAAACTGCAGACCGCGCGGCTGCACACCCATCGCGTCGCCGATGATCTGGACGCGGCGGCAATCAACGCCGGCACACTGGCCTACGCCGAACGCGCCCAGATCCGCGCGCAGATGGGTTATGCCGTTCAGCAGGTGCTCGAGGCGATTCAGATTCTGCTCAATGTTCACGGCGCCGCCGGTTTCGCCGAGACCAGCCCGCTGCAGCAGATCTGGCGCGACGCCAACACCGGGGGCCGGCATGCCGGACTCAACGCCGCCGTCGGCTACGAGGTGTTCGGCAAGGTTCTGCTGGGGGTGCCGGAACGCATCAGCGCGATGGTCTGACCGGGAGCGCTTAGGGCTCACGCAGCGCCAACTGCCGAAACCTGCAGGCACTTTGGTCCAGTCGCACCGCGGGGTTGGCGAGAAGCCAATCCGGTAGGTCTCATTCATTTGATGCAAACGGCGCACTTCACCGGTAACCCGCCATATTCGATCCCGTCGTATTCGGTCGCATAGACCCGCTTCGCGCGGATTGGCGCGAACTCGAAAAGAATCGCGGTGTGCATCATCGCGGCCGGTTGTGGCGGGCGCCTAACAACTGCCGGCTCTGCTGCGTCGGTGCGATCACCGTGACGCGGTCGCGCTGACGGTGACTAGTTCGGGTCGGCTGCGGTTGCTTGGTTAGGCTGGCCACCGGCCTGAGGGACCCATTGACGGCCAATCCGTGGTCCACGATGGTGGGGGCATGGCTGATATGCATGAGGCGTGGAGCGGATGGACCATCGGGAAGCTCGGCGGGGCGGTCTACGACTTCGGCGTTGAGCGGGAGTGGCTGGCTAGGCCCGCGGGTCTTGCGCTGTGGGGCACTGACACCCGCTTGCTGTTCGACGCTATCCGCGCGGTGGGCGAGGTGCCGGATGGTTCGGCGGTGCTGGACATCCCCTGCGGCGGTGGCCTCGCGTTGCGTGGGCTGCGGAAGGGCCAGCGGGTGCGCTATGTGGCTGCGGACATCTCACCGGACATGCTGGAGAGGGCCCGGCGGCGGGCATCCGTGATGGGCCGCGACGATGTTGAGTTCGCCGAAGCCAACATCGAGCGAATACCGTTCGGCGACAAAGAGTTCGACCTATGTATTTGTTTTAACGGGCTGCATTGCCTGCCCGACCCTGCTGCGGCTGTCCGGGAGATCTCGCGGTCCCTGGCACCCGGCGGCCGCCTCGTCGGCTCCGCCGTCGTCCGTGGTGCAGGGCGGCGCCAAGACATGCTTATTAGAGCGCTCCAGCGCGCCGGGGCGTTCGGCCCCGGCGGCACCGCCGACGACCTGCACGACTGGCTCACGGACGCCGGGTTGCGAGTCGACCGGCTGCGGCGATCGGGGGCTGTTGTCCACTTCGCCGCAGCGTGCGACTGAGGGGCGTCACTGCTAGGCAAGCGGTAGGCGCTTGAGGGGAAGTACATGCCGACATGTGCGACTCTGGCGAAACGATGAGAGCGCGCATTATTATCGGCTCCCGAAAAGCGTTGCCGCAGTGGATGATAACCGTCTAACGGTAACCCGCCATATTCGATTCCGCCGTATTCACCGGATGAACCGGGGGCGCTGTAGCCGGAGCACCCGGTGGCGTTGTCGGGTAGCCTGCATGTGCGTTATACAGCCACGTCGGCAAGCCTATCGCCCCTCGCCGGGTAAGCGAAGCAAGCTCCCAAGTCGAGCGAGAGCTTGCATCGGAATCAGATCGCGACGCCTTCCCGGCACGAGCGTGTCATCGAACTGCAGCATGACCATCGACATGCAGATGAAGTAGCGAGGGTCGCGTTTGCTCCTCACCCCCGCTGCCAGCAGGGTTGCGGCGCTCTGCTCGATGAAGCCCTCGAAGCGCATGGCCGGCCTGTGCCAATTACGAACGCGAACAACGGCTCCAGAACGATTCCTGAATGTATGGAGCGCCCCGCGCGGCACCGAGGCTGACTCGCCGGACCGCAGGGTGCGCCACTGGCCGTCCACAGTCACGTCCAAGCTTCCTTCGAGAACCTCGTACCCCTCGACCTGTTGAGGATGGATGTGCGGTGGTGGAGGCACGCATCCCGGCGGCAGTGAGAGCTCCATCTCGACGTACTGGCCACCGGTCTCAGCGGCCGCTTGCCGCACGATAAAGGCGCTGCCGTCCGGCATGTCGAAACGGTCGCCCGTCTTTGCCATTGAGGTAGCCTACTCCTTGAAGGGGCCGAACGACGAAAGCAGCAAAGACGCAATGAACTTCGCGACCGTACTCGTAGCTTTTCCCGTGCGGCCCTCCTGACCCCGGCCCGAGGATTCGGCATCACCCGCCGCTGGGATTACGGGTTAAGTACGTCCAGCTCAATCGGTCATCAACGCTTAACCCTATAGGAGTAAGCACTCGATATGCTCATCGAGCAAGACACAGAGCGCCGTAAAGCCACTGATGACTCCGACAACGATCCGGCAGTCGGCTATAACCTATTACCGTGTTTCCGACCAGCCTAGTTTGGCTGTTTCTGCACCAGCCGATGAGATCGGAATAGCCGCATGTCACGAGGTAATTATCCGCCTAGTCGCTGCGGTCCGCTAGGCGCGGACCGCGGCATGCCGTCGTCGTGAATCTGCCGACCGTGCAAGGAATTCGGTGCTGGAAGCCCTTCTCTTCCCTATGACGGTGTTTGCCGCCACCATGAGGGAACGGCACCACACACGAAAGGGGAAGGCAATGATCAAGAACACGTTGTCGTGTGCAGCAGCCATCGGCGCCAGCTCAGGTGTCCTAAGTTCGCCCGTGGCACAGGCTAATCCGGCAACACCCATGCCGGTGATCGAGTCTTCCGCTACACAACTATGTGGGGCTATCAACCGCAATCCCCCGAAGGCTGGGGTGATGGACGGGCTGACGAGCTTGCAGAATCGAGGGCTCGACAAGGCGGACGGGCACTGGGAACGCTCGTCGCGATTCACCCGGCTGCCCGCAGCACGAGGCGCTGACGGGGCATGATGGGTCCGATGGCGGCTGAGAAAGTCTGCACCAAACCGGCGTGAAACGCCGTGAAATGGCCACTAACGGAAAGGCATTGCTTACCGCGGCAATCGCGGGGCTGATGGCCGTCGGCGCGGCCTATTGGTGGCTGAGCTCGTGCCAGCGGTAGCGGGCCGTCGCCGTGGAGCCGGTGGCTTCGATGTGGGTGGCATGCGGCGACACCCAGGCCCGCCACTGCCCAGCTCAGGGGTGCAGGCGGTAGAACCGCCACGCGGGCGTTTCTATCGGCAGCACCTCGACCGACCGGAACCCGGCCTGCGCCGCGTACCGCCGCAGTGTGCCGACCCGCATAACCGCGCCGGTGGCCGCGGTCTCTGGGTCGCCCATCACACCGGGCAGGCAGCCCACGACGCTCCAGGCGTAGTGGTAGCGCTCCAGGTCGTCTGCCGGCGCCGCGAATGCGTCGGCGACCCGCTCGTCGATCATCAGCACCGAAGCGCCGTCGGCGAGTATCGCCCGCACCGCGCGGAGCGCCTCGACCGGGTGGGCCATGTCGTGGAACCCCTCCAGAATGGTCACCAGGTCGAACCGGCCGGACAGCCCCAGATCCGCGACGTCGGCGACGGTGAACGACAGTCGGTCCGCCAGCCCCTCCGCCGCAGCGCTGTCGACGGCGGACGCGATCGCCGCCGCGTCCAGGTCGAAACCGTCCACTATGACCAGTGGGTAGGCCTTCGCGATCGCGATGCTCGACCAGCCAAGCCCACAGGCCAAGTCGGCAACCCGCGCGGGTGGGTCGGCGCGCAGCCGGCGGTCGATGTCCGGGATGGCGGGCAGCCACTCGTTGCCCAGGTAAGCCAGGTACACCGCGCGGTTGTCGGCCGCCCGGCCCTCAGGCTCCCAGGGCAGCGGCGGGGGAGCGGTGCCGCTGCGGAATGCGTCGACCAAGTCGGGCATCGGGCGGGCCGCGCGCACGATGTCGATCGCCCGGTAGGCGCCGAAGCGTACGTCGTCCCGGTCGACCAGCACCGGGACGTGCGCCGCGGGCAGGCTGAACCGGCGTGCGAGCGGGTCCGTCGCGGTGTCCGCCTCGAGCAGCCCGCTTGCGGCGTGGTGCTCCAACCACTCCCGCACGTAGCGCTCGTTCGTGCCGGTCCGCGCTGCGAGCTCGCCCGAGGTAGCGGGACCGCCCTCGTGCAGCGTCCGGTACAGCCCAAGCCGTTCGCCCAGGTAGATGGTGTACAGCTCGAGCGCCCCAGCAGCGTCGCGAAAGAGGCGATCGGCGAGGGCCTCGGTCGGATCGGTCATAGCCTCGACGATGCCACGAGCGCGGTCGCGACGGGGCATTCGGCGCACTCAACCGTGTCGACGGCACGTGAAAACCTGAAACCTCCTGTCATCGTTGTGGTTTGCAAGTCGGCTAGCAAAGCGCATCGTGAAAGCAGCCGACCGCAGTGTCGGGTATGTCGAAGTAGCCCTAAACATGTCGTGCTCGATGGCACGGTCGCAGCCGGACCCACTGACAGTCAGATTCGGCGTGCTCGGTGCGCGGCTACCCGACAGACGTCTGCGTCGTAGCCGGTGCGATATTGCGTTGGCTCGACCCATGGCGGCTCAGGATCGTGTCGTGGTAGGTCGTGCCTCGGCTCATTCCGACCAACCGGGCGATGGGGCGCCGCGCGAGACCGTCGGCGATCAGGTCGCCGATGCGCGGGGACAGCGCCTCGCCGAGCAGCAAGAAGTTGGCAACTCGTGGCACTACGACGCGTCGTGTCCCACGGCGCACCGCGGAAACCACTAAGCGCGCGACTTCTTCGGATGAGACCGGTGTCATATGACGGAACGGCGGAGGCAACTCTGCCTCTTCCACGTCGATCAAGAGATCAGTTGCAGTGAGCGCGGGATGAATAACCGAAACTCGGATATTGGTGCCGGCCAGCTCCTGGCGAAGTGCGTCAGAGAATGCCGAGACCCCATGCATCACGATCGCATATGAGCCGAAGCGAGCGAAGGCTTTACGCCCCATCACCGATGACATGTTGACGATCGTGCCCGACCGCTGTTGGCGAAGAATCGGAAGCACGCGTTGCGTAACGTCGATCATTCCGAAAAGGCTTGCCTTAAGGGTTTGACGGACATTGTCTGCAAACTCCGGCGACGCGACGTCGCCTACCTTCCCGATTCCGGCATTGTTGACCAACACGTCGATCCGGCCGAACCGGTCCGTCGCCGTATCCACCAACGCTTTCACCGCAGCTGGGGAAGTCACATCTGTCTGCACCGATAGCGCATCTGCGCCGAGAGCGCGAACCTCATCTTGCACCCGAGCAAGCTGGTCGGCCGACCGCGCCGCAAGTATCAGCCGTGCTCCCTGCCGGGCGAAGGCTAGTGCGACGTCTCTGCCGATCCCACGTGATGCGCCGGTGACCAGAACCACCTTGTTCTCAAAATGCCTCTTCATTTGTCTTACCGCCTTTCTTACTTGCTGTAGAGATAAGTTGTGCTATTGCTTGACTGTTCATCGATTTGCGCGGGCCTATCCGTTTCGGCAGGTAGCATATGCATCGGCACCTGCGGTGGGGTTTCGATTGCGCCGAAACGATAGTGGGTTGACTCTGCCGTTGCGGTATGCTCGTTTCGCCATACGATCGACTCGGCCGAATACCGGGGGTTGGCGGGTTGGGGATGCTGCTGGAGTCGCTCGAAGCGGGCGAGGCGGTGCCCCGGCACGAGCCCGATGAGCATGAACCGTCCGATCTGGCGCAGCAGACTGCCTGCGGTGCGCCGGGTGTCCGCCGCGTTGACGTAGCGGCGTGCGATCGTTAGGAACTCTTCTGGCTCGACTCCTGCGACATCACGAACGTGCGTCGTCGGGCCGCCTATCTCCCACGTTCCCAGGGAGTCTTCGGGTAGGTAATGGCGCACGCTGGACTCAAAGAATTGGTCGGTTCCGAGTTGCTTGGCGCCCACGCGTAGTGCTCGCAGGAACATCCACGGGGGGATCTCGATATGGCGGACCCGCCTGCCTAATGCCTCACCGACCGCGTCAGCGATATCGGCGCCGGATAGCAGCGTCGGCCCGGTCGGGCGGTACGCGCGACCGTCATGACGGTGTGGGTCGAGCAA
>NZ_DASQVQ010000041.1:0-22201 GCF_035640695.1 Mycobacterium sp.
GCAACCTGGACGCGGCGTTGATGGCCTCCATCGGCTTCGGCAACACCGGCGCCGACATCTTCGAGCGCGGCGGGCCCTACCTGATCCGCGGCGCCCAAGACCTCATCCCCACCTCCCAGCTCCTCGACGAGTACAGCCCGGCGATCTTGTGCACGTTGCGGAAGTATCACGACGCCGATCCGAAGGTCGCCGCGTCGGCGGGCGGCAACGGGTACTCAATCCGGCTGCACAACGAAATCGTCGGGCCCGCCAATGCCTACGTGTATCCGGACAACCTGCCGCGGGTCAACGCCCACGGTGGTCCGGAGGGGCGGCCGGGTTGCTGGCAGGAGGTGACCCGGGATTTGTGGCCGGCGCCGTATCTGGTGATGGACACCGGTGCGTCGATCGCCCCGTACAACCACCTCGGGCTGGCCTCGCCGTTCGGTTGCGCCGCGCTGCCGCCTTGCCTTGTCCCGCTTGCGATTCCCACGGTGCCGGTCCCACTGGTCGCCGCGGTGCCGCTCTTCTTCCCCGGCATCGAATACGTCTGGGGCCGTCAGCTCGGGGAGAACACGATCAACCCCTAACCGCAGACACGGTGTTGCCGCGGCAAGCTTGCATCCTCGAGCCACACCGGATTGGTCAGTGCGACCATCGACGAAAGCCGGCGCCGTACCGGTCTTCGCACTTCGACCCGCGCGAAGCGAGCCCGCGCGCCGGTGTCGGTGAACCGAAGTCGCCCAGTTCCCGAATCGTCGACCGCGATCCGCGCAACGCAACCCGCGGCTGTGATGAGGGCAACGGTCGTGCCCGGTGCGCCGCGAACCTCCGCGTCGACGGTGACCTGGTCGGCCGGGGGTACGGGCAGTGCCTCACCTATTGCGGCCGTAGCGGTGTCACCGGCGACGCGGCACGATGCGGTCAGTTCGACCGACACCGCGCTCGACTCGGCAATGTAGGACCGGCCGCGAAGCAGCGCCTCGATGACCGCTGCCGTCGACAACCCGGTAGCGCGCGCGACGGTCTGGGGTAGGCCGACCGCCTGGTGCGACCCGTGAGAGTCGCTGCCGCCCACCGCGGCAATGCGTCGCCCGCCGCGCAGGAGGCGATGCCAATGGCGTAGCGATATCTCGTCGTCGAGGTTCCACGCGCCGTTCCACACTTCGATCGCGTCGACGTCGCGGTAGCCGAATTCCCACGCCGATCCCGGCAGCGGCACTGCGGGATGTGCGGCCACAACGATGCCGCCGGCGGCGCGGACCGCGGCCGCGTAGCCGGCGAAGACCCCGTCTCGCGGCGCATACCGCCAGTCGAGCCAGCCGTCCTGGGCCAGCCCGACGGCCAGCCAATGCCCGTGGCGGGTGGTGACCTCCTCGCCGCCGATGACCAGAAGGCCGTCGGTGCGGCAGCCGCCCCAGGCGCGGTTGGCGGAATTGGTGTTGTGGTCGGTGGAGACGATGAAGTCCAGTCCCGCAGCGCGGGCGGTCGCGGCAAGGCTCTGAGGTTCGTGACGGCCGTCGGAGTGCACGGTGTGCAGATGAAGGTCGCCCCGGTACCAGTCGAGGCCGCGTCCCTCGGCGACCGTGGGCAGGGCCTCGACCCGGGAAGTGGGCGAAGCCGGTGGGCCGTACTCCAGCAGGATGTCCGCCTGCCAACCCATACCGAACGGGTTGAGCACGACAGGGCCGAACGCCAACGCCCACTGGCCGGGCGTGATGGGACCTGCCAGGTAGCCGGGTGTCGCGTCGGCCGCCGACAACGTGAAACCGTCCCGAGCCCCGCCGGACCAGCCGCGGAAGCCTTCGGCGTTACCGAGGTCGCCGCCGGCGGGCCCGAATATGCCTAGATCCAACACATTTCGAGCCACCCCGGCTAGCGAAAACCGATCGTGAGAAGTGCTGACGGTGATCCGCCGGACGCCGGCCGGCACGTCGAAGGGAACAAGGGCCCACTGGTCGATTCCGAACGGAAACCGGCCACGGAAGGACAAGCTGCTGTGCGTGCCAGGCGGTTCGACGACGACCGCGCCCGAATCTGCTGCCAATTCCGTAATAGTCACAACGGTCATCTCCTCATCGGCCCCGCGCACAGGGTCCACCATGCGGGGGTAGCGCACGGTTACATCGACGCGAACGTGCGTGGGCGGCCTGGCAACCGTTGTGTCGTCGGTTCGCATGCGCCACGGGTTTTGGGCCGTCCGCTCACAGCCGAGATGTGCCGATCGTCACAAGGCCGAACCGGATGCGGTCAGGCAGCGTGCGGGTTTTATTGGGGGGTTGGCTACGAGAGGGCGGGCATGACGAGTGACGCGAAGCAGATCGACGAGAGGCTGGCCCGCAGGATTGCGGAGTTGTACGACACCGATCAGCAGTTCCGCGCTGCCGACCCGATCGCGTCGGTCATCGAGGCGGCCCGCCGGCCCGGTCTTCGGCTCGCCGAGGTGCTGCAGACGCTGGTCGAGGGCTACCCGGACCGCCCCGCACTCGGCTATCGCGCCCGTGAGCTGACGACGGATCCGGGCACCGGCCGCACCTCGGCACGCCTGCTGCCCCGATTCGACACGATCAGCTACCGCGACCTGTGGGCGCGGGTGAGCGCAGTGGCCGCGGCTTGGCGCAACGACCCGGACTACCCGTTGAACCCGGGCGACTTCGTCGCCACCGTGGGTTTCGCCAGTCCCGACTACCTGACCGTCGATCTGGTCTGCGCCTACCTCGGCTTGGTGTCGGTGCCGCTTCAGCACAACGCCCCGGCTTCGCAGCTGAAACCGATCATCGCCGAGGTCGAGCCGCGGGTGCTCGCGGTCAGCGCCGGATACCTGAATCTCGCTGTGGAGTGCGCGCTGAACAGCGCGTCACTGCGCCGCCTCGTGGTGTTCGACTACCAGCCGGAGGTCGACGAGCAACGCGAGAGCGTCGAGCGCGCCCGGCAGCGTTTGCGCGACGCGGGCATGCAGGTCGTCGTCGAGGCGCTGGGTGACGTCATCGAGCGCGGCGGGGCGTTTGCTGCGGAGCCGGTCTACACCGGCGGCACCGATGAGCGGCTCGCGATGATCCTCTACACGTCCGGCAGCACCGGGGCACCCAAGGGCGCGATGTACACCGAACGGATGGTCAGCAAGCTGTGGACGTCGTCGTTCGTTTCGGCGTCCGATACGCCGGTGATCAACGTGAACTTCATGCCGTTGAACCATCTGGGCGGCAGACTGCCGTTGGTGTCGTCGTTCGTTGCCGGGGGCACAAGCTATTTCGTTCCCGAATCGGATCTGTCGACATTGTTCGACGACTGGGCGCTGGTGCGTCCCACCGAGCTGGGTCTCGTGCCGCGGGTGGTCGACATGCTGTTTCAGCGCTACCGCAGCACCGTTGACCGACTGCGCGCCCAAGGCGTCGACGTGGCGACGGCCGAGGCCGAAGCCGCAACGGAATTGCGCGAACACGCATTGGGCGGACGAGTGATCGGCGGCTTCGTCGGGACCGCCCCGCTGGCCGCGGAAATGAAGATCTTCATCGACTCGGTCCTTGGCGCGCACGTCCTCGACGGCTACGGGTTGACGGAGGTCGGCGCGGTCACCAGGGATGGCATCGTGGTGCGTCCGGCGGTCATCGACTACAAGCTGATCGACGTGCCCGAACTGGGCTACTTTCTCACCGACCAGCCGTATCCGCGAGGTGAACTGCTGGTCAAGACCGTGACGACGATGCCCGGGTACTACAAGCGGCCAGAAGTCACCGCCGAGGTCTTCGACGCCGACGGCTACTACCGCACCGGCGACGTGATGGCCGAGATCGAACCGGATCGGCTGGTGTACGTCGATCGCCGGAAGAACGTATTGAAGCTGTCCCAGGGCGAGTTCGTGGCCGTCGCGCATTTGGAGGCGGTGTACGCCGGTGCGCCACTGGTGCGCCAGATCTTTGTCTATGGCAACAGTGAACGGCCCAACCTGCTCGCCGTCATCGTCCCCACTCCAGCGGCGTTGGAAACGTTCGGAGTGGACACGGCCGCGCTGAAAGCGGCTCTCAGCGAATCACTTCGGGAGACCGCGAAGGTGGCGGAGTTGCAGTCATACGAGGTGCCGGTCGACTTTCTCATCGAAACCGAACCGTTCAGCGCCGCCAACGGCTTGCTGTCCGGCGTCGGCAAAATCCTGCGGCCCAGGCTCAAGGAGCACTACGGCAAGCGGCTCGAGCAGATGTACGCCGATCTGGCCGCCGCACAGGTCGACGAGCTGCGTGCGCTGCGGCAGCAGGCGGCGGACCGACCGGTGGTCGAGACGGTCACCCGGGCCGCCAAAGCGGTGCTGGCATCCGGCGAGGCCGATCTGGACCCGGACACGCACTTCACCGACCTCGGTGGCGACTCGCTGTCCGCGCTGACGTTCTCCAACCTGCTGCAGGAGATCTTCGGCGTCGAGGTGCCGGTCGGCATCATCATCGGCCCGGCGGCCAACCTGGCGCGCCTGGCGGAATACGTTGAAACCCAGCAGGGATCGACTTCCAAGCAGCCGAC
Organism: Mycobacterium sp.; assembly: GCF_035640695.1. GTDB lineage: Bacteria > Actinomycetota > Actinomycetes > Mycobacteriales > Mycobacteriaceae > Mycobacterium. The sequence goes on from NZ_DASQVQ010000041.1 coordinate 4,492, forward strand.
GTTCGCGTCCGTGCACGGCTTGGGCGCGACAGAAGTCCACGCAGCGGACCTGACGCTGGAAAAGTTCATCGACACTGCGACGCTGGCCGCCGCACCGACGCTGCCGCATGTCAGCGGTGAGCCGAACACCGTTCTGCTGACGGGCTCGAACGGTTATCTCGGGCGGTTCTTGACCCTGGATTGGTTGGAGCGACTGTCGAAGACGAACGGCACGCTGATCACGATCGTGCGCGGACGCGACGCGGCGGCGGCCATGGCACGCCTGGAGAGCGTGTTCGACAGCGGCGACCCGGAGTTGCTGCGGCGCTTCCATGAACTCGCCGACGGTCATCTCGAAGTTCTCGCCGGCGACATCAGCGAGCCGAACCTGGGCCTGGACGCAGCGACCTGGAATCGGTTGGCGCAGAACGTCGATCAGGTCGTACATCCCGCCGCCCTGGTGAACCACGTGCTGCCCTACGGACAGCTGTTCGGACCAAATGTGGTGGGAACGGCCGAGGTGATCCGCCTCGCGATCACCGCCACGATCAAGCGCGTGACATACCTGTCAACCGTGGCTGTGGCGATGACGGTGTCTCCCAAGGATTTTCGGGAGGACGGCGACATCCGCTCGATCAGCGCGGTGCGTCCGATCGAGGACACCTACGCGAACGGCTACGCGAACAGCAAGTGGGGCGGCGAGGTGCTGCTGCGTGAGGCGCACGACCTGTGCGACCTGCCGGTCGCGGTTTTCCGTTCCGACATGATTCTGGCCCACACCCGATACGTCGGCCAGCTCAATGTGCCGGACATGTTCACCCGGTTGATCTTCAGCCTTATCACGACCGGCATAGCTCCGCGGTCGTTCTACGAGTTGGACGCTGGTGGCAACCCGGCGAGGGCGCACTACGACGGGCTGCCGGCCGACTTCGTCGCCGAGGCGGTCACCACGCTCGGGGCGCAGACCAGGGACGGATACCGCTCGTTCGATGTGATGAACCCCTATGACGACGGGGTCTCGCTGGACACATTCGTGGATTGGCTCATCGGGGCCGGCCACAAGATCTTGCGGATCGACGACTACGAGGATTGGCTCGCTCGGTTCGAGACCGCGCTGACGGCCCTGCCGGAGAAACAGCGGCAGCACTCGGTTCTGCCGCTGCTGCACGCGTACCGCAAGCCTGAAGCGCCGGTCCGCGGCGCCATCGCGCCGACCGAGGTGTTCCACGCCGCGGTGCGAGAGGCCAAAGTCGGCGCGGACCACGATATTCCACACCTCTCGGCGGCACTGATCGACAAATACGGCAAGGATCTGCAGCAGCTCGGGTTGCTGTAAACGCGGGCGGGTCCGGCCCGGCTGAAACGCTGGTTTCGGCAAGGGGCTTTACGCGAACACCTTTTCGGGGTACAACCCAGGTGGTCGGTTGGAAAGCCCCCGAGAGGTGGTCGCCGTGTACCAGCAGATTCTCGATCCCGTCGTCCACTCTCTGGCCTGGAGCTCGTTGGTGGCCGCGGTGCCGCTGCTGCTGCTCTTCGTCTTGCTGGGCGCGCTGCGTGTCACCGCGTGGCTGGCGTCGCTGGTGTCGCTGGCCGTTGCGCTGGCGATCGCGATCGCGGTGTACAGCATGCCGGTCGGGCAGGCGTTGCTGGCCGGAACGGAGGGTGCGGCGTTCGGCTTCTTCCCGATCCTGTGGATCGTCATCAACGCCATCTGGGTGTATCGGATGACGGTCGAGACAGGACATTTCGACGTGCTGCGGCGCTCGTTCGCGCGGGTGAGCGACGACCAGCGCATCCAGGCGATCATCATCGCGTTCTCGTTCGGCGCGCTGATCGAGGCATTGGCCGGATTCGGGACCCCGGTGGCCGTGACGTCGGTGATGCTGATGGCGCTCGGCTTCAAGCCGTTGAAAGCGGCGGTGCTCGCGCTGACGGCCAACACCGCGCCCGTCGCGTTCGGGGCGATGGCGACGCCAATCATCACGCTGGGCAAGGTGACCGCGCTGCCGAGCGACACGCTCGGCGCGATGGTGGGGCGGCAGACGCCGATCCTCGCGCTGTTCGTCCCGCTGGCCCTGGTCGCGATCGTGGACGGGTGGCGGGGCATCCGTGAGACCTGGCCGGTGGCCGTCGTCTGCGGAGTCGTGTTCGCGCTCGGCCAGTACGCCACGTCGAACTTCGTCTCGGTGCCGCTGGCCGACGTGGTCGCGTCGCTGCTGTCGGCGGCGGCCGTGGTTGCGCTGGTGCGGGTCTGGCACCCACGTCATGCCTACACCGAGCAGTCCGTGGTGGCGGGCGGCGCGGCGGACGAGCCCAGCCCCGAGTTCGCCGAGCGGGTGGCCCGACCGGATTCCCGGGCTGAGGTGGCGCGGGCGTATGCGCCCTACCTGATCATCATCGTGGTCTTCGTGATCTGTCAGATCTCGGCAGTGAAGAACCTGCTGGAGAAGGCGACGATCAAGTTCCACTGGCCCGGCCTGCACGTCGTCAGCCCCAAGGGCAAGCCGGTGTCGCTCACGGAGTTCACGCTCAACCTTCTCACCAGCCCCGGTACGCAAATGCTGGTGGCGGGCATCATCACGATGATCGTGCTTGCCTTGTCGGTGCCCCGCGCGGTGAAGGCGTACGGAGCGACACTGCATCAGCTCCGCTGGGCCATCGTCACCGTGATGTCGGTGCTGGCATTGGCGTTCGTGATGAACCTGTCGGGGCAGACGATCACGCTCGGCACGTGGATGGCCGGTGCGGGAGGAGCTTTCGCACTGCTGTCGCCGATCCTCGGCTGGCTCGGCGTGGCCGTCACCGGATCCGACACGTCGTCCAACTCACTGTTCGGCGGCCTGCAGGTGACCGCGGCGAATCAGGCGGGGCTGAACCAGGTGCTGATGGCGGCGTCGAACAGTTCCGGCGGCGTGCTGGGCAAGATGATCTCGCCGCAGAACCTCGCCATCGCCGCGGCCGCCGTCGGCCTCAACGGTAAGGAAGGCGACATCTTCCGCCGCGTCATCATCTGGAGCCTGGTCTTCCTCGCGTTTCTGTGTGTGCTGTCGGCACTGCAGGCGTCCGACGTGCTGTCGTGGATGGTGCCGTGATCGGAGGTGCCTCGGCATTGGACGGCTGCGCCTCGGTTCGTTCGGTGAAACCGACGTTTTGGAGGCGGGCACTCGCACTTCTTCGGCAAAACGCCGGTTTGGGCGACTCTTGACCTCGACTACCGTCGATGCCGTGGTAACGACACTTCAGGACACCAGAGTCGCGACGGCCCTCGATCGGATGTACGCCGAGGCGAGGGACCAGATGCCGGCGTTGCGCGATCGGCGAGACGAATTGCGGCGGCTGTTGTCGTCGGCAAACGCGCAGGAACGCGCGGACGCACTCAGCGATATCTACATGCCGGTGACGCCGCAGGCCGGCCGGCTGTTGTATTCGTTGGTGCGCGCCAGCCGCCCAACGACGATCGTCGAATTCGGCATGTCGTTCGGCATCTCGGCGATTCACCTGGCCTCGGCGGTGCGCGACAACGGCGGCGGCCGCGTCGTGACGACCGAGCTCAGCGCCGCCAAGATCGCGGCCGCGAAAAAGAATTTCGCGGAGACCGGGTTGGACGACCTGATCACCGTGCTCGAGGGGGATGCACTCAACACGTTGGCGAGCCTGGACGACCCGGTGGATTTCGTGCTGCTCGACGGCTGGAAAGAGATGTACCTACCCGTGATCACGCTGCTCGAACCGCGCCTGACGCCGGGAACGCTGATCGTCGCCGACAACACCGAGATGGACGACACCAAGCCGTACCTCGACTACGTGCGCGACCCGGACAACGGCTACGTCAGCGTCAACTTCCTCGCACGAGACAGCGACAGCATGGAGATAACCTGTCGCGCCACGGTTTAGGAGGGTGCACGATACATAGGTGGCCAAGTCGCGGCTAACGAGTGACCAGCGGAACTCGTTCATCGCTGCCCAACTGGGCTGGACGATGGACGCGTTCGATTACTTCATCGTGGTGTTGGTCTACGCCGACATTGCCAAGACCTTTCACATCTCCAGGACCGAGGTTGCGTTCCTCACGACCGTCACCCTGAGCATGCGGCCGGTGGGCGCGCTGCTGTTCGGCCTCTGGGCCGACCGGATCGGCAGGCGGGTGCCGCTGATGGTGGATGTCGCGTTCTACTCGGTCGTCGGGTTTCTATGCGCGTTCGCGCCGAACTTCACGGTGCTGGTGGTCCTGCGGCTGCTGTATGGCATCGGAATGGGCGGTGAGTGGGGGCTGGGCGCCGCGCTTGCCATGGAGAAGATCCCCGCCGAGCGGCGCGGGTTTTTCTCCGGTCTGCTGCAGGAGGGCTACTCATTCGGCTATCTGCTTGCCACGCTGGCATCGCTGCTGGTACTGGACTGGCTGGGTCTGTCGTGGCGCTGGCTGTTCGGTCTGAGCATCGTTCCGGCACTGATCACGTTGCTCATCCGAACCCGGGTGCGCGAGTCCGAGGTGTGGGAGGCCGCGCAGAACCGAATGCGGGTCACCCGCACCAGGATTCGCGACGTCCTGCTGGACCCCACGATCGTCCGCCGGTTCATCTACCTGATCCTGCTGATGACCGCGTTCAACTGGATGAGTCACGGCACCCAGGACATCTACCCCACCTTCTTGTCATCGACGCACAACGACGGCGCCGGTTTGTCCACCACGGCGGCCAGGTTTATCGCCGTGATCTACAACATCGGTGCCATTATCGGCGGGCTGATCTTCGGCACGCTGTCGCAGCGGTTCGGGCGTCGCTACACCATCGTGTTCTGTGCGGTGATGGGATTGCCGATCGTGCCGCTGTTCGCCTTCTCACGGACCGCCGCGATGCTGTGCCTCGGCTCCTTCCTGATGCAGGTTGTGGTGCAGGGCGCATGGGGTGTCATTCCCGCGCACTTGACGGAGTTATCACCTGACGCGATCCGCGGCTTCTATCCCGGCGTGACATATCAGCTGGGCAATCTGCTGGCGGCGTTCAATCTGCCTATCCAGGAGCATTTGGCCGAATCCCACGGCTACCCGTTCGCCTTGGCCGCCACGATTGTGCCGGTGCTGATCGCGGTTGCATTCCTGACACTCATCGGCAAGGACGCCACCGGGGTGCACTTCGGCACCGAGCAGACGGCATATCCGGCAAAGCGCACCGGTTGACCCGTCGGAGCCGGGCACGGTTGTGTCGACTTCGGAATCAACGGGGTTCGGCGATCACATGCAAAGTTTGTGGCCGCACCAGGATAAGCAGACCGAGCGCGACAAGAGCCAATCCAACACCGGTCGCCAGTGTCGCGCGCCGAGTCAAGGACTTCTCACCCAGGCAGATCGCGCTCACTGCTGCCATCCACACGAGGTTCATCACCCCGACGACGAGAAGCACGGACATCAGCGCCCATGAGGAGCCAAGGCAGCGCAGCCCGTGGGATGTCCCCACCCGGAAAGCTTCAGCGGCACTTCGAAACTGATCGTTCTCAGCGTGGGCGCCCCACAGCCGGCGGTGGTAACCGGTGAATTGGTAGACACCGGCAACGGCGATGATGACGCCGCCGACACGATCCAGCCAGGCGTTTGGTTGACTGACGGCGTTGAAGGCGCTCACCGCGGCGTAGGCGACCGGGAAGGTCAGCGCCCACACGGCGAGGTAGCCGAAGGCGACGACGGCACCGGCCAATGGGCCGCGACGGTCCGCCGCTACCGCAATGACGCCGGGAAGCATCATCGCCGTCATCATGACGGTCCACATGACCCCGAAGCGCAGCGCGCCGGCGTCGTAGGGCATGGCACGGCCGGCCGTCGCGAGCCCGTCTAGCATGCCGGACATCGCTCGCGCTTCGGTGACCGTCTGCCACCACGCCAGGGCGACGACGACGAGCAGCGGTGCCACGGTCAGGAGCAACGCAGCCCGGCTCAGCGGCCGTGGCACGCGCTCGGCGTACGCGATCACGTGGCGGTGCCGTTGCCGGCGCGTGGGGGCCGTTGGTCGTTGGGGTCGCTGGGGTCGGGGTCACCGAACCAGCGCGACGGTGTGTGTTGACCGTATTCGTCGTGCCAGTCCCACCATTCATACGCCGGGGAATGCGGATAGCCGTCGGGAGAGTCTTCCCAGTCTTCTTGGCGACCCAGCGCGGTCATGTCCAGGTAACTCCAGGTGCTGCCCATGGCCTCGTCGCCGCGGTTGTTGATGAAGTAAGTGCGGAAAACGCGGTCCCCGTCGCGGATGAACGCGTTGTGACCGTGCCACTCGTGCACGCCGAAGTCGACGTCGAAGTCGTCGGTGATGGTGTACCAGGGGATGTGCGCCCAGCCCATGCGGGCCTTGACCCGTGCGATGTCGGGTTGTGGAGCGCGCGAGACGAATACCAAGGTGGTGTCGCGGGCGTTGACATGGGCAAGGTTGCCGACGTGGTCGGCCATCATGGAGCAACCGATGCAGGCGTGCTCGGGCCAGCCGTGCACGCCGGGTTCGAAGAAGGCGCGGTAGATGATCAGTTGACGGCGCCCGTCGAACAGGTCCAACAGGCCGACCCTGCCGTCGGGCCCGTCGAATTGATACTGCTTTTCGACGGCTAGCCACGGCATCCGCCGGCGCTGCGCGGCCAAAGCGTCCCGCGCGCGCGTTAATTCCTTTTCCTTCACCAACATTTCCTGCAGCGCGGCCTCCCACTCCGGCGCCGACACGATTGCGGTCGTCTTCATTTCGATTTCCTCCTTCCGGTTCAGGTGAGTGGGGACAGGCCCGCGGAACTAAGCAGGTATGCATGCTGGCCCGGGTGTCTGGTGGTAGCCAGCTCGAGGACGGACTTTCCGACCTGTTCGGGGGTGAGCACGGGCCCGCGGCCTTTCAGGAACGCTTCGACGTCAACGCCTTCCCGCTCGGCGTAGGCAGCCACCGCCTTGGCGCCCAATTCGGTGGCCGGCGTCAGTTGCGGAAGCACGGATACGAAATCGATCCCGAGCCCGGCGCGTTCCGACTCCACGGCGGCATAGCCGGCGATGATCCTGACGGTGGCCTTCGCCCCCGCGTACCCGCCGCTCAGCGGAGAGCCGTTGATCGCGGCGCCGCTGGACATCGCGATCACCGAGCTGCCCGGCGCCAGCGGGTGCTGTAGTGCTGCGCGGATCCAGTGGAACGCCTGCGCCACGTCAACGTTCCAGTTGCGGCTGAAGGTCTCCCAGGTCTGCTCCTGTATCGGGGCCATCCTCGGAGCGGCCCCGGCGCACAGCACCAGCGTGCGGGGCCGGTATTCGTCGATGAGTCGGCTGGCCGTCGCTGGATCGGCCGCGTCGGCGGTGATCGCAGTGAAGGTGCCACCCAACTCGGCGCGCGCCTCGTCGAGGTGAGTGCTGGAGCGGGCGACGCCGACGACATGCGCACCGGCGGCCGTCATCGCCGCGGCGATGCCGCGACCGAATCCACGGCTCGCCCCGGTCACGATCGCCGTCGCGCCGACCAGGCCGCCGGCTTCATTGGTGGGTGATGGGTTCGTTGGTTGGTTCACACTAATTCAGATACGGTGCGCCGCCGAAATTCATCGCTGCGCGCCGATGAGTTAGCGCCGCAGGATGTATCTGTACTGATGTGGGGGCTTCTACCTAGGAGACTGCCGTGCCGGCACAAGAAGATTTCATCGAGCAGGCTGCGCCGTTTCGTGCCGAGCTGATCGCGCACTGCTACCGCATGCTCGGTTCGGTGCAGGATGCCGAAGACCTCGTCCAGGAAACCTACGTGCGTGGCTGGCGCGCCTATGAGAGCTTCGAGGAACGTGCAGCGCTGCGGACATGGTTGTATCGCATCGCGACGACGGCGTGCCTGCGTGCGCTGGAGAACCGCGCGCGCAGAGTGCTCCCCGCTGGCCTCGGCGCCCCCTCGGTCGACCCGGACGCGGATATCGATGCCAGCAAGGCTGGATATCAATGGCTGGAGCCGCTGCCTGACTCGTTGACTCCCGAAACCGCCTTCGATGCGAAGGAAAGCATCAGGCTGGCGGTGGTCACGGCGCTGCAGGAATTGCCGGCGCGTCAGCGAGCCGTGTTGATCCTGCGCGACGTCGTGCAGTTCAGCGCCACCGAAGTGGCAGAGCTGCTCGAAACCACCCCGGCCGCCGTCAACAGTGCCCTCCAGCGGGCCCGTGCCCGTCTCGCCGAGGTCGCTCCAACCGACGACGAGGTCGCCGAGCCGGAAGACAAGGAGCGCCTTGCCCTAGTCGAACGCTATTGCGCAGCATTCGAAAAGGGTGATGTCGCGGCGCTGACCGAGCTGTTGCAGGCCGACGTCAAGCTCGAAATGCCACCGTATGCGCTGTGGTTCACCGGCCGCGATGCCGTCACGCGGTTCCTCGCCGGGCGCGCCTTCGCCACGGCCGGCGATGTCGTGATGGTCCCGACGGCCGCGAACGGCCAACCCGCGGTTGCCGATTACCGTCGGGGCGCCGACGGAGTCATGCGCGCCCATGCGATCCACGTCCTCACCACTGGTGCCGACGCGATAGGTGCCATCACCGTTTTTCTGGAACCGACGCTGTTCGGGGCGTTCGGCATGCCGGCTACGCGGTAACGGCGCTCAGCGGCGGAACACCACCCACCGCATCGCGCTGTACATGTACACCGCTTCACACACGCCGGCCAGGATCCGCGCGACGTGGTATTCGACGCCGAGCGCGGTAAGGACGCTGGAAACCCCGAGGATAAACGCCAGATAGTTGATGGCGACCACGACCACGTACACCGCGATCTGCGGTCCTACCGCGGCATGCGAACGGAAGTTCAGCGTCCGGTTGAGGAAGTAGCTCAGCGCGAACGCAAGCGCGTAGGCCACGGTCACCGCGACAGGCACCGGTATACGCAGGCTGCCGTGCAGGACCGTGAGTAGCAGCAGATCGACTCCGAAGGTAAACCCGTTTATCAAACAGAAGCCGAGGAACGTGGGCGCAACAATCGAATTCAAACCCAGCGGGAGGCGGGCGACCGATTCCACGCACAACGCATGAAATCGCTCGGCCGGCCCTACTCGGCTTGCCTCTGATTCGACCCGCACCCTGCCACGGTGCCATCCACAGGTAGCCGGGCCATGATCGGCGGGCAAACTCCCAGCGGCGCCGGACGGTGTCGGCCGGGTTTGTCGCCGGAAGACAACGATCGCCCGAAGGTTCATCGGTTGGCGACGTAGGTCGGCGGAGCCGGGCTCGTTATGTTTCATCACGAACGCGGCGCCCATTCGAATTATTGAGTCCCACAACATGAACCAACCGTTTCCGCATCGCGGAGAAAGCGAGTAGACCCGTGTCGTACATCCTGCCGGTCGTCATCCTCTTGTCGGTCTTGTCCCCACTGCTGGTCCCGGCATTCATCACGGCTGTGCACGCCGTCGTCGGGCGCCGCACCGACGAACCGGTCCGGACCCTCGCCTATCAGCGCATCATTGCGGGCCTGGCTGTCCCCGCCGCGGCCTGACGCCGGCCAGCCACCAGACAACCCTCGACCGGGGCTACACCTGCGGGTGTGGCCCCGGTCGTTCTATGCCTACCGGGGCACTCACGCAATCTTTCGAAACAACGGCCTCGGGGGGTTCTTCGGCAACAATCGGTACTGACGCGAGCCACGGCAATTCATTGCTCACTTAGTAGTCGAGGACCTCACCGTGCCTACGAACTCCGAGCCCGGGACGCGGCTTCGCACAGCCGACGGCGGCCCATCAGTCCAGTTGGGCCTTGTGATCGGCGCACTCGGTGTGGTCTTCGGCGACATCGGCACAAGCCCGATCTACACCGTACAGACGATCTTCAACCCGAACGACCCCCATCCCGTGCCGATCAGCACGGAAAACATATACGGCGTCGTCTCGCTGATTTTCTGGGCGGTGATGATCATCGTCACGCTGACCTACGTCACGCTTGTGATGCGCGCCGACAACGGCGGCGAGGGCGGCATCATGGCCCTCATCGCTCAGGTACGGCGCTTGGGCTCACGTGGTGGCCGCACCGCGCTGGCGCTGGCGGCGCTGGGCCTGTTCGGCGCCGCGCTGTTCTCCGGCGACAGCGTGATCACTCCCGCGATCTCAGTGCTGTCCGCGGTCGAGGGTCTCAAGGTGATCCAGCCGGGGCTGGAAGGTTGGATCGTGCCGATCACCGCGGTGATCATCGCTGCGCTGTTTGCGGTACAGCGCCGCGGCACGGGTGCCGTGGGAGGCCTGTTCGGACCGGTGATGATCGCCTGGTTCACCGCCATCGGCGCATGCGGCGTTTATGGCATCGTCGACCATCCGGAAATCGTCAAGGCGCTCTCGCCGGTTCATGCGCTGAAGTTCATGTTCGGGCACTTCCCGACGGCGTTCTTTTCGCTGGCCGGGGTTGTGCTCGCGGTGACGGGTGCGGAGGCGTTGTACGCGGACATGGGCCACTTCGGCCGCAAGCCGATCACCCGAGCGTGGCTGTTTCTCGTCCTACCGGCGCTGGTTCTCAGCTACCTCGGTCAGGGTGCGCTACTGCTCGGCGACAAGGGCACGATGAGCGCGCCGTTCTTTCTGCTGACCCCGGGTTGGGCACGGTTGCCGATGGTGCTGTTGGCTTGCGCGGCAACGGTCATCGCGTCGCAAGCGGTGATCACTGGGGCCTACTCGCTGACATGGCAGGCCGTCCAGCTCGGCTATCTACCGAGGCTGCGAGTGGTGCACACCTCGGCGTCAACGTTCGGCCAGATCTATGTCCCCTGGATCAACGGCCTGCTGATGGTCTCGGTGCTCACCCTGGTGTTCGCGTTCCGCAGCTCGGCGTCGCTGGCATATGCGTACGGCATGGCGGTGACGGGAACGATCACCATCACCACACTGCTGTTTTTCTATGTTGCGCGAAGACGGTGGCTGACTCCGCTTTGGCTGATCGTGATTGGCGGCGGCAGTCTGTCGCTTGTTGACCTGCTGTTCGTCGCGGCAAATCTGTCCAAACTGGTCCACGGCGCGTGGCTGCCGCTGCTGATCGCCGTGACAACATTCGCGGTCATGACCACCTGGCAGCGGGGCCGGGAGATCGTCACACGGGCGCGCGAGAAGGTGGAGGGCCCGCTTAGCACGTTCGTCGATGAGCTCGCCGAGCGTCGCCCACAGCCGGTGCGAGTTCCCGGCACAGCGGTCGTATTCAGCCACGGCAAACAGACCGCGCCACTGGCGATGCGGGCCAACGTCGAATACAACAACACCATCCATGAGCACGTGGTAATCCTGACGATCGAGACGTTGCCGGTACCGCGCCTGGCGGATTTCGCGCGGATAGAAGTCGACGAACTGGGCTATGCCGAAGACGGAATCATTCACGTCACCGCGCGCTTCGGCTACATGGAGTCACCGAACGTCCCCGACACGTTACGGTTGCTCAAGCCGACGCAGACCGAAGGCCCGATCGCCATCGACGACGTTTTGTTCGCCTTGTCGAAGATCGAATTGACGATGGGTGACGCACCGACCATGGCGGCGTGGCGCAAGCGCCTCTTCATCGCCACCTCGTACATCACCGCCGACGCCGTCGAGTTCTTCGGCCTGCCGCCCGAACGCACGGTCATCGTGGGTGCCCGAATCGAGGTTTAGGTCGGCGGCCGGATCGTCGCCGTCAGGCGGGCGAGCGCAGGACAACCGTCGACCGCGGCCCGACTGTCAGCTCCCGGCCGTCGGTGGCCGTCCGCGCCGGGTCGAAGGTGTCGAACACGACGTGCCAGCGCCGCGCAGCGAAGTCGGTGGCCACCGTGAAGGTCAATGGCTGCCACCACGTGTTGACGAGGATGAGGAAGTCATCGTCGGTCATCGGTGTGCCGTCGGGTCCGACATCGGGATCCGTTGAGCCATCGATGAATAGCGCGACGCTGCGGGCGTTGGGGTCTGACCAATTTTCGGCGGTCATCTCCGCCCCCGACGGAGTGAGCCAGCGCAGATCAGCGGCCGCCTTCCCGGTGCGGTACCGGCGCCTGCGGAATACCGGGTGCCGACGTCGCACCGCGATGAGGTCCGTTGTGAACCGCAAGAGCTCATCGTCTACGCCCGACCAGTCGAACCAGGTGATCTCGTTGTCCTGACAGTAGGCGTTGTTGTTTCCGCGCTGGGTGCGACCGATCTCATCGCCGCCCAACAGCAACGGGACACCCGCCGACAGCAGCAGGGTCACCAGGAAAGCCCGTTTCTGGCGCGCCCGCAGCGCAAGCACGTCGGGGTCGTCGGTTGGCCCCTCGACCCCGCAGTTCCAGGAGCGGTTGTCGTCGGTGCCGTCGCGGTTGTCTTCGGTGTTGGCTTCGTTGTGCTTTCGGTTGTAGGAGACGAGGTCATTCAGTGTGAATCCGTCATGCACGGTGATGAAGTTGACCGACGCGCTGGGCCGGCGGCCTACGTCGGGCTGGTCGTAGATATCCGCCGACCCACACAGCCGCGTTGCGAATTCGGGCAGCAGCCCGTCATGACTGCGCCACCAGTCGCGCACGGCGTCGCGGAACTTGCCGTTCCATTCGCTCCACTGCGGCGGGAACCGGCCAATGTCGTAGCTGTCGAAGCGGCCGACGTCCCACGGCTCGGCGATCAGCTTGACCTGGGAGACGACCGGATCCTGTCCGACGACATCGAAGAAGGCCGAAAACGGGTCAAAGTCCCCGGTCTCCCGGCCGAGGGTGGGAGCGAGATCGAAGCGAAAGCCGTCGACGCCCATCTCGGAAACCCAGTAGCGCAGCGAGTCCATGATCATCCGCAATGTCGTCGGGTCGGCGGTGTTCAGCGAATTGCCGCAGCCAGTTGTGTCGAGGTAGCGACTCGGGTCGGCCGGGTCGAGGCGGTAGTAGGCGGCGTTGTCCAGCCCGCGGTGACACAGCGTCGGACCGCCGGCCCCACCCTCGGCTGTGTGGTTGAAAACGACGTCCAGCACGACCTCCAACCCCGCGCCGTGCAAGGCGTTGACCATGCCGCGGAATTCCGCGACCTGCCCGCCTGGCCGACCGGCCCGTACCGCCGCGGAATACGCGGCGTGCGGGGCGAAGAAGCCAATTGTGTTGTAGCCCCAGTAATTCGACAATCCCCGCTCGACAAGGAACGATTCGGGAACGTTGTGGTGGACCGGCAGCAGCTCGACCGTTGTGACGCCGAGGTCGACGAGGTGTTCGATCACGGCCGCGTGCGCCAGCCCCGCGTAGGTACCGCGCAGCTCCGGCGGCACGCCCGGATGGGTGGCGGTGAACCCCCGGACATGTAGCTCGTAGAGGATGGTGTCGGCGAGCGCGCGCCCGGGTCCGGACGTGGGTGGCCCCGGCGCCGGGGCCGTCACGAGGCTGCGCGGCATGTGGCCGGCCGAATCCAGTGGGCTGGGCGCCGCGGCCTTGTCCATTGCGTAATCGAGTAGTTCGGGTCCGAACCGCACGTCACCGTGGATCGCCCGGGCGTAGGGGTCGAGCAGCAGCTTGGCCGGGTTGTACCGCAGGCCTCGCCCCGGATCGTAGGGCCCACTGACCCGGAAACCGTAGGCCTGCCCGGGCGTTACACCGGGCACAAAGCCGTGCCAGATGTCGCCGTCGCGTTCTCGCAGCACGAGCTGTGTCTCGGCACCGTTGCCGTCGAACAGGCAGAGCCTGACCTCGTCACCGTTCGACGACACGGCGAAGTTCGTGCCGCCCTGGCCGCACGCCGCGCCAAGCGGGCCGGGCCTGCCCGGCAGGATGTTGGTGCTCATCGGGTCTTCGCACGCTGGACGAGCCGCTGAATGACGTCCGATGTCTTGGGGTACGCCCCGTGCCGACGCCGGATCACGTCGGCCACCAAACCGGTCCAGCCGGTCTGGTGGGATGCGCCCAGTCCTGCGCCGTTGTCGCCGTGAAAGTATTCATGAAAGAGCAGATTATTCCGCCACCGCGGATCGGTCTGCAGCCGGTGCACGCCGCCGAAGCACGGCCGTGACCCGTTCCGGTCAACGAGGAAGAGCGATACCAGACGCTTCCAGAGATCGGCGGCGACGACGTCTAGCGTGACGCTCGTTCCCGATCCGGTGGGGTATTCGATCGTCAGCTCGTCGCCGAAGAATTCGTGGTAGCGCTCCAACGCCGTCGCGATGAGGTAGTTCATCGGGAACCACACCGGCCCCCGCCAGTTCGAGTTGCCGCCGAACATCGCGGTGGTGGACTCGGCCGGCTCGTAGTCGATGCCGGCGCGCACACCGTCCACGTCCAACACGTACGGATGATCGCGGTGGTACGCGGACAGGGAGCGCAGCCCGTGCGGCGACAGGAACTCATCCGAATCGAACAGCGACTGGCACAGCCGCCGGACCCTGTCCAGGCTCGTCACCCCGACCAGGAGTCGCCGTTTTCCCGGCTCCCCGCGAAGGATGCCGGCGTCGGCCATCTCCTCGGGGCCTCCCAGTCGATGGCGTCGCAGGTAATCGGCGAACATCTTGTCGATCACAAGGGTGCGGGCGACGGCCTCCTCATTGACTACCGCCGCGGCCAGCGACGGGATCATGGCGACCATCGAGCGCACACGGACCGGCACGGCGTTGCCGTCGGGCAGCAGGATGCGGTCGTAGAACAGGCCGTCGCGGTCGTCCCAAAGACCCACGGTGTCAAGGGCTTCGGCGATACCGGCAAAGTGTTCCAGGAATTTCTGCACCAGGTCGATGGCGGGCCGGTACCCAGACCCGTCCAGGATGGCCGCAATGGTGGCCATGGACAACGCATACGCGGCCATCCAGCCGGTGGCGTCGGACTGCTCGAGCACCCCGCGGACGGGGAGGTGTGAACGGTCGAGGGGGCCGATGTTGTCCAGCCCCATGAAGCCGCCCTCAAACACGTTCGAGCCGTTGGCGTCCTCCCGGTTCACCCACCACGTGAAGTTCACCAGGAGCTTGTCGAAAATCCGGCTGAGGAACTCGAAGTCGCGCCCGCCGTCGATCGCGAAGACCTCAAGCGCCGCCCCCGCCTGCACCGGCGGGTTCACGTCGGAGAAGTCCCACTCATACGCGGGCAAGGCGCCGTTGGGATGCTGGAACCACTCGCGGCACAGCAGCGAAAGCTGGTACTTCGCGAACGCGGGATCGATGTGCACCAGCGCGACGCAGTGAAATGCCATGTCCCACGCCGCGAACCACGGGTATTCCCAGGTGTCGGGCATGGACATCACATCGAACGCCTCAAAGCTGCGCCATCGCGCGTTGCGGCCATGCCGCCGTTGTGCCGGAGGCTGCGGCTGGGCGGGGTCGCCGTCGAGCCAGCGGCGGACGTCGTAGTAGTAGAACTGCTTGCACCACAACATCCCGGCGAACGCCTGACGCATCACCGCCGCTTCATCGGCCGACGCCGCGGGCGGGGTCAGTTCGGCGTAGAACTCGTCGGCCTCGCCGCGACGCGCCGCTGCCACCCGAGTGAAGTCCCGGGCCAGCGCGGTCTCCGGATCGGGTCCGGCACCGATTGGGCGCAGCCGCAGCCGCAGTTCGCTGGTCTCGCCGGGGCCGACCGTGATTCGGTACCACGCAGCACATTTGGTGCCGCGCCGCTGCGGATTGACGGTGTCCGCCCCGGAAATGACATGGTCGTTGATGGCGTCCTTGGGAAATCGTGACCCTCCCGAAACACCATAGAGCCGAGCGAGATTTGTCTCGTTGTCGCAGAACAGCAGCTCCGGCTGCGCACCGTCCGGCGCCGGTGCCGGCAGCAGTTCCAGTTCACCGAGGAAAGGATGCGCGACGGCCACGGTCGCGGCGCCGGTGGCGGCGAGCGTCGGCTTGACCGTCCCAAGTTCCCAGGACCACGTGTTGCGGAACCACAACGTCGGCAGCACATGCAGGATTTCGGTGTCGGGGCCCGCATTGGTGACACTGATCGCCATCAAGACGTCGGTCGGGTCGGCCTTGGCGTAGTGCACGTCGACGACCCAGTAGCGGTCGTGGTCGAAAATCCCGGTGTCGAGCAACTCGTACTCGGGGTCGAACCTGCCGCGCCTGCGGTTCTCATCCAGCAGCCGCTGATACGGGAACGCCCGTTGCGGGTAGTGGTAGCGCCAGCTGTTCCAGGCATGGCTCGGCAGCGCGTCCAGGAACCACCAGTACTCCTTGACGTCCTCGCCGTGATTTCCCTCGGCGCCGGTCAGTCCGAAGGCCCGCTCTTTGAGAATCGGGTCGCGTCCGTTCCACAATGCAAGTGCCAGACACAACCGCTGCTCGATGTCGCAGAATCCGGCCAGCCCGTCCTCGCCCCAGCGGTAGGCCCGCGAGCGGGCATGATCATGCGGCAGGTAGTTCCAAGCGCCGCCATCGGCGCTGTAGTCTTCCCGGACTGTCCCCCACTGTCTTTCACTGAGGTAGGGCCCCCATAGGTACCAGTCGCTGGCCTGCCGCAGGCCGAGGTCGAGCCGGCCGAAGGAAGTGACACGCTGTCGTTCCGCGCCTCGGGTGGCCATCGATTCACCGGCCGTCGCGGGCCACGATGACCGGGACGTGCGCGGATTGGACATTGATGAGTTTGATCGCCAGCCCGTGCATCGTGGCTTCACGCACCGCCCAGCGGACGGCGGCATCGGACGCCGCCGACCCGTCGACACCGACAACCAACGTGGACGGCGAGTTCATGCGTCCTCCTGTTACGTGAGTGCCCTCCGCGCATCATCGCGCCGGCCGATCTCGCCGTCATTGTTGGCGCGAACAAATCGCGTCGTGGAGGGCCGCGGCGGTGGTGGCCTCCGGCAGGTAATCGATCTCGAGCCGCTGCTCGGGCCGCCGAACCTCGGCCTTCAGCGCGTCGGAGTAATAGGTTTTATCCGCGTCTGTCAGCGGCGGGGGAAGCAGACTGCGGGGCCACAGATGCCTGGCGCGCACAACGTCGGCCTCGATGGCGTATACGACCACCGTCGCTTGTAGCCCGAACCATGCCAACAGCCCCAGGACCAGTCCGAACAGGCCCGCGACGGCCTGGGCGTGGCGCAGCAGGTGAGCGACGATGACGCCGGCTCCGGTCAGCAACAACTGCCAGGCCAGCGCACTGAGCGCCGCGCCGGGCAGCATCGAGCGCGTCGGCACCTGCGTCGGCGTCGCGATTCGGTATGCCGCAAGGAAGTAGGCCCAGCCGAGGACCGAGCCGACCGCGATGCTGACCAGCCGCGCGGCGAAACCGCCCAGCCCCAAGGCCGTGGCGGCACCGGCGGCCGCGCTGGCGGCGGCGGTCACCGCGACACCGACAGCAAGCAGCAGAAGCAGTGCCACCGTCCGCAGCTGGTAGGCGGGGAAACCGGGCCGGTCCGTTCTGGGCACCGCCCACAGCGAGCTGAAGGTGTTTTGGAGAGCGTTGGCGAAACCGCGGCCGCCGAGAATCGCACCCACCAGCCCGACGGTGACCGAGAACGCATTGCCGAACGTGGCCACGCCGAGTTGAGCATGGAGCTGGGCTCCGATGATCGGGAACTCGGCGAATGCGGAATTCACCAGCTCCCGCTGGAGTTGCGGATACTTCCGCAACGCCAGACCGAGGATGGCGGTCAGGGCCAACAGCAGCGGGAAGGTGGCCAGAAATGCGTAATACGTCAGCAGTGCCACCAGCTTGCCGGCCTGGTCGTCGCCGAATTTCTTGATCAACGCAATGGCGAACGCCATCGGGTGCTGGCGCTGTTGCCAGCGATCAAACCGCCGGGCCAGGCCTTCAACGCGATTCACCGGATCGCCGGCCTCACTCGATATGCACCTGAGCGTCGTTGTCCTCGGACACCATGGTCAT
>NZ_DASQVQ010000042.1:0-2314 GCF_035640695.1 Mycobacterium sp.
CACCTTCATGCCCTTGCCGCCGCCGCCGAACGCCGCCTTGATCGCGATCGGCAGCCCGTACTCCTCGGCGAACGCCACTACCTCGTCGGCGTTCTTGACCGGGTCGGGCGTGCCCGGCACCAGCGGCGCCTGCGCACGGGCCGCGATGTGGCGGGCGGTGACCTTGTCGCCGAGGTCACGGATCGACTGCGGGCTGGGCCCGATCCAGATCAGGTCCGCGTCGATCACGGCCTGCGCGAAGTCGGCGTTCTCGGCCAGGAACCCGTAGCCGGGGTGGACCGCGTTGGCGCCGGACTTCTCGGCGGCGTCGAGGATCTTGGCGATGTCCAGATACGATTCCGCCGACGTCTGCCCGCCCAGCGCGAACGCCTCGTCGGCGAGCTGGACGTGCGGAGCGTCGGCATCCGGTTCGGCGTAGACCGCCACGCTCTCCAGCCCGGCGTCCTTGGCCGCCCGGATCACCCGGACGGCGATCTCGCCGCGGTTGGCGACGAGCACCTTGGAGATCCGTGAGCTGGCGTGACTGGGCACTGCGCCTCCTGATGGCATGTCTCTAAGAAACGTCTTTAAGAATAGGTTCGCAGGGCAGTTTAAGCGCCACTCATGTGAGCGAGTCGAGCCGGTCGCCGCTACTGGCCAGTAGCCGGTTCACCTTCACTGGCTGCCACGCAGCCGCCGCTTGATCCGGGCCAGCATCGCCGCCATGCCGCGCAGCCGCAACGGACTGATCAGCGCCGCCAGCCCGAGGTCGGCGTAAAAGTCGTCGGGAACGGCCAGGATGTCGGCGGCGCGCTGGTTGTCAAGACCGGCCGCCAGGATCGACGCGAAGCCGCGGGTGGTCGGGGCTTCCTCGGGTGCGCTGAAATACAGCCGCACGTGCTCGGGGTCGCCGGCGTCGACGTGCAGGAACAGCGGCGACTGGCACTCCGGTACCGGTTCCATCGCCGCCTCCTCGAGGTCGGCCGGCAGCGGCGGCAGGTCCTCGGCGAACTCCAGCAGCAGGCGTAGCTTGTCCTGGCCCTGCATCTCCTGGAAGTCCGACACCACCTCGGCCAGCGGTGCCGGCATCGGCGACGTGACGGTCATGGCGCCTTTCCGGGTTCCTCGCCGACGGCGATCGGCACCCGCACGGTGTTGCCCCACTCGGTCCACGAGCCGTCGTAGTTGCGCACGCCTGGCAGCCCCAGCAGATGGGTCAGCACGAACCAGGTGTGGCTGGACCGTTCGCCGATGCGGCAGTACACGACCGTCTTGTCGTCGGCCTGCAGGAACCCGTACAGCTCCGCGAGCTCGGGGCGGCTGCGGAACCGGCCGCTGTCCTCGGCCGCCTTCCCCCACGGGATCGACCTCGCGGTCGGGATGTGGCCGCCGCGCAGCGCGCCCTCCTCGGGGTAGTCCGGCATGTGCGTGCGCTCGCCGGTGTATTCCTGCGGCGACCGGACGTCGATCAGCGGCTGGGAGCCCAGGGCCGCCAGCACGTCGTCCTTGAACGCGCGGATCGGCGTGTCGTTGCGCTCGACGACCGGGTAGCCACTGCTCTTCTTGTCCGGAACGTCGAGGGTGGTCTCGCGGCCGCTCGAGATCCACAGGTCGCGCCCGCCGTCGAGCAGTCGCACGTCGGGGTGGCCGAACAGCGTGAACACCCACAGCGCATAGGCCGCCCACCAGTTGCTTTTGTCGCCGTAGATCACGACGGTGTCGTCGCGTGCGATGCCCTTGCGGTCCATCAGCTCGGCGAACTGCTCGCCGTTGATGTAGTCGCGCACATGCGGGTCGTTGAGGTCGGTGTGCCAGTCGATCTTGACCGCGCCCGGGATATGGCCGACGTCGTAGAGCAGCACATCCTCGTCGGATTCGACGATGGCAAGCCCCGGTTTGCCGATGTTCGACGACAGCCAGTCGGCGGTGACCAACCGCTCGGGGTGGGCGTAGGACTGCAGTTCTGGACTCGGATCGGGTGGAAGCGCCACATGTACGAGCCTACCCAGGTCACCCACAGCCGCGTAATCTCGCGACACTTACCCGGCTGCAGGCGGACACCCCGGCAGGACCGCAGAACGCGTCAGTTTCGGCGTCAAGCCGTTGGATTGGCCGCCCACAACTCGGCGATCGACAGCCCGGCGCCGTCGAACAGGCGCCGCATCGCCGGCAGGCCGATCCCGATCACGGCCGACGGATCGCCGTCGACCGCCTCGATGAACCAACCGCCCAGCCCGTCGAGTGTGAACCCGCCCGCCACCTGCAGCGGCTCCCCACTGCCGATGTACGCGTCCAGCTCACGGTCCGACGGCGTTCCGAAATGCACTGTGGTGAT
>NZ_DASQVQ010000043.1:0-22149 GCF_035640695.1 Mycobacterium sp.
CACCCCCGGGCGCGCCGCCAACCCCGCCGACACATCAATCACCGCATCAGCATCGGTGTAGGGCCCCGACGTGTCATACAAATCCACATGCTCACCATTGGACAAACCCACCCGCCGAAACGGCACCCGCGCACCCGGCACCCCGTCGAGGTCTCGGTACACCTTCGTGCTGCCGGTTATCGCACCCGTGGTGACAGACGCTGTGACAGCGGCGGACGAATTGGACTTCGGCATATCCATGACATCTCCCTACGCCGGCATTACCCGGTCAGGTTCATACGGTCGACGGCACCGTTCGCGAAGCGAACTCCAGCCGTCCTCTCAGCGCACTCGGTGTGCGCTCCCGCGTAGTTGACAGACCTGCCCACGCTAGCGCAGCCACCTGTGACCGGTGAACGGGGAATACGAAATGGTGCTGCTTCATTTGAATAGCTAACATATGTGTTTTGGGCCGGGGCTGATCGATACCAAGCGAAAAGTGATGACGACTGAGACTGAGATGACGAAACCGCGGGCCGAACTGAAGGACTTCGACGCCGCACAAGCCGAAACAGCCAACCGCCGGCGACGGATGGACCACGATCACCCCGTCTACAAGTGGGTAGTGCTATCCAACACCACGCTCGGCACGCTGCTGGCGACGATCAACGCATCAATCGTGCTGATCTCGTTGCCTGCCATTTTCCGCGGCATCGGTCTCAACCCGCTCGCGCCCGCCAACGTCAGCTACCTGCTGTGGATGCTGATGGGGTACCTGGTCGTCACCGCGGTGCTGGTGGTGTTCTTCGGCCGCCTCGGCGACATGCTCGGCCGGGTCCGCATCTACAACCTCGGCTTCGTGGTGTTCACGATTGGGGCCGTCGCGCTGTCCTTCGACCCGTTCCACCTCGGTGGCGGCGCGCTGTGGCTGATCGGCTGGCGAGTGATTCAGGGCGTGGGCGGCGCGATGCTGATGGCCTCCTCGGCGGCGGTCCTCACCGACGCGTTCCCGTCGAATCAGCGTGGGATGGCGCTGGGCGTCAACATGGTGGCCGCGGTGGCCGGATCGTTCCTTGGTCTGCTGATCGGCGGAGTGCTGTCGGAGTGGGACTGGCGCGCCGTCTTCTGGGTCGGCGTGCCGATCGGTGTGCTCGGCACCGTCTGGAGCTTCCGCTCGCTGAAGGAGCTCGGCGTGCGCACGCCCGGCCGGCTGGATTGGGCGGGCACGTTGACCTTCGGGGTCGGGCTCACCGTGCTGCTCACCGGGATCACGTACGGCATTCAGCCCTACGGTGGTTCGACGACCGGCTGGACCAACCCGTGGGTGCTCGGCTCGATCGCGCTCGGGGTGCTGTTGCTGGTCGCGTTCTGCTTCATCGAGCTGCGGGTGGCGCAGCCGGTGGTCAATATCCGGTTGTTTCGAAACACCGCGTTCGGGATGGGCAATCTCGCCGGCCTGATGTCATCGGTCGGTCGCGGCGGTCTGCAGTTCATGTTGATCATCTGGCTGCAGGGCATCTGGTTGCCGCTGCACGGCTACAGCTTCGAATCGACTCCGCTGTGGGCAGGCGTCTATATGCTGCCGATGACGGTCGGCTTCCTGCTGGCCGGTCCGCTGGCCGGGTCGCTGGCCGACCGATTCGGCGCGCGCCCGTTCACCGTCGGCGGGATGCTGCTGATGGCGGCGTCGTTCGTCGCGCTGGTGTTGATTCCGGTCGACTTCAACTATTGGCTGTTCGCGTTGCTGGTGCTCCTGCAGGGCCTCGGCGGCGGCATCTTCACCGCGCCCAACACCGCGGCGATCATGTCCAGCGTGCCCGCAGGCGAGCGCGGCGCCGCGTCGGGCGTGCGCGCGACCTTCTTCAACGCCGGCTCGTCGCTGTCGATCGGTATCTTCTTCTCGCTGATGATCATCGGGCTGGCAAAAACGCTGCCCAGCACCCTGAGCGCCGGGCTACAGCACCAGGGCGTTTCGGCATCCGTGGCCCATCAGGTCGCGAACACTCCGCCGGTCGGCAGCCTCTTCGCCGCGTTCCTCGGCTACAACCCGATTGCCGAGCTGCTCGCGCCATCCCATGCCCTGCAGCAGCCGGGGGTCAACGCCGACGTGCTGACGGGCAAGGCGTTCTTCCCCGAGCTGATCTCCGGGCCGTTTCACGCCGGGCTCGTCGTGGTGTTCGCCGCCGCCGCGGTCATGACGCTGATGGGCGCGGCCGCGTCGCTGTTCAACCCGGGGCGCTACGCCGACGCCGACACGGAAGGCTAGGCGAGGGCTCAGTCCCGGCGCAGTTCGATCATCACGGGCGCGTGATCGCTCGGTGCCTTGCCCTTGCGTTCCGCTCTAACGATCTCGGCATGGCTGACGCGCTCGGCCAGCGCCGGTGAGCCGAGAATGAAGTCGATTCGCATGCCCTGGCGCTTCGGGAACCGCAGGTTCGTGTAGTCCCAGTACGTGTACACGCCCGGCCCCGGCGCGAAAGGCCGTACCACGTCAGCGAATTGGGCGTCGACGATCGCGTTGAATGCCCTTCGCTCCGGCTCGGTGACATGCGTGCTGTTCCGGTAGAACTCCACGCTCCATACGTCATCGTCGGTGGGCGCGATGTTCCAGTCGCCGACGAGTGCAATCCGCGCACCCGGATCCTGGCTGAGCCACTTCTGTGCCGTATCACGCAGTGCGGCAAGCCATTCCAACTTATAGTAGTAATGCGGGGAGGCCGGGACGCGGCCGTTCGGTACATACAGGCTCCACACCCGCACTCCGCCGCATGTCGCGCCGAGCGCCCGGGCCTCGGCAGCCGCCCTGACGTCGGGCTTGTCAGTCCACGTGGGCTGTCCATCGAAGCCGACCTGCACGTCGTCGATGCCGACCCGGGATGCGATCGCGACACCATTCCACTGGCTGGAACCGCAGTGGACGACGTCATAGCCGACCGCGACGAACGGCATCGTCGGGAACTGGTCGTCGGCGCACTTGGTTTCCTGCATGGCCAGCACGTCGATCTCGGCGCGCTCTAGCCAGTCGACGACGCGGTCCACCCGCGCGCGAATCGAGTTGACATTCCAGGTGGCCAACCGCAAAGTGTCGCCCGGCATGCAATTCAGCCTACGTTCGGGTCTTTCGCACCGGCGGATCCCCCAAGGCGCGCACGACAACCACATCGGCGGGGGATATGTCGACCACCTCTTCGCGCTTGTTTCGCACCCGCACCATCGGGTCGGTCGCCAGCAGATAGCCGATCACGTCGGTGAGCGGCGGCACCGAACCGGCCGGCCGGCGACATCGGATCACCACTCGGGTGCCCAGCGCGGGCCAGTCGAATCCCCGGTTGCTTTGCTCCCGCCCGCCGGACGACATCATCAGTGGCCGAAGGGGTCCGGCATCTCGCCGGGTGTCCATGAATTGCCGGGAACGCCCCACCCGTGTGCTTTCAGCATCCGTTTGGCGGCGCGCGCGTGCCTGCCGACCAGCCGGTCCAGATACAACACACCGTCGAGGTGGCCGGTCTCGTGTTGCAGCATTCGCGCGAAAAGGTCAGTGCCTTCCAGCTCGACGCTGTTGCCGTCGGGGTCCAAACCGGTGACCCGCGCCCAATTTGCGCGGCCGGTCGGGAACGTTTCGCCCGGAACCGACAGGCAGCCTTCGTCGTCTTTGTCTGGGTCCGGCATGGTCTCGGGTACCTCGGAGGTTTGCAGTACCGGGTTGATCACCGCGCCGCGTCGCCGCGTCGTCCTGCCCCGTTCGTCTGCGCAGTCGTACACGAACACCCGCAGGCTTACGCCAACTTGGTTGGCCGCCAATCCCACACCGTTCGCCGCGTCCATCGTCTCGAACATGTCCGTGATCAAGTCGGTCACGTCGGCGGGTATCGAACCGTCCGGGCCGACCTCGACGGGATTGGTCGCGGTGCGCAGGACGGGGTCTCCCACGATCCGGATCGGGCGAATGGTCACGAACCGAAAGCTTAAGTGAGCCGACGCGCGGGCTCGGCTGACGTGCCTATCGCGCTGAACGTGGTTGAATGAGCGCCGAAACACAGGGATGTCATTCGTTCGGTAGGGGTGCAAGGAGCGATATGGACGGCGCCATGGCACGGGCGCAGCGTTCTGGCGACGACGAACCCGCTGACGGGCTCACTCGTCGCGAGCACGACATCCTGGCCTTCGAGCGGCAGTGGTGGAAGTACGCGGGCGCCAAGGAAGAAGCCATCAAGGAGCTGTTTTCGATGTCGGCCACCCGCTACTACCAGGTGCTCAACGCACTGGTGAGCCGGCCCGAGGCGCTGGCCGCCGACCCGATGCTGGTGAAGCGTCTGCGGCGACTGCGTGCGAGCCGGCAGAAGGCGCGAGCCGCGCGCCGGCTCGGCTTCGACGTCACCTGAAGTTCCTGGCCTAACGGACACCCTCGATACAGTGGGGGCGATGAACGAGCGCGTACCAGACTCCTCCGGGCTCCCGCTGCGCGCCATGGTGATGGTGCTGCTCTTTCTTGGCGTCCTGTTTCTGCTGGTCGGATTCCAGGCGATCGGCTCCAGCGGCGGTTCCGACGACTCATCCGCAACCACGATTGTGACCACCAACACAACTACCGCGGCCGCTTCGCGGGCGCCCGCCCCCGCCAAGGCCGAAGTGCGCGTCTTCAACATTGGTTCCGATGAGGGCGCGGCAGGGCGGACGGCCGATCAGCTCAAGGCGGCCGGGTGGAATGTCACCCAGACCGGAAACCTCAGCCTTTCAGACGTGCCCGCGACGACCGTATTCTTCAGCGACGCCAACGCCGGCGAGCACGCCGCGGCCGACGAAGTGGGCAAGGTGATCAACGCTCCGGTGCAACCGCGCGTCACCGGTTTGGCCGAGCAGCCGCCGGGCGTGATCGTGATAGTCACCGGATAGGCTCACCGTTATGTTCAAGTCCGCCAGCCGCGTCTTGCCAGCCATCTTGCTAGCCGCCCCGGTGGTCGCGTTGAGTGCTTGCACCCCGAATCAGCAGCCGAGTAATCAGCCGGGTACCACGCCGCCGGTTTGGACGGGCTCGCCGTCGCCGTCGGCCACGCAGACCAACCAACCGGCAGGCAGCGAAACGCTGCGGGCACAATTGAAGGCCCCCGACGGCACGACCGTGGCAAACGCCACGTTCGAGTTTGCGAACGGCTACGCCACCGTCACCGTGGAGACCGTCGGTCCCGGCCATCTCAGCCAAGGTTTCCATGGGATGCACATTCACCAGGTCGGCAAGTGTGAAGCCAACTCCGTCGCCCCGACCGGCGGTGCGCCCGGTGACTTCAACTCTGCCGGTGGGCATTACCAGGCTCCCGGCCACACCGGTCACCCGTCCAGCGGCGACTTGACCTCGCTGGAGGTGCGCGGCGACGGCCAGGCCAAGCTGGTCACCACCAGCGACACGTTCACCGCCCAAAACCTGTTGGGCGGCGAGAAGACCGCGATCATCATCCACGCGAAGGCCGACAATTTCGGCAACATTCCGCCGGAGAAGTACAGCCAGGTCAACGGAACTCCGGGTCCCGACGAGAACACCCTTGCCACCGGCGACGCCGGCGGCCGGGTGGCGTGCGGTGTCATCGGCACCGGCTAGGCGCCGAATCAGCTTCGCCGGGACTGCCCGGCCGACCCTCGGTGTGGAGTGGGAGTTCGCGCTGGTCGACGGCCAGACGCGGGACCTCAGCAACGAGGCCGCCGACGTAATCGCCGAGCTCGGGGAAAATCCGCACGTACACAAGGAATTGCTGCGCAACACGGTCGAGTTCGTGACCGGCATCTGCGACACCGTGCCGGAGGCGATGGACGATTTGCGTTCGACGCTGCTGGCCGCGCGCAAGGTCGTCCGCGAGCGCGGCATGGAATTGTTCTGCGCCGGCACCCATCCGTTCGCCAAATGGTCGGCGCAGAAGCTCACCGACGCGCCTCGGTACGCGGAGCTGATCAAGCGCACCCAGTGGTGGGGCCGGCAGATGCTGATCTGGGGTGTGCACGTGCACATCGGAATCTCCTCGGCGCACAAGGTGATGCCGATCATTTCGTCGCTGTTGAATCATTTTCCGCACCTGCTGGCGTTGTCGGCCTCGTCGCCGTTCTGGAACGGCGAGGACACCGGCTACGCCAGCAACCGCGCGATGATGTTCCAGCAGCTGCCCACCGCCGGGCTGCCGTTCCAGTTCCGCACCTGGGCGCAGTGGGAGGGCTTCGTCCACGACCAGAAGAAGACCGGCATCATCGACCGCATGGACGAAATCCGTTGGGACATCCGGCCTTCGCCGCATCTCGGCACGGTGGAAGTGCGGGTGTTCGACGGAGTGTCCAACCTGCGTGAGCTCGGCGCCCTGGTGGCGTTGACCCATTGCCTGGTGGTCGATCTGGACCGACGGCTGGATGCCGGCGATAGCCTGCCGATGATGCCGCCTTGGCATGTGCAGGAAAACAAGTGGCGCGCGGCCCGATACGGCCTCGATGCGATCGTGATACTGGACGCCGACAGCAACGAACGGCTCGTCACCGACGATCTCGATGACCTGTTGACCCGGCTGCATCCGGTAGCGCAATCATTGGGCTGCGCCGATGAACTGGCGGCAGTGACCGACATCTACCGGCTCGGCGCGTCCTACCAGCGTCAGCGCCGGGTGGCCGAGGACCATGACGGCGATCTGCGCGCCGTGGTCGACGCACTCGTCGCCGAACTGGAGCTGTGAGGTGAATTCGACTGCCACGCCGATGTTTCCGCTCGAGGTGGCGATGCTGCCCGGCGACGACCTGCCGCTGCGGATCTTCGAGCCGCGCTACGCGCGGCTGGTCGCCGATTGCCTCATCGCCGATCAGCCCGTGTTCGGGGTGGTGCTGATCGCGGCCGGACGTGAGGTCGGCGGCGGTGACGAACGCTACGATGTCGGGGCACTGGCCCGCATCGTAGAGCACCAGGCCCACGGTGACGGGCGATACACGTTGCGCTGCCGGGTCGGCGAGCGGATCACAGTGCGTCGGTGGCTGCCCGACGATCCGTATCCCCGCGCCGTCGCCGAGGTCTGGCCCGACGAGCCGGGAGACGCGGTGACCGACGACCAGATCCAGGATCTCCAGGACCGGGTGATGGCGTTGTTCGAGCGTATCGCCGCGGCACGGGGTGCCCAGCTGCCGCCCCGGGACATGCTGTTCGCCGATGTGGCGATGGTCGGCGATGCGGGCAAGCGGTTGTACGCGTTGGCATCCCGGGTGCCGATGGGTCCGGCCGACCGTTACTCGGTGCTGGCCGCGCCTTCGGCAGCCGCGCGTCGGCGGGCGGTGAGTGAGGCCGTCGACACCGTGTCGGCGATGGTCGAATTCCAGCTGTCGGCTGAGTAGGCACCCGCGCGTGACCTCACGGCGACGAATGTGAGCAGAACGAAGATGATGCCCAGTAACACAGCGACGACCGGGACGTCGCCGTAGCCGAGGCCGCCGGCCCGGTGCGGCTTGCTCACCCAGTCCGCAACCGAAGCACCGAGAGGTCTGGTGATGATGTACGCCCACCAGAACGCGACGACGCTGTTGAGGCGAAAGCGCCAGTAACCCATCGCGGGAATCGCAAACACGACGGCGAACAGCACGATTGATCCGGCGAATCCAAAGTGCAGCACGCTGGCTGTGAGGTCGCCGGCCGCCGTTCCGAGCGCGAAGGTGAAAGACACCGCCAGCCAATAGAATACTTCGCGGCGTCTGGTGGTGATGCTGTGAATGGACAGTGAGCGTTCGGTGCGGTGCCATGCCCAGAAGGTGACCATGAGGGCCAGAAGGTAGCCGGCTGTCGATATTTCGAACGGCACGTGCAGTTGATGGTGCATGACGTCGGCTGCCATCGTGCCGAACACGGCAACCATCATCACCGCCGACCAGTACGCGAAGGCGTTGTAGCGCCGCGTCCGAAACTGAACCCACAGCGATAACACAAAGCCGAGCAGGCCGATGCCGAAGCCGACGAAGCGCAGCGTGCTGAGCAAGTAGTCCGACGCCGCCTCGCCCATTCCCGTGGTGAGCAGTTTGAGTATCCAAAACGTAGCGGTGATCTCCGGTACTTTCACCGCCATCGGCCCACGTCGTTGTCCGGCCCGAGGTGTGTAAATCTCTGCCATGGGTTTCGGTTCCTCTCCATCCGTCGAGGAGCGCCAAGCTAGAAGCGGATGTTTAGAGAAACCTGCCGTCTGACTGGACGGCGGCTACAAAGCCACCGGTGCATGCAGAGATTACCGCTAGCCGGAAGCGTTGATAGGTGGCAGCGGTGACGACATGCCGCAATGGTCAGAGTTCGGCCAGCAGTCCGGCGGCCCGTACGGTGGCGACGGTGGCTGTGCCGGCTGATCAACAGCTCCATCCGGCGCCGCCCGCCGGGCCGTGATCAACCTATGGTCCGTTTTGCGGAGACAACTAGCCCCGCGCGGAATCGTCGCGGATCTCGTCGGCCCTCAGCAGGTCCCGGCGGACGTTCTCCTCGCGGTACGCCAGTTGGCCAACCCGTTGCGCGACCACTGGCGCGGTGATCAACGTGAACATGCCGGTCAGGATGATCATGCCGACGTCGACGTTGCCGCGAAGCCGGATCATGGCGCCCGCGAGCACCAGCAGCAGTCCGAGCACCTGAGGCTTGGTCACCGAATGCATGCGCGACAACGTATCCGGGAAGCGCACGATGCCGATCGCAGCGGTCAGCGCCAGCGCCGAGCCGCCGAGCACCAGCGCGCCGGACACCACATCGAAGAGGCTCATGGTCGTTTCCTGGCAGTGCGCTTGACATCGGGCACCCGGAAACGCGTGACGCTCACCGAGCCGACGAAGCTGATCAACGCCAGCGCGGTGAGGCCGTAGACGACCGTGGAGTCCAGGCTGTACGCGGCCCAGGTGCCCAGCCCGCACATCATCACCGCCACCATGGCGTCCACCGCGATCAGCCGGTCCAGCGTGCTGGGGCCTGCCAGCAGGCGGAACATCGTGATCGCGGCCGCGGCCACCAGCATCACCGCCGCGATGATCCATACCGTGGTCATGCGCGCTCCATTGTCATTTCGCGCTCGCCGTCATGCGCGCTCCTCACTTGCCCGCCAGTCGCTGTCCCGCTCGAACGACGCCACCAACAGCCGCTCGATTTCGGCGACTTGGCGATGGAACCGGTCGACCGCCCGGTCCGAGCGAACATCCAGGACGTGGATGTAGAGCGTGCGGTGATCCTGATCGATCTCCAGCACCACCGTTCCGGGAATCAGGTTCATGATGTTGACCGCCAGGGCCAGCACCAAATCCGACTTCACGTCGAACCGGGCCCGCAGCACCGCGCTCATCGGCGGTGGCCCCGGCGTGATCGCCAGCCACGCCACCTGAACACTGGACAAAACCAGATACCACGCCACCCGCGCCACCAGTACCGCCAGCGACAGCGGGTGCAGCCGGCCCTGCACCGCGACCACCGGCAGCGGCAGCAAAAGCGTGACCACCACCGCCACCGCCAGCCCGCCGACGACATTGGCGACGGAGAGCTCGCCCCACAACAGCACCCACACCATCGTCAGCCAGCACAGCACCCAGATCCGCAGCGCCGCCTTTCTACTCATTGCCGACCCACCGTCATTGCCGACCCACCCTCATTGCCGACCCACCACCGCGGCGATGTACTCCGACCGGTCCAGCACCTGGGCGGCAGCACGGTCGGCATAGGAGAAGATCGGCCCGGCAGCCAACATGAGCGTCAGCCCAATCGCGACCAGGATCATGGTCGGGACCAGCATGCCGATCGGCATGCGGCCGACGTCGGCGCGCTCCTCGACCAGCACGTCGTCGCGCTGGCCCATCAGCGCGTAGGGGCCCGCCATGGCCAGCGCCCCTTCGGGAGCGTCGGCACGGGGCCGCCAGAACGCCTTCGTCCACACCCGCATCATCACGTAAAGCGTCAGCAGGCTCGTCGTCACGCCACCGGCCACCAGAATCCACGCCAGCACCGAACCGTTCTGCGCACCGGCTTGCAACACCGCGATTTTGCCGATGAAACCCGAAAATGGCGGAACACCACCAAGACTCAGCGCGGGCAACATGAAAAGCAAGGCCAACACCGGGCTCGCGGCGGCCAGGCCGCCGAGCCGGCGCAGCGTCGAAGCGCCGGCCTGACGTTCGATCAGCCCGACCACCAAGAACAGCGTGGTCTGCACGATAATGTGGTGCGCGACATAGTAAATCGCGCCGGACATGCCCAGCCGGCTGGACACCGCGACCCCGAACACCATGTAGCCGATGTGGCTGACCAGCGTGAACGACAGCAGCCGTTTGATGTCGCTCTGCGCGATCGCGCCGAACACGCCGATCAGCATGGTCAGCAGCGCGGCGACCAGAAGCAGCGAATCCAGCCCGCCGCCGGGGAACAGCAGCGAATGCGACCGGATGATCGCGTACACACCAACCTTCGTCAGCAGGCCGGCGAACACCGCGGTAACCGGCGCGGGCGCGGTCGGATAGGAGTCGGGCAGCCACGTCGACAGGGGGAACACCGCGGCCTTGATGCCGAACCCGACGAGCAGCACCGCGAATAGCATGCTGCGAATGCCCGGCGCGATGTGGTCGAGGCGCAGGGCGAGCTCGGCGAAGTTCAGTGTTCCGGCCGCCGCGTACACCAATGCGATGCCGATCAGGAAGATCAGCGACGACACCATCGACACCATCACGTACGAGATCCCGGCGCGGACCCGCTCGGCGGTGGCGCCGATGGTCAGCAGCACGAAGCTGGCCGACAGCAACACCTCGAAGCTGACGAACAGGTTGAAAAGATCACCGGCCAGAAACGCATTGCAGACACCGGCCGCCAGCGCCAGGTAGGTCGGCAGGAAGATCGACACCGGCTGGCGTTCGTCGCCGTCGCGAATGCCCTGGCCGATGGCGTAGACGATGACCGCGAGAAGCACGATCGACGACACCACCAGCATCAGCGCCGACAGCCGGTCCACCACCAGCGTGATGCCCAGCGGGCCCATCGCGGGAATGACTTGCCCCCAGCCGCCGACGTGCAGCGCCAATGTGCCGCCGCGATCGGTCAGGTGCAGCAGCGTCGCGCAGACCACCATCACCGCGATCAACGCGACGAGTGTGATCGCGCGCTGCAGCCGGGGACGACGGCCGAGGATCAGCGTGGCCGCGGCGCCCCCGATCGGGATCAGCACCGGAAGCGGGGTGAGGGCCGCGGCGAGCCCGCTGTGGCCGCTCATCGCGACGGCTCCGGGTCGGGCAGCTCGTCGAGTTCGGCGCGCTCGTCGGTGGTGCGCGGCTCCCGAGGATGCACCACATCCTGCTCGGCCTCGTCTTCGGACTGCTGGGAGACCCGGGTGTCCTCCGCGTCGTCGCTGACTTCCTCTTCGGTGGTGAGCCGGTAGGAGCGATACGCGAGCGCCAGCACGAACGCCGCGATGCCCATCGTGATGACGATCGCGGTCAGGATCATCGCCTGCGCGAGCGGGTCGGCGTCGGCGGTGCGGCCGTCGCTGGTGCGGCCCCAGATCGGCGGATTGCCCGCCGGACCCGCGACGGTCAGGATCAGCAGGTTCACCGCGTTGCCGACAAGCAACAAGCCCAACAACATTCGCGTCAGGTTGCGTTCGAGCAGCAGGTAAACGCCGCAACTGGTCAGCACGCCGAGCAGCACCAGCGGGATGAGCGGACTGGTCATCGCGACGCCGCCCCCTCGGCGGCGGCCGCGGGCTGTTCGCCCATCTCGATGTCAAGCCGCGCGCCGAGGCTGCGCAGGACGTCGAGCACGAGGCCGACGACGATCAGGTACACGCCGAGATCGAAGAACAAGGCGGTGACCAACTTGACGGTGCCCAGCACCGGAAGGTCGATCCGCACCACCGCCGACGACAGCACCGGCGCGCCCAGCAGCAGCGAGGCCGCCGCGGTCCCGGCCGCGAGGCCGATGCCAACGCCCAGCACCTTGCCGGCGTCCAGCGGCAGCGTCTCGCCGAGCTCGTAGCGGCCGCCGGCCAGATACCGCAGCACCAGCGCCAGCCCGGCCATCAGCCCGCCGGCGAATCCGCCGCCCGGCGTGTTGTGGCCGGTGCAGAAGAAGTACACCGACAGCACCATGATCAGCGGGAAGATCACCCGGGTCGCGACTTCGAGCACCAGGGAGCGGTGCCGCGGGTCGCGCAGCTCGCTGCCACGCAGCCACGTGACCGCGCCGGGCGGGGACGTGCGTGTGACGCCGGGCTGGCCCGCGACCCGCGCCATCCGCGGCGCCGCGCCGAATCGCCTGTGGCGGAACACCATTGACGCAACCCCAGTCGCGGCCACCAACAACACCGAGATCTCGCCGAGGGTGTCCCACGCCCGGATGTCGACGAGCAGCACGTTGACCGCATTGGCGCCGTGGCCGCGCGCGTAAGCGGCCGCCGGCACCAGCGCCCCGATCGGCACGTCGGCGCGGGCGGCCATCGCGAACATGGCCAGCGCGGCCACCGTCGCGCCGACCGCGATCGCCAGCACCGCGCGCGGCAACCGGTTCCGTCTGATGTTGGCCCGGTCCGCCTCGGCCGGAAGTGTCCGCAGCACAAGCACGAACACCACCAGCGTCAGGGTCTCGACCAGGAACTGCGTCAGCGCAAGATCCGGTGCGCCGTGCAACGCGAACACCACGCCGCAGCCGTAGCCAGTCGACCCGACGAGCAGCACCGCGGCCAGCCGATTGCGCAACACGATGGCGCCGAGGGCGGCGGCGACGATCAGCAGCCCGACCACGAGTTGCAGGGCGGAATCCCACAGCCGGAAATGCGGGCGGTCCCGCGCGCCGGCGGCCAGTACGACCACGGGCAGCAGCACCAACGTGGACAGGATCACCGCCTGCGTCGCGGGCAGCGAGCCGCGCTGCGTCATCCCGGTCAGCCGAAGCGACAACGTGTCGGCGCCGCGCACCACCGCGTCATAGACCCGGTCGGCGTTACCCAGCGGCATCCAGCCGATGCGGAAACGCCGCAGCCGGGCCCTGGCGGCGAACGCCGCCACGCCGACGGCCAGCACCAAAGTCGACAACAGCAGCGGTGCGCCGAACCCATGCCACAGCGCCAACCGGTAACTCTCGCCGCCGGGCAGGGTGTCGGCGTAGTCGTCGAGCACGTTGTTCAGCAGGCCCGGCGCGATGCCGAGCACCAGACCCACGGCGGCAAGGATCGCCGGGGCCACCAGGAACCCCGCCGACGGCTGTTGCATCGTCCTCACCAGCACGCTCGGCGCGTCGAATCCCTTGCGCGCGAACCCTCCCCACAACAACCGCACGCTGTAGATCGTGGTGAACACCGAGCCCGTCACGACCGCGGCCAACACGTACGGGGCGGCCCCGCCCAGCCCCGGGCTCTGGGCAAGCGTCTCGAAGTCGGCCTCCTTGGCCACGAAACCCAAAAACGGCGGCATCGACGCCATGCTGGCGGTCGCCGCGGCAGCGACGACGAATAGCGCCCTGCTGCGCTGGCCGAGCCACGCCAGCCTGCGGATGTCACGTGTGCCCGCCGCGTGGTCGATGATGCCGACGACCATGAACAGCGCCGCCTTGAACAACGCGTGCGCACACAACATCGCCAGCCCGGCCAGCATCATGTTGCCGCCGCCGACGCCGACCATCAGGACGATCAGCCCGAGCTGGCTCACCGTGCCGAACGCGAGGATCAGCTTCAGGTCGTATTCGCGGATCGCCCGCCAGCCGGCCAGCAATAGCGTCAGGACGCCGAGGATCACCACGGTCGGCCGCCACGGCGGCGAGTCGGCAAAGCCGGGCGTCAACCGGGCGATCAGATAGACGCCGGCCTTGACCATCGCCGCGGCGTGCAGATACGCGCTGACCGGGGTGGGTGCCGCCATCGCGCCGGGAAGCCAGAAGTGCAGCGGCACGAGCGCCGACTTGCTGACCGCCCCGACCAGCACCAGCGCGACCCCGACCGCCGCAACCGCCCCCGACGGCGGCGCGGCGACCAGCTCCGAGAGCAGATAGGTGCCCGCCGCGTGGCCGAGGACGATGATGCCGGCCAGCATCGCCAGCCCGCCGGCGGCCGTCACCAGCAATGCCTGCATCGCGGCGCGGCGGCTGCTGGCCCGCTCGGCGTAGTGGCCCACCAGCAGGAACGAGAACACGGTGGTGAGCTCCCAGAACACGTAAAGCACCAGCATGTTGTCGCTGACCACCAAGCCGAACATCGCGCCGGCGAAACCGACTAGCTCCGCCGAGAAGCTCGGCAGCCGCGGCTCGGTGTGCCCGTCGCTGTGCTTGAAGTAATACGCGCAGTAGACGATCACCAGTGCGCCGATGCCCAGCACCAGCACGCTCATCACCGCCGACAACGCGTCGAAGCGCAGCACGATGTTCATCGACAGCTCGGGCACCCACGGCACGTTGACCCTGGCCGCATGCCCGGCCGTCGGCCAGTTCAGCACCACCCAGATCAGCGACGCCGCGGGGACCAGCGCCAACGGCAAGAATGCCAGCCTGCCCCAGCGGTAGACGAGCAGCGGCGCGAGCGCGGCGGCGACCGCGTGCGCGAGCAGGATGACTAGCATGGCACTCCGATATGCCGGGGTGTCAGCCTCAGGGCTCTGGCTCAGGCCAGTCTACGGACGCCGCTCACGCCCATCCCGTCAGCCGCTCACGCCCACCCCGCCAGCCGATGCGGTTCACGCCCACGGCGGCGGTTGATCACTGGTGTTCGGCGAACGCCCGCAGCGCCGCTACCTCGACGGGATCCAATGATGGCCGCACGGTTTCGCGCGCCGTGGCGACGTCGGCGGCGGTGACGTCGGCAGCGTCGATCGAGCGCCGCATCGCGGTCAGTGCGGCCTCGCGCAGCAACGCGACGCAGTCGGCGCCGCTGTAGCCCTCCAGCTGACCGGCCAGCGCGTCCAGATCGACGTCGGCGGCCAGCGGGATCGACTTGCCTGCCGTACCCAAGATGTCGCGGCGCGCGTCCGCGTCCGGTGGTTCGACGAACACCAGCCGCTCCAGCCGGCCCGGTCGCAGCAGCGCCGGGTCGATCAAGTCGGGGCGGTTGGTGGCGCCGAGCACCACCACGTCGCGCAGCGGCTCGATGCCGTCGAGCTCGGTCAGCAGCGACGCGACCACGCGGTCGGTGACACCGGAGTCGAAGCTCTGCCCCCGGCGCGGCGCCAGCGCGTCGATCTCGTCGAGGAACACCAATGACGGCGCCGAGTCCCGGGCCCGGCGGAACAGCTCGCGTACGGCCTTCTCCGACGCGCCGACCCATTTGTCCATCAGCTCGGCGCCCTTCACCGCGTGCACCGACAGCCGCCCCGAGCTGGCCAGCGCCCGCACGATGAACGTCTTGCCGCAGCCGGGTGGCCCGTAGAGCAGCACGCCGCGCGGCGGCTGCACGCCCAACCGGGCGAACGTGTCCGGATGCTGCAGCGGCCACAACACCGCCTCGGTGAGTGCCTGCTTGGTGGCGGCCATGTCGCCGACGTCGTCGAGGGTGACCGCGCCGACCGAGACCTCCTCGGTCGCCGACCGCGAAAGCGGCCGGATCACGCTCAGCGCCCCGACCAGGTCGTCTTGGGTGAGCGCGGGCGGCCGGCTCTCGGCGCTGGCCCGTGCGGCCGCTCGCAGCGCCGCCTCGCGCAGCAGCGCGGACAGATCGGCGACCACGAAACCGGGTGTGCGCCCCGCGATCTCGTCGAGGTCCAGGCTCTCCGCGGGAACCGAGCGCAGCAGCACCTCCAGCAGCGCCTTGCGGGTCGCCGCGTCGGGCAGCGAGAGCCCCAGCTCCCGGTCGCACAGCTCGGGTGCCCGTAGCCGGATGTCGAGGGCGTCGGGCACCGCCGACGTCGCGATGAACGCCACGCCGGGGGTGGCCACCGCCGAGCGCAGTTCGGTGAGGATCAGCGTCGCGACCGGTTCGGCGGGCGACGGCAGCAGCGCGTCCAGGTCGGTGATCAGCAGCACGCCACCGCCGGTGCGCACGGTGGCCACCGCGTCCGCGACGGCCCGCAGCCGCTGCTCGGCGACGAGTGCGCCGACTTCGGGTCCGTCGAGTTCCACCAGCCGCCGGCCGGCGCACACCGCCCGCACCAGCGTCGCCTTGCCCACCCCGGCGGGCCCGGACACCAGCACGCCGAGATTCGCGCCGGCGCCGAGCTTTTCCAGCAGCTCGGGCTTGTCGAGCGCGAGCCTGAGCCATTCCGAGAGCCGGCCGGCCTGCACGCGCGAGCCTTTGAGGTCATCGACGGTGATCGGCGGGGTCGCGGGCCATTGCGTCGGCGTCCTCACCGTCGCGGCCGGACTCCAGGTGCGCGCCACCGGGGTGACGCCGTTGCCCCAGCCGACGAGCGAATTCGGTTGTACGCTAACGGGTCCGGCCGGATCGGTGGCGGTAACGGTCAGCAGCTCGGAGGTCCATGCGATGCCTACCGCCGACGCCAGCGCCGCGCTGGCCCCCGACGTCGATGTGCCGGGTCCGAGGTCGCGGGGCAGCAGCGACACGGTGTCGCCGACCGTCATCACCTTGCCCAGCAACGCTTGTCGCAGCGCGGCCGGTGATACCGATTGGGTGGCCAGCTTCGAGCCGCTCAGCGTCACCGATCGTGCGCCGTACACCGTCACCGGGCCGACGATCACCGCGGTGTCCTCACGCAGTCCCGCGTTCGACAGCGTGACGTCGTCGAGCAGCGCGGTCCCGGCCGGGGTCTCCGGGCCGGCCCGCCCGACGACCGCGGCGGTGCTGCGGGAGCCGGTAAGCGACACCGCGTCCCATTCCCGAATGCCCAGCGCGGCAATGGCTTCCGGGTGTAGCCGAATCACGCCGCGACGCGAGTCGACCGCGGAGGTGTTCAGCCGTGCGGTCAGCGTCAGTGTCGGGCTCATGTCGCCTCAGCGCTGCGGACGGCGCAGGCCCAGCCGCGCCACGGACCGGCGTGCCGACGACTGCCGATGCGGCTGGGCCCTGCGGATCGCGCGCCGTTGCGCACGCCGTTGGCGTGGTTTGTCGTCCCACGCCTCGGGATGGGCGGCCAGCCAGCGCTTGCCGCGAATCGCGAACGGGATGTGGCACACGTAGGCAACGATGATCACCATGATCGTGACATAAGGGAACACGAACGCGGCCGCAACGCCGAGCGCCAGCACGACGAGCGCCGGGGCGACCATGTTGGGCGGAACGGAAAACGTGTGCACCTTTCGCATCGGGATCCGGCTGACCACCAGCAGCGAAACACCGATCATCCAGATCGACACCGCCCAGTCCGTCGTCCACCATCCGTCGCCGAACTGCATCTTGGCCGCGATCGGCCCGATCGCGCCGACAGCTCCCGCGGGCGCAGGCATTCCGACGAAGTAATCCTTCTCGTAGGCGGGTTGATCTACGTCGACCAGCGCGTTGTAGCGCGCCAACCGCAGCACGATGCAAACCGCGTACAGCAGTACCACCAGCCAGCCACCGCGCGGCGAGTGCTCCAGCAGCGTGGCGTAGACGATAAAGGCTGGGGCCACACCGAAATTCACCGCGTCGGCCAGCGAGTCGATCTCCTGACCCATCCGCGAGGTGGCGTTGAGAATCCGGGCGACGCGGCCGTCGAGTGCGTCGAGAATCGCGGCGAGCACCAGCAGTGCCATCGCCTGTGTCGGCCGATGGTCGAGCGCGAACTTGATCGCCGTCAACCCGAGGCAGATGGCGGCCACCGTCATCGCGCTCGGTAAGGCCTCCACGCCGGCCCGGCGCATGATCTGCGGTTTGTTCACGACAGGTTCTCGGTGGCCGGAAGCTCCGCGAGCACGGTCTCCGCGCCGACGGCGTGCTGACCGGTCGTCACCACCACCTTCGAGCCGGTCGGCACGTAGGTGTCCAATCGTGAGCCAAATCTGATGAGCCCGTAGGTTTCTCCGATCGCGACCTTGTCGCCGACCTCCAAATCGCAGGCTATGCGCCGGGCCAGCACACCGGCGATCTGCACGGCCACCACGTCGCGGCCCTCCGGTGTGCGGATCCAAACGCTGTTGCGCTCGTTCTCCTCGCTGGCGCGCTGCCGAAACGCCGAGCCGAACTGGCCGGGCCGGTATTGCACGTCGAACACCTCGCCGGACACCGGCACCCGCTGCACGTGCGCGTCGAGCAGGGACAAGAAAATGCTGACCCGCGTCATCGACTCGTCGGTGAGCCCCAGCTCGGCCGGTGGCGCCGCGGTGTCGATCAGCGTGATCTGTCCGTCGGCCGGTGCCACCACCACCCCGTCCCGCTCCGGCGGCACCCGGCTCGGATGGCGGAAAAACGCCGCGCTCGCACCCGCCGCGGCCAGCCCCGCGGTACGCAGCCAACGCCGCCTGCGGCCGGCCGCGGCCACGGCCAAACCCGCTGAGATGAAAGGAAAACCGGCCGGATGCACCGGTGGGACGGTCGAGCGGACCAGATCGATCAGGCGCTCAGCATCTGATCTCGGGTCGTCGACCGGATTTCCGGGGCGTCTGGCCATTTGCCCTATCTTAAGTCCCAGACCTGCACCTGCGATCCGGCATCGAGCTCTGTCACGTTCTCGTCAATCTCCAGCAGACAGTTCGCCGAGGCCAGCCAGCGCAGATGGTG
This sequence comes from Mycobacterium sp., assembly GCF_035640695.1. Lineage (GTDB taxonomy): Bacteria > Actinomycetota > Actinomycetes > Mycobacteriales > Mycobacteriaceae > Mycobacterium. The sequence goes on from NZ_DASQVQ010000043.1 coordinate 18,561, forward strand.
CGACGCCGGCGGGCCGTAGGTGGTCACGGTGCCGGCCGCCGCGTCCAGCACCCCACGCCGGAATTGCCGCTTGCCGGGCGGCGACGTCAGGCCGTCGGTCAGTACCGCGGTGCGCCGGGGACGCTGCGCCCGGCCCTGCCCCATCGCGGTGCGCAGCGGCGCGCGGATGAAAACCTCGAACGACACCAGCGCGCTGACCGGATTGCCGGGCAGCGTAATGATCGGCGTGCCGGCCCATCTTGCGCCCAAGCGCCCGGCGCCCTGCGGCATGCCCGGCTGCATGGCCACCTTGACGAACTCCACGCCCTCGCCGGCCAATGCGTCCTTGACCACTTCATAGGCGCCGGCGCTGACGCCGCCGCTGGTGATGATCAAGTCGGCCGGCCCGGCGTACGCGTCAAGCACCGCGCGGAACGCGTCGACCTCGTCGCCCGCCATTGGCGCGGCGATGACCTCGCCGCCGGCGTCGCGTACCGCGGCGGCAAGCATCACCGCGTTGGATTCATAGATCTGGCCGGGGCTCAGCGGCGTGCCGGGAGCGACGAGCTCGGTGCCGGTGGACATCACCAACACCCGCTGCCGCGGAACCACCGGCAGTTCCGCTAATCCCAGCGCGGCGGCCAAACCCAGTGCCGCGGGCGTGACCGGCTGCCCGGCCTGCAACACCGTGGTGCCCGCGGTGACGTCCTCCCCGGCGCGGCGGATGTGCTTGCCCGCCACGGCGGGCGCAAAGACCGTGACTGTGTCGATGCCACCGTCGGTCGATTCAACGGGCACCACCGCGGTCGCACCCGCGGGAATCGGCGCGCCCGTCATAATCCGGTGCGCCGTACCGGGTTTCAGCGTCAGTGGGTCGGTGCGGCCGGCCGGGATGTCCTCGGCGACCGGCAACGGCACCGGCCGCTGCTCGGTTGCCCTCGCAACGTCGTCGGCCACCACCGCGTAGCCGTCCATCGCCGAGTTGTCGAAGCCGGGCAGCGACAGCGGGGCGACGACGTCGTCGGCAATCGCCAGTCCCTCGGCGCGCTCGAGCGGCAGCATTTCCGGCGCGCGAGCCCGGATCAGCTCGGCGACGACGGCGGCGTGTGCCTCGACGGATCGCATTGGTATCAAACTGGATAGGTGACGCCGGTCAGATCCTCCGACACCGCCCACAGCCGCTTCTGCAAATCCTCGTCGTGAGACTGCCGGTTGGACTCGATGAGCTTGGGATGGCCGCGCTGCTCGGCGAACCCGTCCGGCCCGTAATACTGGCCGCCGCGCACGTCCGGGTCGGTCGCGGCGCGCAGCGTCGGCAACGCACCCATCGCAGCACTCTGGGCGACGAGCCCGGCGACCCGCTCGGCCGGCCATCGCATCCAAATCGGTGTGTTGCGAATCAGCTCGGTGTTCGCGAAGCCGGGATGAGCTGCCACCGCGATCGGCAGTGCGTCCTTGGCCTTCAGCCGGCGCTGCAGCTCGTAGGTGAACAGCAGATTGGCGAGCTTGGATCGCCCGTACGCCGCGACGCGGTTGTAGCTGCGTTCGGAATTCAGGTCGTCGAAGTCGATCTCGGACAGAATGCGGTGGCCGGGGCTGCTGATCGTGACCACCCGCGAACCCTCGGCCGGCAGCAGCCGCTCCAGCAGCAGCCCGGTGAGCGCGAAGTGGCCCAGATGGTTGGTGCCGAACTGCAGCTCGAAGCCGTCCTTGGTAGTGCCCTTCTGCGTGAACATCACACCGGCGTTGTTGATCAGCAGGTCGATGCGCGGGTGCGTCGCCTTGAGCTGCACGGCGCCGTTGCGGATCGAGTCAAGCGACGTCAGGTCGAGCTCCTGCAGCGCGACATCGGCGTGCGGGCTCCTCGCGACGATCCGGTCCACGGCCGCCTTGCCCTTGTCGAGGTTGCGCACGGCCAGCACCACATGTGCGCCCTTGTCGGCAAGCACGGCGGCGGCCTCAAAGCCGATACCCGTGTTGGCTCCGGTGATGACCGCAACGCGGCCCTCCTGACTCGGCACGTCGGCCGCGGTCCACTTGCTGCTCATCGAGGCTCCTCGGGTCGCCCGAAATGGGCACGTATCGTCTGTGGTGCCATCCCAAACGATACGGAAACGTTAGAACCGGTCCCATAAGGAATAGCTCGGCGTGATCACGTTCGCCGACCCGGCTCATCCGCCCAGCCGCAAGGCCCCGCTGTTGTGGGCCGTCGGCGCGGCGATGGCCTGGGTCATCCCGGTGCTCGCTCAGATGCTGTGGGTGGCGCTCACCCCCCGCCCGACCTGGCTGCACGCCATGGTCGCCGCGGTGACCGTCGTGCTGATGACCTTTCACATCGGCGTGGGCCCCGTCTGGCGGTACCGGGTGCACCGATGGGAGATCAGCCCGCAGGCGGTGTTCACCCGCAGCGGGTGGCTGGTGCAGCAGCGCCGGATCGCGCCGATTTCGCGCGTGCAGACCGTCGACACCCACCGGGGCCCGCTGGACCGGCTGTTCGGTCTGGCCAACGTCACCGTCACCACCGCGTCGTCCGCCGGCGCGGTGCACATCGTCGCGCTCGACAACGACGTCGCAGACCGCGTGGTGGCCCAGTTGACCGACATCGCCGCCCTCGGCGCCGAAGACGCCACGTGACCGACTGGCAGCGGCTGAGCCCGCGGATGCTGCTGGTGCACCCGGTGCACGAGGTGTTGCGCCAGCTGCCGGTGCTGATCGGTTCGGCGGTGCTCGGGTCGGCGACCGGCAACCAGGCGTGGCCGCTCGCGGCGCTCGCCATCACCGTGGGTTTCGGGTTGGCCCGCTGGTTCACCACCACCTACCGGATCGACACCGAGAACGTGGTGTTACATACCGGGGTGCTGCAGCGCCGGTTGATCTCGTTGCCGCGCAACAGGATTCGCTCGGTGCAAACGGACGCCAGGCTGCTGCACCGGCTGCTGGGCCTGACCGTCATCCGGGTCAGCACCGGTCATGAAGTCAAGGGCGAGAATAGGTTCGAGCTCGACGCCGTCGAAACCGCACAGGTGGCACAGCTGCGCACCACCCTGCTGGCCGAATCGCTGCCGGCCGGGACCGCCGAGGCGGCCGAGCAGCAGAGCAGGGTGCTGGCGCGGTGGCGTCCGTCATGGCTGCGCTACAGCCCGTTGAGCTTCTCCGGCCTGCTGATGATCGCCGCCGCGGCCGGAGTGGCCTACCAGGCGGGCCTCGGTGTGGCGCTGCAACGCTCGCATCTCGCGCAGTCCGGGGTCGCGGTGGCGCAGCGCTGGGGTGTGGGGCTGGTGGTCGCGGCGATCACGGTGTCGCTGCTCGTGGCGTCGGTGCTGCTGTCGGTGGTCTGGTCAATGCTGACGTATGGAAACCTGGTGTTGCGCCGTGACTTCGGCCCGGACGGCGGGGTGCTGCACCTGCGCCACGGGGTGCTGCGGGTGCGCGAGCACACCTATGATCTCAGCCGGCTGCGCGGCGGCACGCTGCTGGAGCCGCTTCCGGTGCGCGCGGTGCGCGGCGCGCGCCTCGATGCGGTGATGACCGGCGTCGATGGTGAGGGCGAGTCGTCGGTGCTGCTGCCGCCGTGCCCGAGAGACACGGCCAGCGCGGTGCTGACCGAACT
>NZ_DASQVQ010000044.1:0-17607 GCF_035640695.1 Mycobacterium sp.
GATCACGAATTTCAGCCGGTCAACGATCTGCTGCCCGACCGCGACGTCACCGTCGAGCTCGATCCCTGCGGCGTGTTCGGCGGCAGTGGTCCGGCCGGCCACCAGCCGGGTGAACAACACGCCGTCGAGCCTGATCGTGCACGTCGCCGGCCCGTCCTCAAACTGGTCGACCACGTGGCCACGGGGGTCGACTGCCACCCGGATCGTGCGCTTCAGCGGCCCGGTCAACTCGATTGCGATCCGTGACCCGTTCGGCGCGCCGCCGAGCTTGGCGACGACGTAGCCCATGCTGCCGGCGATCTCGTCGAGGGCCAGCGCGGCCGAATCGGCGGCCAGGGTGTCGTCGGCGGTGCGCACGCCGACCGCCTCGCGGATGTCGTGTTCATGCACCCAGCAATCGAATGTGCGGATCCGCATGAACCGCCCGTAGGTGTCCGGTCCGGCCGGCGTCGGCGTGATCGAAATCCATTCCTCGTTGGTGGTTTCGGTCAACTGCTTGCGCCGGTCGTCGGTCACGATCCGAAACCGCTCGAGCAGCTCCCTGCCGGATCGGTGCGCGAAGTGCCGGACCCAGCGTTCGTTCATCGCCCCGGTCTCGTTGTGAACATGCGGCAGGGCCAACAGGTCGGTGTCGGGCTCGGGCACCTTGATGCCAAGCAACGTCGACTCCGTGCCGATCAAATGGGCGACCACGTCGCGCACTCGCCAGCCGGGCAATACCGTCGGCGCCTGCCACTGCTCGATCGCCAGGGCCGAAAGCAGCTCGTCGATCGACTCCCAGCAATGGAACAAGCCCAGCAATACGTTTGCCCTGGCCAGCCGGGTGCCGGGCGCGACGCTGGTCATGTGACGAAGGTTAACCCCTGCGATCAGCCCGCGGCGATCATTGCCACAGACGCCCCGGCAAGCACCATGCCGACCCGCTGCGTGCGGGTGACCCGCTCGCCCAGCAGCACCATCGCCAACACGACCGTGGCGGCCGGATACAACGAGATCAGCACGCCGGCCAGCGACAGCAGCGACGCGCGCAACGCCAGGATCATGCACACGTTCGCGAACGTATCCAACAGCCCGGCCGCGACACCGAGCTGCAGCGGCCGGCCCGGCGGCACCCGCAGGTTGCCGCTCGCGGCGGCCACCGCGATCACCAGCACGGTGGCCGACATCCGCGCGAACACCAGCGGCCACAACGCGGCGTCCGCCGGAGCTTGGCGGATGACCACGAAATTCAGCCCGAACGCGATGCCCGACCCGACGGTCAGCCACGCCACTTTGTGGGTGAACCGGTGCGGGCTGACGTCCTCGTCGGTTGCATCGCGGCTCACCAAGACCACGGCGACCAGGGCCACCAGCACGCCCACCACGGCGGCCAAGCCAGGCCGCTCCCCCAGCGCCACGCCCGCGACGACCGGGATGGCGGCGACCAGCACGGCGGTCAGCGGCGACACCACCGAGATCGGGCCCGCGGCCAGCGCGGCGTAGAACCACCACACGCCGAAGGCCTGGGCGACCCCGCACAGCGCGCCCCACACGATCGCGCCGGCCGAGATGTGACCGCCGACCACGGCGGCCACCGCGGCGAGGATCACCATCGCGACCGGATACGACACCAGCACCACCCGCAGCGCGGCGACCCGGCGCGAGGCGATGCCGCCGATGAAATCGCTGACCCCATAGCTCAGCCCGGACAGCAGAGCCAGGGCCACCCCGATCAGGTCATGCCCTTGGCCCGGCGGCCCAGCTCGCGAATGACCTCGCGCTGCGCGTCACGCCGGGCCATGTCCTGCCGCTTGTCGCGGGCCTGCTTGCCGCGGGCCAACGCCAATTCCACCTTCACCTTGCCCTCGAAGAAGTACAGCGACAGCGGCACCAGCGTCAGATTTCCGTCGCGCAACTTGCCCACCAGCGAGTCGATCTCGCGCCGGTGCAGCAGCAGCTTGCGATTGCGCCGCGGCGCGTGGTTGGTCCAACTGCCGTGGTGATACTCGGGGATGTGCAGGTTGCGCAACCACACCTCGCCGTCGTCGACGGTGGCGAACGCGTCGGCCAGCGACGCCTTGCCATCGCGCAGGCTCTTCACCTCGGTGCCGGTCAACGCGATTCCCGCCTCGAACACGTCGAGTATCGAATAGTCATGGCGCGCACGACGATTCGTCGCGATGATATGTCGCTGCGGCCCCCGAGGCGGCGCGGACTTCTTGCTCACGGCTAGCGCCGCACGTAGAGCCGCAGCGTCGCATACGCTGCGATACCGGCCATAGCCACACCCACAAACACCAGAATCGGAGAGATGTACACGATATCGGCGTAGTCCACCTTCGCAATCAGATTCGCTCGATAGAACTGGTTGAGCGCGTTGTCGAGGAACAACGCGCGGACCACGACAAGGCCGACGATCGAGATCACAACGCCGACGAGGGCGGCCAGCATCGCCTCCATCAGAAAGGGCAACTGGGTGTACCACCGGCTGGCTCCCACCAGCCGCATGATCCCGATCTCGGTCCGGCGGGTATAGGCCGCCACTTGAACCATGTTGGCGATCAACAGGATTGCGCCGACCGCCTGTACCAAGGCGACCGCGAATGCGGCGTTGGAAAGGCCGTCGAGCACGGCGAACAGCCGATCGATGAGGTCCTTCTGGTTCAGCACGTTCAACACGCCGGGCTTACCGATCATCGCCTGGTCGAATGCCTTGTGCTGCTCCGGATTGTTCAGCTTGACGATGAACGACGCGGGGAACGCGTCCTTACCCGCAACGTCCTTGTATTGCGGAAACTTTCGGATTGCGTCGTTGTACGCGGCGTCGCGGTTCAGAAATCGCACCGACTTGACGTCATCGCGGGCCTCGATCTGCGATCGCAGCGCCTTGCACGCCGCGCTGTCGCAGCTCGGGTCGTTGGCCGAGATGTCGTTGTCCAGAAACACCTGGGTCTCGACGCGATCGAGGTAGATGTTGCGCGAGTGGTCGGCCAGCCGCACCACCAGCAGACCACCGCCGAACAGACCGATGGAAATGGCGGTCGTCAAGATCATCGCGACGGTCATGGTGATGTTGCGGCGAAGACCGGTGAGGACCTCGTTGAGCAGGAATCCAAAACGCACTTAGCGGTCCATCCCGTATACGCCGCGCTGCTCGTCGCGGACCATCCGGCCCAGGCTGAGCTCTACGACACGCTGGCGCATCGAGTCGACGATGTGGTGGTCGTGGGTGGCCATCACGACCGTGGTACCGGTGCGATTGATCCGCTCCAGCAGATCCATGATGTCCTTGCTGGTTTCCGGGTCGAGGTTTCCGGTGGGCTCGTCGGCCAGCAAGACCAGCGGTCGGTTCACGAACGCGCGCGCGATCGCCACGCGCTGCTGCTCGCCCCCGGACAGCTCGTTGGGCAGCCGGTTGGCCTTGCCTGACAGCCCGACCATCTCCAGCACGTCGGGCACCACGCGGTTGATCGTTTCCGGCTTCTTGCCGATGACCTCGAGCGCGAACGCGACGTTTTCGAACACGGTCTTCTGCTGCAGCAGCCGGAAGTCCTGGAACACGCAGCCGATGACCTGGCGCAGGCTCGGGATGTGGCGCCCCGGCAGCGTGTTGACGTGGAACTTCGAGACCTGCACGTCGCCCCTCGTTGGCTTCTCCTCGGCGAGCAGCAGCCGCATGAACGTGGACTTGCCCGAACCCGAGGGACCGATCAGAAAGACGAACTCACCCTTGTCGATCCTGAGGTTGATATTGTCCAACGCCGGCCTGGCTGAGGACTTGTACTGCTTAGTAACCTTGTCCAGGGTGATCATCACGGCACGCCAGTGTAGCGGTGGTTTCCCAATGCAACTTTCGGCTAACTGGGCGGTGGTGGCGGACCCGGGCTCGGTCCGGGACCCGGAATCGCCGGTGCCGGGGGCGTCAGCGTCGTGGTACCGCTAGTGGTCGATGTCGGCGAGGTCGGGCTGGTCGGCGACGTGGTCTCCGTCGGCGACGTCGGGGTCGTGGTCGTGGTCGTCGTAGTCGTCCTCGGCGCCGTGGTGGTTACCGGCGCCTGGCGCAGCGCCGTGCGCGGCACCCAGGTGTAGTTCGGGTCCGGCACAAAGCCCGGCGGGACCACGTTGGTCGCCGGGGTCGGCTCGGGCAGCTTGGGCTGCGGCTGGAAGGTCTGGTATAGCCACCACACCAGCAGGAACGCCACGATCAGCGCGGCGGTCGAGGTGCGGAGCCGGCCGTTGAACAGGTACTTGGGCCAGCCGCGGTTTTCTCTATCCATTGAAATTCACGCGAGTTCAGGTCGATCGGTTCGCTAGCGACTCGCTAGCGACTTTCACTGGCGCCCTGGGTCTCCTCCTCGGCGCCGTCGGCGGTAGCGGGGTGCACGATGGCCCCGACCATCGGCTTGGTGTCGGTGGGCGAGACGATGCCGGCGCGTCGGAGCGCCGCCACCACCAGCACGCGCAGCCGCCGTCCGGCCTCGAACTGCTTGCCGGGCAGCGTGCGGGCCACCATCCGCAGGACCACGGTGTCGCGTTCGATGTTTTCCACGCCCATCAGCGACGGCTCGTCGAGCAGCAGCTCGCGCAGACCCGACTCGTTGACCGCGGTCTCGCACACCCGGTGCAGCACGTCGTTGACCTCGTTGAGGTCTGCGGTGGCGGGCACCGGGACGTCGACGACGGCCCGCGCCCAGTCCTTGGACAGGTTGACCGATTTGACGATCTGCCCGTTGGGGATCGTGTAAACCTCACCGTCGCTTGAGCGCAGCTTGGTCACGCGCAGTGTGACGTCCTCGACGGTGCCGCGGGCGTCGTTGGCCACGCCGCTGATCGTCAGCGCGACCAGGTCGCCGAAGCCGTACTGCTTCTCGGTGATGATGAAGAACCCGCTGAGCAGGTCCTGCACGATGCGTTGGGCGCCGAAGCCCAACGCTGCACCCAGCACCGCCGCGGGGGCGACCAGTGAGCCCACCGGTATCGCGAGGATGTCGGTGACCTCGACGGCGACCACCACGTACAGAATCGCGATCGCCACCCAGGAGATCACCGAGGCGACCGCCTGGCGGTGCTTGGTGGCCTCGTCACGAACCAGCGCGTCGCGCTCCACGATGCCCTCGTCGAGCCGTCGCATGAACTTTTGGGAAGCCCAACTGATGAACCGGGCGATGAGAAGTGAGGCGAGCAACCACATGAGGATGCGCAGACCCTTGGTAAGAATCCACACGCCCACGTTGCCCTGCCAGAAGTCACCCCAGCCGCCGGCCGCGGAAAGCGCCAAATATGTGCTATTCGTCATCTTTTCTATTGCGCCAGCGGATTCCCGCCTCGAGGAACCCGTCGATGTCTCCGTCCAGTACCGCAGCCGGATTGCCGACCTCGTAGTCGGTACGCAGGTCCTTGACCATCTGGTACGGGTGCAGCACGTAGGAGCGCATCTGGTTGCCCCATGAACTGCCGCCCTCGCCCTTCAGCGCATCCAGCTCGGCACGTTCTTCTAAACGCTTGCGTTCCAACAACTTTGCCTGAAGCACACGCATCGCCGAAACCTTGTTCTGCAATTGCGACTTCTCGTTCTGGCAAGTGACGACGATACCGGTAGGGATGTGGGTAAGTCGAACCGCCGAGTCGGTGGTATTCACCGACTGGCCGCCCGGACCGCTGGAGCGATACACGTCGACTCGGACATCGGACTCCGGGATGTCGATGTGATCGGTGGTCTCCACCACCGGCAGCACCTCGACTTCAGCGAACGACGTCTGGCGGCGGCTCTGATTGTCGAAAGGGCTGATGCGCACCAGCCGGTGCGTGCCCTGCTCGACCGAAAGCGTCCCGTAGGCAAACGGCGCGTGCACCGCGAACGTCGCGCTCTTGATGCCCGCCTCCTCGGCGTAGGAGATGTCGAACGTCTCCACCGGATACTTGTGCTTTTCCGCCCAGCGGATGTACATCCGCATCAGCATCTCGGCCCAGTCGGCGGCGTCCACGCCGCCGGCGCCCGAGCGGATTGTCACCAGCGCCTCACGCTCGTCGTACTCGCCCGACAGCAGCGTGCGCACTTCCATCGCCTCGATGTCCTCGCGCAGTTGTTTGCGCTCGTCATCGGCCTCCACCATCGTGTCGGCGGCGCTCGCCCCGTCCTCCTCGGCGGCCAGCTCGTACAAAACGGGCAGGTCGTCGAGGCGTCGGCGCAGTTCCTGCACCCGCCGCAGCTCGCCCTGGGTATGCGACAACTCGCTGGTGACGCGCTGGGCCCGAGCCTGGTCGTCCCACAGGTGAGGATCGGCGGCCTCGTGCTCCAGCTTCTCGATGCGGGCCCGCAATCCGTCGACGTCGAGCACCCGCTCCACCGTGGTGAGCGTGGAGTCGAGTGCCGCGATGTCGGCTTGACGGTCGGGATCCACGGCTGCCTACGTTACCGGCCGCTGTCCGTCTAGCATCGAGGCCGTAGACGCTCCGGCCTCGTCGCGACAGCCCCCTGCGCGGGGCGGGGCAAACAACAGAAGGCTGGAGGATGCGCCCTTACTACGTGGCGATCGTCGGCTCGGGGCCCTCGGGGTACTTTGCCGCCGCGTCGCTGCTGAAACTGGCCGACACGTCCGACGAGATCGACGTGCATGTCGACATGCTGGAAATGCTGCCCACGCCGTGGGGCCTGGTGCGTTCGGGCGTGGCTCCCGACCATCCGAAGATCAAGTCGATCAGCGCGCAGTTCGAGAAGACCGCGGGGCATCCGCGGTTCCGGTTCTTCGGCAATATCGCCGTCGGCGAGCATGTGCAGGCCTCTGAGCTCGCCGCCCGCTATGACGCGGTGATTTATGCGGTGGGCGCCCAATCCGACAAGCCGCTGGGGATCCCCGGCGAAGATCTCGCCGGCAGCGTCGCGGCGGTCGAGCTGGTGGGCTGGTACAACGCTCATCCGCATTTCCAGAAGATGTCGCCGGACCTGTCGGGTTCCCGGGCGATCGTGGTCGGCGTGGGCAACGTGGCGCTGGACGTGGCCCGCATCCTGGTGACCGATCCCGACGAGCTGCGCGGCACCGACATCGCCGATCACGCGTTGGACGTGCTCGACCCGCGCGGCGTCGAGGAGGTCGTCATCGTTGGCCGGCGCGGTCCGCTGCAGGCCGCCTTCACGACGCTGGAGTTGCGCGAGCTCGGGGATCTCAAAGGCCTCGAGGGCGTCGACGTGATCGTCGACCCGGCCGACCTGGCCGACATCTCCGATGAACAGGCCGAGGCCGCGGGCAAAACCGTCCGACAGAACCTCAAGGCGCTGCGCGCCTACGCCGAACGGCAGCCGCGGCCCGGTAACCGCCGAATCGTGTTCAAGTTCCGCACCTCTCCGATCGAGATTCGCGGCGACGGGAAGGTCGAAGAGGTAGTCCTCGGCCGCAACGAGCTGGTGACCGACGAGAGCGGACGGGTCACCGCCAAGGACACCGGCGCGCGCGAGGTGCTGCCGGCCCAGTTGGTGGTGCGCGCGGTGGGCTACCGCGGCGTGCCGACGCCGGGCCTGCCGTTCGACGAGCGCAGCGGGACGATCCCGCACACCGACGGCCGCATCGAGGGCAGCCGCAACGAGTACGTGGTCGGGTGGATCAAGCGCGGACCGACCGGTGTGATCGGCACCAACAAGAAGGACTCCCAGCAGACCGTCGACACGCTGATCGCCGACCTCAAGAAGGCCAAGCCGCCCGGCGCAGGCCATGAAGCCGGCCACGACTACGCCGACCAGCTCGCCGACTGGCTGGCCTCGCGGCAGCCGCACCTGGTGACCGAGCAACACTGGCAGATGATCGACCGCCACGAGCGCGAAGCCGGGGAATCCCAGGGCAGGCCACGGGTCAAGCTGCCAAGTTTCGAGGAGCTGCTGCGCATCGGCCGCGGCTGACTTTTACGGAGGGTTTGTGACTGACACGCAGCGGCCCGCCTGGCTGCCTGTTGAGTTGTATCCGTTCCAGGACCGCTACCTGGACGTCGACGGGGCTCGGGTGCATTACGTCGACGAGGGCAGCGGCCCGACGCTGCTTTTCCTGCACGGGAACCCGACGTGGTCGTTTCTGTACCGCGAGATCATCAAGGCGCTCCGTACTGAATTCCGTTGTGTGGCAATCGATTATCCCGGCTTCGGATTGTCGGCGCCGGCGCCGCCGGGATACGGGTTCACGCCGGCCGAACACGCGGGTGTGGTCGGGCTGTTCACCGAACGGCTCGAGCTGACCGGGGTGACGATGATGGTGCAGGACTGGGGTGGGCCGATCGGCTTCGCGGTCGCGACGCGGCAACCGGAGCGGTTCGTGCGCTTCGTGATTGGCAACACGTGGGCATGGCCGATGGCCGATCTGGGCACCCAGGCGTTCTCCCGGTTCCTGGGCGGCCCGGTCGGCAGATACCTGATCGAGCGGCGCAATTTCTTCGTCGAGACGATCCTGCCCGGCGGCGTCCGGCGCACCAAGCTGCCGGATGCGGTGATGAATGCCTACCGCGGGCCGTTCCCGACCCCCGAGTCGCGTCGGCCAGTCGCGGTGTTTCCGCGCGAAATCCTCGGCAGCAGAGCGTTTCTGGCGGAGGTTGCCGAGGCGCTGCCCAAGCTGTCCGACCGGCCGGCGTTGGTGTGCTGGCCGACGAAGGACGTCGCGTTCCGGGAGCCGCATCGCAAACGCTGGGAAGCGTTGTTCCCCAACCACCGCACCGTGCTTCTCGAGGGTGCCGGGCACTACATGCAGGAGGACGCCGCTTCCGAGATCGTCGCCGCCATTCGGGAGTTCACTTCGTCCTCGGCTTAGGCCCGGCGCGCAGTCCCGGGTGCACGTCTGGCGTGATGCCGACATGCTGTCCGAGACGCTGCAGCAGGGCGAGTAATTGGCTGCGCTCGTCCGGCGTCAACCCGGCCGAAAGCTCGGCGTCCTGCTCGTCGGCCTGCTGTTCGGCCCGTCGCAGCAGGTCCCGCGCATCGGCGGTGAGCGCGATTGCGTGCGCGCGCCGGTCGCTGGGGTGACGCCGGCGCTCGATCAGCCCCCGCTCCTGGAGCGCGTCGACCAGGCCGACCATCACGTTGCGGTGGATGCCCAGGACGTCGGCCAGTTGCTGCTGGGATGAACCGTCATGCAGCGCCACCGCCACGAGTAGCCCGAACTGGCTGGGCCGCAGGCCCAACGGCGCCAGTCGCTCGGCAAAGATCTGTGCGCTGCGCGCGCCGAGCTGGGACAGCAGGAAGCTGACCCGGCTGCCCAGCGGCGCCGGCTTCGCGTCGGTCGCCTTAATTGTCATGTGATCAATGTATCACTTGATGATTGCCAATATCAGTGACAATATCGGGTCATGAACATCTGGTACCTCACCGTCACGCTGATCGCGATCGCCGCGAACGGCTTCTCCGGCATCGCCGCCCTGGTGCATTTCAAGCCGATACTTCCCGGCATGGCCAGGGCCGACGTCCCGACATCGTGGCTGACCTTCCCGATCGGAACGCTCAAGACGGCCGGCGCGCTCGGCCTCGCGGCCGGGCTGGCGGTTCGCCCACTGGGCGTGGCCGCGGCGATCGGCCTGGTGCTCTTCTTCGTCTGCGCGATCTACACCCACATAAGGGCGAGCGACTACGGGGCACAGTTTTATCTCGCGAACGGGTTTCTGGCGCTCAACGTCGCCGCACTGCTTCTGGGCCTGCACGAAACGGGCGCAGGCTCCTTTGTCGGGTTGCCGGTCTAAGCCGGCGGCCCGGGCGGCGGCTCGGGCGCCGGCTCGGGCGGCGCGAAGTTCCAGTTGTCGGGATTCTTCGGCGAGTACACCACCGGATACAGCTCGCCCATCGTCGGCCAGTTGTCGACGTTGACGGCGTAGCGCTGGTAGACCACGTGCTCATTGACGGTCGGGCCGTTAATCACGCCGGTGACCGTGACGAACTGCTCGCCGGTGACGTCGGGGCGCGGGCTGACCCCGGTGACCAGCAGCGTTCCGTGCGCCACCTCGCCGCGGGGCATGCGCCGCCTGATCCACGGCGCCGCCACCACCGCGATCGCACCGATGATCAGCAGCAGGATGCCGAATTCCCACATCCCCTCATGGTAGGACTGCTGCCATGACCGAAGGCGCGGACGACCTGGCGCTCGCGTTGGCGTTGGCCGACCAGGCCGACGCGCTGACGCTGGCGCGTTTCGGCGCGCTGGACCTGCACGTCGACACCAAGCCGGACATGACCCCGGTCACCGACGCGGACCGCTCGGTGGAGGCCGCCCTGCGCGACACGCTGGCGGAGCAACGGCCCGGCGACGCGGTGATTGGTGAAGAGTTCGGCGGCACAAAGGAATTCAGCGGCCGGCAGTGGGTCATCGATCCGATCGACGGCACCAAGAACTTCGTGCGAGGTGTACCGGTGTGGGCCACGCTGATCGGTCTGCTCGCCGACGGCGTTCCGGTCACCGGCGTGGTCAGCGCGCCCGCGCTGCAGCGCAGATGGTGGGCGGCCGACGGCCGGGGGGCACACACGTCGGTCGGCGGCGGCCGGCCGCGGCGGCTGGTGGTGTCGGCGGTCGACCAACTGTCGTCGGCCAGCCTGTCGTTCTCCAGCCTGTCCGGCTGGGCGGAGCGCGGGCTGCGCCAGCGTTTCCTCGAGCTGACCGACGCGCTGTGGCGGGTGCGGGCCTACGGCGATTTCTTCTCGTACTGCCTGGTGGCCGAGGGCGCCGTCGACATCGCCGCAGAACCGGAGGTCTCGTTGTGGGACCTGGCCGCGCTGGACGTATTGGTGCGCGAGGCCGGCGGCGTGTTCACCAGCCTCGACGGCACGGCGGGCCCACACGGCGGCAGCGCGGTCGCGACCAACGGCCTACTCCACAAATTGGTTCTGGCCAGCCTTTATGCGGCGTAGCCTTGGGGTCGGAGCGCGCGATGACCGTTAGCCTCGACGACCCGTTCACCGTTGCGGCCAAACACTGGCACCGCCTCGACGACGGCCGGGTGCAGTGCGACGTGTGCCCGCGCGCGTGCAAGCTGCGCGAGGGCCAGCGCGGGCTGTGCTTCGTGCGGGCCCGGGTCGATGACCGGATCGTGCTCACCAGCTACGGCCGGTCGAGCGGCTTCTGCGTCGACCCCGTCGAGAAGAAGCCGCTGAACCATTTTCTGCCGGGTTCGGCCGTGCTGTCGTTCGGCACCGCGGGCTGCAACCTCGCGTGCAAGTTCTGCCAGAACTGGGACATCTCCAAGTCACGGGAGATCGACACCCTCGCCGGCCGGGCGACGCCGCCGGACCTGGCCCGGGTTGCGGACGAGCTAGGTTGCCGCAGCGTGGCTTTCACCTACAACGACCCGACGATTTTCTGGGAGTACGCCGCCGACGTCGCCGACGCCTGCCACGAGCGGGGGATCAGGGCGATCTCCGTCACCGCGGGCTACATGTGCCCGCAGCCTCGGGCGGAGTTTTACCGGCACATCGACGCCGCCAATGTCGATCTGAAGGCCTTCACCGAGGATTTCTATCACCGGGTCTGCGTCGGCCACCTGGCCGATGTGTTGAACACCCTGGTGTATCTGCGGCACGAGACCGACGTGTGGTTCGAGATCACCACATTATTGATCCCCGGGCACAACGACAGCGACGCCGAGATCGCGGCCGAGTCGTCGTGGATCCGTGAGAACCTGGGCGACGATGTGCCGTTGCATTTCACGGCGTTTCACCCGGACTACAAGATGTTGGACACGCCGCCGACGCCACCGGCGACCCTGACCAGGGCGCGGCGCATCGCTGTTTCCGAGGGCCTGCGCTTCGTCTATACCGGCAATGTTCACGACGCGGAGGGCGGCACCACGTGGTGTCCGGGATGCGGTGCGGCGGTGATCGTGCGGGACTGGTACTCGATGCGGCATTACGCGCTCACCGATGACGGTCGGTGCCGCGGTTGCGGGGCGCAGTTGCCCGGCGTCTACGACGGGCCGGTCGGACGGTGGGGCGCTCGGCGGCTTCCGGTGCTGATCGCGTGATCGGCTACCGGGCGACGACGTCGATAGTTACCCGCTTCACTCGTGTTTCGCCCTTGGGTAGACAGTTCGCACCCGAATTGGCCGCAAAACCGTCGCAGTGCGGCGCACTGAAAGTCCAGTAGACATCGACGACATGCCGGCCGATGGGCAGCGGGTCCAGGTCGGCGACGGCCACCGTGTTGACGGCGGGCAGACCCGGAGCCTCGGCGAGTTCGCCCACCCAGAGCTTGGTGCTGCTTCCGAAGGAATGGGTGAGTTCGTACGGTGATCCCGGATCGCTGACGTAGCGGATGGCCTGGAATTCCCCGCGGAAGTCATCCAGCGGCGTGGCCCACGAAGTGGCGAAGCCGGGCGGCACCCGCTCGAAGCTGGTGTTGACGATCCACGGGACAGAAACACTCCACCGATCCCCGGCGGGCAGCCGATTGCACGCCGAGGTGAGGATCTGCACCGGAACGCGGTACACCAGGTGCAGCGTGACGCCGTTCGGCGCCGCGCACGGCTCGTCGCTGCCGAATTTGGCCGCCGCGGACGGGCTGAGAATGAGCGCCGCCCAGGTGAGGACAACCGCAGAAACAACGGCGGGGCGCAACCGATGCCGGAGGGTGTCGGCACGAGGGAACATCGTCGTCCTCCAACTTTGCTGACAGATCGCAGATCGCTATCAGCCAACCCGCAGCGAACCGGCAAGTCAACGGTGCCTCCGATGGTTACGAGGTCAGTCATCCCGATCCGCGACCAAGGCCGCTGTGAAGTACCTAACACATAACCAATATCTTACTCTGGAGTAAGATACGGTCAGGTGCAATGCCTTTCTACGGCTTTCTACGACAAGGCTGCTGACATGACCAACACAGAGCCGTCTTCTGACGGCCCGCCCGCGCGCCGGACGAATGGCCGCGAGAGCGCCGTCGGGCTGCGGAAGCACAAGCGCACCCCGACCGACATCGGCTTGGCATTGATCACGCCGCTCGTCGGCCAGGAGTTCCTGGACCGCTACCACCTTCGCGATCCGCTCAACCGAGGCCTGCGCTACGGCGTCAAGACCGTGTTCTCCGTCGCCGGCGCGACCAACCGCCAATTCCGGCGCGTGTCGGGCGCCAGGGGCGGTCCGACCCGGCTCACGAAGCGCGGCGCCGACTACTTCGACCTGACGCCCGACGACGAGCAGAAGATGATCGTCGAGACGGTCAGCGAGTTCGCGGACGAGGTCATGCGACCGGCCGCGGGTAACGCCGATGAGGCCGCCAGTTACCCGGAGGACCTCGTCGCGAAGGCGGTCGCGCTTGGCATCGCGGCCGTCAACGTCCCGGAGAATTTCGACGGCATCGCCGCGCACCGCGCCGCCGTCACCAACGTGTTGGTGGCCGAGGCGCTGGCCTACGGCGACATGGGATTGGCGCTGCCGATCCTGGCACCGGGGGGCGTCGCATCCGCGCTGACCCACTGGGGCAGCGCCGACCAGCAGGCCACCTATCTCACCGAGTTCGCCGGCGAGAACGTGCCGCAGTCGTGTGTGGCGATCGCCGAACCGCAGCCGCTGTTCGACCCGACTTCGTTGAAGACCACGGCGGTGCGCACGCCCGGCGGATACCGGCTCGACGGCGTCAAGTCGCTGGTGCCGGCGGCCACGAACGCCGAATTGTTCATCGTGGCAGCACAACTGGGTGGCAAGCCCGCGCTGTTCATCGTCGAATCGTCATCGCGGGGCCTAACCGTCAAACCCGATCCGAGCATGGGCATCCGGGCCGCGGCGCTCGGCAAGGTGGAACTCGATCACGTGTCGGTTCCGCTGGCGGCGCGGCTCGGCGAGGACAAGGCGACCGATGCCGACTACGCGGAGGCAATCGCACTTTCGAGGCTGGGCTGGGCGTCGCTTGCGGTGGGCACCGCACACGCGGTGCTCGACCACGTGGTGCCGTACGTGAAGGAACGCCGCGCGTTCGGCGAGCCGATCGCCCATCGTCAGGCGGTGGCGTTCATGTGCGCCAACATCGCGATCGAGCTCGACGGACTGCGGCTGATCACGTGGCGCGGCGCGGCCCGGGCCGATCAGGGCCTGCCGTTCGCCCGGGAGGCGGCGCTGGCCAAGCGGCTCGGCTCCGACAAGGGCATGCAGATCGGCCTCGACGGCGTGCAGCTGCTCGGCGGCCACGGCTACACCAAGGAACATCCCGTCGAACGGTGGTACCGCGACCTGCGCGCAATTGGAGTCGCCGAGGGCGTCGTAGTCATCTAACCGAGTAGTCGTCTAACTCATCGAACCGAGAGACCAACCATGGCAATCAATCTGGAGCTGCCACCCAAGCTGCTGGCAGTGATCGACAAGGCGCATCAGGGCGCCGCCGAGATGCTGCGGCCGATCTCGCGCAAGTACGACCTGCGGGAGCACGACTACCCCGCCGAGCTGGAAACGCTGGCCAACCTGTTCGAAGGCATCTCGGAGGTAAAGACTTTCGCGTTCGCCGGCGCCGAGGCGTTCCGCGAGGTCGACGAGCCCAAGGATGCCAACCACAACGGCGGCAACATGTCGGCGGTGCTCAACGTGATGGAGATCAGTTGGGGCGACGTGGCGTTGATGTTGTCGGTACCGCGCCAAGGCTTGGGCAACGCCGCGATCAACGGGGTCGCCACGGACGAGCAGTTGAAGCGGCTGGGCAAGGGGGTGTGGGCGGCAATGGCGATCACCGAGCCAGGTTTCGGCTCCGACTCCGCGGCGGTGTCGACGACCGCCAAGCTCGACGGCGACGAGTACGTCATCAACGGCGAGAAGATCTTCGTCACCGCTGGCTCGCGTGCCAGCCACATCGTGGTCTGGGCGACGCTGGACAAGTCGTTGGGCCGCGCGGCCATCAAGTCGTTCATCGTGCCCCGCGACTATCCCGGCGTGACCGTAGACCGGCTCGAGGACAAACTCGGCATCAAGGCCTCCGACACCGCGGTGATCCGGTTCGACAACGTCCGGATACCGAAGGACAACCTGCTCGGCAGCCCGGACATCGACGTCGAGAAGGCGTTCGCCGGGGTCATGGAGACATTCGACAACACGCGTCCGATCGTCGCGGCGATGGCGGTCGGCATCGGTCGTGCGGCGTTGGAGGAGCTGCGCAAGATCCTCACCGACGCGGGCGTCGAGATTTCCTACGACAAGCCCGCTCACGCGCAAAGCGCCGCCGCCGCGGAGTTCCTGCGGCTGGAAGCCGACTGGGAGGCGGGCTATCTGCTGACCGTGCGTTCGGCGTGGCAGGCCGACAACGACATTCCCAACTCCAAGGAAGCGTCGATGGGCAAGGCCAAGTCGGCCCGGGTGGCCAGCGACATCACGCTCAAGGCCGTCGAATTGGCCGGCACCGCGGGCTATTCGGAGCAGGCGCTGTTGGAGAAGTGGGCCCGCGACTCGAAGATTCTCGACATCTTCGAGGGCACCCAGCAGATCCAGCAGCTGGTGGTGGCCCGGCGGCTGCTCGGTCTGTCGTCGGCCGAGCTGAAGTAGCTAGATCCCGGTCCAGGCGGCGTCGAGGCGGTCGGCGACGTCGATGACTTTTGCCTTCTCCGATTCGGGCGCGTCGATCTGGTCGCTGACGTACTTGGCGATGAACCGTTGAATCTCCGCATCGACGCCCGCCAGGATGCGCAGCAACTCGCCGCGGATGGAGCTCGACAACACGTCGACGGTGATGTCCGAGGGGCGGGGCTGAGCGACATCGATAACGAGGAGCAGCGGCTCGGCGGCACGCGCCGATGCGCGCAAGTTGATTTCGCCGGTGACCCGGAACCGCTGCTTGTCGAGCCGCAGGTCGACGAGCAGGTCGATGGCCAACGGAATATGGATCTCGAACGTGATCGTGTCGCCGAGCGTCCGCTCGGCATGAGGTTTCAGCACGTTCACCTTCGCGCTGATCCTGGCGAACCTGCCTGGTCCGTGCCGGAACGGTCCGATCATGAACTCGTCGCCGGCGATGTCGGCAAACGCGGCGGCGATGCGCTCCTCGGTCACGGCGATCTCGAAGAATCGCCGGCCGAATTGCTCATACGTCACGTAGTCGTGGGCATCCATTTGTCGCCTACTCTATTGCTTCGGCCAAGATTCTCTGACTAAGGTCAGAAAAGTGGACGCGGCCACTGTGGTCCGGCAATTCAACCGAACGGTCACTCAGCGAATTGGGGTGCTTGAGGATGACTACCTATCGCGGTGCCGCCCGCTGAGCCAATCCCGGCTGCTGTGGGAGATCGGCCCCGACGGCGCGCAGATCCGGGCGCTGCGCGCCCGCCTCGACCTCGACTCCGGATATCTGAGCCGGCTATTGCGCGCACTGGAGGCCGCCGGGCTCGTCGTCATCGAGTCGGACCCGGCGGATCGACGGGTGCGGATGGTGCGGCTCACCGAGGCCGGCCGGGCCGAGCGCACCGAACTCGACCGGCGCGCCGACAAGCTCGTCGCAGACATCCTCGCGCCGCTCAACGAGCGCCAACGCGACCGGCTCACCGAGGCGATGGCCGACGTCGAGCGTCTACTAACCGCGTCGATGGTCACCGTCACGGTCACCGACCCGCGGTCAGTCGCTGCGCAGCGGTGTCTGACCGCGTACGCCGCCGAACTGGCCCAGCGGTTCGCACACGGCTATGACCGAGCCCGCACCCGCCGCGTCGACGCCGACGACATGACGTTGCCGAAGGGTCTGTTGTTGGTGGCGGTGCTGCATGGCGAGCCGATTGGCTGCTGCGCCTTGCGGTTTCATGGCGAGGCGCCCGCGGAAATCAAGCGGATGTGGGTGACTCCCGCGGCGCGGGGGCTCGGGCTGGGTCGGCGGCTGATCGCCGAAGTGGAGTCGCACGCCCGCGCCGACGGTGTTCGCGTGCTTCATCTGGACACGAATCGCGTACTCGTCGAGGCGATCAACTTGTACCGTTCCTGCGGCTACACCGAGGTGCCGGCGTTCAACGATGAGCCCTACGCGCACCACTGGTTCGAGAAGATGCTGGAATGACGTCGACTCAGGCTGTCTTGGGCAGTTCACCCACCACGTCGAGCCGGAGGAACTCCGGGGCCTTGATCACATTCCGCAGCATGAACCGGATGAACGCCGGCATGTCGGCGGCGGTCTCGTCGCGGTAGACCTGCGGACTCGCGACTTGATAGCGCCGCCGCCTGCTCTCCAGTTCACAACCGCCTGCGGCGAGCACGTTGCGCACCCAATCCGAGTTCGAGCCATAGGTCAATGCGATGACGAACTTGTCCCGTCGCCGAAACGCCCACAGCGGCGTCCGGAAGGTCCGGCCGGATCTGCGCCCGCGGTGTATGACGACCGCCCATCCCGGCGCCCACGGGGCGACGAACTTGGTGATGCGATTGAGCGCCGCCTTGTTGGCGCGGGCGACCCATCGTGGTGCTGGCATCGATACCTTTCCTCTCCTGTCCTCTCGTGTCCTCTCGTGTGGCTTCTGCATCGCGTACTTCATTGCCTCGTGCCGTCATCCGAGTACGCGTCGAGCACCGCCTCCAGCTCCTCCAGGGCGGCGACGGCCCGCGCGAGGCTGTGCTCCGCACAGAACCGGACCACGTCGCGCACCTGGTCCTTGCTGATACCTCCGTCCAGCGCAAGCTTCACGTGCACCCCGAACGACTCGCCGAGCGTCTGTTGGCTGACGTCG
>NZ_DASQVQ010000045.1:0-10349 GCF_035640695.1 Mycobacterium sp.
CTCTTCGGGCGGCACCACCTCGTGCACCGACCCGAAGTGGTGCAGCGTCGCCGCGTCGACGGTCGCCGCGGTGAAGAACATCCGCCGCATCATGTGCTGCGGCACCAGCCGTGACAGGTGCGTCGCCGCGCCCAAGGCGCCGCGCTCCACCTCCGGGAGGCCGAACTTGGCGTCCTCGGACGCGACGATCACGTCGGCGTTGCCGACCAGGCCGATTCCGCCGCCGACGCAGAAGCCGTTGACGGCCGCGACGACGGGCACTGCGCACTCGTAGACCGCGCGGAAAGCCGCAAAGCAGCCGCGGTTGGCGTCGATCAGCGCGGTGAATCCCGGGGTGCGTTGCATCTCCTTGATGTCCACGCCCGCGTTGAAGCCGCGGCCCTCCGCCCGAAGGATCACCACGCGCGTTTCAGGGTTTTTCCCGGCGCCGGTAACGGCATCGGCCAACTGGAACCAGCCTCGGGACGGGATCGCGTTGACCGGCGGGTAGTCGACGGTGACGGAGACGATGCCGGGTTCGGTCACGGTGGACGTGATGGTCATGGCACTTCCTGGGGGGACGGTAGGAAAGCAAGCACTTGCTTGGTAAGCTAGCACAGTGCGTGACGCGGGCGGTGACGTTCCCCTGAACTTCGGAGGGGAGGAGCGCAGCGACCGGGGAATGACCATCGGAGGGCAGGAGCGCAGCGACCGGGGAATGAACGTCGGAGGGCAGGAGCGCAGCGACCGGGGAATGAACTTCGGAGGGCAGGAGCGCAGCGACCGGGGAATGAACTTCGGGTTGGACGGCAGGGTCGTCCTGGTGACCGGGGGCGTGCGCGGCGTAGGCGCCGGAATCAGCGCTGTCTTCGCCTGCCAGGGTGCGACCGTGGTGACGTGCGCGCGCCGACCGGTCGAGGGGCTGGCATACGAATTTCACCGGTGCGACGTGCGCGACGCGGATGCCGTGGCCGAGATGGTCGACAAGATCGTGGCGCGGCATGGCCAGCTCGACGTGGTGGTGAACAACGCGGGTGGTTCGCCGTACGCCTTGACCGCCGACGCGTCGCCTACCTTCCACCAGAAGATCATCGAGCTGAACCTGCTTGGTGTATTACATGTTTCGCAATGCGCTAACGCCGTCATGCAACGGCAGCAGGCGGGCGGGTCCATCGTGTCGATCGCCAGCGTGAGCGGGTGGCGGCCATCGCCGGGCACGGCAGCTTACGGCGCCGCCAAGGCAGGCGTGGAGAGCCTGACGGCGACGCTGGCTGTGGAGTGGGCGCCGAAGGTGCGTGTCAACGCGCTGCGGGTCGGCATGGTCGAAACCGAGCAGGTGGAGTTGTTCTACGGCGACGCCCAATCGCAGGCTGCCGTCGCCGCTACCGTCCCGCTCGGCCGACTGGCCAAGCCGACCGAAATAGGCTGGGCCGCGGCGTTTCTCGCGTCTGACGCGGCTTCCTACATCAGTGGTACGACCCTGGCGGTGCATGGCGGTGGCGAACCCCCGCCGTACCTGGCGGCATCGAACGCGAACAAGTAAAGGAGCGAAGGGCATGGGATTGGTCGACGGCCGGGTGGTGGTGGTGACGGGTGCGGGCCGTGGCATCGGACGCTCGCACGCGCTGGCGTTCGCCACCGAGGGAGCGCGCGTGGTGGTCAACGACATCGGCGTCGGGCTCGACGGGTCGGCGGGTGAAAACCCCGCGCAGCAGGTCGTCGACGAGATCACCGCGGTCGGCGGCGAGGCGATCACCAACGGTGACGACATCGCCGACTGGAACGGTGCGGCCAACCTGATCCAAACCGCCGTCGACAACTTCGGGGGCCTGGACGTGCTGGTCAACAACGCCGGCTTCATCCGCGACCGGATGCTTGCCAACACCAGCGAAGAGGAGTGGGACGCGGTCATTCGCGTGCACCTCAAGGGCCACTTCGCGCCGCTGCGGCACGCCGCGCAGTACTGGCGTGCCGAGTCCAAGGAAGGCAGGCCTGTTGACGCTCGCATCATCAACACCAGCTCGGCCGCCGGGTTGCAGGGCAGCGTCGGGCAGGGCAACTACTCGGCGGCAAAGGCGGGCATCGCGGCGCTCACACTGGTCGCGGCGGCGGAGATGGGCCGCTACGGCGTCACCGTCAACGCGATCGCACCCGCCGCGCGAACTCGCATGACCGAGAAGGTCTTCGCCGAGACAATGGCGCGGCCAGAGGACGGGTTCGACGCGATGGCAGCGGAGAACGTGTCCCCGCTGGTGGTGTGGTTAGGCAGCGCCGAGTCGCGTGACGTCACGGGCAAGGTGTTCGAGGTCGAGGGCGGCCTGATCCGGGTGGCGGAAGGGTGGGCGCACGGGCCGCAGGTCGACAAGGGCGCTCGTTGGAATCCCGCCGAGCTCGGGCCTGTCGTCAACGACCTGTTGTCGAAGGCGCGCCCGCCCGTGCCGGTGTACGGCGCCTAGTCCGGCTCGCACACGACGAGTGGGATGACCCGGTCGGCGGCTCTTTGGTAGCCGCGGTAGGGCGGATAGATTTTCGTCAGTTGCGGCCAGTACTTGGCGCGCTCCGCGTCGGTGGCATCGCGCGCTACCAGGTCCAGTTGCTGGTCGCGAATCTGGACGCGCACCTTCGCATTTGCCTTCAGGTTGCGGTACCACATGGGATGGCTGTTGCGCCCGCCGAACGACGCCGGCAGGATCACCCGCTCGCCGTCACGCAGGTACAGCGTCGGCGCGGTGCGCGGTTGGCCGGTCTTGCGGCCGGTCGTGGTCAGCAGCGCGGCGGGAAACCACAGCAGCTTCGCACCCAGCCGTCCGTTGGTGCGCCGATACACCCAGATGTGACAGCGGGCGAAGTATTTCAGAAGTACCGCAAGGAACTTCGAATTGCGAATCCACCCTGCCATGCAAAAGAAACTAGCCGCGGTTCACGGTTCGCAAACGACCAGAGGGATCTGGCGCGACGTCCACGACTGGTAGTCCGCATAACTGGGGTACATCTCGACGAGCTTGGGCCAGTACTTCGCGCGTTCCTCATCGGTGGCGTCGCGGGCGGTCAGGGCCAGCACCTCGTTCTTGATCTGAACCTGGACCTTCGGATTGGCCCTGAGATTCAGGTACCACATCGGGTTCTTCTCGCTACCGCCCTTCGACGCCACAACGATCACCCGGTCGCCGTCACGCAGGAAGTACAGCGGGCTGACCCGGGGCTGGCCGGTCTTGCGGCCGGTGGTGGTCAGCAGCGCGACGGGGATGTTCTGGAAAGTTCCGCCGAGTGCCCCGCCGCTGCGGCGGTACATGAAGGTGTTGATCCTCGAGATCCACTTGATCATGACATCCGCGTATTGCTTGTTGAGGTATCGGGGCGGTGGTTTGGGCATGGCGATCAGCATATGCTGACCCGGTGGAAACCGTCTCCGACACCGACCGCATCGCGGCGGCTGAAGCCTACATCGACGCGCTCGCCAGCCACGACGCCGAGTCGGTGCCGTTTGCGCCCGACTGCGTCCGCATAGAACAGGGCGTTAAGACCGGGTTCTCGGGAGATCACCTGCGGCGCAGCCTTAGTCGCGGGCCGCAGTACCGCATCATCGCAGCGACCACCGATCGCGATTTCAGGGTCGACGGCGACCGGGTGCACGCGACATTCACCGCCATCACCAAGGCATCATTGTTCGGCCGCCGCGTTGTTGCGACCGTCGACGAGACGTTTCTGATCCCCGCCGCCGACGGCAAGATTTATCACATCAGGGCGCGGATTCACCCGCGGATTCAGCGCAATCGCTAGACGTACCTTTGCGGCGGCACCCGGATTGAGTAGTGCCCACTAGCAATTCGAGTAGTGCAATACGCGTGGCCTCCATTTGCGCGTGACTCATTGTTGGCGTGACCGACGCGACCGCGCCGGCCACACACAATAAGGGGGCCAATGATGTTCACCAAACTGAAGAAAGCGGCAATCACCGCCGCCCTAGTAGCAGCCGCGGCACCGGCGGCCCTACTGGTCGGTGCAGGGACGGCGCAGGCTGCTGCCGGGGACCCGGAAGTGATCTACAACCCGCACCCCGGCGGTCTCACCGCAACGGTTAGGAACCACACATTCGACCAAACCCAGTGCACGTACATCGCCGATGGGTGGATCGTTCGCCAAGTCAACCTGTCCCCTTTCGGCAGCCAACAGTTGGAGTTCCCGGGGGTTCCGTTGTTCCACCCGTGGGACGTGAACCTGAGCTGCGACAACGGCAAGTCGACGCACTTCGTCTACTGGTACTAAGAAGCCGGGATGCGAACAAGCAAAACTGAATGCCGCACGGGCATGGTCGTCGCGATCGGGGGGTCGCGACGACCACGCCTCAACAGACGAGTGACTAAATGCGCTCGATGATCGTGCCGGTGGACAGTGCACCGCCCGCGCACATCGTGATCAGCGCGGTGTTCTGATCCGAGCGCTCCAACTCGTGCAGCGCGGTTGTGATCAGCCGGCTGCCCGTGCTGCCGACCGGGTGGCCGAGCGCGATCGCACCGCCGTTGACGTTGACCCGCGCCATGTCGGGGTTGTGCACCCGGGCCCACGACAACACCACGGAGGCGAAGGCCTCGTTGATCTCGACGAGATCGATGTCGCCGATCTTCATGCCCGCCTTCTCAAGCACCTTGGCCGTGGACTGCACCGGGCCGTCGAGGTGGTAGTACGGCTCGGCGCCAACGAGCGCCTGGCTGATGATCCGCGCCCGCGGCCGCAGACCCAATGCGCGTGCCTTGTCCTCGTCCATCCACAACACCGCGGCCGCGCCGTCGGAGATCTGTGACGACGTGCCCGGCGTGTGAATACCGCCGTCGAGGACCGGGTTCAGCTGGGCCAATCCCTCCAACGTGGTGTCGCGCAAGCCCTGGTCGCGAGTCACGGGAGCGCGCTCGGACGTCGGCTGCTTCTGGTCGTCTAGCACCGGCGCCTCGATCGGGCTGATCTCGCGGTCGAATCGGCCTTCCGCCCAGGCCTGCTTGGCCTTCTGCTGAGACGCCAGGCCGAACTCGTCGACGTCCTCGCGGGTGATGCCGCGACGCTTGGCGATCCGCTCGGCGGCCTCGAACTGGTTCGGCATGTCGATGTCCCACGATTCGGCGCGGATCGCCGAGCGATCCGGTCCGGCGTTGGCCCCCAATCCGACGCGGCTCATGGCTTCGATGCCGCAGGCCATGCCGATGTCGATTGCGCCGGTGGCGATCAGGCCGGCGATCAGGTGGTTCGCCTGCTGCCCGCTGCCGCATTGGCAGTCGACGGTGGTCGCGCCGACCTGCTCCGGCAAACCCGCGGTCAGCCAGGCGACCCTGGTGATGTTGTTGGACTGCTCGGCGTACTGCGTCACGCAGCCGCCGATCGCCTGCTCGACATCGGCGGCATCGATGCCGGCCTTCTCCACCAGAGCCTTTTGCACGGCGCCGAGCAGCTCGGTCGCGTGCAGGCCAGACAACCACCCGTTCCGCTTGCCGATCGGGCTGCGGGTGGCTTCAACGATGACAGGGTTACCCACCCCGTCAGGCTAGAACACGTTTCATTACTCTGACAAGCAAGGATGCAGCCGCGCCTTTAATCTGCGGTAAAGGCATGTTTCAATGGTGGCAACCTGGCACTAGACCACGTCGTATCGAGGAGACACCGATGCCTGCCCCGAACCTGCCCACCGGCTTTGACTTCACTGACCCCGACATCAACGTCGAGCGCCTGCCCATCGAAGAGTTCGCCGAGCTGCGCCGGACCGCGCCGATCTGGTGGTGCGAGCAGCCTATCGGCAGGGCCGGCGGCTTCAACGACGGTGGCTACTGGGTGCTGAGCAAGCACAAGGACGTCAAGGAGGTGTCGCTGCGAAGCGACGTGTTCTCCAGCTACGAGAACGGCGTGATTCCCCGGTTCCATGACGACATCGCACGCGAGAACATCGAAGTCCAGAGGTTCGTGATGCTGAACATGGATGCGCCGCACCACACCCGGTTGCGCAAGATCATCTCCCGCGGGTTCACGCCACGCGCGATCGGGCGGCTGCGCGACGAACTCAAGGAACGCGCGCAGAGCATCGCGAAGGCAGCCGTTGCGAGCGGTTCCGGCGACTTCGTCGAGCAGGTGTCTGCCGAGCTGCCGCTGCAGGCCATTGCCGGGCTGCTCGGTGTGCCGCAGGACGACCGCAAGGAGTTGTTCCGCTGGTCCAACGAGATGACCGGCAACGACGACCCGGAATACGCCCACATCGACCCGAAGATGTCCTCGTTCGAGCTGATTCAGTACGCCATGAAGATGGCCGAGGAGAAGGCCAAGAACCCCGGCGATGACATCGTCACGACCTTGATCAACGCCGACATCGAAGGAGAGAAGCTCTCCGACGACGAGTTCGGGTTCTTCGTCGTGATGCTCGCGGTGGCCGGCAACGAGACCACTCGCAACTCCATCACCCAGGGAATGATGGCGTTCATGGACTACCCCGATCAGTGGGAACTGTTCAAAAAGGAGCGTCCGGAAACCGCCGCCGACGAAATCGTCCGGTGGGCCACCCCGGTGACCTGCTTCCAGCGCACCGCTGTCGAGGACACCGAGCTGTCCGGCGTGCAGATCAAGAAGGGCCAGCGTGTGGTGATGTTCTACCGGTCGGCCAACTTCGACGAAGAGGTCTTCGACGACCCGTTCACCTTCAACATCCTGCGAGATCCCAACCCGCACGTTGGATTCGGCGGCACCGGCGCTCACTACTGCATCGGCGCGAACCTGGCCAAGATGACGATCGACCTGATCTTCAACGCCGTCGCCGACCACATGCCCGACCTCAAACCAATCGCCAAGCCCGAGCGGCTACGGTCGGGGTGGCTTAACGGCATCAAGCACTGGCAGGTGGACTACACCGGCAAGTGTCCGGTCGCCCACTAGGGGCCAACATAGGGCCGCAACCTAGGGCCGCAACGAATCGAGGAGGATTCGCTTGGACTTCAGTCCCGCCCCCGCCCAACAGGCTGTCGCCGACGTGGTCACGGCGGTGCTGGAGCGTGACAACAGCTGGCAAGCACTCGTCGACGGGGGGGTGGCCGCCCTTGGAGTGCCCGAACGCCTCGGGGGCGACGGCGTGGGTCTGCCGGAGATCGCTACGGCGCTCACCGAAATCGGCCGCCACGGCACCATCGGCCCGGCTTTGGCGACGCTCGGATTCGGCGTCGTGCCGCTGCTTGATTTGGCCGGCGCCGAACAGCAGGACCGCTATCTGGCGGGGGTTGCGAACGGCGCGGTGCTCACGTCGGCGCTGAACGAACCGGGGGCGCCGCTGCCGGACCGGCCGGCCACCACGTTCGCCAACAGTCGGCTGAGTGGAACCAAGATTGGTGTCGCGTACGCGGAACAGGCCGAATGGATGATCGTCACCGCCGACAGCGCGGTCGTCGTGGTGTCACCGCGGGCCGACGGCGTGCAGCTGACCAAAACGCCGACGTCCAGCGGCTCCGACGAGTACGTGGTGACCTTCGCCGACGTCGAGGCCGACGGGGTGCTCGACGGGGCGACCGCGTCCCGGGTCAACCAGCTGGCGCTGGCGGTGACCGGCGCGTTCGCCTCCGGGCTGGCGGCCGGGGCGTTGCGGCTGACCGCAGACTACGTGGCCAATCGGCAGCAGTTCGGAAAGCCGTTGTCGACGTTCCAGACCGTCGCCGCTCAGCTCTCCGAGGTCTACATCGCTGCGCGCACCATCGATCTGGCCGCCAAGTCGGTGATCTGGCGGCTGGCCGAGGGCCGCCTGGATGATTTTGCTGCCGACGACGACCTCGACGTGCTCGGCTACTGGCTCACGTCGCAGGCCCCGCCCGCGATGCAGACCTGCCACCACCTGCACGGCGGCATCGGAGTGGACATCACATATCCGATGACGCGCTACTACTCGACGATCAAGGATTTGACCAGGCTGCTGGGGGGCCCGTCGCACCGCCTCGACCTGGTGGGAGCGCAATGTTCATCGACCTGACACCCGAGCAGCGGGCATTGCAAGCCGAACTGCGACAGTACTTTTCCGGCCTCATCACTGCCGAAGAGGCGGCCGAGATGGAGACCGACCGGCACGGCAAGGCCTACCGCGCGGTGATCCGGCGCATGGGCCGGGACGGGTGGCTCGGCGTGGGCTGGCCGAAGGAGTTCGGCGGCCGCGGCTTTGGTCCGATCGAACAGCAGATCTTCGTCAACGAGGCACAGCGCGCCGACGTCCCGCTGCCGGCCGTCACGCTGCAGACCGTGGGCCCAACGCTGCAGATCTTCGGCAACGACGCACAGAAGAAGAAGTTTTTGCCGGCGATCCTCGCCGGTGAGGTGCACTTCGCGATCGGCTACACCGAACCCGACGCGGGCACCGACCTGGCGTCGCTGCGCACCACCGCCGTGCGCCAGGGCGACGAGTACATCGTCAACGGCCAGAAGATCTTCACGACCGGCGCCCACGACGCCGACTACGTCTGGCTGGCGTGCCGCACCGACCCGGAAGCCGTTAAGCACAAGGGTATTTCGATTCTCATTGTGGACACCAAGGACCCGGGCTACTCCTGGACGCCGATCATCACCAGCGACGGCGCGCACCACACCAACGCCAGCTACTACAGCGACGTGCGGGTGCCCGCAGACATGCTGGTGGGCAACGAAAACGACGGCTGGCGACTGATCACCACCCAGCTCAACAACGAGCGGGTGATGCTCGGACCGGCCGGACGATTCGCCGGTATCTACGACCGACTGCACGCCTGGGCTGCCAAGCCCGGCGGCGACGGGGTGACGCCGATCGACCACGACGACGTGAAGCGAGCCCTCGGCGAGATCCACTCGATCTGGCGGATCAACGAGCTGCTCAACTGGCAGGTCGCTGCCGCGGGTGAGAACATCGATGTCGCCGACGCGGCGGCCACGAAAGTTTTTGCCACCGAACGGGTTCAGTACGTCGGGCGGCTCGCCGAAGAAATCGTCGGCAAGTACGGCAACCCGGCCGAGCCGGACACGGCCGAGCTGATGAAGTGGCTGGACATGCAGACCAAGCGCAACCTGGTCATCACGTTCGGCGGTGGTGTGAACGAGGTGATGCGTGAGATGGTGGCGGCTTCCGGGTTGAAGGTGCCGAGGGTTCCGCGATGAGCGGTTCCGCGATGAGCGCTTGCGCGAAGAGCCGAGGACGCCGATGAGCGCTTGCGCGAAGAGCCGAGGACGCCGATGACGAACTTCGATGAGGCGGTAGAGCAGGTCAAGGCGGCGGGCCGCAGCAAGCCGCGCACCGGCCGTGATCCGGTGAACCGGCCGATGATCAACAACTGGGTGGAGGCGATCGGCGACCGCAACCCGATCTACGTCGACGAAGCGGCGGCCCGCGCAGCTGGACATCCCGGAGTGGTCGCGCCACCGGCGATGATTCAGGTTTGGACCATGCTGGGGCTGGGCGGTGTCCGCGGCGACGACGACCCGCTCACCCGGATCATCGACCTGTTCGACAACGCTGGTTACATCGGCGTCGTCGCGACCAACTGTGAGCAGACGTATCACCGGTACCTGCGCCCGGGTGAAGAGGTCAGCGTCAGCGCCGAACTCACCGACGTGATTGGGCCCAAGCAGACCGCGCTCGGCGAAGGCTATTTCATCAACCAGCACATCACGTGGCAGGTCGGCGACGAGGATGTCGCCGAAATGAACTGGCGCATCCTGAAATTCCGGCCGCGCGACGACGACAAGCCGGCGGTCCCCGACGACCTCGACCCGACCGCGATGATGCGTCCGGCGGCCTCGCGGGACACCGCGTTTTTCTGGGAGGGGGTTGCCGCACACGAACTGCGTATCCAGCGCCGTGGCGACGGCCGGCTGCAGCATCCACCCGTGCCGGCGCTCTGGCAGGACAAGGCCGAGCCGATTGACTACGTTGTCGCCAGCGGTAAGGGCACCGTGTTCAGCTTTGTCGTACATCACGCGCCGAAGGTGCCGGGCCGATCGCTGCCGTTCGTGATCGCGCTCGTCGAGCTCGAGGAGGGTGTGCGGATGCTCGGTGAACTACGCAATGTCGAACCCGCTGCGGTCGAGGTCGGAATGCCGGTGCAGGCAACGTATCTGGACTTCCCGGAGGACAACCGGGGGCCAGCGTGGACGCTGTACGCGTGGGAGCCGGCGGCATGAGCGCCGCGCGGTCTGAAGTCGCCGTCCGGGCGGCTCCGGCCGTCGAGGTGGGCACCAAGCTGCCCGAGCTGTCGCTGCACGGTGATCCGACGTTCATCGTGTCGACGGCGTTGGCCACCCGGGACTTCCAGGACGTGCACCACGATCGGGACAAGGCCCAGGCGAAGGGGTCGAAGGACATCTTCGTCAACATTCTCACCGACACCGGCCTGGTG
>NZ_DASQVQ010000046.1:0-3353 GCF_035640695.1 Mycobacterium sp.
GCGCCTTCGTTGTGCGATGGGGACGCACGCACTCAGGGCGGCCTCGACGGTTGCCTCCAGAAGTGTGTCATCGATCGGTCCGATGATGGGCAGAACTGCGCGAAGCAAGAGGGGACCGGTCAGCAGATCGGAGACGACGCCGGGGTGCTTCACCGGCGTTATCTCGGCGCGCTCGACGGCACGGGCCAGCATCGTGGCGACCGAGTGGCGGCGCGGCGCCATGAACCGTTCGTAGAGCGCTGCCGCTACCGCATTGTTGGACGGGAAATCACTGAGGAGGCCGGCCAGTGCAGCCTGAACGACCGGGTCTGCGAAGAAGCTACGCTGCAGCTCCTGCAGCAGGCGCAGATCCCGACGCAGGTCGCCGCTGTCTGGCGCGGGATCAATGCCGAAGCGGCTCACCAACAGTCCGACGATGAGCTCGCCTGGCGTCTTGGCCCGACGGTAGATCGCCGCACGGGTGGTGCCGGCGAGCTTGGCGACCCGATCGATGTTCACGGCCGCATAACCGTCGGAAAGCAGCAGCGACTCAACCGCATTCGCGATCGCGGTGTCCAAGGAAGTGTCGCGGGGACGACCTCGAAGATCCGACATCTGCATTCGGCACCCTAACCGATTGGCATATTAACGATGCAGAGTGTACCGTAAATGCATGAACACAATCTGGGTGCTCGGCGCCACCGGTCTGAGTGGTCGCGCGATCGCACGAGAACTGGCCGGCGCGGAACACGGCGCGGAGCAAGACGCGGAACAAGGCGCGGAACAAGACGTAGTACTCATCGGACGTAATGCAGACAGGCTGGCCGCGGTCGCCGCATCGCTAGCCTCGCCGGTGCACACTCGCGTGGCCTCCGGGCTCACCGAGCTGGCCGGGTTGATCGCCGCGGAGAAACCCGCGGTTGTCGTGAACACCGTCGGCCCGTTCACTTCGTCGACCGTGCCGTTGGCGCGGGCAAGCCTTTCAGCCGGCAGTCATTACGTCGATCTGGCCAACGAGCTCGAACCGGTGCGGCAGCTACTTGCGCTCGACGGCGAGGCGCGACGCCGAGACGTAACGCTGGTGACCGGTGCCGGCTTCGGTGTGTTGGCCACCGAGGCACTGGTGATCGAGCTGCGCGGCGACCGGCCTGCGGCGGCCCGCGCCAGGGTCGCTGCCATGCCCACCGTGGACGGGCTCGGGTCGGCGGTCCTCGCCAGCGCGGTCGATGCCGTGGCCTACGGCGGCAGGCGCTACCGCGACGGGCGACTGGTGCGTACCCGACTGGGCGCGAATCACGAGCTGATATCGCTCCCCGACTCGGCGCCGACCGATGTCCTCGCGGTGCCCACCGGTGAACTGGAGGCGGCGCGCCGCGCCTCGGGCGCCGGCGATGTGCTGGCGTACTCCAGTGAAGTGCCGAGCGGACGATTGGTCCGAGCCGTCCTGCCAACGGTCTCGGTGCTGTTCGCCGTTCGGCCGGTCCAGAAAACGATTCAGCGGGTCATCAACCGCAAGCGGCTGACTCCACCGGCCAGGGCCGGCCACGAATCCTGGGCCTACGCCCGGTTGGAGTGGGACGACGGGACCCGGCGCGAGGCCTGGTTGCACACCGGCGAGGGTTACCGCTTTACCGCACGCATTGCCGCGCGTACCGCCGCGCGGTTAGCCGATGGGTCGGCAGTGGCGGGCGCCTATACCCCTGGAGCGCTGTTTGGCGCCGACGCCGCCCGCTGGGCGAGCGCCGAGATCGTCACGTCCGGCGATGTGACCACATGACCGGGCGAGTGGCCAATCGGCGTGACGTACGGATACCCGCGGGCGGCGAGGAGCTCGACGCGTGGATTTACCTGCCCGACGGAGGAGGTCCGCACCCGGTCGTGGTGATGGCGCACGGTATCGGCGGCGTCAAGGCCGCGGGACTGGCACCGTTCGCCGAGCAGTTTGCCGACGGCGGATTTGCCGCACTGGTGTTTGACTATCGGCACTGGGGTGGCTCGACCGGCCGGCCGCGACAGATGCTGTCGATCGGCCGGGAACTCGAGGACTACCGCACGGCGCTGGCGTGGGCCCGTACCCAGCAGGCATTTGATGCCACGCGAATTTTCGTGTGGGGCACATCATTTGCCGGTATGCATGTCGTCGAGCTGGCCGCCAGCGAGCCCGCGCTGGCCGGCGCGATCGCGCAGTGCCCGTTAGTCGACGGCCTGGCCGGGGTGAGGAACATCCCGCTTGCTCGGGGGCTGCGTCTCACCGCCCACGCGATCATCGATCTGGTCGGATCAGTGCTTGGCCGGCCGCCGCGCTACCTGTCGGTCAGCGTACCGCGCGGGCAGTTCGGGGTCATTGCCACCGAAGACGCGATGATCGGCCACACGCGGCTTGACCCGGGTGACGGCTCTTGGCCCAATCAGATCACCGCCCGGTCCCTTCTGGAAGTGGCGATGCACCGGCCCGTGCGGCGCGCCCGGGGTGCGCGGTGCCCACTGCTCATGGTCGTCGCCGAGCATGACACTATGGCCCCGCCCGGACCGGCGCTGGCCGTCGCGGTGCGGGCCCCGCACGGCGAGCTGTACCGCAGCCGCGGCGGCCACTATGACGTCTACGCCGGCGGACTCGATCATGACAACGTCGTGCAGGTACAGATGGCCTTCCTACGACGCCACGCCTCGATGACGCCACGCCGGATGTTGTGACCTGCCCACCGATGATTATCGGCGCCGCAGCGTATCTCACTTAATGCGGACAATCGGGCCCGTGGCTCGCACTACGACATGAGAGGAACAGGGCGTAATCATGGCGAGAATCGCAGATGGAGAAGTTCTGATTACGGGGGGCAATCGTGGTATCGGGCGGGCGTTGGTTCAGGAAGCGTTGGGCAGGGGAGCGAAGCGCGTCTACGTCGGTACGCGCGCGCCTTTGGCCCACTCGGACGGGCGCGTTAGGCCCCTGACCCTGGATGTCACCAACGCTGCGCAGATTCAGAACGCTGTTGATGAGGTGGAATCGCTCGATGTCCTCGTCAACAATGCCGGCGTGGCGCTTTACGACGACTTGAGCGACCCGTCCGCGCTCGAAAAACACCTCGCCGTCAACCTTTTCGGCACGTACTTCGTCACCCACGCCTTTTTGCCGTTGCTAACTCGTTCGCGGGGAGCCATCGTCAACAATCTGTCGATAAACGCCTTCGCACCCTTGCCGCTCATTCCGGCCTACTCGATCTCGAAGGCGGCCGCATTCAACCTGACGCAATCGCTGCGCGCCTTATTGGCCGGGCGCGGCGTAGCGGTTCATGCCGTGCTGACCGGCGTCGTGGACACCGATATGACCCGCGGCCTCGACATGACCAAGGCCTCCCCAGAATCGGTCGCACGAG
>NZ_DASQVQ010000047.1:0-62774 GCF_035640695.1 Mycobacterium sp.
TTCCGGTCTACATCGCGATCGCGTTCGCGCTCGTGATCGCGCTGCCACTGGGCATCTGGGTGTTTGCTCCGCTGCGGCGGCGCGCGACCGCCGGCCTTGCCATCGTCGACGAGCGTCGCCGCCGTGACCGCGAGCGGCTGCGGGCCCGGCTGCGCGGCGAGAACCCGCGGGAAAACGAATGACACGCGAGGCATTCGGGACCGCGTTCGTCGGTGCCGACGGATTCCTGGACACCCCGAGCGTCGGGCTGCCGCCGCGGTTCGTCGCAGACGCGCTGCGCGACTGCATCGGCTGGTGGGAGGCGGGGACGTTGGACGTGACCCAGTTCGACGAGGCGCTTGGGTCGGCCATCGCGCGGGCGGCGGCACAGGCGGTTCGGGCACACCCCGTTCACCCGGTCGGCGAAGAAGGTGCTCGAACTGGGGCTGCGAGAAGCCATCGCGCACAAGGACCGATTGGATCGGTTGCGAGCACATCGTGCTCGGCATTCTGCGCGGCGGCGACGAGTGCGGGGCGGCACTGCTGACCGAGCATGTCGAGACCCAGCGGCTGCGCGGCGAGGTGATCGCGCTGCTCGACCAGGCCGCCTAACGTCGGTGACGCCGCCATCTCCTTGTTCGACGCGCCGCGTGCGACCAGGCACGCACCGGCGGCGTGCGGGTCTCCGTGGTCTGCCAGCGACCTTGAACCAACTTGCCGGCCACCCCGTGTTCGATAGAACCAAAGCCTCGGTCAACCGAAAGGTGTACCCCTGTGTCCACGACGCTCGAGGCGTCTGCGGCTGATTCATCGCCGAGCGCCACACGTTCTGCCGTCTTCGGCCGCCGTTGGCTGCAGGGTGCCGCCGTGGTGCGCGTGCTCTTCGGAGTGCTTTGGGCCTGCGACGCGAGCTTCAAATGGCAGCCTGGGTTCATTCACGGGCAGACCCTGCACACCGAGCTCGGCAAGGTCTCGCAGGTCAACACGCCCGTCATCCACCAGTGGCTGGCGCTGACACACATGGTCGGCATGGCCAATCCGCCCGTCTTCGCGCTGGGCATCGCCATCGTCGAGACGTTCGCCGCGCTAGCCCTGATTCTTGGAGTGCTGTCCAATGCCGCGTTCGTCGGCACGGCGGTGCTATCTTTCGGCATTTGGTCGGGCGCTGAGGCTTTCCACCTGCCCTTCAAGCCCGGCATGACAGATCTCGGGCCTTCGGTCGGCTACATCTTTGCGTCGCTGGCCCTGTTCTTCGCGGCGGCCGGCTCGACGTGGAGCGTCGACCGCTGGCTGCGCCCCCGTCTCGGACGATTCGCCTGGCTGGCAGCCCCCGCTGTCGAGCCCCGCGGCCGCTGAGCGATGGGAATATCCGGACCCGAACCCAGCCGCCGACATGGGCGCTGACCAGTCCTTCGATCACATTCGACGTTGAAGTACAGCACGCCAACTCTGGCCAGCCGAAGTCGGTGGCGTTCGGCATCGGCGAAATGCGAGGCTGTCCATGATGACTCGCGCATCTCTATCATGTGGGGACGTTCCACCCTCCGCGGCGATGATGCTGCCCCTGGAAAGTCTTCAACGCCCAAGCGCATAGAGCCCCGCGCCGATGGGCATAACTACATCGCGGAGCGGAATAGCACCTGCTATCGAACATCAGGCTCGCCTGGGTCCAGCCTGGTTCGTCCGCAATATGCAGGGCCGCTGAACGTACAGAACAACGTGACAGGGCCCGCGGCGATCGGTGTTAAAAGGGAGCACAGCATGGCCGAGACAGGGTTTTCTTCGTTCAACACCACGGTCGACAAGACAACCGAATCCTGAAGCAAATCGAGGAGGCATGCGACTGGCCGAAGGAGCGGCGCAACCAGTCCTACGCGGCACTGCGGGCGGTTCTGCACCCGCTTCGCGACCGGTTGACGGTCGACGAGGCTGCGCAGCTCGCGGCACAGCTGCCTATGTTGGTGCGCGGCATCTACTACGACGGCTGGGAGCCCACGCGTGTGCCCGTGAAGATGGACAAGGACGAATTCCTCGCGCGGGTTCGCAAAGAGTTTCCGTACGACATCCGGGGCAGCCTGGATGAGCTGGTCCAGACCGTCCTGCAAGCCCTCAGGAGCTACATCACTGAGGGCGAGTGGCAGGACATCAAGTCGAGCATGCCGAAAGACCTGGCCACCGCCTTCCCGTGAGGCGCGGGTCGGGACCACGCATCGGCAGCACCGGACAAGCCGGCACGATGATCGACGCGCTCGATCAGGACACCTGAGCCGGCGCTACCTGGCCAGCGTCAACGCCAGTGCGACGGCCACCGACCACACCAGCATCGTCAGCCCGGTGTCGCGCAACACCGGGATCAGCTCGCGGCCGCCGCTGCCCGCACGCACCGGCGCCGCGGCCCGCACCGCGAGCGGCGCGGCCACCAGCGCCACCAGGCACCACGGCGTCGCCAGGACCAGCACCACGGTCAACGCCCCGGCGGCCGCCATCAGGCCCTGGTAGAGCAGCCGTGTTCGGCGATCGCCGAGGCGCACCGCCAGGGTCCGTTTCCCGGCGCGGGAGTCGGTCGGGATGTCGCGCAGGTTGTTGGCCACCAGCACGGCGCTTGACATCGAGCCGATCGCGACGGCCAACACCACGCCGATCCAGTCGATCCGCAGTGCTTGTACGTACTGCGTACCCAGCACCGCGACCGGACCGAAGAACACGAACACCGCAAGCTCGCCAAAACCAAAGTAGCCGTACGGCTTTGACCCACCGGTGTAGAGCCACGCCCCGGCAATGCACGCCGCGCCAACCGCGATCAGCCACGGCTCGCTACAGACCGCCAGGGCCAGGCCCGCCACCGCCGCTATTGCCAGACTGACGCATGCCGCCGTCAGCACAGCTCGCGGCGCCGCCAGCCGCGAGCCCACCAGCCGCACCGGGCCGGCCCGGTCGTCGTCGGTGCCGCGGATCCCGTCGGAGTAGTCGTTGGCGTAATTGACGCCGATGATCATCGCGACCGCGACGACCAGCGCCAGCAATGCCTTCCACCACACCGCCGCGTGCAGCCACGCCGCGGCGCCGGTTCCGGCGACCACCGGGGCAACCGCGTTGGGCAGTGTCCGCGGGCGGGCGCCCTCGATCCATTGCGCGAAGCTGGCCACAACCGATCCTTACACGGGGCATGCCCGACAATGGTCGCCATGCTCGGAGTCATCGGCGGCAGCGGCTTCTACACGTTCTTCGGCGACGACGCCCGCAGCGTGACCGTCGACACTCCGTACGGACCGCCCAGCGGCGCGATCACGATCGGCACCGTGGGCGATCACGAGGTCGCGTTCCTGCCGCGGCACGGCATCAAGCACGAATTCTCACCGCACACCGTGCCGTATCGCGCCAACATGTGGGCGTTGCGGGCGTTGGGCGTGCGCCGCGTCTTCGGGCCGTGCGCGGCCGGCAGCCTAACCCCGGAGTTCGGTCCCGGCGCGACCGTCGTGCCCGACCAGCTCGTCGACCGAACCCGGGGCCGCATCGACACCTACTTCGATTCCGGGGGCATCCACGTCGGCTTCGCCGACCCGTACTGCCCGACGCTGCGCGAGGCCGCGCTGCAGCCGCGCGTGATCGACGGCGCCACGATGGTCGTCGTTCAGGGGCCGCGGTTTTCCACCCGGGCCGAGAGCCAGTGGTTCGCCTCGCAAGGCTTCACCCTGGTGAACATGACCGGCTACCCCGAGGCGGTCCTTGCCCGCGAGCTGGAAATGTGCTATGCGGCAATCGCTCTGGTGACCGATCTTGACGCGGGCATAGAAGTCGGTGCCGGCGTGCGGGCGGTAGACGTGTTCACAGAGTTCGAGCGCAACCTCGGTCCGTTCAAACAAGTCGTGCTTGACGCGATCGGCAAGGTGGCCGTCGAACGCACCTGCACCGATTGCCTACCGCACGAGGGCGTCCAGTTGCCATTCGAGCTGCCGTGAGGGTGCTGCTGACCGGGGCGGCCGGGTTCATCGGCTCGCGCGTGCAAACCGAACTGCAAGCCGACGGCCACGACGTCGTCGCCATCGATCTGTTGTTGCCCGCCGCGCACGGCCCGCTCAGCCGGCCGCCGTCCGGCTGCCGCGCAGTGGATGTCGCTGACGCCGAGAGCCTGGCCCGGCTGCTCGACGGCATAGACGTGGTCTGCCACCAGGCCGCAATGGTCGGGGCCGGGGTGGACCCCGCTGATGCTCCGGACTACGGCCGCCACAACGACTTCGCCACCGCGGTGCTGCTGGCCGAGATGTACAAGGCCGGCTGCCGGCGCCTGGTGTTGGCGTCGTCGATGGTGGTCTACGGCCAAGGTTCCTATGACTGCCCGCGCCACGGTCCGGTCGACCCTCCGCCACGGCGGCGCGAGGACCTCGACGCGGGAATTTTCGAGCACCGCTGCCCGATCTGCGGCGAAACGCTGAGCTGGCGGCTCGTCGACGAGGATGCGCCGCTGCGCCCGCGCAGCCTGTATGCGGCCAGCAAGACCGCACAGGAGCATTACGCGCTGGCCTGGGCCGAAGCCAGCGGCGCCTCGGTGACCGCGTTGCGCTATCACAACGTTTACGGGCCGGGCATGCCACGCGACACCCCGTATTCCGGGGTGGCCGCGATCTTTCGCTCGGCGCTCGCGAGCGGCCGTCGGCCACAAGTCTTCGAGGACGGACGCCAGATGCGCGACTTCGTGCACGTCGACGACGTTGCCGCCGCCAACATGAAAGCCGTCAACATGGCGCCCGACGGGTTCGTCGCCGCGAACATCTGCTCAGGGCGGCCGATCTCGATTCTCGAGGTGGCCGAGCAACTGTGCGCCGCGTGCGGCGGTCCGCCGCCGCGCATCACCGGCGGTTACCGCAGCGGCGACGTGCGCCACATCGTGGCTGACCCGGCCCGCGCCCGCGAGCTGCTCGGCTTCACTGCCAGCATTCAGCCGGAGGCCGGGCTGCGTGACTTCGCGAAAGCGCCGCTTCGTGATTGACTTCCCGTGGTGGGCAGGTTTGCAGCGGCGGCTGATCTACTTCCCGTCGCGCGTCCCGGTGCCTCGCGCGGCGACGGTGCTACCGCGCGGCCAGGACATGCTCCTTGAAACCAGCGACGGCCTGCTGTTGAGCGCGTGGTTCGCCCCCGCGTCCGCCGACGGTGGACCGGCCGTACTGCTCTGCAACGGTAACGGCGGTGACCGGAGGCTACGGGCGCCGCTTGCAGCCGCGCTGAATGCGGCAGGACTGTCGGTGCTGCTGTTCGACTACCGCGGATACGGCGGTAACCTGGGCCGGCCTTCCGAGCAGGGCCTGGTGGCCGACGCCCTGGCGGCACAAGCGTCATTGGTGGCACGGCCCGAGGTCGACCCGGACCGGATCGTGTACTTCGGTGAATCGCTGGGCGCCGCGGTCGCGGTGCGGCTCGCCATCGAACGGCCCCCTGCCGCGGTGGTTTTGCGGTCACCGTTCACGTCGCTGCCCGACGTCGGCCGACTGCACTACCCGTGGCTGCCGGTCGGCGCGCTGCTGCTCGATCGCTACCCGTCCATCGATTGGATTGGTCAACTCGCCGCACCGCTGCTCGTGGTAGCCGGCGATCGCGACACCATCGTGCCGCCCGAGCTCAGCCGCCGGCTGTATGACGCGGCGCCAAAGGTTCTGGAGCCGAAGCGGTTTCTGATCGTGCGCGGGGCCGGCCACAACAGCCCGGCGCTACTCGACGGCCGTCACATGATCGGCGAGATCGTCGGCTTCCTGACGCGGGCGGGCGTGCTGCCGGTCACCGGTGGGTCGGGCGACGGCTAGCTGCCGACATTGCCTGGCCGCCGATGGCGACTAATCCGTGAACTCGATGCGCACCGAAATCGGATCGCTTTGCAGTGCACGCATTCCCAGGGCCGTCGCGGCGCCGGCGATCCTCCCGTTGGCGAAGCCGCGCGCTCGCGCCTTGACGTCGTCGTCGGGACGCAACGTCGCGGTGCCGGCGCGCCACCGGTCGCCGACCCGAACCCGCACGGCGGGGTTCGCCTTGATGTTGTGGGCCCAGCCCGCGCGGTGGCCGTGTTGCGAGATCACCCAGACGCCGCGATCGTCGGCGCTGCCGGTGAGGTAGACGTGACGCGGCGCGCCGGACTTGCGGCCCACCGTCTCCAACTCGACCACCAGCGAGGACCGCACGCCGATCCGATCCAGCGCGCCGATCAGTGGATTGACCACGCTGCGGCCGACCTGGCGCTCGAACTTGAACTTGCGTAACCCGGTTCCTGCCATCGCCAACCCTTCGACCCCTTCGACCCGGTGCGGTCAACGACATTAATGGACCAATTGGTACAAATCAAGCCGCGGGATCGGCACGAATCAGGCGTGGCTCACGTGGCCTCCTTGATCAGTAGATTCGGTCCTTCCGGTCCGCCGTGAACCGGGTAGTAAGTGCGATGCGTGTCCGAGTTGACCGCCACCACATGCGCGCCGTCGGCCAGGAAGTCGGAGCGGATCACCGGAACGCTGCGATCGTGCAGGAGCAGCACGGCGACGATGCCGCTCTCGGCGGCAACATACAGCCGGCGGCCGGACGTGTCGTAGGCGAGCATGTCGGGGCCTTGGCCGACCGGGTAGGTCCCGGCGATGCTCCAGTTCGTCGAATCGACGATGACGACGGTGGCGTTGTAGTTGCACCCGACGAACACCAACCGGTCCTGCTCGGCGACGCTCACGCCGCGCGGGCCGTCACAGTTGGGCAGTGACACCCGTTGAGCGACCGTCATCGACTGGGCATCGATCACGGCCAACTGGTTGTTGCCCTGCACCGCAAGCAGCATCCGGTCGCTTCTCGAATCGTAACCAACATTGCCAATCTCGCCGCCGATGTCTACGTTGCCGCGCTCTTGCAAGGTGGCCCCGTCCAGGACGGTCAGAGTCCCGCTTTCGCGGTTGGACACCCACACCGCGTGGCGTCGGGAATCGTATGCCAATCCGTCCGGATAATTCCCCGTCGGAGCGCGCCCCACCTCCAGCCCAGTGGTCTCGTCGATAGCCACCAGCTGGTTGACCCGGGTGGCGTTCGCATACACCCGGCTCTGTTCACCGACGGCCAGCACCCCATGTACGGCCTGCAGATTCCGTATGGTGCTCACCACGCGCTGCGCGTTGATGTCGACCTGGATGACGTCGTTTTGCCCTGGGTGTGAGATGAACAACAAACCCCGTTGTGCATCCAAGCTGGCGGAGTCGAACCGCGAATTATCCCCTGGCAGCGGCATTTCCCCCACCGAGCGCAGCGGTAACCCCAGCGGCAGATTTTGCGGAACATCTTGCGGCTGCGCTCGATTCGAGCACCCTCCCACCAGCAACACAGCTGCGAACAGCACTACATGCAATGCACCGGCGGCCCACGACCCACTACGCCGGTTTGGCGTCATAAGCCATGTTCCCACAACCGGTTAACGATATGGCGCCTTATCAAGATCAGACGGCACCGAAGTCCCAGGTCAATCGTCCACGGCGAGCGGTAATCGCACCTCGAACCGGGCGCCCGTGCCGAGATTGCGGGCGGTCAGCGTGCCGCGGTGCGCATTGACCAGGCCCGCGGCGATCGCCAGTCCCAATCCGGATCCGCTCGGCAGTGACGAATCCGATCGCGGCACCCGGCTGTTGGAGCCGCGGTAGGCAACGTCGAACACCCGGGGCAGGTCGGCCTCGTCGATCCCCACGCCGGTGTCGTCGACGCGCGCGTATGCGCCGTCCTCATCGGAGCCGAGCGCCAGCTCCACCCTGCCACCGGCCGGAGTGTGCGCGATCGCGTTGGCCACCAGGTTGGACAGCACCCGAACCAGCGCACGGTCACTGCCGAATACCTGCACCGGCGTGCCGGGCAGCGTCATCTGCAGCGACACTCCGGCGCGCTCGGCGGCGATGCGATGCGCGGCCATCACATCGTCGGCGACCTCGTCGAGCGCGACCTTCTCATGCGCAGGCTGTACCGCACCGGCGTTGATCTTAGACATCTCGAACAGGTCGTCGACCATCTCCGATAGTCGAATCGATTCCTGTTCAATGTGTTTGGCGTGCTGGCGCACCTCGTCTTCGTCGACCACGCCATCGGCGATCGCCTCCGACACCGCACGGATGCCGGCCAGCGGAGTGCGCAGGTCGTGGCTGACGAATGCGACCAGCCGCCGCCGCGACTGCTCGGCTGCTCGTTCGGCGTCGCGAGCCTGCCTCTCCCACACCGTTCTTCGGGCCTGGTAGCGCGCCAGCATCACCGCAGCCGGGATCGTCACGAGCGAGATGATCGTCATCACGATCGACGTCTGCTGAAATGTCTCGGTAATCATGAACCGGCTTGCGCCGAGCACGCCTGCGATCGTCGCCAACGTCGGAATCAGCACCAGCAGCGCCATACTCAGCGCCAGCGACCGAGATCGCACCAGCCACACCACCAACCAGCCGAGCAGTACCAACGGCACCGAGCAGCCCAGTGCCCACGCGACCATCTCGAGGAAGTCACGCCAACCCATCGCCGCTCCACACGTATCCGCGGCCCCACACCGTCTGCAGCCGGTGGTGGCCACCGAGTTTCGCGCGTAGCCGCTTGACGTGCACCGTGACCGTCGACAGATCACCGAAGTCCCACCGCCATACTCGCGTCAGGAGTTCCTCACGCGTGAATACGGTGTCGGTGTGTGTCAGGAAGAACAGCAGCAGCTCGAACTCGCGATTGGTGAGCGTGACCGGTACGCCGGCAACCCGCACCGCGCGGGCCGCGGTCGCGACGGTCAGCGCGCCCTCGGTGATCTCCAGCGGCAGCGTGGTCGCCGGCGCGGACACCCGGCGCAGCACAGACCGCACCCGCAGCGCGACCTCGCGCGGGCTGAACGGCTTGGTCACATAGTCGTCGGCGCCCGCCTCCAGGCCGGCGATGCGGTCGTCCTCCTCGCCGAGCGCGGTCAACAATATGACCGGAATCGCGTAGCCGT
Organism: Mycobacterium sp.; assembly: GCF_035640695.1. Classification (GTDB taxonomy): domain Bacteria; phylum Actinomycetota; class Actinomycetes; order Mycobacteriales; family Mycobacteriaceae; genus Mycobacterium. Next base: position 8,945 of record NZ_DASQVQ010000047.1, read on the forward strand.
TGCTACCGCGCAGGGTGCGGCATAACGTCAGGCCGTCGGGACCCGGCATCATCACGTCGAGCACCGCGAGGTCGATGCGCTCGGTGCCCAGCAGCCGCAGCGCCTCGTCACCGTCGTCGGCCACGCTGACCTGGAGGCCGTCGCGCTCGAGGTATCGGCGCACCATGTCGCGGACGACGGTGTCGTCGTCGGCGATGAGCACCCGCGCCACAGCATCTGACAGTAGCCCTGGCCGCAGCCGACCTGCGCCGATGTCACGCATTTGTCACCGATATCGGGGCCGGTGCCCATCTGGGCTGACTAACCTCGGGACACATGCCCGGCTGTTCCGTGACCGTGGTGCTGCCCTGTCTGAATGAGGCGGCATCGCTGCCCGGCGTGCTCGCGGCCATTCCGCGGGGCTACCGCCCCCTGGTCGTCGACAACAACAGCACCGATGAGACGGCCGACGTCGCGCGCCGGCATGGCGCCGACGTGGTCGCCGAGCCGTCGCCCGGATACGGGTCGGCCGTGCATGCCGGGGTGGTCGCGGCGACGACACCCGTGGTCGCGGTGCTCGACGCCGACGGATCGCTGGACGCGTCCCAACTGCCGGCGTTGGTCTCCGAACTGCGGCGCGGCGCCGACCTGGTGACCGGGCGGCGCCGACCGGTGCAGGGACTGCGCTGGCCGTGGCATGCGCGGGCGGGCACCGCCGCGGTGTGCTGGCGGCTGCGAACGCGTTATGGCGTGCCGATCCACGACATCGCGCCGATGCGGGTGACCCGCCGCGACGCGCTGCTGGCGCTCGGCGTGGTAGACCGGCGCTCCGGGTATCCGGTGGAGCTGCTGGTCCGTGCCGCCAAGGCCGGTTGGCGCGTGGTTGAACGCGACGTGCGCTACGGTCCGCGCACCGGGGGCAAGTCGAAGGTCAGCGGGTCGCTCCGAGGCAGTTTCATTGCCGCGCTTGACTTTTGGCGGGTGATCTCATGATCGCCCAGGGGGCAGGAGCGAAGCGACCGGGGGACATTCCCGTAACGGTGCTGGTGCTGGCCAAGGCGCCGCTGCCCGGCCTGGCCAAGACGCGGCTGGCGGCGGTCGTCGGGCCCGAGGCCGCGGCCGACATTGCCGCCGCTTCGCTGCTTGACACGTTGGACGCGGTGGCCGCGGCCCCGGTCGAGGCCGGTGTGGTGGCGTTGACCGGCGACGTGACCAGGGCCGCGCGCGGCGCGGAGCTGCGTGAGCGACTGCGCATGTTCACCGTAATCGCCCAGCGTGGAGTGGATTTCCCGAACCGGCTGGCCAACGCCCACGCTGATGCGTTTGCCGCGGCGGGCCCTCAACCCCTGCTGCAGATCGGAATGGACACCCCACAGGTCACCGCTGAATTGATAACCCGGTGTGCCGAGGCGCTGTTGACCGCGCCCGCGGTGCTCGGCATGGCCACCGACGGCGGCTGGTGGGTGCTCGGCGTGCACTCGGCGACCATGTCCGCTGTGCTGCGTGACATACCGACCTCGCGCGACGACACCGGTGCCGTAACGCTTGCGGCGCTGCGTGAAACCGGCGTGGACGTGACACTTGTCGATCAACTCCGTGACGTCGACACCATCGACGACATCGAGGCGATACGCCACATGTGCCCGCCAGATTCCCGCTTCGCCAAGGCGACCGACGCGCTTGCCCAACCGGCCGACGCGCTTGCCAAGGCGACCGACGCGGCGGGCGGGTGACATGTTCGGCAACCTTTACGAAAGGGCGCTGGCGGGGGAGCGGTGCTGGATCCGCCACGACGACGGCGCAAAGTGTGCGCTGCCGGTGCGCAGCTGGCTGGGCGGCGGCGGCGGCGCCGACGACGTTTTCGACGGCGCCGTGGTCGCGTTGTGCAAGGGGCCGACCATCGACTTGGGCTGCGGTCCTGGGCGATTGGTCACGCACCTGATTCGACGCGGAATACCCGCGCTGGGCGTCGACCAATCGGCCACCGCCGTCGGGATGGCGCGGCGCAGCGGCGCACCCGCCCTGCACCGCGACGTGTTCGACCCGCTTCCCGCCACCGGCCGCTGGCATACCGTGGTGCTGGCCGACGGGAACGTCGGGCTCGGTGGCGACCCGCGTCGGATCCTGGGCCGCGCCGGCGAGCTGTTGCGCCGCGGTGGCCGCTGTGTGGCCGAATTCGACGCCGCAGCAACAGGTGTCCGGCCGCGATGGGTGCGGCTGGAATCGGCCCGCGCCGTCGGCCCGTGGTTCCGGTGGGCCTCGGTGGGTGTGGACAGCGCCGGATGGCTGGCCGACCAGGCCGGCTTGGCGCTCACCGGTTTTCATCCCGCCGGCAGGCGGATCGTCGCGAGTCTGGCTGCCAGATGACCAAGCCCGTCCTGCGCACCGCCCCCGTCACCGCCCGGGTCGGGCTGTGGCTGGGCGTGGCCGTGGCGATCTGCTTCGTTACTGGGCTGATCAGCCACTTCATCCAGCATCCGCAACCGTGGTTCTTCTGGCCGACACGGCCGGTGTGGCTGTACCGGCTGACACAGGGCCTGCACGTGATCTCGGGCATCGCCGCGATCCCGCTGCTGGTGGTCAAGCTGTGGTCAGTGTGGCCAAAGCTGTTCGAGCGGCCCTTCATCGGCACGCTGACCCGCCAGCTGGAGCGCGGCTCGATCCTCGTGCTGGTTGCCGCGATGACGTTCCAGCTGTCCACCGGGATCATGAACATCGCGCAGTGGTACGCGTTCAAGTTCTTCTTCACCACCAGCCATTACGCGATGGCGTATGTCGCGGCCGGGGCGGTATTGGTGCACATCGCGGTGAAGCTGCCGGTGATCCGCCGGGCGCTGGGCGAGCCGCTGGATGCGGGCCTGCCGCCGGATGCGGGCGAGCCGCCGGATGCGGGCCTGCCGCCGGATGCGGGCCTGCCTCCGGGTGCGGGTGAGCCGCCGCGCGGCGGCGTGTCGCGGCGCACGGTGCTACGCGGCACGTGGCTGGCGGTCGGCTTGGCGACCGTGCTGACCGCCGGGCAGACGGTGCCGTGGCTGCGCAAGGTGTCGCTGCTCGCGCCGCGCTCAGGCCACGGGCCGCAGTCGGTTCCGGTGAATCGCAGCGCGGTGGCCGCGGGGGTGCCGCTCCCGGCGGGGTCACCCGACTACCGGCTGACCGTGACCAGCGGCACCACGTCGCGCGCGTTCACCGTCGCGGAACTGACGGCGATGCCGCAGGCAACGCGCCAGTTGCCGATCGCGTGCGTCGAGGGCTGGAGCGCGAACGCCCAATGGACCGGCGTGGTGCTGGCCGACCTGCTGCGCGCCGTCGGCGCCTCGCCGGATTCCGACGTGCGGATGATCTCGCTCGAGCCACCCGGCCCGTATTCACGGACAGTGCTGCCGGCCCGGCACGCCCGTGACTCGGACACGCTGATCGCGCTGAAGCTAAACGGCCAAACCCTCGATCTCGACCACGGCTACCCCTGCCGGCTGATCGCGCCGAGCAGACCCGGTGTGCTGCAAACCAAATGGCTGTCGCGCATCGAAGTGGTGCCGGCATGAGGCTGACCCGGGCGCTGCTCATGATTCTCGGCTTGGCGATCGCCGGTTACGGCGCCGTGCTGGTCTCGGAGAACCCGCCGGTGATCCTGATGCGCATCGTGGTGTGGGCGCTGGCCGGCGTGGTGCTGCATGACTTGGTGTTCGCGCCGCTGTGCGTCGCGCTGGGATTCGCCGGGCGACGGCTGATCCCGCAGCGGTGGTGGGCACCGGTCGCGATCGCGGCGTTCTGCACCGTCGTGCTGATCATGCTGGCGATCCCGGTCTTCGACAAGCCGGGGATGCGGCCGGACAACCTGACCGTGCTCGACCGCAATTACCACGCGGGGTTGTGGATTTCGCTGGGGGTGGTCTGGGCGTGTGTGCTGTTGTACTTGGTTGCGATGCGGCTGCTACCAGTTCGTCAGGATCAGGTGGTTGATCAGCAGCGCTCCGATGATGTTGACGGCGAGCCACCAGCGGTGCGTTGACGGCCGCAGCAGCGCCGGTGCCGCGGTCAGCCACACCGTGTACGGCAGCCAAATCCGTTCGGTCTCGGCCTTGCTCAGCATGCTGAGGTCGGCGCACAGGATCGCGATCAGCATCGCGATCAGTATCAGGTGCACGCCCGAGCGTCGCCGGATCGCGTCGATGTTCAACAGCCTGCCCAGGCCCGCGACGCTGCCGAGACCGATCGCGCACACCGCCGCAGCGAGGTTGGCCCAGCTCCAGTACTGGAACGGGCGGTCCTTGGCAATGCCCTGCCAATACCGTTGCTGCACAAGGGTATAGCCGTCGAACCACCAGAAGCCGTAGGCGGCGAACACGACAATGACGGCCGCCGCGGCGGGCACAGCCCCGGCCAGCGTCGTCCACACGGCGCCGGCGTTGCGCGCCGCGATCAGCACGGCCAGTGCGGGCAACGCCATCAGCGCCAGCCCGTAGTTCAGGAAGATCGCCCAGCCCAGCAGCAGACCGGCGGCGATCGCGGCAAGGATCGGCAATCCGACGGAGCGGGTCGCGGCCAGGGCCAGCAGGGCGATGCCCCACGCCGCAACGCCGGCGAAGTAGCCGTCGGCCGACACCGCGATCCAGATCGCGGTCGGCGCGACCGCGACGAACGGCGCGGCCAGCCGTGCGGTGTTCTCGTCGTTGACTGCCCGCAGCGCCACGATGATCGCGGTGGCCGCGCTCGAACCGACGACCAAACACAGCCACCCGGCCCATGCGCCGCCACCGAGACCGATGCGGTCGAGCCAGACGAATGTCAGCAGCGCACCGGGCGGATGACCGGACACATGGGTGATCCACGAATTCGGTTGGAAATCAAGGATTCGGCTGGAGAACGTGCGCAGCGCCCCGGGTATGTCGGTGATGGCGCGCACCTGGTTGAGGTACTCGTTGCGGGCGGTGAGCCGTCCGGCGAAGCCGGCGTGCCAGCCGTCGATCATCGCCAGCGAGAAGGCCCACGCCGCGGAGGTGGCCCATGCGGTCAGCGTCAGCGCGCGCCAGGGCAACCGCTGCGCCACGGTCGGTCCCCACAGCACGGCCGCGATGCCGATCAGGACCGCGGCGATGGTGCCCCATCCGACATGTGCGTTCCACCAGCCGAAGATCGGCGCCGTTTGTGCGAACGCGGCGATTCGCGCCGGTGACGAGTTGATCAGCGGTGTCACGATACCCAGGTGCAGGTGCGGCACCCAGAACGCCGCCACCACAAGCACCACGCCAAGCGATACCGAAATCGCCTCGCCGCGACCGCTCCTCACCGTGGTTACGCGGGCCGGTCGGCGACCGGACTGTCATTGACCAGAAGATCGGCCAGTGCCGCGTCAAGCGTCGGGAATTGGAATTGGAAGCCGCTGGCGCCGAGCACTTTCGAGGTGGCATGGCGCCCGGTCAGGCCGAGCGCGGGATCACTGCGCAATGCGACGGCGCCGACCCTGAGCAGTGCGGCCGGGGTCGGCAGCGCGTACCGGGGGTGCAGCCGGCGGCGCAGCGTGTCCATCAACTCCTCGTTGCGCACCGGGTGGTCGGCGGCCGCAACGACGATTCCGGCGGGTATCGTCACGTCCGGTGTTAAACCGAGGCACGCGCGCACGACGCCGAGCCAGTCGGCGACATGTATCCACGAAAACCACTGCCGCCCATCGCCGACTCGCCCACCCAGGCCGAGCTTCGTCAGTTGGACGAGTCGGCGCATCGCCGGCGCGTCGCGGTCCAGCACGATCGACGTGCGTAGAAGGACGCCGTGGTAGGTGTTGGCGCCGTCGAATGCCTGCTCCCAGGGCACCGCAACGCCGGTCATCTGCGGAAGCCCGACCGGTATCGGCGTGGACTCGTCGCATCGGGTCTCACCCGCGTCCGACCAGATCGCGGTCGTGCTGGCCTGAATCCAGTGGGTCAACGGGGTTTTGAGGTGGTGGCTCGCCCGCACCAGGGCTCGGGTGGGCAGCACCCGGCTACGGATGAGTTCGGCGATGTTCCGTTTGCTCGGCCGGCAGTCAACCGGCTTGCCGGCCAGGTTGATCAACGCCGTGTGCGGACCGTCGAGTTCGGCGGCCCACTCTGCGACGTTCTCGCCGTCCCATTGCACTTGCCGCGTCGGCAGCTGCGGATCGGGCCGGCGGGTCAGGATCACGACGTCATGACCGCGGCCGTCGAGGTCCTCGGCGATGTGCCGGCCGAGCGCTCCGCTGCCGCCGGCCAGGACGACTTTCACACGGCTACGCTAACGCTCGATTAGCCTGTCTCGTCATGAACATCGGCGAAAACGCCTCGTGTTGACCCCCGCCGCCCCCGCCCCGGCCACCGCCCGCGCCTCGGCCACCGCGCGCCCCCACGCCACCGCCCGCGTCCGCGCCACCGCCCGCGCCCTCGCCCTCGGAGTGGCAGCCACGCTGGTCGGATGCGGCGCGCCGACCAATCGCCAGGATGCCGCGAAGGACAACCAAGCCGTCCTTGCCCAGGAGGCGCGTTGGCTGACCGCAATCACCTCGGGCGATCGCAACACCGTCGAATCGATCCTCACCGCCGACTTCAAGCACATCACCAGCGAGGGCAAGCTGCTGAACCGCGAGCAGGAGATCACCGGCATCGTCAAGGTCGGGTTCACGATGAACCCGACCGAGCAGCTGGTCGACGTGGTCGGTGACACAGCGGTGATACACGGAGTGAACACCCTTACCGAATCGGGCAGCGTCCTGGCTCGCGAGCGATTCACCGACGTATTCATCAAACAGAACGGCAATTGGATGGCGTTGTCGGCGCAGGAAACCACCTCGACTGCGTAACCAGGGATTTCACAGCAAACAATAACAACGGCACAAGAATCGCAAATCCCGCGAATTCGGTAGCCGCGCCCGGGTACTGTTCCGAGCGATTCATCGGTGCAGGCAGCGAATTGAGGAGCGCCCATGCCGGTCCGTCGAAGCAAGCTCTTTATGGCGATCGCTGTTGCCGTTGTCGTGTCGCTGACGCTGATGATGACGTCGTGCACGTCGCACAAGCCCGAGGCGTCGGTAGGCGTAAACGCCGGTCCGAACGGCAAACCGGCGCCCTACCGGGAACCGGTGAAACTGTCCAGCAAGGACGGGGTCCTCGAGGTGCGGCTATCGGCGCACCAGGGCACGGTCAACCTCGACACCGTCTCGAAACCGGTGTCGGACTTCCTGATCTTCGGATACGAAGTCATCAAGGGCACGAGTTCCGACGGTTCCACCAAGGGCGACAACACGTACCCCGCGCCGACGCTGCGCGTCGATCCGGGCGAGCATCTTATCGTGCACTTCGACAATGACTTGCAGGACTTGACGATTCAGGACTTCTACGACCCGGCGTGGACGCCGGCGGGCGGCCAGGTGCCGCTCTACCCGCCGACCCTGACGTCGGCGCCGATCAATCTGCACCTGCACGGGGTGCACGTCAGCCCGACCGGCAACCAAGACAATGTCTTGCTATCGATCCCGGCGGGGATGAGCAACACCTACGACTTCGCCATACCGAAGGACATGCCCCACGGGATGTACTGGTACCACGGCCATCGCCACACGCTCACCGCCCAACAGACGTATCTGGGGCTGGCCGGGATGCTCGAGATCGGACGTCCCGACGGCAATCTGCCGGTGGTCACCAACAACCACATCCCAATTCGGGACATGGCGCTGCAGTACGACTTTGTGTTCGACCGCAAGGGCAACGGTCACCAGCTGAACAACCCGACGTGGCCGCAGTGGGTCAGCACGCTGAAACCCCCGGAAGGCACCCAACTTGCCGACGGCACCTACGCACCGAGCCTTGCGCCGGTCAACTTCTCGGGGACCGCCAACGGCGCCCAGTTCATGACCAACTGGTACACCGGGCCGCTGTCGCCGGCCAACCACCGCGGCCAGAACGAGTTCATCCCGACGAATCTGCAAAGTTTCACCAGTGATTCGGTGAATGTGCCGGCGGACCCTGGGGTGCCGGACAACCAGCGCGACGTGCAATTCACCGTGAACGGACAATTTCAGCCGCAGTTGAAGCTCAAGCCCGGTCAGACCGAGATCTGGGTGCTGGCCAACATAACCGACTTCGCCTATATGCCGTTACAACTCACCGAAACAGCCACCGGCAACCACCCGAAGTTCTCGATCGTCGGGCAGGACGGTATCCCCTACACCCAGGTGCAGCGCTTTGTCGGCGGCGACGGGACAAGGCTGCTCATCCCGACCGGCGTGCGCTACGCGATCGCGGTCACGATGCCCAAGACCGGCGACCTGGTGCTGGAGATGCCACCAATGCCGGGCGCGAAGCCGGTCACCAACCCCGGCATCCTGTACACGAACAACGGCACCAAGAACTACCCGGCGGTGCTGGGCACGGTGACCGTCGATCCGAAGTACATCAGTTACGCGGACGGCTTCTTCACGTTTCCGACCCAGACCCTGCTGCACGTGACGCCCGACGCGGGGGTAGGCCAGACCACCGCATTCGAACCCGGCCAGAATCTCGACACGTACACCTCGTATGTCGACACCTCCGTCATGACGCCCGACATGACCCGCGACTTCAAGCTCACCGGCGGCTTCGACAACGAGAAGGCAAGCAAGGGCGATCCCAAGGCCTTCACCTACGAGATCGACGACAACACGTTTCCGAACATCCCGCTGATCCAGCCGCGCCTCGATTCCGTTGAGGAGTGGAAGTTCAGCAACTTCAACAACGACGGCCATCCAATTCACGTGCACGTCAACAACTTGCAAGTCACCGAGGTCGTCGATCCGGTCGCAGGCACCAGGACCGGGGTCCAGCCGTGGGGGCAGGACATCGTGAACGTGCCACAGCCGACCACCGACGCCAATGAGAACGCCTTAACACCCGCCACGGTGACGATGCGCACCCAATTCGTCGAATACACCGGCGCTTTCGTGATGCATTGCCACCGGCTCAACCACGAGGACAACGGGATGATGGCTCTGATCAACGTGATCCCGACGGTGTCCAGCTATGCGGTTGCGATCCCGGGCTCGAAGGGTGCACCCGCCACGGTGGAGGTCCGTGACGGCAACGGCGACAAGGTGCTCGCCGTGCCCACGCCCTTTCCGGCGTTCGAGGGCACGCCGTCGGTGGCCATGGCCGACGTGAACGGCGACGGGGTTCTCGATCTCATCGTCGGCACCGGCGCCGGTGTGGCGCCCGAGGTGGTGGTCTACGACGGCGCGAACGGCGGGCTGGGCCCGTTCAGCAACGAGCTGGCCCGCTTCTCGCCGTTCAACACCGATTTCCGCGGCGGCGTCAGCGTCGCCGGCGCCGACGTCGACGGAAACGGGCTGAGGGACAACATCATTGTCGCGGCGGGGCCCGGAACCGACTCGCAAGTTAAGGTGTTCTCCTCTAGGTTGCCCAACGAGCCGCACAAGGCTCCGGATGTGTTCTCGACCTTCACCCCCTACCCCGGATCGCGTTCGGGCGTGACGCTGGCCACCGGTCTGGTCGACGCCGCCTCGGGCCGCCCCAGCATCGTCACCGCCCCAGGACCGGGAGAACCGGCGCACATCAAGACGTTCCGCTATGACCTGTACACGCCGACGGAAAGGGCGAAAGCCAAGGGCGCCCACGCTTCTCAGATCACCGAGCCGGCCACCACGTCGGACTTCCTGGCCTACGACGCCGCCTACACCGGGGGTGTCTCGCTCGCGGCAGGGTGGGTGGCCGGCGCCGAGGGCGGAGCGCAGAGCATCGTCACCGGCCAGCTCGCCGGCGACGGCACGGTGCAGGTGTGGTCGACCGGCTCGCGGCTGGACGGTCAGCCACAGATGTACCTGGAAAGCGCCAACCACGACATGGGCGCCGTCCACTTCGCCTCGATCGCCTCGTTCGCCCCGTTTGTCGGGCCGGCCGCGGCCGCCGGTCTCCGGGTGGCGACAACCAGCACGACCACCGGCGCGCACCTTCTGGTCAGCGGTGCCGGACCCGCGGGCTCGGAGGTTCGCAAGTATGGGCTGGTGCGCGCCGATCCGCAGGCCAAAACGTTGTCGCCCAACCTGTTGACGACGCTGCCACCCGTTCCCGTCGCGGGCGCGCAGATAGCCGGGCGGTAGCTCAGGGCAGGTGCCAGCACACGGTAGCTCAGGGCAGGTGCCAGAACACGGTGGTGATCAGGTAGATGACCACCGTCCAGGCCACCATGACCGCGGCGACGAGGGCGATTCCGCGTAAATTGGTGCGCGCCTTCGGCGCATCGGCCCGCGGCCACAGCCATTGCTTCAGCAGCGGGTTGACGTAGTACGGCATCGTCACGAAGGTCATGACGGAACTGGACAACAGGTTTCCCACCAGCATGGCGAGCCACAGCGGCAGCTTCAATGGTGACAGCGCGAGGGTGAGCAGCACGACGGTGGGGTACAGGCCGACCCACACCGCGATCGCGGATTTAGTGTTCGACGGCTGCGGCGCCGGCACGCCGTGATCGTCGAACGAAAACCAGCTGCCGAACGAGTTGTCGACGGTGCGCAGCTGAAAATCGCTGAACTTCTTACCCTCGTCGAGAAGTTGCTGGCGTTCCTTTGAGGTGAGCCACTTGTCCAGGTCGGCAACGGTGTCGTAGCGGTACAACACGGTCCAGTCGTCCTGGACACCGGGGATCGGGCGGAAGAGCTCGGAGCCCCGAAAGCCTCCGAACTTGCTCTCCACCGTGCGAAGCCGCTCCTGCCAGGCCAGGAAGTCGTCGACGTCCTCCGGACGCACCCGGTGCGTCACAACGACCGTGACGAGCATGTCGGCGGGTTTACCGCCGCCGCTGACGATCTGTTGGGTGGCCGGTCCGTCGAAGTACTGCTGGCCCTGGGTCATCCATTCCTGGCGGGCGGCGCTGTTGATCCACGCCTGCACATTCGCGATCGTGTCGAATCGGTAGACGACCACCCAATCGGGCTGCGTGGCGGTCGGTTCGGTGACCTCGGCGGCGATGAAGCCGGGATACCGCGATGCGATGTCATTCAGCCTGTGTTGCCAGCGCGAAAAGTCCCGCTCAAAACCGGGTCGCACTCGCTGGCCGATGATCACCGTCGTCTCGGTGTCGGTGGCGTTCTCGGCTGGCATCGCCATCACCTCAGCTGGTCGGGGTCAATCGGCTCGACGAGATCCGGTCGTATATCCGCTCCGGGGTGAACGGCAGTTCACGGAACCGCACTCCCGTCGCGTCGTGCAGAGCGTTGGCCAGTGCGGGCGCCACCGGGTTGATGCTGCACTCGGCGATCCCCTTGGCCCGCATCGGACCCACCGAGTCCGTCGAATCGACCAGCAGCACTTCGGTTCTGGGAACATCCGCATAGGTCGGGATTCGGTAGTTTCGCAAGCTTGGGTTGACCATCACGCCGTTCTCGTCGACATGGTGGTTCTCGGTCAGCGCGAAGCCGATGCCCTGCGCCACGGCGCCCTCGACCTGGCCGCGCACCTGCGCCGGATTGATGACAACACCGGCGTCGGTGGCGTGAACGCTGTGCAGAATGCGAATCTCGCCCGTCACCGGGTGCACGGCGATGCGGAAGCCGTGCGCGTTGGAGGTCACGCTGCGCGGTGACCCGTAGGCCTTGCGCGCGACCGTGAACCGGATGCCGCGCCGGCCGGCGGCGTCCAGCAGCTCCGCCAGCGAGACCCGCGTGCCGCCGCACACCACCCCGTCGTAATCCATTGCGCATTCGGTGACGTCGACTCGCAAATGCGCGGCGGCGAAGCGCAGGATGCGGTCACGGAGCGCTTCGGACGCCCGTTGCACGGCGTTGCCGGCCACCGACAATCCCGCGCTGGCGAACGCGCCGGTGTCGAAACCCGTTCGGTCGGTGTCGGACTGGATGAGCCGCACCCGCGACGGGGTGGTACCCAGTTGGTTCGCGGCGATCTGGACGTGCGCGGTAGACGTGCCCTCGCCGAATTCTACCGTGCCGACGGCGATCTGGTAGACGCCGTCGTCGCCGAGGCTGGCCCACGCCTCGGAGATGTGCTCGGTCGGCGGCGCGGTCTCGTGCAGCGAGCTCGCCGTGCCGGTCCCGACGAGCCAGTCGTCGCCGAGTGCCTGCCCGTCACCGGCCCGCTGCAGCGCGGCCTCGACCAGGTCGATGCACGTTGCGACGCCGTCCTCGGTGAACGTGACGTCGTCGGGATGCTCGTCGATCCCGAGCAGGGCATCGCCGGGGCGCACGATGTTGCGCCGCCGCAGCTCGAGCGGATCCATGCCCAGCGCCACGGCCAACTCGTGGATCGCCGACTCCACCGCGTACGCCGGTTGCGTCATCCCGTAGCCGCGCAGCGCGCCGCTGGGCACATTGTTCGTGTACACCGCGTACGCGTCGAATTTCTTGTTGGGGCAACGGTACAACGCGACCGCGGCGCCGCCGGCGAACAGTGTCTCGCCGCCGTGGTTGCCGTAGGCGCCGGTGTTCGACACGTTGCGGAACTGCACCGCCGTGAGCGTGCCGTCGGCCTTCGCGCCGAGCCTCACCGTCACCTTCATCGGATGCCGCGGCGAGGCGGTGGTGAACTCCTCTTCGCGGGTGTATTCCAGGCACACCGGGCGCCCGGTGTCGAGGGCGGCGAGGGCGACCAGGTCCTCGGCGATGACCTCCTGCTTGCCGCCGAAGCCGCCACCGACACGTTTGCAGAACACGCGCAGCTGATCCGGACGCAGATCGAACAGGTACGAAAGCTTGACCTTGGCGATCGACGGCGACTGCGAACTCGTGCGCACGTGTAGCCGACCGTCGGCCATCCACGCGATCGACCCGTGGGTCTCCAGATGCGCGTGCTGCACCCGCGGGCTGAAGTACGTGCCCTCGTGGATCACATCCGCTTCGGCGAAACCCGCGTCGGCATCGCCGATTTCGCCGTGCAGCTCCAGCAGAATGTTGCGGACGGGATCACGCACGAACGGATCCTCGGACCCGTGCAGCTGCGGCGCGCCCTCGGCCATCGCCTCTTCGGGATCGAAGACCGCGGGAAGTACGTCGTATTGGATGACCACCTTGCGGCAGCCTTCCTCCGCGGCTGCCACCGAATCGGCCAGCACCGCGACGACCCGCTGGCCGACGAAGCGAACCACATTGTCCAGGATGTACGTGTCGTCGGGGTCGACCAGGTGGTCGGTGTGGATCGCCGTGTTAAACCGTTTGCGCGGAACATCTTCCCAGGTGTAGACCCGGTGCACGCCGGGAACCGCGAGCGCCGCGGACTTGTCGATGGCCACGATGCGGGCGTGGGCGTGCGGTGAATGCAGCACCTTCAGATGCAGCATGCCCGCGATCTCGGTGTCCATCGTGTACTCGGCCCGACCGGTCACCACCTCGGCGCCGGCCGGGGCGCCGACGCTGGTGCCGACGGCCTTGCCCGGCAGCGCTTCCTCGATCGCCGCGACGCCGTTGATCGCGTCCTCGATCGCACGATAACCCGTGCAGCGGCAGAGGTTACCCTTCAACGCCCTTGGCAGGTTCTGCCTCTGCTCGTCGGTGAGCGACGCCGCGGTCATGATCATCCCGGGCGTGCAGAAGCCACACTGAAAGCCGGGGGCGTAACGGAACTGCCGCTGCATCGGATGCATGTCCTCAGGCGAGCCGAGGCCTTCGATCGTGGTCACCTGACGCCCGTCGGCCCGAAACGCGGGCGTGATGCAGCTGTTCACCGGAACGCCGTCCAGCCACACCGTGCACGCGCCGCAGTCTCCGGCGTCGCACCCCTTCTTGACGCCGTGCCAGCCGAGCGACCGCAGGAAAGTGCGCAGACACTGACCCGGACCGGGCTCTGCGTCAAAATTGTCGCCGTTCACCGTGTACGTCATGACCGGTCTCCCGCCAGGAACTCGGCCCTGATCTCCTCGGCGAAGTGCTTCGCGAGGTGGCGGCGATGCCGGGGCGTCCCGTTCGGGTCGTCGAACCACACCTCCTCTGGTATCGCGTCGATGCGCTGTTGCAGATCGTCGGCGTCGGGCAGGGAATCGAACCCGAACCGCACCGGACGCGTGGTGCCCGCGGTGATGGTCAGCAGCAGGTCATTCGTGCCGGGTGTCTGGGTTGCGATCACGAATATCGTCGAGCGGCCCATGCGGGTCAGCGTGAAACGGCGGTGCGTGGCACGCTTGCGCAGCGCGCTGGCCGGAATGTCGATCTTGCGCAGCACCTCGCCGGGCCGCAGCACATTCTCGTGATTGCCCGTGACGAAATCGAGCGCGTCGACGGCGCGTTCGGACCCGTCGGCCGCCAACAGCGTGTAGGTCGCCTCCAGCGCGACCGTCAACGTGATCATCGGGCCGGCGGGCAGCGACATGCAGATGTTGCCTCCCACCGTCGCCGAGTTCCACACCTTGAACGATGCGAGAAACGACTCACAGCTGACGTGAATCAGCGGGCCCGCTCGCCAATCATCCGGCGGTACAAAGCCATACAGGTCGTGGATCGTGCACATCGGCCCGATCTCGAGTCCGGTGCCGTCGGCGTGCAGGGTGTCCCAACCCAGCGGGGCCAGATCGATCAACCGGTGCAGGTCGACCTGCGGATCGGAGAACAGCCACGTTCCCCCGGCCAGCCAGGCGTCGCCGGCGCGCCACTGCGCTCCCGGTGGGTCGGTGGGATCCCGGACGACCTCGGTGATGGTGTTGAGATCCATTCGGCTTCCTCCCCGCAAATATCGCCGCGGCCGAATTGTCGGCATGCGCGCAAGCGAATCCGACTCTAGACACTGCAGTTGATTCGCGGCGGGGTTTTCTCGAGTCAGTACGGCAAACCCACAGACTCGAGACGTCAAGCCATCGTCAAGCGCCAGCCCGTCGACAATTACGTGATGGCGTTGACGGCCCCAGATACTTTCGACTGGAAATCTGCGGGCAACGGAACGTATCCGTGATCCGCAAGGCCGTCCTGCCCCGGGCCGATGGCCGACTGCAAAAACGCCCGCACCGCCTTACCCACGTCTGCCTCGGGGTACTTCGAGCACACCACCTCGTAAGTGGCGAGAACGATCGGGTAGGCACCGGCCTGGGTGGGCTTGTAGAACGACGACGTGTCGAGCACCAGGTCATTGCCCGCGACGTTTACCTTGGCCGCCGCGATGGTCTTGCCGACCGATGCGGGGCTGATTCCCACCGGAGCGGGGCCTGCGGAGGTCACGATCTTGGCGGTGAAGAGATTCTGGGCTTGGGCGAACGACCATTCGTTGTAGGTGATGGCGCCCTCGGTGTTCTTCACGGCCGCGGCCGTGCCGTCGTTGCCGGTGGCGCCGACGCCCGTTGCGCCCTTGAACGTCTTGCCCGCACCCTTGCCCCATGCGCCGTCGGATGCGGCATCGAGATACTGCTGGAAATTGTCGGTGCTTCCGGACTCGTCGCTGCGGTAAACGACGTGAATGTCGCCCGGCGGCATCGACTGGTTCAGGCGCGCGATCGCCGGGTCGTTCCACTTCGTGATCGTGCCGTTGAAGATCTTCGCGAGTGTCGGGGCATCCAGCACCAGCGTGTCGACGGCGTTGATGTTGTAGCTGATCGCCAGCGGGCCGAACACGACGGGCAAATGCCACGCCACCGAACCGCAGCGCTGCCCCGCCTTGGCCTGCTGGTCCGGTGTCATCGGCGAGTCTGTTCCGCCGAAGGCGGTCCGGTTGTTGATGAACTCGTTCACCCCGGCGCCGGAACCGTTCGCCGTGTAGGTCACCGTCTGCCCCGGGCAGGCCCGTTGGTAGGCGTCGACGAACCGCGTCATCGCGTTGGCTTGCGCCGTCGAACCGCTGGCCCGCAACGACTGCTTGCCGCCACAGTCCACCTTCACCGAGGCCGCGCTGGCGGTCGATGCGCCGCGGTGATCACCGCCGCATGCGGAAAGCACGAGTACACCGGCGGCCATCATGCTCACCGCCGCAACGCATCGGTCGAGCCTCATTTCGCTCCTTCGAAATACGGGTGACGCGCACGCCGCCACCGGTTGCGGCGGACGGAACGGGTCCGCCGACCGAACCAAAACGCGGCACAGCAAAGACTCCATGTACCGCAGTTGAATCCGCACTCTCGCGACGATGAACGGTGGCTCGAGTCCTGTCAACCAGACTCGAACCGGCGCCTCAGCGCGCGCCGATCGACCTTTCCGATGCCCAGAGTCGGCAGCACGTCGACAAAGTGGAGTTCCCGTGGCGCCGCCGTCCGGTCCAAGACCGCCGCGACGTGGTCCCGTAACGCCGCCAACGTGGGCTCGGAAGAATGCGGAGCCAGCACGATCGCGGCCGCGACTCGCTGACCCAGCCGCTCATCGGGCACCCCGAACACGGCGCACGCGGCCACCGACGGATGTCGATTCAACACCGCCTCCACCTGCTGCGGCAGCACCGTGAGCCCTCCGGTGCTGATGGCGTCGTCGAGCCGGCCGTACACCGTCAGCACGCCGGACGCGTCCAGACCGCCCGCGTCGTCGCTGCGAAACCACCCGGGCTCGGCGAACGGGTCCGGATCGGGTGGGTTGCGGTAACCCTTGGCCAGCGTCGCTCCACCAAGGACGATGCGGCCGTCGTCGATCCGCACCCGCACTCCGTCCAGCGGGACCCCGTCGTACACACACCCACCGGCGGTTTCGCTCATCCCGTAGCTGCGGACCACCGGAATGCCCGCCGCCGAAGCCTTTTCGGCCAGCGGTGTCGGCAAGCTGCCGCCACCGATCAACACCGCGTCCAGCTCCGACAGCGCCAGCGCCGCGGGCGTGGACTCCAACGCCTTTGCCAGTTGCGCCGCCACCAGCGCCGCATACCGCGGCCCGGTGCCCAGCGCCGCTACGGCGGCCGGCAGCCCGGCGACGTCGAATTCCACCACCGGTGTCGTGCCGGCCAGCACGCTGCGTGTCAGCACCTGCAGGCCGGCGATGTGGTGCGCGGGCAGCGCCAGCAGCCATCGACCGGGGCCGCCGAGCCGGCGGTGCGTCGCGGTGGCACTCGCCGTCAACGCGGCCGCAGTCAGCATGGCACCTTTCGGGGCACCGGTGGTTCCCGAGGTCGGCACCACCACCGCGACATCGTCGTCGATCGCCTCGTCGACGCGCAAAGACGTTGTCAGCAAGACTTTTTCACGCTCGTCGTGCGCAGGCACCGGCAGCAGCGGCGCACCGCGGCCGGTCAACACCGATTCGAGGACCGGCAGCAGCGACACCACTTCGGGGCCTGCCGGGACGGGCAGCGGACGAAGAGTGGCTATCCGCTCTCCTCGGCGTCCCGCGGAGCGTCGAGCGGCCAGCCCTTTTCTGCGAGCCGCGCCCGCACTCGCTCCACATCCTCAGCCGCCGGCAACTCGTCGGTGATCTGGCTGATTGCCACACCGATGTCGACGTGGTCGAAATCGCCGCGCTGCATCAGCTCCCCGGCGACCGCCTTGACCTCATCAGTGGACAGCCGCCGCGACAGCAGTGCCAACACCGGGAAGTAATCCGTCGGCGGCACCCCGTCGGGATAGCCGGCGCGCAGCCAATTGACGATCGCCGTCAAGAACCGATTCAGCGTGTCACCCCCTCGGGCAGCAACGATCTGGCCGATATTACTTGTGCTTGGCACCCAGGATGTACAACCCCAGGTGGTGGCCGATGAAGTCTCGGGCAACGAACAGCACGCCGATGATGACCGCGATCAGCACCACTGCGAAAATTACCCAGCTGATCGCTATCAGCGCCGGGTTGCGGTGGGCCACGGCGGAATCCCCCGTGGCGCCGACCCCCTCGGCGTTGATGCGAACCGCGAGCGCGAATAGCGCGGGCAGTCCGGCGCCCAGGATCAGCCCGACGATCAGGATCCGCAATGTTGCTTCGTAATTCCACCAAGCGCTCACAGCGTTAACCCCTTCAAATCAGGCGACGGGCGTGGATTCGGGCTTCTCCGGCGCCGAAACACGATGGGCCTGGGTTCCCGCCGTCAGGTTGCCTTCCCAATCGGCGTTGACATTCTTGTGGTCGATCGTCCCGGCCCGGCGCGACTGCAGCCAGATGGCGACCCCGGCCACGACCAACAAGCCGAAGCCGATTGCGGTACCGGCGTAGCCGCCGATGATGTGCACGATGAAATAGGTGACCGCGCCCACGACGCCGGCCGCGGGCAGCGTGATCAGCCAGGCGACGGCCATCCGACCGGCAACGCCCCACCGGACGTCGGCGCCCGGCTTGCCCACCCCGCTGCCGAGGATCGAGCCGGTGGCGACGTGCGTTGTGGACAGCGCATAACCAAAGTGGCTGGACAGCAGTATGATTGCCGCCGACGACGTCTCGGCCGCCATGCCTTGGGGTGACTCGATCTCCACCAGGCCCTTGCCCAGCGTGCGGATCACCCGCCAGCCGCCGAAATAGGTGCCCGCGGCAATGGCCACCGCGCACGACACGATGACCCAGATCGGCGGCAGCGCGTCCGTCTTGCTCGCGGCGCCGTAGGAGATCAGGGCCAAGAAGATGACGCCCATGGTCTTCTGCGCGTCGTTGGTGCCGTGCGCGAGCGAGACCAGTGACGCCGACCCGATTTGACCGTAGTGGAACCCGGTGTTCGTGCGGTGCTTGGGTAGCCCACGCACCGCGCGGTACACCAGCCAGGTGCCGACGCAGGCGACCAGGCCGGCGAGGAACGGGGCCAGCACCGCGGGGATGATCACGTTCGACACCAGACCACGCCAGATCACGCCGTGTCCGCCGACGGCGGCGATCATCGCGCCGACGATCCCGCCGATGAGCGCATGCGAAGAACTGGACGGAATGCCGAGCAACCAGGTCAGCAGGTTCCAGACGATGCCACCCACCAAACCCGCGAAAACCAGCTCCAGGGTGACCAGATGGGAGTCCACCAGACCCTTGGCGATGGTAGCGGCGACCGCGGTAGACAGAAACGCGCCCACCAGATTCAGCGACGCGGACAACGCGACCGCGGTCCTGGGTTTGAGGGCACCACTGGCGATCGAGGTCGCCATCGCGTTACCGGTGTCGTGGAAGCCGTTCGTGAAATCGAATGCCAGCGCCGTAGCTACCACGATCACCAAAGTGAAGAGCTGGAGATCCACGCCAGAAGTCTCGCCCGCCCGGGCCGGCATGTCGATTACTCCCGGCAAGAATTTGTTGGTCAGTGACCACTGGTCGACAGTCGTTCGCCTTCCGTTAACCGCGGTTGTCGCGGCGCAGGGGGTGGTCGCGTGGCACCTGGACGAAGATGATCGTCACGCCGTCAGGGTCGATGACGTGCATCTCGTGCAGCCCCCACGGCTCCTGGCGTGCCTCCCGCGCGATCGGCACCCCGCGGCCCGTCAACTCGTGTTGAGTGGCATATAGGTCCCGCACCTGCAGCCACATCGCGCCGCCGGCGTTCGGCTCGCCGTGCCCCGCCACTTCGATCAGTGATTGGCCCGCGAAAAACACTGTGCCACCGCCGTATTCGCGCGCGATCGCCAGGCCGAGCTGGTCGCGGTAGAAGCGCAGCGAACGGTCATAATCCGCCGGCCGGATCAGCATCCGGCTGGCGAGTATCTCCACCCGCTTTTCCTATCACGCGCACGGTCAGCTACCAGGCTGAATGACCTGCCGTTTCATCAGCGCGTTGACCACCGACGGGTTCATCGTGTCAAGCGCCTGCGCGGCCAACGCCAGTCGAGGCATGATCCGCACCGGCCGCATGCGCGCCGCGGTGATCATCCATTCGGCGGCCTCGTCGGCGGTCAAGCCCGGCAGGCCGTCGTAGGCGCGTGTCGGCGCGATCATCGGCGTTTTCACCAGCGGGTAGTACAGCGTGGTCTGGCGCACCCCGCGCTCGGACCACTCGCCGTCGATGGCCCGGCTGAACGCCGACAGCGCGGCCTTCGACGCGTTGTACACCGAGAACAACGAAGACGACGCGGTCACGCCCCACGTCGAAACGTTGATGATGTGCCCGTCGCGGCGCTCGAGCATGCCCGGCGCAAGCCCGCGGATCAGCCGCAGCGGCGCGTAGTAGTTCAGCGCGATGGTGCGCTCGACGTCGTGCCACCGCTCGAGTGATTCGATCATCGGCCGCCGGATCGAGCGTCCGGCGTTGTTGATGAGAATGTCGACGCCACCGAATTGCTCCTCGACCGTCTCGACGAGCCGGTCCGCGGCGTCGAGGTCAGACAGGTCGCACGGCAGCGCGACGGCCGAGCCGCCGCTTCCGGTGATTCGCCGCGCGACCGTGTCGAGCAAGTCCCGGCGCCGGGCCACCGCGATCACGGTGGCGCCGTGCTTGGCGAATTGCTCGGCGGCGCTTTCCCCGATGCCCGACGACGCCCCGGTGAGCAGCACGCGCCTGCCGGTGAGGTCGACGGCGTCGCGGGCCGGCCGGTGCAGCACGAGTTGTTGGGCCAGCGGTGGCCGCATGCTGGCCACGGTGAGCGCACGGCCTAGCCGTTGCAGAGGGTTCACCCGTCGAAGTCTATGAACCGGCGCCCAATCACCCCGACCGATGCCCAACTCAGATTTGCTAGTCTGGTCGCAACGCAGGGTTAAGGTCCGCCGATTGAAAACGCAGCAAATGGACCGGCGCCCGGCCAGAATCCGTACAGCCGGACGTTGCCGGTCGGCTGGGGCTGCTGGCTAACGCGCCATGAGCTTTCGGGAGGTCGGGCGGCCGGCTATGAACTTCGTCCGTTGGTTGCTGGTGGTGATTGCGGCCGGGGCGTTGACCCTCGCGGTCACGTTGCGCCCGGCACCGGCGTCGCACGGTCCCGCGGCGGTCGGTGGCCCGCTGGCGTGGTTGTTGGCGAGCTCGACCGATCTGGGCCCGTCGCGCGCCGGTCAAACCCGGCTCACCGCGGCCCTACCCGACGCGACGCGCCCGGACGCGTTGACGGACTGGGCGAGCGGCCGCGGTTTGTCGGTGCGCTGGCGCCCCGGCGACGGCTGGGCGATCGTCGAGGGCGCCGCACACGATGTGGCCGCCGCGTTCGGTGTGCCGGTGCACGACTACCGGGGCCGGCGCGGCCAGGTCTTCTACGCGTCGGCGCTTCAGCCCGCGGTCCCTGCGCCGCTGCGCGGCGTCGTCACCGAGTTCGGCCGGGTGCTCGGCTACACCCCGCATCACCGGGCCCGTCCGGTGCTTGAACCGCTCGACGTGCCGCGGCGTGGGTTGCTGCCGACGCAGTTGCTGACGACGTACAACGCCAGCCCGCTGGCGCAGGCCGGTTTCACCGGCAGCGGGCAGACCATCGTGGTCTTCGAGTTCGACGGCTTCGATCAGGCGGACCTCGATACCCATGCCGAGCTGACCGGCCTGCCGAAGTTCACTCCGGTCGTGATCGGCGGCCTGCCCCGGGAATCGGACGGCGAGGCCGTGATGGACCTCGAGGTGGCGCACGCGATCGCCCCGGACGCGCGACTGGTGGTCGTCAACGCGGTTCCGACCGTCGAGGGCAGCGGCGCGTACGAGAAGATCGGGCGCCTGTTCGAGTGGGTGGACCGCCAGTTCCCCGGCGCGGTGTGGAGTCTGTCGATCGGCTGGGGCTGCGACAAGCTGATGACCGCCGCCGACTTGGCCCCGGTACGGGCGGCCGCCGCCGCCGCGCAATCGCACGGCACGTCGGTGTTCGTCGCGACCGGGGACACCGGCGGCCTGGAATGCAAGGGCGGCGACGACTGGGCGGCCGCGCCGGGTCGCGACGACGTGGGGTTGGATGCGGTGGCATCGCTGCCGGAGATGACCGCGGTCGGTGGCACCACGCTGTCGACCGATCCGCAGGGCGTCTGGCTGGCCGAGCAGGCCTGGGTGGATTCGCCGCTGTCCCAAGGCACCAGCGGCGGGGTGTCGGCGCTGTTTCCCCGGCCCCGGTGGCAGGACGGGGTGTCGTCGTCGCGCGACGCCGCGCACCGCCTGACTCCCGACATCGCCGCGGTTGCCGACTCGTTCACCGGCGTGCGGATCGTGTACGACCGGCAGCTGCACGTCGGTGGCGGTACCTCACAGTCGTCGCCGATCTGGGCCGGCCTGACGGTGCTGATGAATCAGTATTTGGTCGCGCACGGCGGGCGCCCACTCGGGGACCTGAATCCGCTGCTGTATCGGGTCGCGGCGGGTGCAAGGCTGCCGGGGTTCCGCGACGTGAGTCTCGGCGGCAACGCCGTCGACCTTGCGGTGCCGGGCTATGACCTGGTGACCGGGCTGGGCAGCCCCAATGTCGACAACCTGGTTCGCGATCTTCTCGATATTCAGAACCGGGCGGCGCCGCGATGACCGCCGACCATGCGCCGGCGCCGCCCGATCGGCGATATCCGGCTCCGCCGTTGCGGCTCACGGCATTTGCGCCAGCGCCGACCGAGCATGTGCTATTGCCGCGGGTGGCCAGTTCATTGTTCCCGCATCTGCCACCCCGATCGCGCCGACCGTTCAGCGTCGCGCTCGCAGTTTTGATCGTCGCGTTGATCGTGTTCGCGGTGCTGCGCTGGCAGGCGCCGCTGATCGCGGTCAGCACCCTCGGGTTGCCGCTGTTGTTCATGATCTACACCTACCAAGCCGACGTCGCCGGCGGTCTGCCCGCCCGCGGCACCCTGCTGCTGACCGCGGTGCTGGGCGCCGGACTCGGCGTCGGCTGGGCGCTGCTGACCGGTGCGATCGTCGCACGCGCCAACGATGTCGCACTCGGTCCGGGGATGTCGCGGTGGCCGATCCTGGTCGACGGGCTGGTCATCCCGCTGGGTGGCGCGATCCTGATGCTGGTGCCCGCGTTCGTGCTGCGGGTGTTGCGGCCGCCGCGCCGAGAATCGTTGGACGGCTTCATCATTGGATCATCGGGTGCGATCGCGTTCACCGCCGCGACGATCCTGACCCTGTTGGCCCCGCAATTCGCGACGGGACTGACCGCAGATGACAGACCCGTCAGTGTGCTGCTGGTCGAGGCGGGAATACGCGGCGTGGCAATGCCTTTGACCGCGGCAGCCGCCGGCGGATTGGTCGGCGCGGCACTGTGGTTCACCCGACGGGCGGACACATTGCAGTGGTTGCCGACGCTGACCCTCGCGGTCGTCGTCGTTCTGGTGCTGGTGCTTTATGCCGCGTTGGGACTGATCGACGTCGCCCCGCTACCCCAAGGCTGGCAGCTGGCATTGCATCTTGCGGTGGCGGTGTCGGCGTTGGTCGCGTTGCGAGCCGGTCTGCACGTTGCGTTGCTTTATGAAACGCCTGACGGGGGGCGCGCCGCGAGGTCGGTGCGCCTGACGTCCCACACCCGGATATTGCTGAGTTTCGGCGCCGGCCTGGTTCTGGTGCTGGTGGCCGCGGTGGCGGTGTCGGCGGTCGTCACCCCGTCGGCCGCGCGGTATGTGTGTCCACCCAATTGCGGGCGACCGCCGATCGGCACGCCGGTCGAAGCCACTCCGCGCTTCACCTCGAGCAACGGCGACTTCTCGGTGTCCTACCCCGGGCCGACCACCGCATACCAGGCCACCCTGAGACCGAACGGCCTGGTGCTCGACTTTGTCGGGGGCGACACCGGCAAGCTCGAGTTGTTCGGCGAGCCCGCCGCGGGTCGCACCGCCAAGCAGGTCGCCGACGACTTGATCCAGCAGACCTACCCGGACGCCACCGTCGACTACGAGATCCCCAATGCGCTGGTCGGCTACCAACTGGGATACGGCGTGGTGGCCGACGACTATCCGCAGGACTCGGCCGGCAGCTATGCCCGGTTGCGGGTGCTGGTGATGGTCGCGGTGAAGAGCGGGCTCGCCCTGGTCGCCGCCGCGATCGGTCCCTACCACGAGTTCAGCCCCGACTTCGGCAACGGACATCCCTCGGGCGCCAACCTGCAAATCGCGATCGACATGGGCAAGTACGTGAACAGTTTCAGCTGGCGAGGCGACCCGCCGCGCTGACTCACCCCAGTGTGAACACCGGGCGCCCCCGCGCGGCGTGTCGTCGCCCTGATGTAACACTCACGCGCCGAATCCTCAGAAGTAGCGCGGGAACCGGCTCCAATCCGGGTCACGCTTCTCCAAAAACGCGTCCCGGCCCTCCACCGCCTCGTCGGTCATGTACGCCAGCCGTGTCGTCTCGCCCGCGAAGATCTGCTGTCCCACCAGGCCGTCGTCGATGAGATTGAACGCGAACTTGAGCATCCGCACCGCCGTCGGCGACTTCCGGTTGATCTCGGCCGCCCAGTCCAACCCAACCAACTCCAGCGACGCGTGCTCCACGACCGCGTTCACCGCTCCCATCGCATGCATCTGCTCGGCGGTGTACGCGCGGCCGAGGAAGAACACCTCGCGCGCGAACTTCTGCCCGACCTGCCGCGCCAGATATGCGCTGCCGTAGCCGCCGTCAAAACTGCCGACGTCGGCGTCGGTCTGCTTGAAACGGGCGTGCTCGCGGCTGGCCAGGGTCAGGTCGCAGACCACGTGCAGGCTGTGCCCGCCGCCGGCGGCCCACCCGTTGACCAGGCAGATCACCACCTTCGGCATGAACCGGATCAGCCGCTGCACCTCGAGGATGTGCAACCGCCCGGCGCGGGCCTGATCGACCGTGTCGGCGGTGTCACCCGACGCGTACTGATAGCCGGTGCGGCCGCGGATGCGCTGATCGCCGCCGGCGCAGAACGCCCACCCGCCGTCCCGCGGCGACGGCCCGTTTCCGGTCAGCAGCACCACGCCGACGTCCGGTGACATCCGCGCGTGCTCCATCACCCGGTACAGCTCGTCGACGGTGTGCGGGCGGAACGCGTTGCGGACCTCGGGCCGGCTGAACGCCACCCGCACGGTCGGCTGCGCGGCGCCGCCGGCGAGGTGGCGGTGGTAGGTGATGTCGGTCAGGTCGCCGAACCCGGGCACCGGCTGCCAGAGCGACGGGTCGAACGGGTTGTCGCTCACGGACATGCCGGGCACGCTACCGCGCTCACAATTCGACGCCGCAGTCGGTCAGCGCCGACTTCAGCCCGTCGCGGCGCTCCGCGGTCGGCAGCGGATCGACGAGCACGAAGCCGCATCCCACCGCGCGGGCGCCGCCGTCGGCTTCCTCGCTGTCGCCGACCATCGCCGCCTCCTCGGCCGGCACGCCCAGCCGGGCCAGCGCGGTCTCGAAAATCCGCCGGTCCGGTTTGATGAGCCCGACCTCGAACGACAGCACGAACTCGTCGACGCAGTCGGCGACCCCCAGGCTGCCGAACGCGGGCCGCACGTCGAAGGCGATGTTCGACACCACCGCCGTGCGGATCCCAGCCGCGTGCAGCCCCTTGAGCACGTCGGCGGTGTCCGGATACGGCGTCCAGCACGCCGAGTCGATCACCCGGCCGTACAGCGCCTCGGCGTGCGGATCGGCCATGCCGGACTCGCGCAGCACGTGCAGGTACGCCTCACGATGCAGATGCGGGGCCAAATCGCGGTTCACCCACGCGTGATAGGCCTCCTTCGTCATGTCGAACGATCTGCCGGTCGGTGCCGTCAACCGGCGCATCAACTCGGCCTGCACACGCCCGTCGACCTCGCGCCCGTTCACATGCATTCCGGCAAACCAGCTTTCGTCCTCTTCGAGCCGGAACAACGTCCCGGAGAAGTCAAAAAGCACCGCGCGCACCGACATATCCCTATCGTGCCTGGTGTGGAATCCGGCGAAAGCGGCAACCCGTCATCAATGACGGCCGGTCTGATCATGCACTGGCTGCGGGCCGGTGAGCTGAGCTTGCCGCTGCCGGGTTCGGGCGAGACGGCGCAGCGGTGGCGCAAGCTGGCCGACCTGACCGCGGTGGACGTGGCCGCGGGCCGGCTGGCCGAACAGCACGCCGACGCGGTGGTGATCCTCGACGAGTTCGCCGGGCCGGCAGCCGAGGAAGGCCAGCTGTGGGGCGTGTGGAGCGCGGAAAGCCCCGACGCGGTGCTGTGCGCCCACACCGTCGGCGACTCGGTGACGCTCGACGGCATCAAGTCGTGGTGCACCGGCGGATCGCTGTGCGACCACGCGCTGGTGACCGCGCGGCTCGACGACGGCCGCCACGGTCTGTTCGCCGTCGAGTTGCGCAACACCGCGGTGCGCCCGCTGGCCAGCGCCTGGCGTAACCCCGGGATGGTCAGCAGCGATGTACGTTCCGTGCAGTTCAGTGGTGCGCCGGCGGTGCCGGTCAGCGGTCCGGGCCAGTTCCTGGACCGGCCGGGCGTTTGGTATAGCGCCATGGGCGTCGCGGCCTGCTGGATCGGCGGTGCCCGCGCGGTTGCCGCGCCGCTGTATCAGCACGCCGGCAGCGGGTCCGCCGACGAACACGCGCTGGCCCATCTCGGGGCGGTGGACGCGGCGATCACGGCGGCCGAGGCGGTGCTCGTCACGGCCGCCGTGCAGGTCGACGGCGATCCGCGCGACGAGACCGGGACCGCCGAGTTGACGGCCCGGCGGCTGCGCGCTGTCGCGGAAAAGGCAGCGGAGCAAGCGATTACCCGCACCGGCCGGGCACTCGGACTCGGGCCGTTGTGCCTCGACGGGGACCACGCCCGCCGGGTGGCCGACCTGACGGTATTCGTCCGGCACAGCCACGGCGAGCGTGACCTCGCCGCGCTCGGCCTGCTCGCGGGCGCCCGCAGCGACCGCCGATGACGACCCGGGTTCCGGACGAGCACTTCGAGGGGATGTATGCCCATTCCAACGACCCGTGGGGTCTGGCGCACAGCTGGTATGAGCACCGTCGGCACGCAATCATCCTGGCGCTCTTGCCTTATCAACATTATCGGCATGCGTTCGAGCCGGGCTGTTCGGTCGGAGTGCTCACCGAACGGCTGACGTATCGCTGTCACCGGGTGACCGCGACCGACGTCGCGACGGCCGCGCTCGACGGTGCCAGCCGACGGCTGCGCGCCGGCGGTCGACGCGAGCAGGTGACGCTGGTGCGCCGGTCGATCGACGAGACGTGGCCGCCAGGGCCGTTCGATCTCGTTGTGCTGTCCGAGGTCTGCTACTACCTGCACGCCGACATGCTGCGCGCGGTGCTGGACCGCGAATGCCCTCGACTGGCGCCCGGCGCGACCGTGATCGCGTCACACTGGCGTCACCCGATGCCCGACTACCCGATGAGCGGCGACCATGCCAACGACATCGTCGCCGCCACCCCGGGGCTGCACATGATCGGCAGTTACCGCGACGCCGACGTCGCGATCGAGGTTTTCGACACCGCCACGGCCGACTCCGTCGCCGACCGCAGCCGCGTGCCGGGGACGTCACAGTGACTGCCGCGCGCCGGCGGCCTTGTCGCTCAACACCTTCCGTTGTTGTTCGTTGCCGGTCAGCCGCGCGGCTTTGTCGAACTCGTCGGCGGCCTCGGCGTGGCGGCCCAGCCGGGCCAGCAGTTCACCGCGCACACTCGGTCGCAGATACGAATCCTCCAAACCTTTTATGCTGTCGACGATCTCGAGAGCGTGGGCCGGGCCGGATGTCGGCCCCGCTGCCATTGACACCGCCACCGCGCGGTTGAGGTCGACCACCGGTGACGGCGCCAGGCGGCCCAGCGCCTCGTAGAGCCACACGATGCGATCCCAGTCGGTGTCCTCGGGCGTGGCCGCGGTGGCGTGGCATTCGGCCAGCGCGGCCTGCAGCCCGTAGTAGCCTCGGCCCGCGTCGCCCGCGGCCTCGTCGGCGCGAGCCAGCGCCGCGACCCCGCGCTGGATCTGCGCGCGGTCCCACTTCGTGCGGTCCTGCTCCGCCAGCAGGATCGGCGTGCCATCGGGCGCCGTTCGCGCGGCAAACCGCGACGACTGAAGCTCCATCAGCGCGACGAGGGCATGGACCTCCGGCTCATCGGGCACCAGCGCGGCAAGAATACGACCCAGCCGCAACGCCTCCGCGCACAGCTCGTCACGAATCCAGCGCTGCCCGAACGAGGCCGAATATCCCTCGTTGTAGATCAGGTAGATCACCGACAGCACCGCCGACAGCCGCTGCGGATACTCGTCGCGCGGCGGCACCTCGAACGGCACCTTCGCCGCGGCCAGCGCCTTCTTCGCCCGCACGATCCGCTGCGCGATCGTCGGCGTCGGCACCAGAAACGCCCGCGCGATCTCCTCGGTGGTCAGCCCGCCGACCACCCGCAGGGTCATCGCGATGCGGCCCTCCCGCGACACCACCGGGTGCGCGGCAACGAAGATCAGCCGCAGCACGTCGTCATCGATCCGGTCCGGATCCCATGACTCGTCGACCTGTGTCTCCAGCTCGCGGGCCATCGTGGCGTACTTGTCGTCGAGGCGGTCCTGACGGCGCCAGTGATCGATGGCCTTGCGCTTGGCGACCGTGGTCAGCCAGGCGCCGGGGTTGCGCGGAACGCCGGACGACGGCCACCGCGTCAGCGCGTCGACCAGCGCCTCCTGCGCGAGGTCCTCGGCCAGTCCGACGTCGCCGACGGCGCGGGTCAGCGTCGCGACGATCTTGGCCGCCTCCATCCGCCACACCGCGTCGACGGTCTGGCGCAAGTCGGGTGCCGCGGTCACGTCGCCCATTGTGCCCAGCACCGCAAAACCATCCGACACGCCGGCGGAAAACCAGCCGCTGCGCTGTTCGCGCCGGATAGTTGGCCAGTGACGCATCGGCCCGGATGTGATGAATACGAGTGACCGCGTCGAGACGCTGCTCCGCCGCCACCGCCGCGTCATCCTGGGGATCACCGGGCCACCGGGTGCGGGTAAGACCGCGCTGGCGCAGTCCGTCGTCGCCGCCGCCGATGTGCCGGCCGTGCACCTACCGATGGACGGGTTCCACCTGGCCGACGCCGAGCTGAGTCGGCTCGGGCGACTGCAGCGAAAGGGCGCGATCGACACCTTTGACGGCCACGGTTATCTGGCGCTGCTGCGACGCATTCGGGCCGAGCCGCAACACATCATCTACGCGCCGGCCTTCGACCGGAACATCGAACAGCCCGTCGCCGGCAGCATCGCGGTGGCGCCGGAAACACGGTTGGTCGTCACCGAAGGCAACTACCTCCTCGACGACGAGCAGCCCTGGCCGTCGGTACGAAATCTGCTCTCGCAGGTGTGGTTCATTGACACCCCGCACGAGGTTCGGCAGCGCCGACTCGTCGCCCGGCACGAGCAATTCGGCAAGTCACCGCGGCAGGCCGAGGCGTGGGTCAACACCGTCGACGAGCCGAATGCCCAACGAATCGAACGCGTTCGGCACAAGGCCGACGTGGTCTTGTCGCTCGAAGGTGGGCACAAGCAGTAATCCCCGAAACCCGCCGCCCGAACGCCGCTAGCCCACCGCGCGGGCGGCACCCTCCCAAAACCGAGCCCGCACCGTCTTCTTGTCCGGCTTGCCCAATCCGGTCAACGGCAGCGAGTCGACCACCACGACCTGCTTCGGCGACTGCACGGATCCCTTGCGGTCCTTGACCGTTGCCTGGATCTCGGCCGTCATCGTCGCCAGTGCCTGCTCGTCGCGTGGCGCGTCCGCACGCAACACGACGACGGCCGTCACCGCCTCACCCCACTTCTCGTCCGGCGCACCGATCACGCACACCTGCGCGACGGCCGGATGCTGGGCGACGACGTCCTCGACCTCACGCGGGAACACGTTGAACCCGCCGGTGACGATCATGTCCTTGACCCGGTCCACGATGAACCAGAACCCGTCCTCGTCCTCGCGCGCCAAATCGCCGGTGTGCAACCAGCCGTCGCGGAACGTCTCGCTGGTCGGTTCCGGCAGATTCCAGTAGCCGGCGGCCAATAGCGGTCCGCTGACACAGATTTCGCCGACTTCGCCCCGCGGCACCGGCTTGCCGTCCTCACCCAGCAGCGCGGTGCGCGCGAACAACGTCGGGCGCCCGCACGACGTCAACCGCTTCTCGTCGTGGTCGCCCTTGGCCAGGTAGGTGATCACCATCGGCGCCTCGGACTGGCCGTAGTACTGCGCGAAGATCGGCCCGAACCGGTCGATCGCCTCCTTCAGCCGCACCGGGTTGATCGCCGAGGCGCCGTAGTACACCGTCTCCAGCGACGACAGGTCGCGGGTGCGCGAGTCGGGGTGATCCATAAGCGCATACAGCATCGACGGCACCACCATCGTCGACGTGATGCGCCTCTCCTCGATGACCCGCAGCACCTCGCCCGGGTCGAATTTCGACAGCACGATCATCTCGCCGCCCTTGATCACCGTCGGCATGAAGAACGCCGCCCCGGCATGCGAAAGCGGGGTGATCATCAGGAACCGCGGGTTCTCCGGCCACTCCCACTCCGACAGCTGAATCGACGTCATCGTCATCGTGGTGCCGGCGGTCATGACCACACCCTTGGGTTTTCCGGTCGTCCCGCCCGTGTAGGTCAGCCCGACGATGTGGTCGGGCGGCAGTTCCGCGGCCACCAGCGGCCGGGACGCGTACTTGGCTGCCTCGGCGCTCAGGTCGACGCCGACGTCCGACAGCGCGTCGGGCACCGGCCCGATCGTCAGAATCTGCCGGAGCGAGTCGACCCGGTCCAGCAGCCCGAGCGCGCGTTCGGTGAACATCGGGTTCGGGTCGATGATCAGCGACGTGACACCCGCGTCGGACAGCACGTAGGCGTGATCGTCCAGCGAACCCAGAGGGTGTAGTGCGGTGCGCCGGTAGCCCTGGGTCTGCCCGGCGCCGACGATCATCAGCACCTCGGGACGGTTCAGCGACAGCAGCCCGACCGCCGCTCCGGTGCCCGCGCCGAGCGCCTCGAACGCCTGAATGTACTGGCTGATGCGGTCGGCCAGCTGGCCGCCGGTCAGCGTGGTGTCGCCAAGGAACAGCAGCGGCTTGTCGCGGTGGCGCTTGAGGGCCCCGGCCAGCAGGTGACCCGAGTGGACGGGATGGCGCAGCAGATCGCCAACAACCTGAGTCATGTGGCCAAGACTAGAACGTGTTACAGCCGCATCCGCAAGCTCACCGGTTGTAGCGCGGATCAAACTGCTTTCGCCACTGCAACTCCTTCTGCACCCACTCGTTGTCCTGCGGGAAGTCCTCGGTCTCGCTGACGCGGCGCACCTCGAGCTTGACGCCGGGCCCGAGCGGGCATTTCTGCGCCCACTGCTTGGCCTCTTCCTTCGACGACACCTCGAGGATCCAGAAACCGTTGAACAGCTCCTTGGCCTCGGCGTACGGGCCGTCGGTGACGACCGGCGGGTCGGAGTCGAAGTCAACAACGAACCCGTCCTCCGGGCCCGACAGACCCTCGCCCGCCAGCATCACCCCGGCCTTGATCAGCTCCTCGTTATAGCGGCCCATCGCGGCGATGATCTCGTTGAAGTCGACGTTCTCCATGGCCTTTTCGGCCTCCGGGGTCGACCGCATGATCAGCATGTAACGCGTCATTATCGTGTCTCCTTCTGTGCTGGGGCCCGTCCATCGTGCCCTCGCCTACACGTCGATCCGCACCGCCCCCGAATCGACATCGGCCCCGAAATTTCTTCGAAGAATTATCTGCGAGCATGACAACGTGTCGCCGCGGCCGCCCGACCTCGCCGATCTGCTGGACCGGCTGCACGTCGTCGCGCTGCCGATGCGGTTGCGCTTCCGCGGCATCATGACCCGTGAGGTGGCGCTGATCGACGGGCCCACCGGCTGGGGCGAGTTCGGTGCTTTCCTTGACTATCAGCCGCCCGAGGCCGCCGCATGGCTGGCATCGGCGATCGAGGCCGCCTACGCCGAACCACCCCCGCCGCGCCGCGACCGCATCCCGATCAATGCGACGGTGCCGGCCATACCGGCGTTGGAGGTACCCCAGGTGCTGGCCCGGTTTCCCGGCGCACGGACGGCCAAGGTGAAGGTCGCCGAAGCGGGGCAGACACTGGCCGAAGATGTCGACCGCGTGGAAGTGGTCCGCGCGTTGATCCCGACGGTGCGCGTCGACGCCAACGGCGGGTGGACCGTCGACGAGGCGGTGGCCGCAGCCAACGCGTTGGGTCCGCTCGAATACATCGAGCAGCCGTGCCAGACCGTCGAAGAACTCGCCGAGGTCCGACGCCGGGTCGCCGTCCCGATCGCCGCCGACGAGAGCATCCGCAAGGCCGGCGATCCGTTGCGCGTGGTGCGCGCCGGCGCCGCGGACATCGCGGTGCTCAAGGTTGCGCCGTTAGGCGGCGTCGCGGCGTTGTTGGCGATCGCGAGGCAGATCGACGTACCCGTGGTGGTGTCCAGCGCGCTGGACTCGGCGGTCGGCATCGGGGCCGGGCTGCGGGCCGCCGCCGCGCTGCCGCGTCTTGACCACGCCTGCGGCCTCGGCACCGGCGCGCTGTTCATCGACGACGTGGCCGAGGCCATGACGCCCATCGACGGGTACCTGCCGGCCGGGCCGGTGACACCCGACCCCGTGCGGCTGCGGGCGCTGGCGGCGCCGCCCGGGCGCCGGCAGTGGTGGATCGAGCGAGTCAAAGCCTGCTATCGGGCGCTGTGATCACCCAACACCATGTCCTAATTGGTGGGATACCTGGCGTAGACGCCATCGCGTAACCGGCGAACACTGGCAGCCGTGACACGAAACGTGGTGATCTTGGCCTTTCCGGGCATTCAGGCGCTCGACGTGATCGGCCCGTACGAGGTGTTCACCCTCGCGTCGCTGCTGGTCGACGGCGCCTACCACGTGGCTGTGGCGTCTCGAGACGGCGAACCCGCGATCACGGCGACCGGCCTCGGCTTACTGACGACAGAGCTGCCCGATCCGCGCGGCCCGGTCGACACCGTCGTGCTGCCCGGCGGCGCGGGTGTTGATGCGGCCCGCCAACGAACCGACATAGTGGACTGGATCCGGGCCGTCGCCGACCATGCTCGCCGCATCGTCAGCGTCTGCACCGGCGCGTTCCTGGCCGCCCAGGCGGGGCTGCTGAACGGCCGCCGCGCCACCACCCACTGGGCCTTCGCCAACCGGCTGGCACGCGAATTCCCCGACGTCACCGTCGACCCCGAGCCGATCTTCCTGCGCAGCTCGGACACCGTATGGACGGCCGCGGGCGTCACCGCGGGCATCGACCTCGCACTGTCGCTGGTCGAAGACGACCACGGCACCGAGGTCGCGCAGACGGTGGCGCGCTGGCTGGTGCTGTACCTGCGCCGCCCCGGCGGGCAAACGCAATTCGCAGCCCCGGTGTGGATGCCGCGGGCGCGCCGCGAACCGATCCGTGCGGTGCAGGCGGTCATCGAGGCGGAACCCGGTGGCGCGCATAGCATCGCAGAACTCGCCCGGCGTGCCGCGATGAGCCCGCGTCACTTCACCCGCGTGTTCACCGTTGAGGTCGGCGAGGCGCCCGGCCAGTACGTCGAGCGGGTGCGCACCGAGGCCGCGCGCCGGCAACTCGAGGAGACCGACGACACCGTCGTCTCGATCGCGGCGCGATGCGGCTTCGGAACCGCGGAAACCATGCGCCGCAACTTCATTCGGCGCATGGGCGTTTCCCCCGATCACTACCGCAAGACCTTCGCCTGACAAAGGAGAAAAACGATGACCCAGATCGCGATTGTCACTTACCCGGGCTTCACCGCGCTGGACATGATCGGCCCCTATGAGGTGTTGCATTTCCTGCCCGACGCCGAACTGCGTTTCCTCTGGCACGAACCGGGACCGATCACCGCCGACTCCGGTGTGCTGGTCGTCGGCGCCACGCATTCGTTCGACGAAACTCCTTCGCCCGACATTATTTTGGTGCCCGGTGGGGTGACGACGATGGAGCACGCCCGCGACCAGAAACTGCTCGACTGGCTCCGGCAGGCCCATCACAACGCGACCTGGACGACGTCGGTGTGTTCGGGTTCGGTCATCCTGGCCGCCGCCGGCCTGCTCACCGGCCGGCGCGCGGCGTCGCATTGGCTCGCGCTCAGCGCGTTGAAGGCTCTCGGCGCCGTGCCCGTCGGCGACGAGCGGATCGTCCAAGAAGGCGACATCATCACCAGTGCGGGGGTGTCGGCGGGCATCGACCTCGCGATGTGGCTCGCCGGCCAGATTGTCGGCGAGCCTCGCGCCAAGGCCATCCAGTTGGCCATCGAATACGACCCGCAGCCGCCGTTCGACTCCGGCCACATGTCCAAGGCGTCGGCGAGCACCAAGGCCGCCGCAACCGCGTTGCTCGGCAAGGGCTTGGTCAACCCGACGCAGATCAAGGCCACCGCGATGCTGCTGTGGGATCACGCGCTCGAGCGCGCCAGGTCCCGGCGCTACCGCGCACGACCTGTGACACGCTAGTACCAATGGTGAACCCATCGACTGTGCAGGCGCGAGTCGTCGTCGACGAGCTGATCCGCGGTGGCGTGCGCGACGTCGTGTTGTGCCCGGGCTCGCGCAATGCGCCGCTGGCGTTCGCGTTGCGCGATGCCGATCATGCCGGCCGCCTGCGGTTGCACGTCCGCATCGACGAGCGCACGGCGGGTTTCCTCGCCGTGGGTCTGGCGGTGGGCAGCGGCGCGCCGGTCCCGGTGGCGATGACGTCGGGCACCGCCGTGGCCAATCTCGGGCCTGCGGTGGTGGAGGCGAACTACGCGCGAGTGCCGCTGATCGTGCTGTCGGCCAACCGGCCCTACGAGCTGCTCGGCACCGGCGCGAACCAGACGATGGAGCAATTCGGATACTTCGGCACCCAGTTGCGCGCCGCGATCAGCCTCGGCCTGGCCGAAGAAGCCGGCGATCGGCTGCCCGAGCAGAATGCCCGGTGGCGCTCGGCGGTCTGTCGAGTATTGGTGGCGGCCAAGGGTTCTCGCAGCGCCAACGCCGGCCCGGTGCAGTTCGACATTCCGCTGCGCGAACCGCTGGTGCCAGATCCCGAGCCGGACGCACACGCCGGTGAGGCGCCGCCCGGACGGCCAAGCGGCTTGGCGTGGACCCACACGCCGGCGGTCACCTTCGACCAGCCGCTGGATATCGACGTGGGACACGACACCGTCGTGATCGCCGGTCACGGCGCGGGCGTGCACCCGAACCTGGCGATGCTGCCGACGGTCGCCGAGCCGACGGCCCCGTCCGCGCGCAACCCACTGCACCCGCTGGCGCTGCCGCTGCTGCACCCGCAGCAGGTGATCATGCTCGGCCGGCCGACGCTGCACCGGACAGTCGAGGCGCTGCTGGCCGACCCGGCGGTGCCGGTGTTTGCGTTGACGACCGGCCCCCGCTGGCCCGACGTGTCGGGCAATTCGCAGGCCACCGGCACGCGCGCGGTCACCTCGGGTGAACCGAGCGAGGGCTGGCTGCGCCGCTGCGACGAGCTGAACCGGCACGTGGTCAAGGCGGTGCGCGATCAGCTGGCGTCCTGGCCGCTGACGACCGGACTGCACGTCGCTGCGCGGGTCGCCGATGCGCTGCGCGAGGGTGACCAGCTGGTGCTGGGCGCGTCGAACCCGGTGCGCGACGCCGCGCTGGTGAGCCTGAACACGAAAGGCGTCACGGTGCGGTCGAACCGCGGCGTGGCGGGCATCGACGGCACGGTGTCGACGGCGATCGGCGCCGCGCTCGCGCACGACCGGTGGGGCGGGCGCACCATCGCGCTGATCGGCGACCTGACCTTCGTGCACGACGCGTCGGGTCTGTTGATCGGGCCGACGGAGCCTGTGCCGCACCACCTTTCGATTGTGGTGTCCAACGACAACGGCGGCGGCATCTTCGAGCTGCTGGAGCAGGGTGATCCACGGTTCTCCGACGTGTCATCGCGAATCTTCGGTACACCGCACGACATTGACGTCGGGGCGCTGTGCCGGGCCTATCACGTCGAGTCCCGTCAGGTCGAGGCCGACCAGCTGGCCGACGCGCTGGACACGCCGGCCGGCGGAGTGCGGGTGTTCGAGGTGAAGGCCGACCGGTCGACGCTGCGGCGGCTGCACGCGTCGATCAAGGCCGCGATATGAGATTGCCCGTCGGCGTCTGCAGCATGGTGCTGCCCCTGCGCAAGCCCGACATGCCCGAGACGCGTTCCCGAATAATCTTCCGCCGGGCCAGGATTGGCCTGCTGGTCGTGGCCGGTCTGGTGACGCTGCAGTCGGTGTTGCTCGTCGCCGGGGCCTGGCGCAATGACCGGCAGATCGAACGGCACATGGGCGTGGCGGCGGCCGAGGTGCTCAGCGCGGGCCCGCGCCGAGCGACGATCGAATTCGTCACGCCCGATCGAGTGACCTACCGGCCCGAGCTCGGCGTGCTTTACCCCTCGGAGCTGGACACCGGCATGCGCATCTACGTCGAGTACGACAAGAACGACCCCGACCTGGTGCGGGTGCAGCACCGCAATGCCTCGCTGGCGATCGTCCCGGCCGGTTCGATCGCGGTGGTGGGCTGGCTGGTGGCCGCGGGTCTGTTGGTCGGGCTGGCATTCGCCGAGAAGCGCTGGTTCGGCGGGGCCGGCTAGCCGCCCTGCACCAGGTTCTTTACCCAGTTGTCGTTGCCGACGTCGATGACCTGTTTGGCGTTGACGTCGTAGACGGTGGGCGTGCGGGCGCTCCTATTAATGATGCCTTCGAGGCGCTTGGTGTTCGCCTTGGCCATGGCGTCCAGGTCGACGCCCCTGTCGCCGGCGGCGATGCGATCCGCGACCTCGGACGGCAGCGCGTCGTCCTTGGCGATCTTGGCGATCGCCTTCGCGTCGATGTTCGGGCCGTTGGGATTCATCTGCCAGTACAGGTCCTGGATCCACCCCAGCATGGCGCTGGCCTTGGTTTTGGTGCCCGGGGCGGCGGCCAAGAACCAGGCGTTGGCGACCTGGTGTGAGTAGCCGCGCGGTGACGGGTCGAGGAAGGTCAGCGGCCGGTACGTCACGACCAGATCGCCCCTCTCGACGTACATCTGCATCTCCTCGCCGAAGTAGAACTGCAGATCCGCGCAATGCGAGCAAAGCGGCTCGGTGAAGATCTCGATCGCCGCCGGCGCGTACGGCTTGCCCAGCTGCACGCCATACCCGTCCTCGGCGATCACCACGTCGGCCTTCAGATCCACGCCGGACGGCGCCACCGCGCGGCCGTCGGTTGTCGACGTACACGCGGCCGCGGCGACCATGATCCAGACCGCCGCGGCAACGTTCATCCACCGCATGGTGGAACCGTACCGCCCGAATCGATTCACGGGCGGCGATTGCGCGGCATCCAACCGGCCCGAAGCGACCCGAATATATCGTCGCCAGCAACGCCCCCTGGACGGTGACCGTCGATACGGGTGTTAGCTGATCGCCGAAACGGCGGCCCAAGCCAGCGCGGTGCCACACTTCTCGTTTTGCCGCATTTATTGACCGCAGCGTTGATTTCTGTGCTGGTTCTTGCAATATCAAGCATCGTCGCCAAGCCAACGAGTTCCATCGTCAATAGCCTCTACGGGATGGTGGCAGTGGCGGATACTCGGTTTGCTTGTCACGGCATTCGAACTCGCCTTAGCTAACAAGGAGGTAAGTATGAAGTATCTCGTTACGTTTTCCGCGCCGCAGGGCAGCTTCCGGACGGCAACCGAGCGCTTTCTGAAAACGGGCGCCAAACCGCCGGATGGTGTGACTCAACTCGGTCGGTGGTTCGGCATGAACGGCAAGGGCTGCGCCGTCTTGGAGGCGGCCGATCCGAAGGGCGTGTTCGAGATGCTGTCTGAATGGCGGGAACTGATCGAGATCGACGCCACGCCGGTGTTGGAAGACGACGAAGCAGGCGCGATCATGGCCAAGTTGTACGGATGAGAGGACGGGGAGCGGTCGCGGGGACCGCTCCCCGTCATCTTCGTCATGCCGTTGGCCCGTGATCCGCGGTGCCCGGATCGCGGGCGCGAGGCCCTGCGTCAGGGATTAAGTGCCAAAGCTTCCCCCGGGAGACGGAGACCCGGCCCCGGTCGTCGGCGCGCCAGGAGCTCCGCCAAGTCGACTGGCCGCAAAGGCCGCGCCCTGATCAATTGCCGCGCCGTTGGTCCAGTACGACTTATGTGTGTCGAAATTCATCCCGTCGGAACAGATCGGGTCCTCGGGAGCGCATACCTTGATGGTCTTGGCCTGATAGAGCGGCCCGATGACGACCGGCGGCTGGCCGAAAAAGTTCATCGTCTTGTCATTTGGCATTGCGAAGAGCACGACCGAGGAGACGTGGTTGGCCACCTCGGGGTCCAGCGGTTTGGGTACGCTCGCCGGATCGACCCCAGCCGGTACTTCAGCCGAGGTGACGAAGCCCATCACGGCCGCGCCTGAGGAATAACCGCCGAGCACCATCTTGGTGTTGGGGCAGTCGTGCGCCATCGAAACGACGTGCGCGCTCGCGTCTCTGATGCCCTCCTTGCCCCCGTTCGTCCAGTCATAGGTAGCGGGGTAGGTGACCGGATATACGTCGAGCGATTTTGCGACAACGCGCGCGCGCAGGGAGTCGATGAATGCCTGTCCGGTCGGACCGACACCAGGAGGGTCGTCGGTGCCGCGGGCGAACACCACCTGAACGTCCGGACACGGATCGGCGGCGGCGGAAGGGGTTACAGACGCGAGAACGGAAACGCTGACGCCCAACGCCGCGACTACCGCAGGAGCAAGCAAACGATGGATGTGACGTGCGATCATGCCGCAGGGTGCCCACTCATGCGATTCCTAAACCGCGATCGACGTCGCGCTGGCCGGCGCCAAACTGGATCTGACCCGCCAACGCATCCAGCAGACACCGCGGCCGCACCAGCGACCCGCTCTGCGGCGTGCGGCGCACCCTGCGCGCCATCAGCGCGCGATGGCACTCGCGACCTGTCGGAACATCTCCAACAGGCTCTTGTCGTTTTCGACTGCGTGGGTGCGGCCGCGGATTCGCTTGACGGCCGGATCATTGGACAACGCGACGATGTCGGGATGACCGGCGGGGTCGATGCCGGCTCGGCGTAGCCACGCCAGCAGATCCGAGAGCACCGGCGTGACCGCGTCCAGCTCGCCCTGCGCCCATCGCTCTCGGTATTTCCGCGATGCGGTTTGCCATTGAACGCGGGCGGCGTCGCTGTGGTCGAGAACGGTGCGCAACATGCTGGTTATCGCATTGCTGAGCAGGCGGCGCAGCCGCACCGCGGAATCGGGATCGAGTTGTCGCACCCGATGCAGCGGGTAATTGTCAACGCCTAAATTGCTCGCCGGAAAAGCCATTGATTCGTCGGTTCTCCTGTGGTGCCGGTGGCCAATTAGCGGGAAACGCTACCGCAGATTTTGGCAATTTCGGTAACTTTTTAATAACTCCTAATTCGGATAAACGGCCGCGGTCAGCGGCCGCGTTGTTCTGCGCCGATTTTCGCACCGGCTTTTCGTGTCCCGTATCCCTGTGCATAACCTCTCGGTCAGTCGCAGCTGTCACCCTTGTCACGTGCGAGTCGCGATCGTCGCAGAGTCGTTCCTGCCCAACGTCAACGGCGTCTCGAACTCAGTGGTCCGGGTGCTCGAGCATCTTCGCCGCACCGGCCACGACGCCATCGTTGTCGCTCCGGACAATCCGCGCGGCGAGCAGCCGGCCGATCGTGAGTACGACGGCGTGCCGGTGTACCGCATGCCCTCGCGGATGTTCCCGAAGATCACCTCGCTACCGCTCGGCGTGCCCCGCCCGAGAATGCTTCGCATATTTCGCGAATTCGCGCCGCACGTAGTGCATTTGGCATCGCCGGCGCTGTTGGGTTGGGGCGGGCTGCAGGCCGCCCGGTTCCTCGACATCCCGACGGTCGCG
The DNA here is from genome assembly GCF_035640695.1 of Mycobacterium sp. Taxonomy (GTDB): domain Bacteria; phylum Actinomycetota; class Actinomycetes; order Mycobacteriales; family Mycobacteriaceae; genus Mycobacterium. The sequence continues at coordinate 48,485 of NZ_DASQVQ010000047.1, forward strand.
GTGTACCAGACCGACGTTCCGGGTTTCGCCGAGAGCTACGGCATCGGCGTCACCACCCGGGCGGCGTGGGCCTGGTTCCGCTATCTGCACCGGCACGCGGACCGCACGCTGGCGCCGTCGTCGGCGACCGTGGAGAACCTTGTCGCGCATCGGATTCCGCGGGTGCACAAGTGGGCACGCGGCGTCGACATCACCGGGTTCGCGCCGTCGGCGCGCGATGAACGCCTTCGCCGGCAGTGGTCACCCGACGCCAAGCCGATCGTCGGATTCGTCGGCCGGCTCGCGCCGGAGAAGCACGTTGACCGGCTGAAGGTGCTGGCCGACGGCAACGATGTGCAAGTCGTCATCGTGGGCGACGGAGTGGACCGCGCTAAGCTCGAAAAGCTCATTCCCACGGCGGTTTTCACCGGCGCGCTGTACGGCCCGGAACTGGCCGCCGCCTATGCGAGCATGGACGTGTTCGTCCACCCCGGCGAGCACGAAACCTTCTGCCAGGCGGTGCAGGAGGCGTTGGCCTCGGGCCTGCCCGTCGTCGCGCCCGACGCCGGCGGACCGCGCGACCTCGTCGAGCCCGGGCGCACTGGCTTTCTGCTGAGTGTCGACGAATTCGAAGCGCAGCTGCCGGGTGCGGTGACGCATCTGGTCCAGGCCAGGCCGCGCTACTCGCACGCCGCCCGGCGCAGCGTGGTGCAGCGCACATGGCCGGCGATCTGCGACGAGCTGCTCGGGCACTACGCCGCCGTGCAGGGCACCCCGGCGGCCCGGGGGAGCCTGACGGCGTAGGTTCGGCTCCGTGAGCCGGGCGACGCTGGACAAGGATCCACGCCAGGTCGCGTCGATGTTCGACGCGGTCGCACGCCGCTACGACATCACCAACACCGTGCTGTCGCTGGGCCGCGACGGCGCCTGGCGCCGGGCCACCCGCAAGGCGCTCGACATCGGCCCGGGCCACACCGTACTCGACCTCGCCGCCGGCACGGCGGTGTCGACGCAGCAGCTGGTCGACTCGGGCGCCTGGTGTGTGGCAACGGACTTCAGCGTGGGCATGCTGAGGGCGGGGCGGCGGCGCAAGGTGCCGAAGGTTGCCGGCGACGCGACCCGACTGCCGTTCGCGGACGCGGTGTTCGACGCGGTGACGATCAGCTTCGGGTTGCGCAACGTCGCCGATCAGGACGCGGCGCTGCGCGAGATGGCCCGGGTGACGAAACCGGGTGGGCGTCTGGTGGTGTGCGAGTTCTCGACGCCGACCAATCGACTGTTCGGCACCGTCTACAAGGAGTATTTGATGCGGGCGCTGCCGCGGATCGCGCAGGCCTTCGCAAGTAATCCGGAGGCGTACGTGTATCTCGCCGAATCGATTCGCGCCTGGCCGGATCAAGCCGCGCTGGCTCGCCGCATCGAGGAGGCCGGCTGGGCGGGCGTCCGGTGGCGCAACCTGACCGGCGGCATCGTGGCGCTGCACGCGGCCACCCGCCGCGTCGTCTAAGCGAGCTACTGGGCGGTGAGCATCAGGTATTGCGCGGCGAGTTGTTGGTGCGCGTCAAGCTCCGGCACAGGCGACCGCCCGGATCAGTTTCGCCACTGCCCGCCCATCAGCTAAACGGCGGCCGCCGGTCCGCCCAGCGCGACGCCGCGCCGGCTCGCCGCCAGGTCCATGCCATCAGGTCGACGTCGTCGTCGGTGACGAAGTTACCCATCACCCGCACCGCGATCTCCATCAGCTTGATCGACCGCATCGCGATCGGACCTCCGGTCGGCAGGAACCAAGGTACCGTCAGCAGCCAGCCGAGCCGCCGCGCGATCGAAAACGCCTTCGCGTAGTGGTGCTGCAACAGCGACGCCCACGCCCTGGACAGGTCCCCGGTGCCGAGCAAATCGACGGCCAGCCGCCCCGTTTCCAGCCCGTAGTCGATGCCCTCGCCGTTCAGCGGGTTCACGCACGCGGCGGCGTCGCCGATCAGCATCCAGTTCGGCCCGGCGACGCCGGACACCGCGCCGCCCATCGGCAGCAACGCGGACGCGATCGCCCGCGGCGGCCCGTCGAACCCCCACTCGTCGCGCTGGATGTCGGTGTAGTGCGCGATCAGCTTGCGCAGCGCGACGTCGGCCGGCCGTTTCTCGGTGCCCAGCGCGCCGACGCCGATGTTCACCTCGCCGTCGCCGAGCGGGAAGATCCAGCCGTAGCCCGGCAGCAAATGACCGGCCCGGGTGCGCAGTTCAAGGTTCGTCGACAGCCACGGCTCGTCGTGGCGGGGCGACTTCAAATAACCGCGCACCGCCACCCCGTACACCGTCTGCTGATGCCACCGCCGGCCCAGCGTCCGTCCCAGCGGCGACCGCGCGCCATCGGCGACGATCAGCTCACGGCATCCCACTTCCCTGAACCCGCCATTCCGCGACATCACCAGCGAGCGCACGCGACCGGACGAATCATGCTCGATGTCAACGACTTTCGAACGCAGCATCATCGACGCGCCGTCGTCGGCGGCCACCTGGCGGATGCGTTCGTCGAGTTCGGTGCGCGGCACCGCGCTGCCGGTCGCCGGAAACGATGGGGCCGGCCAGTCCACCTCGACGCCGCCGCCGAACCCGGTGAGCCGCAGCCCCCGGTGCTTGATGCGTTCGTCGAGCCAGTCGCCGAGACCGAGCAGCCGCAACTCGGCCACCGCCCGCGGCGTCAGCCCGTCGCCGCAGGCCTTGTCGCGGGGAAAGTCGGCGGCGTCGACCACCAGCACCTCGCGGCCCGCACGCGCCGCCCACGCCGCGGCCGCCGAACCGGCCGGTCCGGCGCCGACGACGACCACATCTGCGCTGGTGTTCACGCTTCCCAGTATGTTGGACGGGTGGGGACACCAGCGACAGTAGTTGCGGGCGTAGACCTGGGGGACGCGGCGTTCGCCGCCAGCGTGCGCGACGGTTTGGCTCGCATCGAAGAGCTGATGGAAACCGAGCTGACCCAGGGCGACGAGATCATCCGCGACGCGGTCCTGCACCTGTTCCGCGCCGGCGGCAAACGCTTCCGGCCGCTGTTCACGGTGCTGTCCGCGCAGCTGGGACCCGATCCGGATGCATGGCAGGTCACCGTCGCCGGCGCGGTGATCGAGATGGTGCATCTGGCGACGCTGTACCACGACGACGTGATGGACGAGGCGCAGGTGCGTCGCGGCGCGGCCAGCGCCAACGCCCGGTGGAGCAACAACATCGCGATCCTGGCCGGCGACTACCTGTTCGCCACCGCGTCGCGGCTGGTGTCCCGGCTTGGCCCGCACGCGGTGCGGGTGATCGCCGAGACATTCGCCGAGCTGGTGACGGGTCAGATGCGCGAGACGCGTGGCGCCGCCGATGGCATCGACCCGGTCGAGCACTACCTGCGCGTTGTGCACGAGAAGACGGGGTCGCTCATCGCGGCGTCGGGGCAGTTCGGGGCGGAATTCTCCGGGGCGGCCGAGCGGGACGTGCAGCGGCTGAGCCGGCTCGGCGGGATCGTCGGCACCGCCTTTCAGATCTCCGACGACATCATCGACATCGCCAGCGACTCCGACGAGTCCGGCAAGACGCCCGGCACCGACCTGCGTGAGGGCGTGCGCACGCTGCCGGTGTTGTATGCGCTGCGCGAGGCCGGTGCCGACGCCGAGCGGCTGGGCAAGTTGCTCTCCGGACCGATGGACGACGCGCACGTGGCCGAGGCGCTGGACCTGCTGCGGGCGTCGTCGGGCATCCGGAAGGCCAAGGAGACGGTCGCGTGGTACGCGGCGGCGGCCCGCGAGGAGCTGGCCGGGTTGCCGGACGGCGAGGGCCGTCGGGCGTTGGCGATGCTCGTCGACTACACGATCGACCGGCACGGCTAGCGGTGGAACCCTGCGGGCCGGCGCGAACGTTCAACCTCCGGACGAGGCTTTCGTAGGAGGAAAACTGATGCACGGGCAGCCATACCGCAACGGTGTCAAGACGGTGCTGCTGCTGGGGCTGATGTCGGCCCTGATCGTGTTCATCGGGTCGCTGTTCAGGAATCCGTCGATTCTGTGGCTGTCGGTGTTGTTCGCCGTCGGCATGAACGTCTTCGTGTACTTCAAGAGCGACACGCTGGCGCTGCGGGCGATGCACGCGCAGCCGGTCAGCGAGCTGCAAGAGCCGGTGATGTACCGGATTGTCCGCGAGCTGGCCACGACGGCGCACCAGCCGATGCCGCGGCTCTACATCAGCGACACCGCCAACCCCAATGCCTTTGCCACCGGGCGAAACCCGCGCAACGCGGCGGTGTGCTGCACGACGGGCATCCTGGCGATCCTGAACGAGCGGGAGTTGCGCGCCGTGCTGGGTCATGAGCTGTCGCATGTCTACAACCGCGACATCCTGATCTCGTGTGTCGCCGGCGCGATGGCGGCGGTGATTTCCGGGCTGGCCAACATGGCCGTGATCATGAGCTGGTTCGGCGGCAACCGCGAAGGTGGGGCGAATCCCTTTGCGCTGCTGTTGATTGCGCTGCTGGGTCCGATCGCGGCCACGATCGTGCGGTTGGCGGTGTCACGGTCCCGTGAGTACCAGGCCGACCAGTCGGGGGCGGAATTAACGGGCGATCCCCTGGCTTTGGCCTCGGCGCTGCAGAAGATCTCCCGAGGCGTGGAGGCCGCGCCGTTGCCGCCGCAGCCTCAGTTGGCCAGCGAGGCCCATCTAATGATCGCCAGCCCGTTCCGGTCCGGCGAGCGGATGGGGTCGCTGTTCTCGACGCACCCACCGATCGAGGACCGGATTCGCCGGTTGGAGGCCATGGCCCGCGGCCACGGCTTCTAGCGGTGAATGATGCAGGTGGTGCTGCCGTGCGCGACGAGGCGGCCGTCCGGGTCATAGACCCGTCCTTCGGCGGTGGCGGTCGTGCGGCCGACGTGAATGGTGTGCGCGGTCGCGGTGAGCTTGACGCCGTCGACGGGCACCGAGCGGACGTAGTTCACCTTCAATTCCAGCGTGCCGTAGCCGACGCCGGCCTCGAGCGTCGAGTGCACCGCGCTGGACATGGCCGAGTCGAGCAGCGTGGCGCAGATGCCGCCGTGCAGTGTGCCAAGCGGGTTGGCGAACTCCGGGCGGGTGTGCAGGCTCATCACGACGCGGCCGTGCCCGACCTCGTCGAACGTCATACCGAGCAGTGACCCAATGGACGGCGGCAGGTTGATCGCGCGTTTCAGCAGCTCCAAGCCGGTCAGTTCGTCCGCGGACGGCACGATGGTCATGCGGGCCCTTTCGTCGCCCAATTTTGTACCAACCAGTCTATTATGGATGTGATCCTCCGCGGTACGTGATGCGCGTCTCAGCGCGGTCCCCTAGGGTGTGTGCCGTGTTGCGCGGAATACTGATCGGCCTGGCCGGTGCCGCGGGGGCGGCAACGCTTGCGATCCCGGGCGCCGCGTTGGCCGACCCGGGCGCGCCACCGCCGCCGCCGAACGTCAATGCCTATCCACCCGTCTCGCCCGCCGACTTCACGGTCATGAACGGCGCCTGGTACGGGTTCGGCACGCCGGACGGGCTGACCTGCGTCATCCAAAAAGCCAACGGCAACTACGGCTGCAGCGGGCCGATCCCCGGCGCTCCCAACGGCGCCAACATCGTCAGCGGCGGGCCGACCGGTGCGCCGGGCTTCGCCAACGCCGACGCCCCGGTGTTCGCGGCCGCTGGACCGGTCAAGCCGCTGCCGCCGAACACCAGACTGAGCTACCGGTCGATCAGCTGCGCGACGGACGGTGGGGGAACGACGACGTGCATGAACTCGGCGTTCCAGTCCGGGTTTGTGATCAGCCCGGGCGGCAGCTTCATCGTCGGCGAGACGTCGCCGCTCATAGATCGGCCGCAGGGCACCAGGCCGTTCTAGAAACCCGGCCCGTGCACCTCATGCCCGGGCGTCTCGGCGGCTAGCCCGCGGTAGGCCTGTTCCACCGTGGAGCCATGGTTGATCACGGCGTCGACCTCACGCGCGATCGGCATGTTGATCCCGTAGCGGTCGGCGAGCTCCGTGATCACCTTGGACGCCTTGACGCCCTCGGCGACCTGGTTCATCGATTCGATGATCTCGTCGATGGACTTTCCGGCGCCCAGCTGTTCGCCGACGTGGCGGTTGCGGCTGCGCTGGCTGGTGCAGGTGACGATCAAATCGCCCAGACCTGCCAGACCGGGGAAGGTCTCGGGGTGCCCGCCCATCGCCACCCCGAGCTTCGTCATCTCACGCAGCGCGCGGGCGATCACCAACGCACGGGTGTTCTCGCCGATGCCCAGCGAGTACCCCATGCCGACCGCGATCGCGAACACGTTTTTCAACGCACCGGCCATCTCAACGCCGATCACGTCGTCGGTGGTGTACACGCGGAACCGCTGGGTCCGGAACAGCTGCGCCAGCCGCTCGGCGAGATTGTGGTCGGGCATGGCCAGCGTCGCGGCGGCCGCGTACCCCTGGGCCACCTCGCGGGCGATGTTCGGGCCCGCCAAAATCCCCGCCGGATGACCCGGCATGATCTCCTCGATGATCTGCGACATGCGCAGGTTCGTGCCCTGTTCCAGGCCCTTGACCAGGGACACGAACGGTACCCACGGCCGCAGCACCTTGCTCAGATCGTTGAGCACGCCCCGGTAGCCGTGCGACGGCACCGCCATGACCACCACGTCGGCGACCTCGGCGGCCTCGTCGAAGTCGGTGGTGGCGTTCAGCGTGGGGGAGAGCTCGATCTCATCGCCGAGATACTTCGTGTTGCGGTGGTTCTTGTTGATGTCCTCGGCGGTTTCCTCCGAGCGACACCACTGCAGCGTTTCGGCGCGGCGGGCGCAGATGGACGCGACGGTGGTGCCCCACGAGCCTCCACCGAACACGACGACGCGGGGTTCCCGGCGGGCAGCGTCAGCGGTCATGCAGGACAGACTATTGGCCAATCCCACCGATTCACCCGTAGTTCAGAAAACGCCGTCGGTCGTTGGTGTTGAAGACCATCGACTCGGTGATGCGGTCGAACCGATAGTCGATCGCGTCGGCCCAGTAGTTCTGCCGCACGTTCCACGGCCGCTTGGTGCCGGACTTCGGCAACGCGTGCAGGTTGCGCAGCACATAGCCGGCCTGGATGTCCCACGCCGGCTTCTCCGGCATCGGCTCACCGTTGCGATGCGGGTGGGCGGACGTGTAGCCGTGAGACCCCATGTAGGACAGTAGCTTTGCCGTCGCGCGGGCGGTCATGTCGGCACGCAATGTCCACGACGCGTTCGTGTAGCCGAGGCACCAGAACAGGTTGGGGACGTCCTCGAGCATGTGCGCCTTGTACACGAAGCGGTCCTGCGGCTTGATCTCGGCGCCGTCGATATTGAGCGTGACGCCCCCAAGCGCCTGCAATTGCAGGCCAGTGGCCGTGACGACGATGTCGGCGTCCAGGTGGTGACCGGATTTCAGCACGATCCCGGTGGCGTCGAAATAATCGATCCGATCGGTGACCATCTCGACGCGGCCGTCGCTGATCGCTCGATAGAGGTCCGCGTCCGGTATCAGACACAGCCGCTGGTCCCAGGGGTTGTACGGCGGCTTGAAGTGGACGTCGACGTCGTAGCCCGCGGGAAGGTTATTGATCGCTTGTTTGCGCAGCATCCGCTTCATCAACCCGGGTGCCGTGCGCGCCAGGAACCAGACGACCCACTCGATCAGGACGCTGCGGAAGCGGATGATCGCGTGAGCCAGGTTGGGCGGCAACGCATTACGGAGGGTATCGGCAAGCGTGCTGAACTTGGACGCGGAGATCATGTAGGTCGGTGTGCGCTGCAGCATCGTGACCTTCGACGCCCGCTCGGTCAGCTTCGGAATAAGCGAGACGGCGGTGGCGCCGCTGCCGACGACGACGACCTTCCTGCCGGCGTAGTCCAGTTCTTCGGGCCAATGCTGCGGATGCACCACCTCGCCACCGAACCGCTCGATGCCGGGAAAGTCCGGGGTGTAGCCCTCGTCGTAGTTGTAGTAGCCGCTGCCGAAGAAGACGAACCGGGTGCGGTACGTCTTGGCGCCGCCGTCGTGTTCGACGCGCAGCGTCCAGGTGTCGGTCGACGAATCCCAGTCCGCCGAACGAACGTGGTTGTCGAAGCGGATGTGCTTGTCGATGCCGTACTTGCGGGCGGTCGCGGCCAGGTATTCGCGGATGTCGGCGCCGTCGGCGACGCCTTCGCGTCGGGTCCACGGCTCGTACGGGAAGCTGAGCGTGAAGATGCTGCTGTCGGACCGGACGCCGGGGTAGCGGAACAGGTCCCAGGTTCCGCCGATCCCGCCGCGTCGCTCGAGGATGGTGTAGCTGAGGTCGGGGTTGCGCTCGGCGATGCGGTAGGCCGCGCCGAGCCCCGAGATGCCCGCGCCGATGATGATGACGTCGAAGTAGTCGGTCTCCTGCGCAGCTCTGGCGGTCACCACAACAGTGTGACGCCGTCTACCGGTAGTTGACGAACTGCAGCGCCACGTCGAGGTCGGCGCTCTTGAGCATCGAGATGACGGCCTGCAGGTCGTCCCTCTTCTTGGACGAGACGCGGACCTCGTCGCCCTGGATCTGCGTCTTGACGCCTTTGGGCCCCTCGTCGCGGATGAGCTTGGTGATCTTCTTGGCGTTCTCGCTGGAGATGCCCTGCTTGATGGTGCCGCTGACCCTGTAGGTCTTGCCCGACGCGGTGGGCTCGCCGGCGTCGAAGGCCTTCATCGAGATGTCGCGGCGGATGAGCTTCTCCTTGAAGACGTCGATGGCCGCCTTCGCGCGCTCCTCGGTGGAGGAGGTGATGGTGATGGCCTCCTCGCCGGACCACTCGATGCGGGTGTCGGTGCCGCGGAAGTCGAAGCGGGTGGCCAGCTCCTTGGCGGCCTGGTTCAAGGCGTTGTCGACCTCCTGGCGATCGACCTTGCTGACGACGTCAAACGATGAATCCGCCATTGCAGTCACTTCTCCTATCATCGATATTGACGATGTGGGCTCGGGGTACATCCTCGTTGTACCCTGCTAGTCGCACCAAGGCAGGTTGCCCGAGCGGCCAATGGGAGCGGACTGTAAATCCGTCGGCGTATGCCTACAGTGGTTCGAATCCACTACCTGCCACCGCTGGACCTGCCACCACCGAGGGCACCGTTGCTTATGTCGGCGCGGACCCGCCCGCTACCCTGGCGCAGATCTCGGGGTTGGAGCGTGGCCGCAGCGGGTTTGTTAGTCGCCGCTGGGGTCGAGGGCGAGTTTGTGGCGTTGGTGCCGCGCGTCGACGGCATCATGCCGGGTGGGAGCGGTTTGTGGGTACACGTTTTCCATGACCTGCCATTCGTTCGTGCTCGGCGGTGGTGGGGTGCTGGGCGCCGCCGAGGTCGGCATGGCGCGCGCACTGCTGGAGGCCGGTGTGCGGCCGGACTTGGTGTGCGGCACATCGGTCGGTGCGATCAATGGCGCTGCCATAGCCGCCGATCCGACCCCTGAAGGCGCGCAACGGCTCTTGGCGATCTGGGAGACGCTTGGCGACAACGGGACGCTTGACGGTTCGCTAGTCGGCCGAGTTGCCGGCCTCGTACACCGCAGGACGGCGCTGCATGGCAATGGTGCTCTGCGCCGGATGCTGCAGGACCGGTTGCCGGCGCAGACCTTCGAGGAACTGGCGGTGCCGTTCGAGTGCGTGGCGGCCAGCATCGAGACTGCCCGTGAGCACTGGTTCACCAGCGGGGAGCTGATTGAGCCGGTCCTTGCCTCATGCGCGCTGCCGGGTGTCTTTCCGCCGGTCCAAATCGGAGATGAGCATTTCTTCGACGGTGGCCTAGTGAACAGCATCCCCCTGGACAGGGCGGTCGCAGGCGGTGCCGACACCGTCTGGGTGTTGCACGTTGGGCGACTGGAGGAGGACCTGGCTGCGCCGCGGTTCTTGTGGGAAGTCGCGTTCGTCGCCTTCGAGATTTCACGGCGGCATCGATTCTTGAGCGATCTGGAACGAGTGGCCTCAGGCGTGACGGTTCACGTGCTTCCGACTGGGTTGCCGCAGCGGCCGGCGGCGACGTGGTCAAATCTGCGTTACCGCGACACTCGCCGGGTCGCGGAGCGCGCCCAATTGGCCTATGAGGCAACCCGCGAATACCTGAAGGCGCGGCGATGACTGTGCTGCGTCGGGCTTTAACCATGCCATTGGTGACCATGTTGATGGTTTTAGTCCTGCTGGCGGGGCCGCTGCTGTTCTCCGGCGCTGTAGTGGCGGGTTTGGCGACGCGGTCGAGCCGTCCCGCGCGCACCGTCGCGTTGATGATGGCGTACGCGGTCATCGAACTTCGCACACTGGGCAAGGTCGTTTGCGGTGAGCGTGACTGCGATCGGCTGATGCAGGAGTTCCTCACCTCGGCCTACACCGCTGTGCGCAAGATCCTCGACGTGGAGGTGGTGCTCGACTCTGCCTCGGCGGCGCCGGAAACGATTTCGCGTGATGAGCCGATGATCGTGCTCGCCCGCCACTGTGGGCCGGGAGACAGCGTGCTCGTGGCCTGGCTAATCGCAGTCGAATACCGCTTGCAACTGCGGGTGGTGCTTAAAGCCGTCCTGAAGTGCGAGCCCGTCCTGGATCTGGCCGGGTCGATGGGGTGCCTGTGCTTCCTCAGCCGCGGCGACCGCGCACGCAGGCAGATCCGCGGCCTGGCCGAGTCACTGACCGGTGGCCAGGCGATGCTGCTGTTCCCGGAGGGCGCCAATTTCAGCTGGCCACGGTGGCGCGACGCGGTTCGCGAACTTCATTCGACCGGCGGCTTCCGTGCTGCCCGCCGCGCGTTGCGGCAATCCCATACGCTGCCCCCGCGCAGTGGCGGTGCCACGGCCGCTGTCGCCGGAGCACCGAGCGGCAATGTGCTAGTGCTGGCGCACAACGGCTTTTGTTCCGACGGGCGCGATCGGCCTTGGTGGCAGCTTCCTATCCACCAGCAGCTGCTCGTTCACACCGTTGTGGTGCCCGCTAGCCATATCCCACCACCCAATCGGTTCGGACAGTGGCTTGAACGAACCTGGACGCAGGTCGATGCCTGGGTGGCCGCTCACGCCGAAACGTCATGAAGCACAGGCGGCTCGCAAGACCGCATCTGCCTAATGCGTGCGCAAAGGCGTCGAGGGCGTCCGGGAACAGGTGCCCGTCAGAATGGTATCCAGGCCGACTCGCCGTTGATTTCGCAAGGGCAAGCTCGGCCGCCCAGCAGTTGCGCGGTGCAGAGCTGGCCTCCGAACTCCAACACGGGCGGCCGATGGCAGTCGGGGTCAGTACCGCTTCGTTGAGCGCCGAGATCGCGGTCGGTTCGCTCAACACCGGCAACGAGCAGCGCGACGCCCACATCGAGTCTGCCGATTTCTTCAAGGTCGAAAAAGTACCCCACTGCCATGTTCCGGTCGACCGGCGTGCGGGCCAACGGCGACAACTATGCGCTCGACGCCGAGTTCACCCTCAACGGTGTCACCAAGCCGGTCAGCCTGGATCTCGAGTCCAACGGCGTCAACCACGGCATGGGCCATGGTGAGGTGGCCGGCTTCGAGGCGTCGTTCGTGCTGAGACGCAGAAATTTCGGCATTGACATCGACATGCCGCTGGAGACCGGCGGGGCGGTCGTCGGCGACAAGGTGACCGTGACCCTGGAGATCGAGGCCCTCAAGCAGGCGTGACAATCCTTCACCGTGACGCTGGTTTCACGCACGGCAACGAGTGTGACGCCAGCGTCCCATCGCGAAACACAGGCGTTGTTGTGGTCAAGTGCGTCGGGGGCGACGCCACCGGAGTGGCCGGCGCACTCGTGGGCCAGCTACGCCTCGGCGAGCTGGCGGTGGGTGATCTCATCTCCCAAAGTGGCGCGCAGCTCGTCAACCGGTAGGTTTGCGCCGCAGCCGCCAGGCGCGCAGGCGCTCCCGATTGACGGCAGCAACGGCGACGAGCGGAATACCGGCCGGGCACACCTGGGCGCACTCGCCGAAGAGTCCGCAATGCCCGAATTCTTCTTCGCCCTGCTCGCCCATCGACTGGGCTCGACGCTCGCGTTCCTGCTGCCCGTGCGGCAGCAGCGACAGATGCGCGAGTTTGGCGCCGATGAACAAATTGCCCGCCCCATTGGGGCAGGCCGCCACGCACGCACCGCAGCCGATGCACGCCGCGAAGTCCAGCGCCTCCTCGGCCACCTGGTGCGGGATCTGCACAGTGTCGGCGTCCGGCGCGGTGCCGGCGTCCACGGATACGAAGCCTCCCGCCTCAATGACGCGGTCGAGTGCGGAGCGGTCGACGACCAGGTCGCGCACGACCGGGTAGGCCGCGGACCGGAACGGTTCCAGGCGCACCGTGGCACCGTCGGAGAAGCTGCGCAGATGCTGTTTGCATGTGGTGGTGTTGGGCACCGGTCCGTGCGGACGCCCGTCGACGGTGATGCCGCAGGTGCCGCATATGCCTTCGCGGCAATCGGATTCGAACGCCACCGGCTCGTCGCCGTGGGCGACCAGGGTGTCGTTGAGCCGGTCGAGCAGCTCCAATACGGTCATCTCCGGCTTGGCGTCGGACACCTGATAGGTCGCGAACTTTCCGGCGGCGTCGCTACCGGGTTGGCGCCAGATCTTGAGGGTGATGTTCATTTCGTCTTGTAGTCCCTGGTCTCCAGTGGCACCGCGGTGAAGCGCAGCGGCTCGTCGTGACGGATGTATGGACCCGGCTCGGTGGGGCGTTCCCATACCGACACGAAGCCGAAGTTCGCGTCGTCGCGTTGCGCCTCACCATCGGGGGTCTGGTGCTCGATGCGGAAGTGGCCCCCGCAGGACTCATCGCGGTCCAGTGCGTCGATGCACATCAGCTCGGCCAGATCGATGAAGTCCGACACCCGACCGGCTTTCTCGAGTTCCTGGTTGAGCTGCGCGCCGGTACCAGTGACGAGCAGGTCGTCATTGAACTCCTTGCGCAGTTTGCGGATGCTGTCAATCGCGGACGCGAGTTCGTCACCGGAGCGGTTCACCCCGCACTGGTCATAAAGGACATCGCCGAGTTGGCGGTGGAAGAACTCGGCGGGTTTGCTGCCACCGATGTCGAGCAGGTGTTGCACGCCCACCATCAACTCGTTGACGGTCGTGGTCACCGCGGCATCATCGATGGCCAGAGGTTCTGTCCCCAAAAGGGATTCAAGGTAGTTCGGCACCGAGACCGGCAGGGTGAACCAGCCGTCGACACACGCCGAGAGCAGTGAGTTGGCGCCCAGCCGGTTGGCTCAGTGATAGGCCCAGCTAGCCTCGCCGCCGACGAACAACCCCGCCACATTCGACATCGAGTCGAAGTCGGTCCACAGCCCGCCCATCGAAAAGTGCGCGCCCGGGGCGATGCGCATGGGCACCTTGCGCGGGTCCTCGCCGGTCATCTCGGCATACATGTCCAGCAGGTTGCCGTAGCGCTCGTCGATCACCGCCACCCCGAGGCGGGCGATCGCGTCGCGCAGGTCCAGGTAGACGCCGTTGTGCAGGGGGCCGACACCGTGACCGTCGTGGATGGCCAGCGCGTTGGCGCGCGAGGCGACGTCGCGCGGGACGAGGTTGCCGAACGCTGGGTAGCGGCGCTCCAGGAAGTAGTCGCGCTCGTCGTCGGGGATGTCGGCCGGAGCCCGGTCATCGCCCTTGGTCTTGGGCACCCAAATCCTGGCGTCGTTGCGCAGCGACTCGCTCATCAGCATCCGCTTGGACTGCCACGGTGAGCTGATCGGCAGGGTCGTGGGATGGAACTGGATGAAACACGGTGAGGCGAAGTACGCGCCGCGCCGATGCGCCCGAAACGCCGCGGTGGCGTTGGACATTTTCGCCAGCGTCGCCTTGTAGTACACGTTGCCGTAGCCGCCGGTGGCCAGCACCACGGCGTGGCCGGTGACCGGGCGGATCTGCCCGGTCACCAGGTCGCGCACCACCACGCCGCGGGCCACGCCCTCGGACACGATCAAATCCAGCATCTCGTGGCGGGTGTGCATGCGAACGGTGCCCAGTGCCACCTGGCGGTGCAGCGCCTGGGTGGCCGCGATCTCGAGCTGCTGGCCGGTCTGGCCGCGGGTGTAGTAGGTGCGTGAGACCTGCACGCCGCCAAAGGATCGGGTCGCCAGTTGCCCGCCGTACTCGCGGGCGAACGGGGCGCCGATGGCGTTCATGTGGTCGATAACCCGGATGCTTTCCTGGCCCAGCCGAAAGCAATCGGCCTCCCGGGAGCGGAAGTCGCCACCCTCGACGGTGTCCTTGACGAATCGCCACACGCTGTCGTTGTCAACCTTTTTCGCCCGCGGCGAGTTGATGCCGCC